>JAPWKG010000030.1 GCA_028283625.1 Acidobacteriaceae bacterium | reverse complement strand
TGAGCGTCAGCGCCTTTTCATCTTCATGCAACTCACTCAACATATCTTCCGGGGTCACAAAGTCCGCATCATTGTCGGAGATGCGCTGTAGGCGAGCGATATGGCCGATCGATCGAATTGTAACGCCACCGATCTTGCGAACACGTTCTGCAATATCGTCTGTCATGCCGAAGAGCTGATCGCCGTGCTCATCGAGCAAAAGGTGGTAATCGCGGAAGTGAGGTCCGCTCATGTGCCAGTGAAAGTTCTTGGTCTTCAGATACAGGGTGAAGGTGTCAGCCAACAGAGCATTGAGTGCGCCGCTGATGTCCTTAACCGCTTCGGTGGGAAGATCGGAGGAAAGGCGAAGTGGGCGTTCCTGGAGTTCTTGCAACTTCGACGTCGATGTCATAGGGGCTCTCCTTTGTGATCCGTGAAACGCCTCGGCATCTGCGAGACGCGCTCTTCCATTGTGAACTAATTCGGCTTTCTGTAAAGTGACGAGCCGGAAATATTGAACACTCCTGCTTCCGCATAAGAAAAAAATCCCAACTGCGAGAATGCGCAGTTGGGTGAAGGGGCCAGTTCGTTTTTGTTTTGACTAAAGAACCTCTTGTAGCGCCGTAAGTAGACGCTTGTTTTGTTCAGGAAGCCCGACCGTGATGCGGAGCCATTCCGGAAGTTCGTAGCTGGCCATGGGGCGCACTACAATCGCGCGCTCCAGCAAACGTTGTGCAACCTGTGCTCCCTGCCCAACACGTACCAGAACAAAGTTGCCTGAGGACGGGACGTACTGCAGCTTCATTGCATCGAATGCTGAATACAGATGTTCGCGTTCGGCCGCATTGATCTCGCGGCTTAGCGTCACGAAGTCTTCATCGGCAAGTGCAGCTGTTGCTGCGGCCTGTGCGAAGCTGTTGGTGTTGAAGGCAGGACGAACCCGATTCATTAGGTCTGTGAGTACCTTTGAGGCGAGAGAGTAACCGATGCGCAGAGCTGCCAGGCCATATGCTTTTGAAAAGGTCCGCGCGATGATGAGATTGTGATGCTCATTCAGCAAAGCACGTGGGCAGCTCTGATCCTCTTCGCAGAGATACTCGGCATAGGCTTCATCGAGAACGATAACGATGTGCTCTGGTACGCGGCGAAGGAAGTGGCGAATTGTTTTCTGATCGAGAAACGTTCCGGTAGGGTTGTTCGGATTCGCCAAATAGAGAAGTGTTGTTGTAGACGTACACGCTTCAAGCATGGCTTCGAGATCATGGCCGAACGATTGCGCCGGCACAACAACAGGTGTGGCGTTTACAGCCATCGTTGCCAGGGAGTAGCTCGCAAAAGCGTACTGTGACATGACAACAGAGCAGCCGTTGCCGGCAAAGGCTCTTGCGGCCAGCTCGAGAATTTCGCTGCTGCCATTGCCCACGATGATGCCGGCAGAGTCAACGTGAAAACGTTCGGAGAGCGCCTGCTTGAGTGCTGTGGCTTCGGAGTCTGGATAGCTGGAGGAAGGGTTTGCGGCTAGCTCTGCCAAGGCATGCTTTGCATGTTCAGACATACCCAGCGGATTTTCGTTGGATGCCATCTTGAGGATGCTGCTTTCCTCAAAACCATGCTCGCGCGCTACGGAGACAGCCGATTTACCCGGGATATAGAGCGGAAGCGATTGAACGTAGCTTTGTCCGTAAACGTGAGTATCTGTCAGAGTGCTCATATGGCTACCTATGCTTTACGAAGAAGAAGGTGGTGACGAGGGCACAGAACACTGCCACCGCTATACGCAAAACCTTGGGGTTTATCTTTTGGGCGATCCTGCCACCGAGGTAGCCGCCTGCGATTGTGCCTACGGTGAGAATGGCGGCTTCATGCCACAGAATTTTCCCACCCAACATGAGGGTCACCAGTGAAGCGCCGCTCATGAGTACACCAAAAAAATTCTTGAGACCGAGAATGAACTGCAGGTCCTCGACACCGAACATGCTGAGCGTTGCAATCTGCAGAATGCCTGCTCCGCCAGCAAAGTAGCCGCCGTAGAGGGATACCAGAAGCTGGGCAATCGAGCGACGGTCGATCGCTTGCTGTGGCAGGGTGACGAGCGCCTCTTCTTCGGTAATTTCCGCGTCTGTTGCGCCTCTGTGTTTGACGCAGGAGTAGACGAAGAGCAACGTTCCGAAGAGCAGTAGATAAGGTACAAGGTGTGAGAAGACTCGCGGCGGTGTGCACAGCACGAGAAGGCCACCAGCGGTTCCACCTGCAAGGCTTAGAAGACTCAGCATCACGAGGGTGCGCCAGTGCGGAAGCAGTCGCTGCCGGTACCCCCAGAACGCGCTGAACAATCCCGGCCAGGTTGCAAACGCATTAGTCGCGTTAGCGGCAATAGGCGGGATGCGGCACAACAGAAGTGCGGGGAAGCTTACAAAGCTGCCTCCGCCTGCAAGGGCGTTGATGCCTCCAGAAAAAAGGCCCGCTCCTGTAAGAATTGCAAATTCCGGATTGATCAGCTGTAGTCCTTGAATCACAGAGCAAGGATAGAGCTTGTTTTGAGCGCAATGATTGCGTGAAGCTGCTCTTGATGCATCTTATTGCGCAATTTATGATCAGAAATATTCTATTGGTCGCATGAAAATTGCGTGGAGAAGGCATGATTGGCTTGGATGAGATCGATCAGCATATTTTGCGGATTCTGCAAGAGCAGGGAAACATCGCGAATACAGAGTTAGCCGATTTGGTCGGGCTGACGCCAGCTCCGTGCCTGCGACGCGTTCAGCGATTACGCGAAGACGGCATCATTCGCAAGTTCACAATTGAGGTTGATAACAAAAAACTTGGTTATCAGCTCGCAGCGATCGTGGAAATTAGTCTGGAAAAGCATACGACTGAAGCTGGGAATTCGTTTTTAGCTGCGATCCGCAAGATGCCGGAGATTCAATCCTGTCACCTTGTTACCGGAGACTTTGACTTCAATTTGCGTGTGGTGGTCCGTGACCTGGAGGAGTATCAGAAGCTGGTATGGGAGCGAATGCACTCTGTGAAAGGCATTAAGACCATTCGTTCCACGATCATTCTCAATACGTATAAAGAGACATTAAATGCAAAAATTTAAGGCTATTCAGCAAAAAGCAGTAGAGCGCTGGCGGCGGGAAGGTCGACCTCTAATACCTGCGATGAGCTGCGAAGCTCATCGTAGTGAGGCTTCCATCTTTCGGTTGTAGAGACGGTCGTCTTGCCGAAGAGAACACCGCTGGTTGCGTTCAGGCTTGGAGCCGTGAGTCTGAGCGCACGCACGCGGTGTTGGAATTGAGGTGCGTGAATGGAGCAGCGAAGATTGCGGTCGGCGCTTTTATTGATGAGTGCAACGAGGGTCTGCTTCTGTTTCTGTGCCGCATAGACCGCTAACTGGCTCCCGCCATCGCTGTTGGTCTCCAGCATGACGGCGCCTGCAAACTGCTGGGCAAACAGCATGCCGTAGTAAACCGGCCGCGCACTGGCCCGTTGATGCTGTTCCGAGGCAATCGGGGTATAAAAGCCATTGGATGCCGCTTGTGCTTCTCCTTTGGCTGCTTCGAGACCTGGGTTATGGTTGCCGAGGCTTGCGGAGAGAAAGCGGCTGTCGCCCCCGTGCAGATTGACGCCCCCACAGCCAAGATTCGCAAGGGTAAGAAGATAATCCGCGGCCCAGAGTGAAGCCGCAAACGCATTGCTCATGCCTGGCTTGCCACCGCGATAACAGGAGTTGCCCTCTGACATGTGGTAACTGAGATGCTGCATATCAGCTACACGCATGATCTCTTGCGTGGAGCGGATAACCTGCGGATCTCCCGCGAGCAACCTGGCGGTTGTAACGCGGGGATCATTCGGTGGACCCTCTGCATAGTAATGTCCACTGAGCGCAATGAGCCGGTTGCCTAGCTGCGGAGCCACTTCCTCACCAAAACGAACAACCCAATCAGAGGAGGCACCGGTATCTGGTCCTCCGAAGCGTGCCTCAGGCACACGCGCGCTAACGGCGTCAGCGTACGCCACCCACTCCTTGACGTAATCTTCAAAACCCCAGCCTGCTGGGCGAGTCCCGTTATTGGCATCACGATAAAAATCCGGTTCATTGCCAATCTGAAAAAAAGCCAGCTTTTCGCCCAAGGTTTTGGCAACGTACTCGGCTTCTGTTGCTGCTCGTTCTGGTGTGCTGTTGCCGAAGTTTAATCCATAGATGGCGCTCCATCCCGTGGCATGAAGAAAGCTTGCCAGCGTGTCAATTGCTTGGGGAGTGATTTTGAAAAGCTGGTGCGGCATCCAGTTCTTGCTGATGTCTCCGGTTGGGACATGAAGTTTTGGAGCAACTGTTGAAGGGGTTGCTTGAAACCAGCAGAACTCACTTGTATTGCCACCGATGCGGAGGAGGCCCGAAGGGCTCAAATTGCGAAATAGCTCCACGAGGTCTTTGTGTTCTGCTGAAAAGAATTCTGGCTCTGTGAGTTGCGACAACTCATAACTGAGCCCCGTAAAGCTCTTCGGCACTTCGCGGCCAGGCTTCGTGCTGATTTGCAATGCACAGCGCTCTGCCTGCGCAGAGAGCAGGTGTGGCCAGGAGAGCATGGTGCTTCCTGCAGCTGCTAAAAATGATCTGCGGTTCAAGACTCTTCTCCTCAGTTGGGGCGCAGCCGTTGGTGGGTGCTAACGCGGATCAAAAATGCTCAAGTCCCAGCTGGTTCGCCAAGGGATCGAAAAAGTTCCATCGCTGAGAGTAATCGGGAGCCATACGTAGCGCCCATCAATTGCGTTCTTCGGTCTCCACTGATCCGCCATAAAGATGAAGGCCCCTGGTTTTCCGGCAACGGGAAGCACATAGGTGCTTTGTGCGCCAAAGGTTATCTCTGCGCCTTCGCCTTGGCAAGGATTACCGAGAGGCTTCCATGGCCCGGTCAGTGAGTCTGCAACGGCAGCAAAAGCTGGATTGGGAGCCCACCCGGTTGTATGCGAACCGATGTAGTAATACTTGCCCTGCCACTTGAAGAGTGCTTCTCCCTCGAGCGCCTCATGGGCCAGGATGCGTCGATAGTGGCCCGTGGTGTCCAGGAAGTCAGCGGTCAATTGGGAGACGTGCTGGGTCTGGTTGTTTTCAGAGGTTGTAATAAGGTAAGCCTTGCCGTCATCATCCTGAAACAACGTCATGTCGCGAGACATCTCTCCATCTGGACGAAAGTCTCTCAAAAAGGTGTAGGGTCCGGTTGGAGTTTTGCTGACAGCAACACCCGCGCGAGCGGCACTATATCCCTTGCCCTTGAGCTCAAGATGAAACCACATTACGTATTGATGCGTGTGTGCGTTGTAGAGAACTTTCGGGCGCTCGATGATGGAACCCTTTGCGATGTCGCTTGTGGGGTCCTCGCTTACCTTGAGTGCAATTCCATTGTTCTTCCAATGGTAAAGATCCTTGGAGGAGTAAACCGAGATGCCAACGTTAGCGGCGTTGCCGCCCGGACCCTCCGTCTTGAACTCCCCAAACCAGTAGTAGACGCCCTGGCTGTAAAGGATCCCTCCACCATGAGCATTAATTGGAACACCTTCTGTGTCCGGCCATAGCTCCCCAGGATGAATGGGAGGAGGGGCTTGCAAGGAATCTGTCGTTACCTTCTGGGCCTGAGTTGACATGCTGCAAGCAAGCGCCGCAGAGAGGAAAATCTGTACTGTACGCTTCATCGGCGTGCTCCTTGTAGAAGGGACTACTGCAGCTCACGTGTGCTTTTGGTTGCACCGTAAATTGGACGGACCGTGGTGTTGAGCTTGTCATCCCCTGTCGCTTGTAGCTCGAAAAGCGTCAGCGTATTGGCACCACGCAGCATCCAGCATCCAGGAGCGTACAGCGTGAATTGAGGGCCAATCTCCCAAAAGCGTCCAAGGTTGTGGCCATTCATCCAAAGCTGTCCTTTATGCAGGTCCTTCGTGTCTAAAAACGTGTCATGAGGGCGCGTGACCTGCATGGATGTTTGCAGAAAGCAGGGACCACTGCAGGACTCCTCGTTGAAGTGGAGCTGTGAGAGGTCTTCCATGGGGAACGAGTAAATCTCCCAATCGGAAAAGGGCTTTCCTGCAAGCGTTACGTCCCCGGTAAGTCCTTTGCGTTCGGTCAGAATCGCTTTGGAGTAGTTCACCCGGCCTGTATTCTCCACCAGGATGTCGAGCGTTGCGGCATGGTCAACGTGCGGAAGATCAAGTGTTGTTTGATCGAGCCTGCGGTCAAGCGTGCCTACCAATTGCTGGTCTATATAGATCTGCGCATAATCGTGCAGACCGTCAAGAACAAGCTTTCCTCCATCTCCTGCATCAAGATCTGTGCGGTAGAGCACGTAACCATAGTTCTGATCTAGGTCTTCAAAGCTGAGAGGTGTTTTGCTTTCCCGGGGCGTTGGAAGATTTCTCCACAGAGAAGCAGTACGGAAGCCGGCCTTGATGGGGTAGTTGTGTAGCGGAGTGCTCCGAGGCAGCGCTACCGGTTTTACATGCGTGTGAGAGGAAATGGCCTGACGAAAGAGCTCAAACTTGTAACGAGGGTTCCCCGCTTCATCAAGCGGAGCGTCGTAATCATAGCTTGTTGTATCCGGATGGTAGTCGTGACCGGTATGTGAGTCTGCACCATTCATCCAGCCAAAGCTTGTTCCACCGTGAAACATATAGAGACTTACAGAGTAGCCTTGATCGATCATCCACTGAAATTCGCTGGCCTCTTTTTGGCCATCGGTTTGGTGGTGCTCCTCTCCCCATTTATCAAACCAACCGGCCCAATACTCACCGCTCATGCGAGGCCCGTCGGGACGCAGGCGGTCAAGAGTGGCGAAGCTTTTTTGAGCATCTCCAGTTCCGAAGTTGATCACAGTAGGAAGTTCAGGAAGGGAACCACGTGTCAGAAACTGCGGAGGATTCGCCGTGTAAAGAAGGCTGTCTCCCATGCCGGTTGCAATGAGGTCTTGCTTGACGTTCTCAAGATACTTCGGATCATCGCCAAAAGCACCGTATTCGTTCTCCACCTGGACGGCGATAATGGGCCCTCCGTTTTTAAGCAGCAACGGGCGTACCACCTGACCGAGTTTTGCAAACCAGAGCTTTACCGCTTTTTGGTAAGCCGGGTCGTCCGACCGTAATTTCAGAGAACGGTCCTTCAGGAGCCAGGAGGGGTAGCCACCAAGCTCCCATTCGGCACAAACGTAGGGGCCTGGACGGAGAATGACATTGAGCCCTGCCTGTTGTGCTTCGCGCAGGAACTCAGCGAGATCGTTCTGACCCTCAAAATCATATTGTCCTGGATGAGGCTCGTGAACGTTCCAAAACGCATAGGTCGTAACGGTGTTCAACCCCATCGCCTTTGCCTTCTGCAGGCGGTCGCGCCAGTAAGGACGTGGGATGCGTGTGTAGTGCAACTCGCCGGACAGCACCTGATAAGGCTTGCCATCCATGAGGAAGTCATGGCCTTGTACTGTGAACGTGTGATGCGTAGCCGTTGCTGTGGCGAGATGTGTTTCTGCAGTTGCCGAGTGCGGAAGCAGAGTGTGAAGCAGGAACATGCTCACAAGTGCGCGTTTCAAGTGTAATGAAGTGGGCGTATGCATGATCCTACCCTTGCGTGAAGTTAGCCAGCTGATTGTATACGGAAATATTTTTGATTGACTAGGCTGCGTCCCGCTTGAAGCCTGTATGTTTACGCTCTTTCATACTTAAGTATGAAGAAGAGAAAAGAGTTATCGAGCTGTTTGATTTTGATCGCGAAACTGTGCATGTTGCGCTCTCTTGTACAACGAGTTCTACCGGCACGGAGTAAGGTTTATCGCGGCGCTCTACATTCTTTGTGGTGTGCTTCCGTGCTTGTACCTGGAGCATGGTCATGCGTTGGCAACAGCGGTTACCCACCGCCGGAGACGCGATAGCTTCCCGAGCGCATAAGCTTTTCGGAAAGAGTTAGACCGTGTTTGGCGAGCGAGAGCGCGAACGAACACTCATGCGCGATGAAGTTTGCAAACGTTCTGTGCTGTCGATATAGCCAATTCGCCGATGCTCAAGCTCGCGAAAGCGACAACCGTCTTCGGGGGGCGAAAAGCACTCTGCCATAGAGAGCACAAGAAATCGCGGTGCTCGGTACATCTGCGAACGCTTCGATCTACCTCATATTCATGTGACTTACTGTGTCCACACTGGGCGTCGATTGGGCTCTGCGTGCACTGGGGATTCCCCGCGCGTCCGTTGCTCGTTGAGCGTCTATTCACCGTATAGAAACATCACGTTGATATGGTTCGCCTGAAGCGATGAATGTTCTTCTGGTGGAAGACGATAAGCGAATAGCTGCGCTTGTGGAGCGTGGGTTGAGGGAGGACGGTCATTCCGTCTCGATCGCCCATAGCGGGAACGAGGGGGCGGATCTCATGCTCGAGCGTCCGTTCGACGTCGCATTGCTCGACATGCTTCTTCCTGGGCTTTCAGGGCTTGCCGTTTTAGAAAAGGTGCGTGCTAGGCGCTGCACAACGCCCATCATGATGCTGACGGCGGTGGATACCGTTCCCAAGGTTTTGGAAGCGTTTGATCTCGGCGCGGACGATTACCTTGTGAAGCCGTTTTTACTGGAAATATTATTGGCTCGTGTGCGCGCCATCACGCGGCGCACGCGTACGGCGACACCCACAACCCTCAACGCTGCGGGAGTTACGCTGGATTGTGCTCAGCGTATGGTTGTGCGCGATGGGCAAAGCATTGCACTGACGCAAAAGCAGGTTGCTTTGCTTGAAGTGCTGATGTGCCGACGTGGATTGGTCACTTCACGCGAGGAATTGATCGAAGCAGGATGGGGTAGCGCGGAAAAGGTGAAGGCCAACACCCTGGATGTCTATATCCATAGCTTGCGAGCCAAATTAGGAGATGAAAGTGGCAGCGTACCGCTGATTCGAACCGTGCATGGAAGCGGCTACATCTTCGCCGGCGATTGATATGCGTGCTCTCCCGATTCGCGCAAAAATGACGCTATGGTATCTGCTGGTGACGTTTGCAGGCGTCGTACTTTTCGGCACGATTACCTATGGCATTCTGCACTACGCTCTTCTGCAGGAAAAACAGACACATCTGCAAGGACGTGAAGAACGATTGATCTATCTGCTCAAGCAGAATCGATCGGATGCTTCTTCAGGTTCTCTGGAGGAGCAGCTACGCAACTACGCACTCGCCACGCACGAGGGCAATATGTTTCAGTTGCGAAAGCCCAATGGCCAACTTCTCTTTCCTGCAGGAAGCCAGGAGAGTTCAAGTGCGTTTTCATTCTCTGGCGATTGCGCGAAGCGGACGTTTCAACTTGTGCAAATCGCAGGCACGCCAGCCATGATGATGTGCCATGACATCCAGCTACGTGGAATGCCATTGCGGATCTATCAAGGCGGTTCTTTGAGCGAAGAGTTCGATATCCTGCGGATTTATCGGAATGCACTTTTCTTTCTACTGCCCGGGCTGTTGCTTGCGTCTTTTTTGTGCGGCTATTTTTTGAGCAGACGCGCTATGCAGCCGGTAGATAGATTAATTCGCGGCGCTGTCGGTATCGGGATCGGTAATCTCTCGGCTCGTGTTCCTGTCCCGGAAGCTCGGGATGAGGTGCAGCAGTTAGCAGAAGCATGGAACCAACTGCTGGACCGCCTGGAGACAGCTGTTTCCAGACTAAGCGAGTTCTCTGCGGATGTATCGCATGATCTGCGCACTTCGATCACCATCATGCTGGCCACTGCCCAATTGGCTCTAAATGGAAATCACTCGGAGCTCGAGTACCGAGAAGATCTTGATCGTATCGTCGAGGAGTGTCGTATGGCGGCGACGCTGCTCGATGCCATGCTGTCGCTTGTGCAGAGTAAGAACTTTAGCCAGGAAGTTTCCTTCCAGCAAATCAATTTATGTGAGCTTGTGCTCAATGGCTGCCGGCGTGTTGAGGATCTGGCCGAATCGAAAGCGATTTTGCTGGATTGGGAGCTGCCAGCGCAGAGCGTCATGATTGAAGGGGATGAGATTCTGCTGGGCCGGCTTCTGGGCATTCTTCTGGACAACGCAATTAAGTACACCCCAGAGTCGGGGGAGGTGCGCGCGTGTGTGTTTGTTGAATCAGAAGAAGTCGGGGTAATCGTACGTGATACAGGTGTTGGGATCGCTATGGAGGCGCAGGAGAAGATCTTTGAGCGGTACTACCAGGCTGAGCTTCGCGAGAGCCGAACGCAGGCGGGATCGGGACTGGGGCTATCGATCGCTCGCTGGATCGTTGATGCGCATCGTGCACGTATATCGATAACGAGCGTGCAGGGAGAGGGGGCCTCGTTTCGGGTCTCTTTTCTTCGAGCCCCCTCTCCTTCAGCTGCTGTAGTGCTGCCAGAGCTGACGTGAGCTCAGCGTGAGGGCAGTAGATTCGGTTCGTGGATCAATGCCTGATGATCGAGCTTACCTTGAGCATCGAAGTGCAGTAGCACAACCCAGTCATAGACCTGATCGGGCCACTTGTCTTCTGGCAGCAATTGAGCGGGTGATCCGCCGAGAGCCTGAATCAGGGCTGCGATTTTTTTGTGACGCCATGCAATGAGCACGTGGTTGCCGTGATTCGTTGTGGCAAGAGCGCTGGCAAGATCCTCGGGGGCGTCACTCGCGTAGTGCTGATCAATCGGCAGATGGAGAGCCTGACTAAGCGGTTCGAGAGTCAGCCGTGGGCGCACACTGTTTTTTGTGTCCGAAGCCGCATAGAGAGCGTTAATTTCCAGCAGTTTGCCGTCCATCTCGAAGGGAGCAAAGTAGTGGGCGTACGCTTCCGCTCGCTTGAAACCCTGAGGAGTGAGACTTGATCCCTCGACGGGTTTTTCGGCATGACGAACGATGAGCACCGTCGTGTTTGCCAGATGGTTGGGCGTTGCCGCGTTGCCATGGAGCGTATGGAACGAAGCGCAGAGAAAGATGGCTGTTTGATACAGAAAGCGGCGAGCGGTGTACATGTCGCTAGCGTGGCACGTGTCAAAGGCTGCAGCAAGATACTTGCAGGGTTTTTGGAGATGAATATCGCGTAAATGCCTCTGAACGCGGGTTTGCGATGCGTGTCCAACCTGAAAGAGTTCTGAAGAAATTCTGAACCTGAGCTCAGGTTGGGCGAGAGCAGTACACCGGTTTATTCGCTTTGCGGTGGTAGCGGTTTTGAACGTGAAAAGCGGAGAACACATTGTGTTTACAGGGTTTTTCGCTTCGGGCGGCACATAGAGCGGCCAGTGGGGTGAGCGTCTCGGGGGTGTGTCGATCACCGTCGCGTTCGCTGTAACGGCCTGTTCATCGACGATTCGTTAGTTTCAACCCGAACCGAGCAGTGAAGTCTTTTTGAGGGTGCATGAGCATTTTTGCTCCACGTGCCCTGTTGCTTTGGCAGCGGGGAATACGTCGTCCGTTGAAAACGTCACCGCCTGAGGTTCAGGGCTTGGGTTGGGGAAATTGCGATGCGGCTGCACTCAGCCTGTAAATCGCACAGGAGACGAAGAACAAATGAAGCGTATTTCTATTCCGAGGCGCGCCAAAGGGTTGTTCGCGTGTCTATTAGCTCTTTGCGGATTTTCTGCAATGCTGCAGGCGCAGAGCGGCACGAGTGGTTCGATCTCGGGCACCATCACCGATAAGAGCGGCCATGTGATTCAGGGCGCTTCAGTCGCTGTCAGCGACGCAGTGTCAAAGGTTCGGACGACCGTAACAGGAGCCGATGGCAAGTTCACCGTGACCGGTTTGAAGCCGGGAAGCTATGAAGTGCAGATTTCGGCAACAGGCTTTGCCGTACAGGATCAGCAGGCGGTTGCTGTGCTGGCCGATCGAGATACCTCGGTATCGTTGCCTATGTCTCTGGCTTCCGTGTCGCAGGAAGTCACGGTGGAATCAGAGGCTGACAACTCTCTGGCATCGCGCCTGTCCCCTGTGAAGTCTGTGCTGGATGCAGGGTCTGCACGTACTGAAATTACCAGCCAGTACATTCGCAACTTCACTTCGCCGATGACGGACTTTGCAGACATTATGCAAGCCGCTCCTGGCACCGTGAGTTACAGCGCGAACGGCGTTGGAAACGGCCAGGCCAAAATATGGTTTCGTGGCTTTCAGGATGACGACTACACCATGACCTGGGACGGTATTCCTTTTGAGGATGCGAACGATCCAAGCCATCACTCCTGGGCCTACGTTCCTGCGCCTGCCATCAGTTATGTTGATTTTGATCGCAGCCCTGGGACGGCATCAGACTTCGGTCCTTCCAACTTCGGTGGTTCGATCCATATGTTTTCTCCGAAGCTTGGACCTGATCGCTGGATGCGCGGATCGGTGACATACGGTTCCTTCAATACGCAGCAGTATCTTGGTGAGTTCAACTCCGGTCTGTTTGGCGGCCGCAACCCGAAGGCGAACTTCTGGTTTGAAGGGCACCACTCCAGCTCGGATGGGTATCAAACCGGAAATTTCCAGTACCGTACGGCCGGTACGGCCAAGTTCAACTATAAGTTTTCGGATAAGACCAATCTGTCGGTCATCGGAACCTTTGTGATCGTGGACAGCAATACGCCAAACAACGATGCCACCCGCGCCCAGATCGCAGCGTATGGCGATAACTATTTGCTGGAGAAGAATCAGTACAACGCTGATGGCACTCTCAACAATATGTGGTATCGCTATTACAACTACCATGTGCCGACAGACTTCGAGGTGATCTCGTACGACCATGACTTCGGTCATGGATGGCATCTGCAGAGCAAACCGTATACCTACTCTTACTCCAATCATCAGCATTACCAGAACACGCAAACAGACGAGCTGGCTTCGGATCTGAAGTCAAACAGCGGTGTGAATAAGCTGAACCAGTACAACCGTGGTGGCAATATCACTTCCGTAAGTGCGGCATCCCGTTACGGTGTGTTTCGTACAGGCTTCTGGTATGAGTTCACCGCAACCAATCGCTATCAGATCAAGTCTGATCCTTTGACTTGGGTAGATGCTTCAGGGTTGAAGAACATCAAGTTCCACGAGCATTTCAATATCAACACGGTGCACTCCTATGCCGAGTATCAGCTGGTGGCCATCCCCCGCTGGACGATTACCGTGGGCATCAAGGACGCGCATTACACCATGGATCTGAAGCAGTACGCGGACGGCAAGGTGGTTGGTAACCTTGGCGGTTTGCCGTGGGTGTATCACAGCGCAAGCTATAACAATTGGCTTCCTTCGTTCGAAGCAAACTATCGCATTCGCAACAACTGGTCGGCCTACGGCCAGTATGGTCGTGGCAGCATCATTCCGTTCAGCTCTGTCTTCGACGTTGCGAACGCTCAGGTGGGTGTCACTCCTCCTCCCACCGTGGCCTCGACGTATCAGGGCGGTACGGTTTTGAAACTGAATCGTCTTAGCATGGATGCTGATATCTACCACATCCACTTTGACAATCAGTACTCAAGCTATACGCCGCAGTCGGGCGATGATGCAGGCATTACGTACTACTACGCTACTCCGCCTTCCAATACGACAGGCTTTGAGGCCGAGGGAAACGTAGTTCTGACGCATGGTCTGAGCCTGTTCCTGAACGGCACCGTCGGCCATGCCAAGTATGAGGCCGCCGATGCAAAGCCGGCTTCCGGAACCACACCGGCCACGCCGGCATCGCCCTCTGCCTGGGTAGCGAACGCGCCTCACGATACTGAGAGTATCGGTCTCACTTACCAGGACAAAGGGTGGGACGTCGGCTTCTTCAACAAGCGCATCGGTTCGCGTTGGGACGATGTTGGCGCCTATCACCAGAACATTCCGTACGATCCGTTCTGGATCAACAACCTCTTCCTCAACTACACGGTATTGAAGGGATCCTGGTTTGATCAGTCGAAGATTAAGCTCAGCATCAACAATATCTTTGACCAGCACAACATCGTTTCCGTGTCGGCGTATAACGCGGTGAGCAATTCGCTGCAGCTGTATACGCCTAACCCGCTGGACACACTGCAGCTGTTGCCCGGCCGTTCGGTGATGATTACGTTTCAACTCGCTCTTTCTCGCAAGAAGAAATAGCTGGTTCTTCGAAAATGCCGGAAGCTCCTCGATTTGTAGGAGCTTCCGGCGTTTTCGTTGTCGGTATTTACGACAGTCCTCGCGAAATTCTTGCCTGTCGTTGTGTGATTTCTATATGGTCACTGACAACGTTGCGCGTGAATGGCGTACATTGGGCCATTTCCGTGCGTAAACAGCGTGGGAGAGTCGGAATAGTGAATCAGCAGGGCGTCTATCTCGGTATCGATTGCGGAACTCAGGGCACCAAAGCCCTTCTTTTAAACGCCTCGGGAGAGGTTTTAGGGCGTGGCTATGGATCACACCGTCTTATTGAACGGCCCAGTGGCGCTCGCGAGCAGGAGCCCTCCTGGTGGGTGGACGCGATGTGTGAAGCCGTACGGCAGGCTTTGGAAGACGCTCCTGGAGTGCAGGTGGCGGGCCTGGGAGTGAGCGGGCACCAGCATGGCCTGGTGGTGTTGGATGAGGCGATGCAGGTCATTCGCCCTGCCAAGCTTTGGAACGACACCGAAACAGCGCCACAGAATGAGGAGCTGCTGCAGCGTTTTGGCGGTAAAGCCGCGTTTTTCGAGCGCTTTGGCATCGTTCCATTGACGGGCTATACCGTGAGCAAGCTGCTATGGATGCAGGAGAAAGAGCCAGAAAACTTCTCCCGTATCCGCCACATTCTGATGCCTCATGAGTATCTGAACTACTGGTTGACCGGCCGCCTTTGCTCCGAATCCGGAGACGCAAGCGGAACTGCCTATTACGACGTGAGAAAGAGGTGCTGGGCGCGTGAGGTGCTCGATGCCGTGGATGGCGGCACAGGCCAGCTCTTTGCCGCGTTGCCGGAGCTTTTGGATAGCACCGCGTGCATCGGTACGTTGCGGCCGGAGGTTGCGCAGTCACTCGGTTTGCCCGGGAATACGCTGGTGAGCAGCGGTGGCGGCGACAACATGATGGGCGCAATCGGCACAGGAAACGTGCGGGAGGGAATCGTCACGTTGAGCCTCGGTACCTCGTGCACGGTCTTCTCGTACTCCAGCACGCCGGTTTTTGACCCCACAGGTAACGTTGCACCGTTCTGCTCCTCCACGGGAGGGTGGCTGCCGCTCGTTTGTACGATGAACGCAACGAATGTCGTGACCGGGGCTACGCAGCTGCTCGGTAAGGGCATTGCTGAGGTGGACGCAGCGCTTGAGAGAACGCCACCCGGGGCAGATGGGCTTGTCTTTCTGCCATTTCTGAATGGAGAGCGCACACCGGACCTTCCCGAGGCGCGTGGTTCGCTGTATGGCATTGCGCCGGAGAACTTTACGGCGGCTCACCTGATCCGCGCGACGGTGGAGGGAGTAAGCTACGGCATTCTGAACGGGCTGGACCTGATTCTGAAGGGCCGCCCTGCTGAGGTGATTCAGCTGATCGGAGGCGGCTCACGCTCGCACGCCTGGAGGCAGTTGCTTGCAGATGCTTCCGGTGCCGTGATTCAGGTGCCGGAGGAGGAAGAGGCTGGCTGCCTCGGTGCTGCGATTCAGGCGATGTATGTGGTGGCCGAGCAGCGAAATGAGCCGGTGAGTTTTGAGGAGTTGGCCGAGCAGCTCATCAAGCTGCGTCCCAAAGGCACAGCGCAGCCGCGTGCAGAGCTGCGTGATGCCTATGACAAAGCACGGGCTGCCTACAACGAGCAGCTGCGCCGCTCGTATCCAAACGGGCTCGTGCGATAAAAAAATGCGCTATGCCGGGCTCATTCGGCATAGCGCAGTCAAGGAGCAACCTCGGTTAGAGAAGGAACTCCAGCTGGTTTTGCTGGTAAAACTCCTTCAGGACAATGGCTTTTCCTGTACGAGAGCTTTCGATCCCTGCAAAGCAGAGCGCAAGCGTCTTCAGGTGGTCGCGTCCATCGCAGGGCGCGGGCAGGTTGTTGTCGAGTGCGTGCAGGAAATCTCGTAGAAGCGCAGCCGAATCGTCATAGAAGGCTTCCGCTTCTTCGAGAGCGATTGGTGTCAGCTCGGGGTCTGTGGTTTTCGCATAGGCGAGATCGGAGAAGAGCTCTCGCTGCACAAAGACGCCGCCTTCGCAGTCCGTGCGCCATTCAAAGCCCGGAACATTCCAGCCGCCTGACCATGTGCCGAAGTAATTGATGGCCACGTCGCCTTCGAGTGTGAGCAAAGCGTGCACGTTGGCGTCGTCGGCGTACATGCTCCACGCCGGGTTCCAGGTGCGACACATGATGCTTTCCACTTCACGGCCATAGCAGTAGCGAATCAGGTCCAGATGATGGATGCTCTGTTCGAGCATCATCGGCTGCTCCATCGTCAACGGATACTTGTTGATTCCCGGCCTGCGGCCATCGCGATGACGACGATAGATGAACTCTCCAAAACCTACGGTGCCAAGAAACTCGCTCGTCAACAGCTCGCGATACTTCTGGTGCACGGGAAGGTAGCGAAAGTTGAGGCCGACAGAGAGGGCCAGCTTATGCTCTTCGGCCATGCGGATAATGTCTACCGATTCGCTCATGACAAGCGTGAGCGGTTTCTCCGCAAGAATCGGCAGGCCCGCCTCAAAAAGGTTGCGGCACTGCTCAAGATGTCCATCAGGTGGAGTGACCAGCACTGCCGCCGTGAAGGAAAGGCCAGCGGCCAAAGCTTCCTGATGCGTTGCGAAGACCGGTACGCCGGGGTGTGCGGCGGCAAACTCCGCACGAGTGGGCTCGTGCGGGTCGACCGCTGCAGCGATCGATGCATTTGGCGCGCTGTCGATCACGCGCGTCCACATGCGTCCGCGTGTACCCAGGCCGATCAGCAAGAGAGCGTGTTGCTTACTTTGCGTGGACAAAGAGCCGCTCCTTTGCTGCCTTGATGCGTTCCATCGCTTCCTTCATGCGTTCGATCGGCTGGAGCAGGCTCATGCGGACATAGCGATTGTCCGTGTCGCCGAAGAGGGTTCCGGGGAAGAGCAGCACACGGCACTCGCGCAGCAGCAGCTCGCAGAACTCCGGTGCGGCGAGCCCGGACTTTTCAACGTTCGCATAGATGTAGAACGCACCGCCGGGATGGCCGTAGGTGAAGCCGATCTCATCGAGCGCTTTCATCATGTAATCGCGACGGTCACGGTACGCCTCGAACATGGCCACCGAATCATCCTGCGGTCCGGTAAGCGCTGCCAGAGCCGCCCATTGTGAGGGCGTGGTCGCGTTGATGCTGAGTGTATGGCGCGGCTCAATGAGCATCTGGACGAAGTCTGCAGGCGCAGCCAGGTAGCCTACGCGGAAGCCCGTCATCGCATAGCTCTTGGAGAAGCCATTCAGCGTGATGGTGCGTTCCTTCATCCCGGGGAGAGAGCCGATGGAGAGATGTTCGCTGCCGTCGAAGATGATCTTCGCGTAGATCTCATCGGAGATCACGACAAGGTTGTGCTTCTTGGCGATCTCCGCCAGCTCGCGCACCTGCTCCGGCTCAGTGACCGCTCCGGTCGGATTATTCGGTGTGACCAGTACTAGTACCTTGGTGCGCGGCGTAATGCGTGCTTCCACCTCTGCAGGCATCAGTGCGAAGTTGGTCTCTTCGCGTGTCGGTACCGGAACGATCTTGCCGCCGCACATGTGCACGGCCGTATCGTAGGAGGTAAATCGCGGCGACGGAATCAGCACTTCGTCACCTTCATTGATCAAGGCAAGCATGCAGAGCATCATGGCTTCCTGCACGCCGGCGGTCACAATGATTTCTTCGCTCGTGTAATCAAGCTTGTACTCGGCCTTGAGCATGGAGGAGACGGCTTCGCGCAGCTCCGGGATGCCTGCAGGATGCGTATAGTGCGTACGATCGTCCGCGATGGCTTCCTGTGCGGCCTTGGCAATGTGGACCGGCGTACGGAAGTCGGGGTCGCCACGACCCATCGCGATGACGTCCTGCAGCTTGGCTGCAATTTCCACCATCTTTGTGCGATAGGAGGTGTCTTCTTCATTGATGCGCGCAGCCAGTGCACGCATCAATGGGTTAGTTGTCTTTTCTGCTGCAGTGCTCATACCAGGCGTTTTCCTTCCACAAAGGTCATCGTGACCTTATCGAGTGCTTTCAGATCTTCGAGCGGGTTGCCGTCTACGACGATGACATCCGCGAGCTTGCCGGCTTCGAGAGTGCCGAGCTTGGCGTCGAGCTTGTTCATCTTCGCGGCCACGCTTGTGGCGCTGCGAATTGCGGCGTAGTTGTCCTTCACCACACCGACCTTCACCATGAACTGCATCTCAGGCGATACGACTTCATGACCGACGGCAGGGCTGCCTGCATCGGTACCGAAGACGATCGGCACGCCTGCTTCCGCTGCTTTCTTCAGCCCCTCATAGCGCGACTTGTCTGCTACGGCCTTCTGGCGTTCCGCAAGCTTCCACTCCGGCACGTTGAACTTGCGTGCGATCTCTGGGACGCTCTGTTGCACGATCGGCGCAAAGGTGGTGACGATCGGCACCTTGCGCTCCAGCAGCAGCTGAATCGTCTCGTCGGAAAGCGAGCCGCCATGCTCAACTACGTCGACACCAAACTTGACGACGCGGTTGATGATGGAGTCAAAGGTTGCGTGCGCGGTAATGGTCAGGCCGTTGCGGTGTGTTTCGTCGATTACGGCTTCAAGCTCGGCATCGGTGAACTCATGCAGATCGTGCGAGGCCATGATCTTGATCAGATCTGCACCGCCACGTACCTGCTCACGAACCGCCCGGCGCATTTCGTCCGGACCGGAGGCTTCGCGGCAGCACCAGTAGGTGTGGCCGCCGGTCTGCACGATGGCTTCGCCGCAGATCAGCAGGCGCGGGCCAGGGAAGATGCCCTGAGCGACAGCCTGCTTGGCGGCGAAGTTGGTTTGGTTCATGCCCAGATCGCGCACAGTGGTGACGCCCGCACGAAGGCTCTTCAGCATGTTCGTTGCGGACTTGTACGCGCTGATCTCGGGCGAGTCATCGAGCGCTTGGCGTGCGAGATCGTGGACGCCGTCCCATGCAAGATGAGCGTGGCTGTTGAACATGCCGGGGAGGATCGTGCCGTTTGTCTTGACGACATAATCGGCATCGAGGTCCGTGCGGTCGGCTGCGTTGCCAACGGCAACGATCACGCCATCCTTGAACTCGACGAAGCCGTTCTCAAAAACTTCGTCTCCGCGAGCGGTCAATACACGACCCACAAGAACTTTGTGTTCTACCGGGATATCCATGATTGGCGCTGTAATTTTTTGAAAGCGCCAGGCTGCTGCTTCGGGCATGTCGTTTCTCCTTCGTATTAGTTCTTGGTCTTGTATCCGAGCTCTTCGAGAGCGCGAGCGCCGCCGTCGAGGTTGCTGAGGTTCATGCCTGCATAGTTGGGTGAGAAGACCAGCCCCTTGCCGCCTGCGCGGAAGGTGGCAAGTACGCTGTTGTAAACAATCTCCGGGGTGCAGACCGCTTGCTCGGCAAGAATGCGCGGTGCATCTACGCCAATGCCCATGTACACCGGAACCTTGCCTTCCACGCCGCGCACTGCATCGGCACACTGCCCGTACACGTAGCTTTCCGGCGACATACCGGCTGCAATGACCTCGGCTGCCGGAGCTTCCTTCAGGCCGAGAATGGCGTACATCGCTGGTACGAACTCCTCGAGCGTGAAGTCGCGTAATGCGGTCTTACCGAAGTAGCCCATCTCGCGAATGAAGATCTCGCCTGCCTGATGCTGGTAGGTGATGGGTTTGACCCAATCGCAATAGGTCGTTTGTTCCAGCCAGGGCCACTGCGCTTTACGAATCGGGTTGAAGTGGTTGCGGTTCCACACATTCAAGCCAAAGCTCAGGCTCGGGTTGCACCACTTCACAATGCCGTAGAGCTCGCGGTCGAGATCCTTGCTGCGTTCCAGCCAGAACTTTTCCCAGATCAGGACCTCTGGGTTGGCCAGTAGAACGCGCAGAAACTCGATCATCGCGCCGTCGACAAAACTTTCCCCGGCACGTGCTTTCTGGAAGAACTCGTAAACCGGGACGAAGGCCAGCTTCACGCGCTCCACGTCGATGTTGCGTTCGGCAGCTTCCTTGCGGCACTGGGCACAGAAGCAGCCCGGTGCCTGACCTTGCATCATGCGATCCAGTGGCGAGTTGCGCTCGTTGCACCACATAATGCCGTCGATGTCATAGTTGCGGCAGTGCTCTTCGATAATGCCGTGCCACCAGCGGCGGTAATCCGGATTGGACGTGCATGGTTCCCCGGCGACGCGGCCCAGCAGGTCGATCTCCATGCACTGGGGCATGTTCGGAATCATCACCGCGGCTGCGGAGCCGTGCCCCGCATACTTGAAGAGAGGTTCCATAAACTCTGGAATCACCTTCATGCCACGCTTCTTCGCTTCGGGGATGACGAGGTCTAGAATGTCCTGCCCGGCAAGTTCCGGATCGGTCGAGGCAAAGTTCTTGATGTGGGTGTTGGTGTAGTACTGCGGACGAGGCTGAATGTAGGAGCCACCCTGCATGGTGTACGGGGCCGGCACGCCATGGTCGGGCCAGCCTTCCAGCTCGTGCGAGATGCGGCGGCCTACCTTCAGGCCCAGCCAGGAGATGGTGCCGATCATCAGCGCATTGGCGCCAACGCGGTTCTGGAGGGTATCGAGACAGGTCTCAACCCCTTCGTCGATAAAGCTGATCGGGGAAATCTGCATGCCGATCATCGGATCGGCAACGGGGGAATGCTTGGTGTTTTCCATGCTGGAGAATCTTTCCCGTGAGGTTTGGGGTTGAGTAAGTATGACTGTATAACAAACTAATAATGCAGAGACCCGGCTGTCAATCCGCGAGGACCGCTCTCCCCCCCCGCTCAGGCGTAGGGGTTGAAGCCAGCAGGGAAGTGGCCGCTCGGGGCGATGTAGTCGTAGGCCGGGCGTGCCAGAAAGCGGCCATCTCCGGGTTGGGAGAGGACCTGCGAGCCATCAAAGGCGAGCGCGCCGCGCAGGTAGGTGCGAACGGGTACCCCGACGGTTTCGAGCCCGTCGAAGGGCGTGTGGTCCGGGCCGTGGTGCATGTCTTCATTGCGGAGTGTGCGTGGCTGCTGCGGGTTCCAGAGCACAAGGTCCGCGTCACTGCCAACGGCGATGGCGCCCTTCTGCGGGTAAAGACCAAAGAGGCGGGCGGGGTTGCTGCTCACCAGATCGACGAAGGTCCGCAGCGGAATCCGTCCTTCATGAACGCCGCGCGTGTAAACGATCGGCAGTCGAGCCGCCAATCCGGGAACACCGTTAGGAATCTTAGAGAACGGCGCGTTTTCTCCGGCGAAGAGCTTACCTTTGGGGTCGTTGAAGTTCAGCGGCGAGTGGTCGGACGAGACGATGGTAATGGTGCCATCCTGGATGCGCTGCCACAGATCCTGCTGATCTTCGGTCGAGCGAGCCGGGGGAGCGAACATAAACTTCGCTCCCTCCATGCCGGGACGGTCGAGATCCTTTTCGGTCAGCACGAAGTACTGCGCGCAGGTTTCGGCCCAGACCTTGACGCCCCGTTGCTGCGCGCGAGCTACCTCTTCGGCAGAGTCGTGGCCGGAGACGTGGAAGATCTGCAGCGGCGTGTCGAGAGCCTCGGCCAGGGCAATAATGCGATGCGTCGCTTCGCGCTCCACGATCATCGGTTTGGCCATGGCGAGCGCTTTGGGAGCGGTATGGCCGAGGGCCAGCAGCCGTTGCGTGAGCCATTCGATCAGCTCGTGGTGTTCGGCATGGATGCAGACCAGCGCACCGTAAGTGCGGGCCGCGGCGAGCACGGGCAAAATCTGTGCATCGGTCAGACGTGTGCTCGCGTTGGCCATGAAGATTTTGATCGAGCGGTGGCCTTGTGCGATCAATGCTGGGAGCTCCTGCTCCAGCACCTCGGGAGTGGGATCGGTAATGGTGAGGTGGAAGCTATGGTCGCAGCGCGAGCGCTCGGAAAGCTTGTGCTGCTGAGCAGCCGCCTGCTGCAGCGAGCCTCCACGCGGCTGCATGACGAAAGAAAGAATCGTCGTTGTTCCACCGGCAAGAGCAGAGGCGCTGCCGCTGGCAAAGTCATCCGCAATCTGTGCGCCGGAGGAAAATGCCTGATCGACATGAACGTGCGAGTCGACCCCACCTGGCAGTACCAGCAGGTCCGTGGCATCGAAGTCTTCGCGGCCCGCAGGCAGGGTGGGTTCGATGGCTGCGATCTTGCCGTCGCGGATGCCAAGATCGGCGATGGCGATGGTCTCTGGGGTTACGACGGTGCCGCGGCGAATCGTCAGATCAAACATGAGCAAAGTCTCCTGAAGCGGGGATAAGGAAAGGAAAGTCCAAGATGCGTGAAGAGTTGTGGGTTCGGTTAGGAGAGGTCCGCTACCGTGTCGAGCGGCCGTTCGGAGAGCTTTTTGTCCCTGCAGGCAGCGTGGTTTCGGATGTGGCAACGGATCAGCGCGGGCATCTCTTCGCGTTGTTGCGTCGCGATCCGTCGTTGAGCAAACCGTCGCCTGCAGTTGTGGAGCTGACTCCGGAGGGTGCGCTGGTACGTGCCTGGGGAGAAGAGATTGCGGACGCGCATATGCTGGCCTGCGACCCTGCAACCGGCCATGTTCTGGTGGTGGATCGAGACGCGCATGAGATTGTGCGCTATAGCGTGAATGGCGAACGCCTGGGAGCGCTCGGCCGGCGCCATTGCCCCGGGGAGCCTTTCAGCCATCCCACAGACATCGCCTGCATGCCGGGGGGAGAGCTGGTGGTCGCAGACGGTTATGGCAACGCACGCGTCCACATCTTTTCCGCGGACGGTGTGCTGCTTCGTTCGATCGGTGCGGTGGGTACAGCCCCGGGTGAGTTCCTCTCTCCGCACTCGGTTTGCGCTTTGGGCGCGGATCGGTTCGTTGTGGCTGACCGCGAGAATCACCGGCTGCAGGTCTTTACGCTGGAGGGCGAGCTCAAAGCTGTTTGGGATGGTTTCTTCCGTCCGCAGTCGGTCTGGACGGATGGCATCGGCAAACTTTTCGTTACGGACTCTGTACCCTCGCTTAGTCTGCTGAGCTGGCAGGGAGAGAGGCTTTCGCGCTGCCGTCCGGTACTGAACGGAGCCCATGGGCTCTCCGGCAACGCGCAGAGCGGCGTGATCTATCTGGCGGAAACCAACCCGAGCCGCCTGACGCGCCTGCTTCCGGAAACGAAGTGAGCTCTTCATGTTGTATAACAATCATACAAAATAGGGTTGACTGTCTAGACTGGTAGGAAAGAGCGGTGCCCTTTTCAGGAAAGGATCCAATGGCATTTGTGGTGGAGTTTGCGGAGAGCGTTCAGCGTCTCTCCGGAGTCGCGGTTCCCGCGCTCGCGGACGCCCCGGTAGCTGCGGAGTGGTCTCCGCTGGCCAAGGCCGTCGAAGAGGCGTTAGGGCGTGGTGAGACGCATTACACCGATCGTCCGGGGATTTTGCCGTTGCGGCAGAAGGTGACGGCGCAGCTAAAAGCACGCTTTGGCGTGGAGGCGGATGCGAAGGCCGCCGCGGTGATTACCTGCGGTGTTGTCGAAGCGCGCTTTGTTGCGTTGCAGCAACTGTTGGCCGCGGGAGACGCTGTGTGGGCTCCTGTGTCTGTCCTTGAGAGGATTGCCGGTGCGGCCCTCTTGCGTCGGGCTGCGTTGGCGGCTTCGCCGGAAGCATCGCGTCTGGTGTATCTCGCCAGCAGCCTGGGTGAGGCTGCGCTGCGAGAGTCCCTGGCGAAGCTTCCGGCTGAGGCGATCGTGCTCTTCGAGGTAGATGAGGCGGAGAACCTGTTCCATCCGGCAACGGTGGAAGGTTTCGCTGCCCGCACGGTGACCGTCGGACAGATTGGTTATGTGAGCTGGCAGATGGGCTACCTGGTTGCGCCGGGCAAGCTGGCGGCCGGATTGCGTGACTTCAAGCAGGCGCTCACCATCTGCTCTACCAACCTTTCGCAATGGGCGGCGCTGTCCGCTATGGAGGCGCAATGAACGAACTCTCAGAGATTCAGGCATTGGACGGAGCCAAGCTGCGCTATGCGCTGATGGATCTCTCCAAGTCCATTCCAGACGCGATCGCGCTGGGGCGTGGAGATCCCGACATGGACACTCCGGCTTTTATCGTGGAAGCTGCACGGAAGGCACTCGGTGAAGGCCCGTTGCCCACCGCGCCGATTCTCGGTCTGCCGGAGCTGCGTGAGGCGATTGCCCGCAACGCCAAGCGCGACCATGCCTGCGAGATCGGCCCGGAGAACGTGCTGGTAACCACCGGCGGGCAGGAAGCGCTCTTCCTCGTGATGACGCTGCTGCTGAACCCGGGAGACGAGATCCTGGTACCGGACCCTCGATACACCTCCTACGATCAGGCCATTGAGCACACCGGCGCCACCAGCGTGAGCGTGCCCACCTTCGCCAAGGATGGCTTCGATCTGGATCCGGCCGAGGTGGAAAAGCGGATCACGCCGCGCACCAAGGCTTTGCTTCTGGTCACGCCGAGTAATCCTACGGGGGGCATTCTTACGCCAGAGAGCGCTCGCGGTCTGGCGGAGCTGGCGCGCAAGCACAACTTCGTCATCGTCTCCGACGAGATCTATGGCAAGTTCGTGTGGGAGCCGTTCAAGCACACAAGCATCGCGGGTGAGCCCGGCATGGCCGATCGTGTGATCACCATCTCCGGCTTCTCGAAGGCGTATGCGATGACCGGCTGGCGCGTGGGCTACATCCTCGCGGCTGCGGAAGCCATCGAGGCGATGGGGCGTATCAAGGCACACACCACTGGCCCGGTTGCGGCGTTGAGCCAGCGCGCTGCGCTTGCGGCTGCACTCTCTGACGATCAGTGCGTGCGCGACTTCCGCAAGGTCTATATCGAACGTCGTGACCTTCTCGGTGCTGGTCTCAAGGACCTTGGCCTAACCTACGGGGAGCCACGTGGAGGCTTCTTCTTCTGGGCCGACAGCTCCTCAACCGGCATGCGTGCCCTCGAGCTCAGCTACCTGATGCTCAAGCACGCTCGCGTGCTCATCTTCCCCGGTACCGCGTTTGGTGATGCCTGGAATGACTACCTGCGTATTACAACGCTGCAGCCCACCTCCGTGTTGGCTGAAGCGGTAGAGCGTATGCGCCCTGTGATGGAGCGTATTCGCGCGGAGCGCACGGCAGCAGCGGCCAGGTAACTTGTCTGCGGCAAAAAAGAGGGCGTGGCTTCTGAGGTTTCGCAGAAGTCACGCCCTGTGCCATTCCTGAAGAGAAAAGGAACGGCGTGGAGAAAGTAAATGTCTATCCTTGCGGGTGCTGCTGAGAAAGCTCCCATGCGCTGAGGCGCTTGCCGGAGAGAGCCGCATCCTGCTGGCGAGCAAGGTAGAGGAATCCGGGGGCCAGTGCGGATGGCTCCACCCAGCGGGCCTTGAGCGCGTCGTTGTAGTTCTGTTCCGACATGGGGGTGCGCATGGCCATACCGGGAGTCACGGTGTGGGTATAAACACCCTTCTCGGTGCCTTCCAGTGCCAGAGCGGCGGAGAAGCCCTCCAGCGCGTGCTTGGTGGCCGCATACGGAGCTTCACCCCAATCGGCCCGGATGCCGGAGTTGGACGAAACATAGATGCCGCAGCCCGTGCCACGTTCCAGCCAGCGGTTCCAGTATGCGCGAGTGAACAGGTAACCGGCCTGCATGCCGACGTTGAAGGTCAGCTCCCAGCGCTCTTCGCTCATTTCGGAGAAGGACTGCGGAACAAGGAAGCCGGCGTTATGCACCAGCGTGTCGACCAGCGGCAGGTCCTTGTCGATTGCCGAGATGACTTTGCGGGTTGCTGCAGCATCGGAAAGATCTGCGGCGTAGACATGACTGCCGGGAAGCTGCTGCTGCACCAGTTCGAGGGCGCCCCCGTCATAGTCCACAAGAGCTAACGTTGCGCCCGCCCGATGGAAGGCTTCCGCAATCGCCAGACCAAGGCCTTTTGCAGCTCCGGTGATGAGAACAGTCTGCGCGGAAAGCGGGGAAGCGGCGGGCATAAGTGGCTCCTTGAAAAACTTTTGCAGCGGTCGCTTGTGCGACGGCGGCTTAGTTGTTAGATTGTATTACAAACCCTCGGGCGAGCAAGATGCCTTAATCAAAACGTAACCCGGAAGGGTGCAGCAGGAAGGGATGCCAGTGCTAAGAACCAATGCTGATCAGTTGGTGATGATGGCGGTCTCCGGTACGGTGAGTCAGCCGACGGTCCGTCATCCCGGCTATATCCCCGACAACGACGGCAAGAGCGTACTCCTGCCGGGGATGTCGGGTATCACGTACAACGTGCGTACAGGGGACCCGGCGTTCGGCTGGGCCGGCGACCACGTGGAGCCGGGTGTTTCCATCTCCACTTCGAATGAAGGTCAGGACTTTGCGCTGCACTACCTGACCTGCATGGGCAATGAAGCGGTGGTGACCTCGGGTATCTCGGCTGGCGCGCGCGGCATTGTCACCGGTGAGCACGCACGCATGCTTGTGGACTTCGAGCAGGAGGTCTATGACGGCCTCTCTGTGGGCGACTCAGTGCAGATTATGGCTTACGGACGCGGTCTCAAGCTGGTGGATTATCCGCACATCGAGCTGAAGAAGATGAGCCCCAAGCTGCTTGAGGCGATGGGCATCGAGGCCGTCGACGAGCGCAAGATTCGCGTTCCCGTAGCGATGGAGCTTCCTGTCCGCATTATGGGCTCGGGCGCAGAACTCAACAGCGAGTTCGTCGATCAGGATCTTATGTCTGGAGATCGTTGCCTGATGAAGCAGTTGAAGATCGACCAGCTTCGTCTGGGCGACGTCGTGGTGATCAACCACGCGGATCATCGCTTCGGTCGCAGCTTTCGCACGGGGGCAGTGTCTATCGCACTCTGCATCCATGGCGACTCCGTGATGACTGGCCACGGGCCCGGCATCATGACCATCATGACCTGTCCTGAGCCTTGCATCGAATGGGTGTTCGACAAGGGCGCAAACCTGGGAACGTACTTTGGCCTCGGAAAGGGAGCGGCATGAGCGTCAGTTTTAATGAAGACAAGCTGGTAATGGTTTCGGTGATGGGGCAGATCGTTCATCCCTCCTTCCCCGGTCTTCCTGCTGAGCCGTATCGCTTTGCTGCCGACGGCACGGGCTTCCTGCTGCCGACCTACGGCGGCATCGTGTACAACGTTTCGGTTGGCGACTCGGCCTTTGGCTGGATGGCGGACTGTATTCACCCGGGCGTTAGCGTCTCGCTGCCTGCTGACACCTCGAACCGTGGCCTGAACACCTTCGCCTGCGTAGGAAATGACGCAATGGTGATGACCGGTGAGGGCAAGGGAACGCGCGGTGTTGTGACCGGCAAGAGCGGCCGCTTCTCCGAGCAGGTCATCGTGCACTTCCCGGAGGAAGCGCGCAAGAAGTTTGCTGTGGGCGACAAGATTGTCATCCGCTCCTGCGGTGTCGGCATGGCGTTTGATGCCTATCCCGAGATTTACATGAAGAGCCTCTCGCCGCAGCTGCTGAAGGCGCTTGATGTGACCGAGAAAGAGGAGCGTGTACAGGTTCCTGTTGTTGCGAAGATCCCGGCCCATCTGGTGGGTGCCGGCGCTGGTCTGACCAGCGAGGGAGGCAGCATCCATCTGCAGACGACGGATCGTGCTGAGATCGCTTCGCTGGGACTCGACAAGCTACGTCTCGGTGATGTGGTGGCGCTTGAGGACTACGACAGCCGCTACCAGCACGGCTACCTGCGTGAGGCTGTTGGCATCGCCGTCATCGGCCAGACGGATGGCCCGCGAGCAGGCTACGGACCCGGCATGACGTTGCTGATGACGGCCATCAAGGGCCGCATTGAGCCGGTGCTGGAGAAGAGCGTCAATCTTGTCGATCTGCTTGGAATCGAGGCGTAGCGAAGATGGCTGAGCCGCAGAACGAAATTCCGGTCGTGCGCATTGAGCTGGAGGAGCTGCGTCGCTTTACGCGCGAGGCTCTTCTGGCCATGGGCATCACCGCGGACGAAGCCAACGCCACCGCCGAGGCGCTGATCTACAGCGAACTGCGCTTCCATCAGGGCCAGGGCCAGGGCGTTCGCCGTTTGGTGAACTACCGCAAGCGCCTCGCTGAGAAGCTGATCACCGTGGGCGCTCCCTTTGAAGTGCTGAAGGAAAGCCCGGCACTCGCTTTGGTGGACGCACACAACGGCATGGGCAGTCTTGTCGGTCTGAGGGCGATGAGGCTCGCAGTTGAAAAGGCCAAGGTCTGCGGCGTCGGTTGCGTCATCGTTCGCGGTGGCACGCACTATGGCTCTTCCGCTGTGCACGCGGCAGAGGCTGAGCGTAACGGCTGTGTGGGGATTGCGTTTACCAACGCAGGTCCTGAGATGGCCGCCTGGGGCGGAGCAACTCCGGTGGTCGGCACGAACCCCTGGGCGATCGCAGCTCCTGGTGGCAACGGCTTTCCTGTGGTGCTCGACATCGCGTTGACCACGGCAGGCAAGGGCATGATGCGTTGGCACGAGCGCGAAGGCAAGCAGATGCCGATCGACTGGGCTCTGACGCCTGAAGGCGAAGAGACAACTGACCCGACCGCAGCTATGGCTGGAGCGTTGCTCGGTATCGGGCAGTACAAGGGATACGGGCTTTCGTTGATGACCGACGTGATGACCGGTGTGCTTTCCGGAGGAGTCTTCGGGTTGGATCCTTACAGCAATCCGGCGCGCACCTCGGTCTCGCACACCTTCCTCGCCTTCGATATCGAGTGGTTCATGCCGCTTGAAGAGTTCCGCGCGCGCATGGCGCGCTTTGCAGAGATGATTCGCGCCAGTAAGTTGCGCCCCGGCTTCACAGAGGTCTTGTTGCCCGGTGAGCTGGAAGCACGGCGCGAGCAGGAGAAGCGTACTCACGGTGTTCCGCTGCCGGAGTACGTCCTAGAAGAGTTTGCAACGCTGGCATCGCAGCTGGGCATTCGTCCGCTTGCGACCAAGGCATAGAGACAGGAAAGGGAAGCGAAGTGAGTTACTCGGAATTTCTCGGACAGATGGGCACGGTCAATGATCTGCTGAGCTCAGCATCGTTGTTGAGCTGGGATGCGCGTACCATGATGCCTTCAGGCGCAGTGGAAGTGCGCGGTCAGCAGATCGCGACGCTCATGACTCTGGCTCGTACGACGTTGCTTTCAGACGAAACTCTGCGCCTTCTGGAAAAGGCTGAGCGCAGCACGCGTGATCTGGCGGAAGACTCCGCTGAACGTCGCGCGCTGGAGCAGACACGCTATGCCATCGAGATGCACAAGCGGATTCCCGCGGCCTTGCAGGCCGAGCGTGTCGCTGTGCGTGAGGTTTCGCGCGCTGCCTGGGCGAAGGCTCGTGCCGAGGATCGCTTCGAGGACTTTGCCCCCTACCTGGAAAAGGTTGTCAACATCGCCCGTCAGGTAGCTGATGCGATCGGTTACGAAGCGCATCCGTACGACGCTCTCCTCTCGCTCTTCGAGCCCGGCGAAACCGTTGTCTCACTCAATAAGCTCTTCGGCCGCCTGCGTGAGGCGATGTTGCCTGTGCTTCGTGCGATTCAGCAGAAGCCGCAGCTGCGCTGGGATTTTCTAGAGCGCGATTACCCCGAGCAGCAGCAGCGTGACTTCGGTCTGCAGATGGCTGAGGTCTTTGGCTATGATCTTCGCCGCGGCCGCCTAGACACGACGATCCATCCGTTTGAAATCTCCTTCACGCGCGAAGATGTTCGTATCACCACGCGCTACAAGCGCAACTATCTGCCTGCATCTCTCTTTGGCACGCTGCATGAAGCCGGCCACGCGCTCTATGAGCAGGGTGTTGATCCTGCTTACACGCGCACCCCGTTGGCTACGGATATGCCCGGCATGTACGCCGTCGGCGGCGTAAGCTACGGCGCTCATGAAAGCCAGTCGCGCCTGTGGGAAAACCACATCGGCCGCAGCAAAGCGTTCTGGGATCTGCACTACCCTGCGCTGAAGGCACACTTCCCGGATCAACTGAGCGATATCGATGTGTCTGCGTTCCACCGCGCCGTAAATCGTGTTGAGCCTGGCCTGATTCGCGTGGAAGCCGATGAGTTGACCTACGACTTCCACATCATCTTCCGTACCGAGATCGAGCGTGATTTGATCGATGGTTCGCTAAAGGTGAAGGATCTTCCGGAGCGTTGGAACGCTGAGGTGAAGAAGGATCTCGGACTCGATGTCCCGAACAATCGTCTCGGTGTTCTGCAGGATACGCACTGGTCGACAGGCCAGATCGGTACCTTCTGCAACTACACCATTGGGAATGTCATGGCTGCGCAGTTGTACAAGACAGCCGTTACGGTGGATAGCAACATTGAGCCTGCATTGTCTGAAGGGAATTATGCGCCGCTGCGTCACTGGCTGCAGCAGGAGATTTATCAGCACGGTCGCCGCTTCTCGCGCGACGAGTTGCTGGTGAAGTCCACAGGTCGCACGCTCGATCCTGAGCCGTATATCGAGTATCTTACCGGGAAGTACACCAGCCTGTATGAGCTGGGTGCCCTCAAGCCCTAAACGGATTCAAAGGCAGCGCGTCCTTAAAAGAAAGGAGCTCCGCATGAAAGCCACAGTGTCCTCACCGGTGGTTCCTATGCAACATGCAGCCCCACTTCTCGATGTCCGCAATCTTCGCGTTCGCTTTCGCACGGATGCGGGGATGGTGACCGCGGTTGACGATGTGAGCTTCCACGTCAATCGCGGCGAGACGCTTGCCGTCGTAGGCGAGTCGGGATCGGGCAAATCTGTGACCTCGCTTGCGGTCATGGGGCTTTTGCCTAAATCCAGGCATCGTGAGCTAAGCGGTGAGCTTCTCTTCGAAGGTCGCGACCTTTTGCAGGTGCCTGAGTCTGGCATGTTGCGTATGCGCGGCACGGAAATCGGCATGATCTTTCAGGAGCCGATGACCAGCCTCAATCCGGTATTTCGCGTCGGAGAGCAAATTGCCGAGCGGCTTGAAGTGCATGAAAAGCTTTCGCCTAAAGCCGCCTGGGATCGCACGGTGGAGATCCTCTCCATGGTGCGCATCCCCGATCCCGCCAAGCGCGCAACCGCTTATCCGCATCAGATGTCCGGTGGCATGCGCCAGCGCGTCATGATTGCGATGGCGCTGGCCTGCAAGCCAAAGCTCCTGATCGCCGATGAGCCGACCACGGCACTTGATGTGACCATTCAGGCGCAGATTCTTTCGCTGATGCGCACATTGCAGCAGGAGATGGGGATGGCGATTCTCTTCATCACGCATGATCTTGGTGTTGTCGCCGAAATGGCAGATCGTGTCGTTGTAATGTATGCAGGCCGTGCCGTGGAAGCTGCTCCTGTGCACGAGATCTTTGCCAACCCGCGCATGCCTTACACGCGTGGGTTGTTGCGCTCCATCCCGCGTGTCGATCGCGCTGCGGTGCATCAGCAAAAGCTGGAAGCGATTCGTGGCAACGTGCCGAGCCCTCTGCATCTTCCCAGCGGGTGTACCTTCCATCCGCGTTGTGACTTCGTTACGGACGCGTGCCGTGCACAGGCCCCGGTGCTGGAACCGGCTGGAGAGTCTCACGTCGTGCGTTGTTGTCGCTGGCAGGAGCTGGTGCAGCTTGAGGTGGCTTCATGATCGAAGCAGGAGCAGCAACTCCGCTGCTTGAAGTGAATTCACTGTGCAAGCACTTTCCGACAGGGAAAGGGCTGTTCTCGCGGAACGCACCCGTGGTGAAGGCTGTTGAAGATGTCAGCTTTCACGTTGGAGCGGGTGAGATAGTAGGGCTTGTCGGCGAGTCCGGCTCGGGCAAGACAACAATCGGTCGCAGTGTTTTGCGCCTTGTCGAGCCCACCTCCGGATCGGTGCGATTCGATGGGCGCGAGATTACTACTCTGAACGAGTCTGAACTGCGTGGTCTGCGCAAAGAGATGCAGATCGTATTTCAGGATCCGTTTGCAAGTCTTAACCCACGCATGACGGTGGAGCAGATTCTGACGCAGGCGTTGCGAATTCACGAGCCTAAGCGCAAGGATCTGCGCGAGGTTGTGGTTTCGTTGCTGGAGCGTGTGGGGCTTTCCTCGGCGCATCTTGCGCGCTACCCGCATGAGTTTTCCGGCGGTCAGCGCCAGCGTATCGGCATTGCGCGTGCGGTATCCCTGCGCCCTCGCTTTCTGGTCGCTGACGAGCCTGTTTCCGCGCTGGACGTCTCCGTGCAGGCGCAGGTGGTCAATCTCCTGCAGGACTTGCAGCGTGAGATGCAGCTTTCCATGCTGTTCATCGCGCATGATCTCAGTGTTGTGGAGTACATCAGCGATCGTGTGATTGTGCTTTATCTGGGGCGGATTATGGAGGTAGCGCGCGGACGTGATCTCTACGTAAATCCGCGGCATCCATATACCGAAGCGTTACTCTCCGCAGTGCCTGTGCCGGATCCGACAGTCAAACGGAATCTCGTTCTCTTGGAGGGGGATATTCCCAGCCCACTCAATCCGCCCTCCGGTTGCGTCTTCCGCACGCGTTGCCCTGCGGCCACGGAGTTGTGCGCGCACGAGGTTCCGCCGCTGGTGGAGATTGCCCCGGCACACTTCAAGGCTTGCCATCATCGCTAGTTGTTGCATTACCGAATTCGAGAAAGAACAGGAACCTCAGGCTTGTCGTACATAGAACGCAAACGGAGAAGGCGCATCACGGCGTTGGTTAGCGTGTTTCTGGCGCTGGTCGCACTCATGTGGCTCGCCGGTGTGCGTCGCAAGCATGTTGCACACAGCGGACAGGTGGTGCAGTTTACTGCGGATGCCAATACGATTGTCATCGCTCAGGCAAACGATGCTGACACGCTTGATCCTTCTGACGTTGGGTCTGCAGACACCCTGAATGTTGCGCGTATGCTCTTCGGGACGTTGTATGACGTTTCTCCGCAGGGGGAACTGCAGCCATTCCTTGCAGAGTCCTACCAGTACTCGGACGATGGACGAGACATTACCTTCAAGCTTCGCCCTGGGCTTGCGTGCGAAGATGGCTCGCCGCTCACGGCGAGCGATGTTGCTTACTCCTTCGATCGTGCGGCGAATCCGCGCAATCACTTCACTGGGAACGCATCGGGCTTTCTTATCCCGTCGATCGGGTATGAAGGCTCGCATGTGATTGACCCCTTGACCGTTTCGATCCACACGGCAAAGTACAACCCGATTGCAATTGGTCTGATTAGCGAGATGCTGGTGATGTGCCGTCAGCCGTATGAGCATATGTCGTTGCGTGAAGCATCGACGCATCCCAGCGCAACGGGTCCGTATCGCCTTGCAGAGTGGGTGCACGATGACCGGATCGTTCTGGAGCGGAATCCTCATTTCAAGCTTCGCCAGACACGCTATGAGCGCGTTGTTTGGCGGGTTATTCCTGAAGGCTCCACGCGTACGGCAGAGCTGCTGGCTGGCGATGTGGATCTCATCACGCAGGTGCCACCCGATCAGATCGATGCGATCAGGAATAGTGAGACGGCAAAGGTTGAAACGGTGACAAGCACGCGCCGGGTCTACGTCGGGTTCAATATGCGCAAGAAGTTCGCTGATACCGATGGCGGCAAAGCGATACAGGATCCGCGCGTAAGGCAGGCGCTGCAATACGCCATCGATGTGCCCACAATTTGTGAAGCGCTGTTGCGCACTCCATGCTCGCGTGCGGCGACGCTGGTGGTACCGCGCAATGATCACTCCGGGATTGCTCCAACTCCGTTTGATCCTGATCGCGCAGAGAAGCTTCTGGACGCAGCCGGCTACCCGCGTGGCAAGGATGGAGTTCGTTTCCATCTGAAGTTGCAGGCACCGCGCACTCTCTATGGCGATGGCAATGTGGCGCAGGCGATTGGTCAGTATCTGACAGATATAGGCGTCGAAACCGAGGTAGATCTGTTGGATCTCTCCGTATATGTGCTGCTCACTCGTCAGCATGAAGCGGGACCGTTGTTCTTGCTCGGAACGGGAGGCTCAACCTGGAGCGCCCTTTACGACATGAGCGACCTGTCCACACAGGACTCGGGAACCAACTACACCAGTTGGCATGACGGCTTGTTCTTTGCGGCCTGGAAAGACCTGGAGCAGACGAAGGATCCAGCGCAGCAACAGGAAATTATGAATGGCATGCTGCGGGAGTTTCATGAAGGTGCTCCCTGGCTGATGTTGTACTTTCAGCCCGATGTTTATGGCGTGAGCAACCGAGTCCACTGGACACCGAGGGCCGATGAGTTTATCTCGCTTTACTAGAGCCAAACAGATTCAGAGAAGGAGTGTCGCACGATGATTCGTTTCATGATCCGCAGGCTGCTGCAAAGCGTGCTTGTGATCTTCGGCGTAACGCTGGTGACGTTTCTGGCCATGCATATGGGCGGCGACCCCACGTATCTGTATGTGAACGAGCATGCAAGCGATGCCGAAATTGCCGCAACGCGCGCTGCACTTGGTTTCGATCAGCCTCTTCCTGTGCAGTATCTTCATTTTGCCGAAGGCATTCTGCATGGCGATATGGGGACTTCGCTCACGTATCGTACGCCCGCAGTGGATGTTGTACTGCGCCACTTCCCGGCTACGCTTGAGCTAACACTTTTCGCGTTGGTGGTTGCGCTGGTGCTGGCGATTCCGCTTGGTGTTATGGCGGCAATGCGCAGAGGCACGCCTGTAGATGGTGGCATCATGCTCTTTGCGATGGTGGGGCAATCCATTCCCAGTTTCTGGCTGGGCATCATGCTGATTCTTGCCGTAGGGCTTGGTCTGCGCTGGCTGCCTATCTCCGGCCGTGTGCCGGTGCTCGATCCCATCTTCGCGGGGGATATCGCCGGGGGAATTGCAAATATTCCCCACGCGATCCCTTACCTGATTATGCCGGGCATGACGATCGCCTTCTTCACGCTGGCACGCACCACGCGGCTGGTGCGTTCGTCGATGCTGGAAGTGCTCTCGCAGGATTATGTGCGTACGGCACGCTCGAAGGGGCTAAGTGAGTTGCGCGTGGTGGGCTATCATGCCATGCGGAACGCGATGTTGCCCGTAGTGACGATGCTTGGCCTGGAGATGGGCTTTCTGCTCAGCGGTGTCGTTGTTGTCGAGACGATCTTCTCCTGGCCCGGCGTTGGACGTCTCGTTTTCAACGCGATCAATCATCGGGATATTCCTCTGGTACAGGCCGCGGTCATCCTGTTCTCTGTCACCTTCCTGGTTTTGAACCTAGCCGTTGATCTGCTGTACGCACAGCTTGATCCGCGCATCCGGTTGCACTCATGACGACTATGACGAGTTCTTCTTCGACCGCTTCTGCGTTGCCGGTTCGCCGCAGCGCCGCTCGCCGCATGTGGCGGAGCCTTTATCGTGCAAAATGGCCTTTGCTGGCGCTTGCTATTCTTACCGTCCTGATCCTTGCAGCGGCATTTGGTCCGTTGCTCGCTCCGCATGACCCAAACCGGCAGGACATCATCGCCCGGCTCAAGCCGCCTTTTTCGTCCGCGCATCGTGGGCATGTCTATTTTGTTCTGGGCACGGACGGGCTGGGGCGTGACGTTTTGGCACGCTTGCTTTATGGGGCACGCATCTCTCTGATCGTTGGCTTGGTGTCCGTCTTTGTCGGCGGTGTGATCGGTACGATGCTTGGCACGCTTGCAGGCTACTTCGGTGGTTGGATCGATGACACCTTGATGCGCATTGCGGATATTCAGCTTGCGTTTCCGTTCATTCTGCTGGCCATCATCTTCATGCTGGTCCTAGGACCCGGCATGATGAACCTGATCCTTGTGCTGGGCATTGGGCAGTGGGTCACCTATGCGCGCATTGCCCGTGGCCAGACGATGCTGCAGCGTGAGAAAGAGTACATCGAAGCCGCTCGCGCACTGGGGCAGAAGACGCCAGGGATTCTTTTCTCGGGCATTTTGCCGAACATTCTTTCACCGCTCGTCATCATCGGCTCCTTCAATATTGCGAGCGTGATCTTGTCCGAAGCGGCTTTGTCGTTTCTCGGGCTTGGCGTGCCGACGACAACCCCTACCTGGGGAGGCATGCTGGCAGAGAGCCGCGATCAGCTGCTGGCCGGTCGCTGGTGGCTCGCAGTTTTTCCCGGTGTAGCCATCATGCTCACCGTCCTTTCTTTCAATTTATTGGGGGATTGGTTCCGGGACTTCCTGGATCCGCGTCTGGCGAACGAGAACTAAGTCTTCCTGTTGCAGTACTTTGCTCTGCCGCGCCCCCAAGCACGAAAGATCCTCTCGGCGCAAGCGGAATGCGTGAATTTTAGGTTGCATCTTTGTTAGATTGATATACAATCTAACCAACGTAACTTGCCAACCCTGGTTTCCGTGTTGTGTTGAGCACCCTTCCGGAGACCCCGTATCTCATCGTTGACGGAAATATTTGCAGCGATGCCTGAACCTGATTCTTCTCCCGTAGTTGATCCATTTCAGGAGTCCAAGTGTATGAGTTCTGACTCGAAGAAGTACTTCGTCCGAACCCTGTTGTCTTCCTCTTTCTTGTTTGTGGGCGTAATGAGCGCAGGGGCTCAGACGTTCCGCGGCGGTATTAACGGTACGGTTGTGGACCCTTCGGGTGCCGTCGTTCCGGGAGCTACTGTCGTGGCCACAGATGAGCACACCGGTCTAGTGCACACGATGCAGGCGACGGGCTCTGGAGATTTCGTTTTCTCTGATCTCCCTCTCGATCCCTACACCTTGACGATCACTGCGAGCGGATTTGCGGTTCAGAAGCTTGAGCATGTTCAGGTTTCGCAGGGCAGCATTTATACCGCTGCTATCCATCTTTCTCTTGAGAGCGCTGGTACGGAAGTGTCTGTTTCGGCTAACCAGCTTGCGCTGGACACGACCTCGTCCACGCAGACGACCGTTATCACGAGCAAAGAAGTGGACTCGATGCCTCTTGATGGCCGCGACTTCACGCAGATGGTTGCGATCACTCCAGGCTTTGCCGGCTACGCTATCGGTGGTGGCGGTACTGGTATGGGCGCGTTGAACGGCACTCGTTATGACCAGATGAACTGGCAGATCGATGGCGTTGATAACAACGATTTCTATGCAAACGTACCCGCTGTGAACCAGGGCGGCATTCTCGGTATCCCGGGCGTGGTGATGCCGATCGATGCTGTCGATCAATTCTCGGTACAGACGCAGGGCTCGGCTGAGGCCGGTCGTAACCCGGGTGGTGTAGTCAACCTCGGTTTGAAGTCAGGCGGGAACAAGTTCCATGGAACCGCGTATTACTTCAACCGTAACGAAGCCTACGCGAAGGCATCCCCCTTCCTGGAAGACGGCGAGACCAAGAAGCGGAACCGCAATTACAACTCCGGCTTCTCCTTCGGTGGTCCTATCCTCCACGACCGCCTGTTCTTCTTCGGTTCACTTGAGACGCAGACCTTCTCGATCGGCCAGAACGGCAACGCTACCGAGCCTTCGTATGCTTATCAGAACGAGGCAAAGGCGCTGCTTGCTCAGGCAGGTGTTGCAGTAAACCCTGTTGGTCAGAGCCTACTGAATACGCTCTATCCGGCGTATGCGCTTACGGGACCGGCTTCGGCGAGCAACTACTCCAGCTCGATCCCCCAGTATGGTCATAGCTGGAACGGCGTGCTGAAGCTCGATTACGCCATCAACTCGAAGAACACGCTCTCGGTTCGTGGCTTCGGCGGTGAAGGCAATCAGGTCGCACCGAACGGCTCGGAACTGGCTCCGTACTATGAAGTTGGCCCGATCCACGTTTGGAACTACGCGGTTGTGTTGAATACGATGATCTCCGATCGCTGGAGCAACCAGCTCCTCGCCGGCGTGAACTACTTCAACCAGTTCTTCAATGACAATGACCAGAACTTCGACGTGCTCGGAACCGGTCTTGTGACTGGAAGCCGCTTCCCGACGAACGCTCCTCACATCCGCATCTCGGGTTTTGACAAGGCTGGCATCATTGCTCCTTCGGGACGCAACGATATCACCGGTCACCTGACGGACACCGTTTCCTACACGGTAGGTAGCCACGCAATTCGCTTCGGTGGTGAGTTCCGTCGCGGTTACGTAAACATCTTCAACAGCGGTAACTCGACCGGTCTATTCAATTTCACCGGTTCGCAGGGCCCCTGGAAGGATGACACAACCTACGGTGACAACGTACACGCTCTGGCCGATATGCTGGCCGGACGTTACAGCACCGCCAGCATGGCGATCGGTGACCCTGAGCGTTGGGTGTATGCAAACGCATTCAACTTCTTCGCACAGGACTCCTGGCGTGTAACCCGTAACCTCACGCTGAACTACGGCGTTCGTTACGACTACCAGGGACCGCTGTATGACAACGGGCAGGATCTGACGACCTTCATTCCGGGACGTGGTATCCAGACGTTGAACAACGGCATCAACTCGCTGTACCCAGGTGACTGGAATAACTTCGCTCCGCGCTTTGGCTTTACCTATCAGCCGTCGGAGAAGTCGGGCATGGTGATCCGTGGTGGTGTTGGTCTCTTCTATGACCAGCCGATCATGGCTGCCTTCCTGAACAACTCGACGAGCAATAGCTCGCCCCTTGGCGTAGAAGCAAACCCGGGAACGGCGAATCCCTTCTATACCTCCAGCCTGACTGCGGGCACACTTTCTGCAGGAACTCCCGTATTCGGTAACTCCTCGCAGACCTGTAGCGTAACGCAGCCTCCGGCTGATCCGAATCCAGACGATACGACAACGTATGTCAACCCTTGCGGCGTGTTTTCGGTAGACCAAAACATGCGTACGCCCTACGTGATCAACTACAACCTGAATCTCGAGCAGCAGCTTGGCTCGAAGGTGATTCTGCAGGTTGGTTATGTAGGCAACCAGTCACGTAAGCTGCTCGCGATTCGTGACATCAACCAGGCTGCGCTGCAGAGCACCGGTTCTCCCAGCAGCCAGACTGAGGCCTATGCTCAGCAGGCAAGCCGTCCTTTCTTCAAGGAGTATCCGACCTACAGCAACATCAATCAGGTAGGTACCTTTGAGACAGCGAACTACAACTCGCTGCAGACGGTCCTGAAGACCTCAAACTATAAGGGCTTCACCACGCAGGTGGTTTACACCTGGGCTCATACGCTGGACGAAGGTTCGAACTCGCGTAGCCACCTCCCGCAGGACAGCAACAACATCCGCGGTGATTACGGCAACTCGGATCAGGACACGCGTCACTCGTTCGTGACCCTGGTAAGCTACACGCCGCCCAAGTACAACGGCCGTGCAGAACGCCTGATGAATGGCTGGCAGATTAACTCCATGATCTCCCTCCACACAGGCGCTCCCTTCACGATCTACAACAGCACGGATACCAGCGGTACGGATGAAGGCGCACAGCGCGTCAACCTTATCGGCAACCCGTATGCTGGCGTAAGCCGCAGCTTCAACAACACGACGAAGACGGCAACCTGGATCAACTCAGCTGCCTTTGCTTCGCCCGCGAACGGTCAGTTCGGCAGCATGCGTCGCAACCAGATCTATGGACCTGGATACGGCGATGTGGATCTTTCCTTCTACAAGACGACCCCGATTACGCAGAAGGTCGCTGTTCAGATCCGTGCTGAAATGTTCAACGTAGTCAACCGGAAGAACTTCGCTCCGCCCTACAACACCTATGGCTCTGATGGTTTCGGTACGCTTTACGACACCATCGGCGACTACTCAGGTGCTCCGGGTATCGGACCGGGCGAACCGTTCAGCATGCAGCTTGGCGGCAAGATCATCTTCTAAACAAGTGGCGTAAGTGCAATCCAGGGCTGCAGTCTTTCCAAAGACTGCAGCCATTTTTTTGTGGCTCGCGTCGGCCGATGCCCAGATGCAGAAATAGAAAACGGCGAGAGCTCGTAGCTCTCGCCGTTTTGTTGTGTCAAACGCGTGCGTTTACTTTGCGAACAGTTGGCCCATATCCGCGAAGGCTTTGAACTCAAGCGCGTTGCCTGCGGGGTCCAGCATGAACATGGTGGCCTGCTCGCCGACCAGGCCCTTGAAGCGGATTTGCGGTTCGAGCTCGAACTTTACGCCGGCCGCCTTCAGTTTTTCTGCGAAGCTCTCGAAGGTTGGCATGTCGAGTACAACCCCGAAGTGCGGCACGGGAACGTTATGACCATCGACGTGGCTGCGGTTGGAGCCGTTGTTCTCCGTGCCCGCAGGACGAAGGTGAGCAACAATCTGGTGTCCGAAGAGATCGAAGTCGATCCAGTTTGCTGAGCTGCGGCCCTCGGTGCAGCCCAGAACTGTGCCGTAAAAATGGCGAGCCGCTTCGAGATCGTTGACGGGGAAGGCGATGTGGAATGGGGTCAATGCCATGGTGCAAATCTCCTGAACCATACGGCCGCGATTGGAGCGTGGCCGGAATTAAACGCGAGTCGCTTGCTCCGCGCACCCGTTCCTGACCGTCCTGTAGTGAGTGGGGGCCGAAGGGAAGAACGAATACACATGCAATCGTACTGATTAGAGTGTATAACAATATGACAAGTAGGCGATCGGAGCACGCCCAGAAGATTGCCGCAACTTCTCCTTCTTCGAGTGCGCCTATGCTTGCTGGCAAGCAACACGCTTCCCCCCGTTTTCTGGTAACGGGAAGCTCTGGATTTCTTGGGGCTTCACTTGTGCAGATGCTTGCACGGCAGCAGGATGCGCTGGTGCTGGCGTGCGATACGGAGACTTCCTTTGGGACGACCTGCTTGGCAGGGGTGAGCCACAAGCTGCTCGATGTGCGTGATCGCGAAGCCTGTATGCGCGTCTTTCGGGAGTTTGCGCCAACGCATGTCGTGCATGCGGCAGCGGTCACCGTGGGCGAGGAGCGCTTGATGCTCGCGGTCAACCTCGCTGGAACTGAGAATGTGATGGACGCTGCGATGACAGTGGGTTCGGTCGAGCGGTGTCTTTTGCTGAGTAGTAGTGGTGTCTATGGATCAGTCCAGGATCATCGCCCATGCGACGAGGAGCATCCGTTGGATACCCGTAGTACTTATGCCTACACCAAGCGTGCAGCCGAGTTGTGTCTGCCACCGCGAGAGGCTAAAAGTGGGATTGCGATGGTGGCTGCGCGAATTGGCCCCTGCTATGGTGCGCAGGAGCGTGTGGGAACCTTTCGCCCACGCATGAGTCTGCCCGGCACATTACGCCACGCTCTTGTGCATGGGGAAACCGTACGCGTGTACGGCGGTGGCCATGTGCGGGACTGGACGCACGTGGAAGACATTCACCGGGCTTTGATCCGATTGTTGGTGACACCGTCTCTTCGTCACAGAATGTACAACCTGAGCTGTGGAGTCGCCGTGAGCGCCCGCGAAGTGGTTGCCGCGTTTACGGAGTTGGGGCTAAGGACGCAATGGGTGGAAGCACCTTCAGAGGCAACGCTTGTGTTGCGTTCTGAGGACTCTCGCAAGCCGATGGTGATTGAGCGTCTGCGCTCAGATACAGGATTTTCCCCGGTCTACACCTTGCGCCAGGGAATACGTACTCTGCTGGATGGCAGTCTGCTGCCTTTCCCGCAGCCGGTCAGCAACAGAACGTAAAGCAGCATAGTCCACCTGGAGAAAAGAATGCCCTCGGGAATCAATACAAGGTTCGATCACTACTACACCTACGCTGAGATGACAGAACAGCTTCAGTCTCTGGTTGCCGCATTTCCTGAGCTGGCAACTCTGAGCTCAATTGCGAAAACCTTCGCGGGGCGTGAGGTGTGGGCCGTAGAGATCACCAATAGCAAGACGGGGCCCGCGCTGGAGAAGCCCGGCTATTACATTGACGCTCAGATTCATGCTGAGGAACACGCCACCAGTGCCACCGCGCTCTATGCTATCTGGCATCTGCTGACGCAGTATGGCAAGGACGAAGAGGTCACGCGTCTGGTGGATACGCAGGTGTTCTACATCCTGCCGCGTATCAATCCGGATGGGGCGGAGCTTTCGCTCGTGCCACCGTATGAGAACTGGTGTGGCAATGGTCGCTATACACCCGCCAGCTCGCGCCATGACGGTCTGATCTCCGAGGATGTTGACGGAGATGGCTTTCTTGCATGGATGCGTGTGCCGGATGCGAAGGGTGAGTGGAAGAAGAGCGACTTCAGTGAAGATGTGATGGTGCAGCGTGCTCCCGGCGAAGAAGACGGCGAGTACTTCCGTTTGTATCCGGAAGGCACGATTCGCAACTTCGACGGGGTTAACGTCCACGTCGAGCCTCCTTTCGATGGCAACATGAACCGCAACTTTCCGGCTAACTGGTCGCGTGAAGAGTATGGCGCAGGAGAGCATCCGCTTTCCGAGCCAGAGGCGGCCGGTATGGCGCGCTTCATTCTCGACCGCCCGAATATCTGCGGTATGTGTGCCTACCACACGCACGGTGGAGTCATTCTGCGTCCCAGCATGACCAAGCCCGACAGCGCGATGAGTGCGCGTGACATCAGCCTCTACAAGGCGATCGGCAAGGTGGGCACGGAGATCACCGGTTATCCGACCATCAGCATCTACGAAGGATTTACGCCGGATAAGACGAAGATCCGTCGTGGCGGTCTGATGGACTGGACCTACGAAGAGATGGGGATCATCAGCTTCGGTACGGAGCTGTGGGATCTGGAAGCGGCCGCTGGCGTTGAGAAGGTGAGCCACTACAACCTCTATCCGGCCACGGTGGAAGCGCAGCGCAAGATCTACGAGTTTGTACGCAAGCACATCGGGGATCGCGGCTGGAGGCCGTGGAAGCGCTTTGAGCATCCGCAGTTGGGCACGATTGAGATCGGCGGCATGATCAACATCTGGGCGTATCGCAATCCCCCTGAATCGATGCTGGAAAAGGTCTGCCGCGATAACGTGCTCTTCAACCTCAAGCATGCTGCTGCCTCTCCGCAGGTAAAGCTGGATGAGGTGACGCTGGAACTTCTTTCGCCCGGGCTCTACAAAGTGCGTGCTGTGGTGAACAATCATGGCTATCTGCCGACGAATCTATCCGACGTAGCGATTGAGAAGAAGATCGCTAGGGCGGTGGAGGTCAGCATCGCGGTGGAAGGGGGCTCGCTGCTGATGAATCCGCAGAGCGTAGCCGTCGGTCATCTTGCCGGACGCAACGAGCGCTTTGCTCCCTGGTCGCCGTGGGGGCAGCAGTGGACCGCGGTGGGTAAGCCGGTGGAGTGGCTCGTTCATCTGGAGAACGGCGGATCGATTGAAGTCATCGCTCGTTCTGAAAAGGGCGGAACGCATCGCGTGAAAAAGCAGCCCGCCTAGGGGCTGCTTGCAGGAATGCGCGAGGCCGGAGGAAATCTCTTCCGGCCTCGCGTCGTTTTAGAGGGAAATGGTGATCGGTTCGGAGAGGGTTAGAAACTCATCGTCGTCCTTGTCGTTACGCCACATATGGACAGCGAAGTGCGCTTTGCCGTCAATCGCGGTAGCTCCGGCGTGCCAGGTGTTGGCCTTGTAGACCACGCCGAGATTGCCGGGTGCGATCAGGGCTTTTGCACCGCTGAGGTCGGGTGAGCCGTCCGGAAGACTCGGAGTAACGACGATCATGTAGCGTTCGGCCATCAGCGGAAGAAAGATCTGTGCGGCGTACGGGTGCTTCTCCAGCAACGTAACGTTGTAAGGAGTCGCCGTTTGCGGCACGTAGTTTACGTGCAGACGCGGCGTCACTCCCTCATGCTCGCTGCCGAGCCATTCGGTGTACATCGCGCGTTCGCCCGGTGCTGCAGGGGGAAAGACCAAGGCCCCAAACGGGGCCATGGCTTCAGCGGTTGCGAGTTCTGCGATCAGTTTCATACGTTAGTTCTGCGCCTTGGCTGGGAACTGCTCTACCCACTGTCGTGCAATGTCTTCGCGACGGCAGATGTAGACGTCCTTTTGGTCGGCCGCGTAATCGAGGAAGCGTGCAAGCCCCGCAGCGCGGCCAGGATGACCGAGAATGCGCAGGTGCATTCCGACATTCATCAGACGCGGCTGTTGCTTGCCTTCTTCACGCAGCATGTCGAGCGAGTCGCGCAGGAAGGTGAAGAACTGTTCTCCGGTGACGATGCCTCCCCGCAGCATCTTGGTATCGTTGGTCGTCAGCGAGTAGGGCACGACAAGATGAGGACGTGTCCCTGAGTAATCCCAGTAAGGCAGATCGTCGTTGTACGCGTCACTGTCATACAGGAAGCCGCCTTCTTCGATGAGCAGGCTGCGTGTGAAGAGGGCGGGAGCGTAACGGCAGTACCAACCTAAAGGGCGGCGGCCCAGCGTGCGTTGCAGTGACGCAACGGCTTCGGCAATCTCCTTGCGCTGCTGCTCTTCGGTTAAGACGAACTGCTCGCTCCAGCGGAGACCGTGGCAGCAGATATCCCAGTTCGAGTTGCGGATAGCTTCTGCAGCTTCAGGATTACGCTCGATGGCACGAGCACAAGCAAAGATGGTCAGCGGAAGGTTGCGTTCTTCAAACAGACGCTTCAAGCGCCAGAAGCCTACGCGCACACCGTATTCGTACATGGACTCGGCTGCGAGATCACGGTCGCCTTTGGCAACACGGGAGGTTGCAACCTCCAGCAGAGCGCGTTCAGAGTGCTCATCGCCATCGACGATGGAGTACTCCGAACCCTCTTCGTAATTCATCACGAAGTTCAGCGCGACGGCTGCGTCCCCGGGCCACTTCGGCTGAGGCGGGTTTGCTCCGTATCCGCGAAAGTCTCGCGGATACGGAGCTTGCAATGTAGTCGGTTTACCCATTAGTCGCGGAATCCGTTCGTCTTGCCGTAGAAGCAGCACCAGTCACCGGTCATGACATTCGGCAGCGCACGCAGACCGAAGATCATGCCATCCGCAGGAGCCACAAGTGTGGCCTGCACATCTCCCCAGATGTCGACGATCGTGGCGATTGTGTCGCCCTTCTTCATCGGCTTCTGGCACTCCACACCTTCAGCGGGAATAAACACACCGCTTGCGGGCGCGAGCAGAGCTTCCTGCACACCCTTCCAACGCTTCTCCGGATAATGCGCTTCGCCGGCGATCATGCCGTAGTGGCGTAGAACATTGCGCATCGCTTCAGTGAGTACTTCGACCACGCGGCGCATACCTTCGGGAGAGGTTGTCGGACGGCCGCCCAACTCGACGGTGATGCCGGTCTTGCCTGCCTCGAGCATGGTCGCCATCGGGTTGCCCTTAGGGCTGATGGCAGAGAGCACCAGCTCCCAGCCGCGTCCCATGGCCTTGGCCAGCTCGATGGACTTCTCATCTTCGTTCACGAAGATTGTCTCGGAGAGATAGGAGTGCGCGCCACCGGAGTGGATCGCAATCTCGAAGTCCGCAACGGTCTTCATGTACTCAGCATGAGCCCAGGCGATGCGTTCGGTCAGGTAGCCCTGCGCGCGTCCTGGATAAATGCGGTTCATGTCATACGAGAAGGTATCGAGCGGATTGCCACGCTGTCCTGCTTCATAAGCCGGAACATTCATGGCGGGTACGAGCACCAGCGTACCGGAGAGAGCTTCGGGCTTAATCTCGCGTGCCAGGTTGTGGCAGGTGAGCGTGCCTTCCGGCTCGTCGCCATGAATGCACGCGTCGATCCAAAGGCAGGGGCCGGGCTTGGCTCCGTTGATCACAATGACGGGAATGGTTAGCTCTGCGCCGCCGCCAAGCTTGGTGACGGGGATGTGCCCGCGAACAATGGTGCCGGGCTGAGCAATGGCGGTACCTACGGTTACGGTCTTCGCTGTATCGGCCATGGTTAGATCCCCTTTACCGCGTTGTACTTTTCAAGTTCCGCTTCGGTGTAGACCTGCATGAACTCGATCTCGATGCCGCCCGCGTCGTTATCAAGGAACGCGACGTAGCCTTCAGGATGCGGATGGCTGCCAGTAATCTTGCATGCCTTACACTCACGCAGCTGTGCACCGGAGGCCTGCGCTTCGCTCAGTGCCTTTTCAATGTCGGCTACCTCGTAGCAGATGTGGTGCAGGCCTTCTGCGCCGCGTGCTGCGATCCAGGAAGCAAAACGTCCGTCCTCATCCATGGACTGCGAGAGTTGATACTCGATACCGCCGAGGTTGAAGAGTGCCACGCGATTGCGCGACTTCGGGTACTCGATCACGGGAGTATCGGCGGGAACGCCGAGAAAGCGCACATAGGTGGCAAGCGCCGCTTCAGCATTCCGTACGGCGAAGGCCATGTGCTTGATGGACTTTACGTTTTCGCTCATGATGGTTGTCCTTTCGATGTGTGTGAGCAAGAGGTGTGGGGAGGGCTACAAACAAAGTGTCGCCACGGTTAGGTGGCGACGCGACCTCCGTCGATCAGAAGTCCGATTCCGGTGGTAAAGGAAGACTGATCGGAAGCAAGGTAAAGCACTGTCTCGGCTATCTCTTCGCCGGTGCCCATGCGCCCCATCGGCGTGGCGGACATCCATGCTTGTTCAAGCGCGGCGGGGTCCTCAGCCAGATCGAGATTGCGGCGATTCATGCCGGTATCAATTACGCCAGGGCAAATAGCGTTGACGCGAATCTTGCGCCGCGCATACTCAATTGCCAGCACGCGCGTCAGCGACATAATGGCACCCTTGGATGCAGCGTACGAGAGATTGCATCCAACGTTGGCATAGGCGCTCACCGAACTGTTGTTGACGATTACGCCGCCGCCGTTACGCAGAAAAGACTGGATCGCATACTTGCAACCGAGAAAGGTGCCCTTCAGGTTGACGTCGATAACTCGCTCGAAGAGCGCCGTATCCAACTCGTCGGAAGGCGTGCGCGGCTGTTCTATGCCCGCGTTGTTGAAGAGGATGTCGAGTTTGCCGAAGTGTGCTTCGGCGGTTTTCACCAACTCTTCAACTTGTGACTCCACCTGCATATCGCAGGATTGGAAGATCGCTTTGCCGCCGGCAGCGGTAATTTCCGCCACGGCCTGCTCCCCCGCTGAGCGATCGACATCTGCAACGACGACGCATGCGCCTTCTCGTGCAAAAAGGATAGCGGTGGAGCGGCCCATACCGCTGGCGCCGCCTGTAATGATTGCTACCTTACCGTTTAGCCGCATGGGGGACCTTGTTCGTTTGGCTGGGCTCCGGGCAGGGACGACGATCGTCTGCGGGAGAGCATAGAGGTGGACGAAAGTTGGCTTGCATGTATAACTGTATTACATAATACAATCTGGTCAAGAGCAAAAGCGAGCCGCTTCTTGTGCGTTTCTCCTTTTGTTCCTTCTCTCTCCTCTTTGCCGTTGTGGTGGGAGACCGACCGATCGAAAGGGAAAGCATGCGCGTAGGAATTATCGGAGCTAGTTTTGCGAAAGCGGCGTTTTTGCCCGCTTTCCGGCATGTGCCGGGTGCGGAGGTCGTTGCCCTGGCCAGCGCTCGTTTGCAGAGTGCGGAGGATGCGGCTCGTCCGTATGGCATCGCCCACGTTTATACGGACTGGCAGAAGATGCTTCAGCAGCATGCGTTCGATCTCGTTTGCATTGCGACGCCGACCGTCACGCATGCGCCGATGGTGATGGCAGCACTCGAGGCCGGTGCCCATGTGTTGAGCGAAAAGCCAACCGCAATGGATGCGCTGGAAGCGGCGGCCATGCTGCAGATGGCGGAGCGGCTTGGACGCGTGCACATGATTGATCACGAGCTTCGGTTCAACGCAAAGCGCCGTAAGCTGCGTGAGTTGCTGCAGGCGGGCGCAATCGGTGAGGTGCGGCACGTCGTGGTGAACAACGTCGGCGGAAGCTGGGCCGATCCGAAGTCGCGTCCCTATGGCGACTGGTGGTCCATGGCAGATATGGGGGGCGGCCGTCTTGGAGCCAATGGATCGCATCAGGTCGATCTACTGCGCTGGTGGCTGGGAGAGATTGTCGCTGTCTCCGGTAGCGTCAAAACGATGGTGCCGAACCGTATCGATCGCAAGACCGGTCAGGAGTGGGTTGCCACGGCAGACGATTTCGTACAGTTTTCAGCAGAGTTCGCTTCGGGCACGCTGGGCAATGTACTCATCAGCACGATTGCTCACCACGGAGCGTCCAACGAAACGACGTTTTACGGCAGCAAGGGAACGATCACGCTTTCCAACGACACGGAGCGCCTGATGATGGGCGAACCGGGGCAGCCGCTGGAAGAGGTGGTGGTGCATAACCCTTACGAAGCGCTGGCGGGGGTCAATCCGGGGATCTGGAATCAATCGGTTGTGGGTGCACTCCAGGAGCTGTGCGCAGCTATTACGGAGAAGCGCCCACTTCGCGAGGGAGCAACGTTCCGCGACGGGCTGCAAAACCAGCGTGTTCTGGATGCGGTGAAGGAGTCAGAAGCCAAGCGATGCTGGGTCAGCGTCCCACAGTAGGAGTTGGCCCGCAAAGGCAAAGGCGGAGCGCGTTGGCGCTCCGCCTTTGTCCCTGCCGCAGGCTAAAACTTGCGCCGCCGGCGGTCGATGAGCAGGATGTGATCCTCCAGCGCGTTGCTGATCACCTCATCGGGGCCCGGAGTTTTGATCTGCTCCAGAATGAGGTCGCGGAACTGCTCGTGCTGGCGCGGGATCGCCATCAGATTCTTATCGCGGTAACGCTCGAAGTTGAAGACGATCATGACGTGACGCGCGATGGTATCCCAAAGCGTGCCTGCGATCGGGTTGCGGGCGGCGTTGCGGATGGTGCGATGAAACTCGAGATCGGCGAGCAGCGAAGCTGGCAGGTCCTCGGCCTTGGCCGCTCGTTCCATCTCCGAGATGGCCACGTCCAATTGGCGGGGGTCTTCTACTCCGGAGCGCCAGTTGTTCAACGCATCACGGAGCAGGAAGCTTTCCAGCATCAAGCGCACTTCCAAAATCTGCTGCGTTGTTTCTGCGTCAAAGGTGGCGACGTGATATCCGCGGTGGCCGCCCCCGGTCAAAATCCCCTGGGCATGCAACACCTTCAACGCTTCACGGATAGGAACGCGGCTCACACCAAGTTTTTCCGCAAGCGTGGTTTCCACGATGCGTTCTCCGGGCGTCAGTCGCCGCGTTGCAATCGAATTGGCAACCAGATTCGCGATGTTGTCGGCCAACGACGTCCACAGCGGCTTGCGCAGGAGGTCGGAATTGCTGGTGTTCAAGGGTGCGTCTATGGCCAAAGTAAGGTCCTCATTTCAATCCGGCTACGAATGTATGATTTTATACACTCACAGAATCTAACAGGTGACTATGCTTCGTGGCACGGTCTACTGCTTGGTTCTTCACCGCGAAATTCTCGCTTGTATTCCTTTTCGAAGTTTTTCACACCCCTTGGAATTTCGCCATGGATACTACGCTAAGAACGCCGCAGACGCTGATTGCCTGGCTACAGCTTCTGCAGCTCTCGGATAGTGCTCTGCCGATTGGAGCGCTATCGCACAGCTTTGGCATCGAGTCGCTGACTGCGGAAGGCAAGCTGGATGTTCCTGATCTTGCAAGGTTTTTTGCCGAATGGCTGGAGAGCAGCGGTCACACTGAGGCCGTTTTCTGTGTGCGCGGACACCGCGTACAGGACGAGGCGGAGTGGCAGTGGCTGAATGCGACCGCTTCGGCCATGCGTCCTGCCCGTGAGAGCCGCGAAGCCAGTTTGCGGTTGGGGAGGCGCTTCCTCGGCCTTGCGGCCGGGCTTGAGCCGGACGAACGGCTGCGGTTTCAGGGAGAGGTTCACCTGGCAACGGCCTTCGGTCTGGTAGGCGCTGTGATCGGTGTCAGCGCGGAGGAGGCCTTGGGGGCGTACCTGCACCAGACACTGTTTGGCGCGGTATCTGCCTGTCAGCGTCTACTCCCTCTCGGACAATCTGCCGCAATGCAGTTGTTGTGGCGCATGAAGGCTCAGACGGCGCATATTATCCAGCTGGCCTGCGAGCATCCTGATCTGGAAACGCTGTGGAGCCTGCAACCGATGCTGGAGATTGCCTCCATGCGTCACCCGTTATTGCATACGAGGTTGTTTATCAGTTGAGCGGAATGCATGCAGAGTTGCAGTTTCTGTTTGAGGGCCGGCAAGGCTCCACGGCGTTCCGCACCCTGCGGCAGGATCCGCCGTGGAAGGTCGTACGTGGTTTTCAGCTTCCGACGGGCGAGTGTCTCGCCCATTTGAACAATGTCTCCGGAGGCATCTTCGGTGGTGACGTGCTGCGCATGGACTGCAGAGTGGAGCCTGGAGCGCAGGCGCAGCTGACCACCACCGGAGCTACGCGGCTTTACTTTCCACGGGCAGAGGCACGCGAGGCCGTATTGAGTTCGCAGTTCCATCTGGGCGAGGGCGCGTTACTGGAGTATGTTCCGGACGCTTTGATTCCGTTTGAGGATGCGCGCGCGGTTCAGCACACAAGCTTTTCTCTCGAGCAGGGCGCTACGCTCTTTGCCTGGGACACGATTGCTCCAGGGCGCGCCGCATCCGGAGAGCGCTTTCGCTACGAGCGTCTTCGTTTGATCAATGAGGTGCATGTCGGCGGTATGCCGGTGTTGAACGACCGTCTTCTGCTGGAGCCGCGACGCTGGGCCATGAACTCACCCGGCCGTTATGGCTTTGCATCGAGTTATCTGGTTACTTTTCTTGCGGTGCAGGCAGGAGCGTCCAAGATACGGTTGCGTGCTCTTGAGGCTCAGCTCAACGAACTGCTCGCTGAGCACTCCGACCCGCAGGCGGGAGAGATGTGGGGCGCAACGGCGCTTCCCGCGCACGGCGTTATGGTGCGCGGTGCGGCCTGCTCGTCATTGCACCTGCCCGCACTGTTGCAGAAGTTGTGGACGATTTGTAAGCAGGATCTGATGGGGCGTGCTGTTACGCCTCCGAGAAAGACGTATTAGCTCAGGAAAGGAAGCCATGCACCTTACACCACGAGAACAGGAACGGTTGATGCTCCACGTTGCGGCCGATGTGGCCCGGCGTCGAAAAGAGCGCGGATTGAAGCTGAACTACCCGGAGGCTGCAGCGCTGCTCTCGTCTGCGGTCATGGAGGCTGCGCGTGATGGTATGAGCGTTGCCGAGTTGATGGTGTACGGCACCACGCTGCTTACCAGCGACGATGTGATGGAAGGAGTTGCTTCACTTTTTCATGAGTTGCAGATGGAGGCGACCTTTCCGGATGGCACCAAGCTGGTGACGCTGCATGATCCTATCCGCATCATCCCCGGCTCCAGCCGCGGCATTGCACCAGGAGAGTATCTGCTGGCAGAGGAGGAGGTCGTGCTGAATGCTGGCCGCCGTACCGCGAGCGTGGTGGTGAGCAATACCGGTGATCGCCCGGTGCAGGTTGGGAGCCACTACCACTTCTATGAGGTCAATCCTGCTTTGAGCTTCGATCGCGACTCCGCTTACGGCATGCGCCTTGATACGCCTTCAGGGATGGCGGTGCGCTTTGAACCCGGCGATGTGAAGCAGGTCACGCTGGTGGAGTTAGCCGGTACGCGCGAAGTCTATGGTCATCGCGGTATGGTCAACGGTCCTCTTGAGAAGACGCAGCGGAACAAGGAGCAAGCATGAGTCATTCCATCTCGCGCAAGATGTACGCCGATCTTTATGGCCCGACGACCGGAGACCGTGTTCGTCTGGCCGATACAGAGCTGATTCTCGAGGTCGAGAAGGATTACACCGTCTATGGTGATGAAATTGCCTTTGGTGGCGGCAAGACGATTCGTGACGGTATGGGGCAGAGCGCAGGCGCGCTGCGCATGGAGCAGGATCGTCCGGGTGTTCTTGATCTGGTAATTACCAACGCCTTAGTTGTGGATCATTGGGGCGTAGTGAAGGGCGATGTCGGCATTCGCAACGGCCGCATTGTTAAGGTCGGCAAAGCCGGGAATCCGGACACGATGGCTGGCGTTGACCCTGAACTCGTTGTGGGGGCTTCGACGGAGGTCATCGCAGGAGAGAACCATATCCTGACCGCAGGCGCGATCGACAGCCACATTCACTTCATCGCACCGCAGCAAATTTATGAAGCGCTCTCGAACGGCGTAACCACCATGCTGGGTGGAGGCACTGGTCCGGCTACAGGGACCTGTGCCACAACCTGCACGCCCGGCGAGTGGAATCTCGCACGCATGTTCGAAGCAGCCGAAGCGTGGCCCATGAACCTTGGCTTCCTGGGGAAAGGCAACGCCGGAAAGACGGAGCCGCTTATCGAGCAGATTCGCGCGGGTGCGTGTGGACTCAAGCTGCATGAAGACTGGGGATCAACCCCGGCTGCCATTGATGCTTGCCTGCGCGTTGCCGATAACTTTGATGTACAGGTTGCGATTCATACCGACACAATCAACGAGGCAGGGTTTGTCGAAGATACGATTGCTGCCATTGGTGGCCGTACGATTCACACGTATCACACGGAAGGTGCTGGTGGTGGTCACGCCCCGGATATCATCCGCATTGCCGCGCTGCCCAATGTGCTTCCGTCTTCAACTAACCCCACGCGGCCGTTTACGACGAACACCATTGCTGAGCATCTGGACATGCTGATGGTCTGTCACCATCTGAACCCCATGGTTCCGGAAGATGTTGCTTTTGCTGAAAGCCGCATTCGTCCCGAGACGATTGCCGCGGAAGATATCCTGCACGACCTCGGTGTGTTCTCGATGATCTCGAGTGACTCCCAGGCGATGGGGCGCGTCGGTGAGGTTGTTCTGCGCACATGGCAGACCGCGCACAAGATGAAGGTACAGCGCGGCACGCTGGCCGGGGATACTTCACGCAACGATAACGCTCGCATCAAACGTTATGTGGCGAAGTACACCATCAATCCTGCCCTGACTCATGGCATCGGGGATGTCGTGGGTTCGATCGAACCCGGAAAGATGGCGGATCTCGTTCTGTGGAAACCTGCCTTCTTCGGCGTCAAGCCGGAGATCATCCTCAAGGGCGGCTTCATCGCATGGAGCACGATGGGCGATGCGAACGCTTCGATTCCAACCCCTCAGCCTGTGATCTATCGTCCCATGTTCGGTTCCTTTGGCAAGGTGCCGACGTCTTCAAGCGTACTGTTCACTTCGGAAGCCGCACTGGATGCGGGAACATTCGATAAGCTCAACCTGAACAAGCAGCGCATGGCGGTGAAGGGCTGTCGCACAGTCACGAAGGCTGATCTCATCCATAACTCGGCTACGCCCAGGCTGGAGGTCAATCCTGAAACCTACGAGGTGCGCGCCGACGGCGAACTGCTGACCTGTGAGCCGATGTCGGAGTTGCCGATGGCACAGCGCTATTTCCTTTTCTGAGTCCTTCTTCTTCAACCCTAACCACAATAGGAGTTACTGCCATGAGTAATCAGCAACAGCGCGCATACCGTATCGGTATCGCAGGTCCGGTTGGTTCCGGCAAGACGGCACTGGTCGATGCCCTGAGCAAAAGACTGCGTGATGAGATCAATCTTGCCGTAGTTACGAATGATATTTATACCCTCGAAGATGCTCAGTTCCTTATGCGGCAGGGAACGCTGGATGAAGCGCGGATTCGTGGCGTTGAAACCGGCGGCTGCCCTCACGCTGCTATTCGTGAAGATGCATCCATGAATCTGGAAGCGATTGAAGATCTGGAAGAAGAGCATAAGGGGTTGCAGCTGATTCTGGTCGAGAGCGGTGGCGACAATCTCTCTGCAGCGTTCAGCCCTGAGCTTGTGGACGAGTGGATCTACGTTATCGACGTAGCTGGCGGCGATAAGATTCCGCGCAAGGGTGGGCCTGGTGTCACACGTTCGTCGTTGCTGGTGATTAACAAGATTGATCTGGCTGAGCTTGTCGGCGCTTCGCTGGAGGTGATGGACCGAGACTCGAAGAAGATGCGCGGTGAGCGTCCGTTCCTGTTTACGGATATGAAGAGCGGCAATGGTTTGGATAAAGTCATTGCCTGGATCAAGAGCGGGATGGAGAACCCGGTTCGTCGTCAGCTTGGCACGTCAGATGTTCCGGGGGGGCTGACAATCGGTGGGCACACCCACGGGCACGGATCGCCGGATGAGTGGGACTACGCTCACGCGCATCCGCACGAACCGCTGAAGGTGCATGCCCACGTGCATACCCACGCTGATGGAACGACGCATTCTCACACGCACACGCATGACGACGGACATACGCACGATCACACGCATTCACATAAACATTAAGTCTGATGCCGAGGGGAAGCATTCCTCTCGGCATCCGTACCGCTCCGGGAGTTCCTTTGCCCATGCAAATCGGGTTGCATCATTTTCAGGCACGCTTTCGTGGGCAGACTCGCACACGTATCGTTGCGCTCTATAGCGGATTGCTTGCGTTTAATGTAGCCGCTTGGGTGTGGGCGGCCATTGCTTTTCGGCCGCATCCCGTACTGTTGGGGAGCGCTTTTCTTGCATACGGATTTGGACTGCGCCACGCTGTCGATGCCGATCACATTGCGGCAATCGATAACGTGACTCGTACGATGATGCAGACGGGCAAGCGTCCTGTCAGTCTCGGCCTCTGGTTTTCTCTGGGACACTCAACGGTCGTGATCTTTGGATCGTTGTTCATCGCCTGGTCCGCAGTGGCGCTTCAGCACCGCGTCGCTCACTTTCGCGAGATTGGCGGGCTGATTGGCACGTCTGTTTCCATGCTCTTTCTCTTTGCGATTGCAACGGTCAACCTGTTTGTATTGCGGTCTGTATGGCAGGCGTTTTGTCGTGTGCGCCGCGGAGAAGAGTATTACGAGCAGGAATTGGATCTGTTGCTCGGCGGAGGCGGCTTTTTTGCACGCATCTTCCGCTCCATGTTTCGCCTCATTACCGAAAGCTGGCATATGTATCCGCTTGGGCTGCTCTTCGGTCTTGGATTTGATACCGCCACGGAAGTTGGTGTGCTTGGCATCTCTGCCGCAGAAGCTGCACGAGGTTTATCGTTTACTTCGATGCTGATCTTTCCCGCGCTCTTTGCTGCGGGGATGACGTTGATCGATACAACGGACAACGTTCTGATGCTGGAAGCCTACGGCTGGGCTTTCGCTAAACCTGTCCGCAAGCTGTATTACAACCTTGTCGTAACGTCCACATCAGTTCTGGTCGCACTGGCTGTTGGCGGTGTAGAGGCGCTTGGCCTGCTCGGTGAGCACTGGAATGCGAGCGGTCCGTTCTGGAACATTGTGGCGCGCCTCAATGGGCACTTCGGAACTTTGGGCTATCTCATTATTGCCATCATGGCCGGTAGCTGGTTGCTTTCCATGGTGCTCTACAAGTGGCGTAACTTCGATATGCTCGACGGCGTGCGCGAGTAGCCTTACGGCTTTGGACGCATCGCCATTACATCGATGAGCTCATCGCGGCGCGGGTGGAAATCCACGTGAGGGCCTGAGGCGTAGAAGTCCGGCTGAAAGTAGAGAAAGAGCCACGGCGCATCGTCGCGAAAGACTTCGAGCATCCCCTGCACGATGACTTTCTCCTTCTCCGGATCGCGAACGTTTTCCAGCGAGTGCAAGCCTTCTTGCCATGCGGGGTCATACCACATGCCGGTGTTGGTGTTTGCTTCGCGTGTGGGAAAGAGCGAGATGTCAAAGAGTGGACTCCAGAGTGCTCCGCCGTTGCCGGAAAGGAACAGCTCGCCTACTTCATGCTGCCGCGCGCGCGGTGCAAAGACGCTGTTGAAGTCCATGGCGTCGACGTCGGTTTGTACGCCGATGTCGCTTAGATACTGACTGACCGCCTGCGCTACGTTTACATCTTCAAGGTAGCGTGATCGGGGCGTTTGCAGCGTCAGATGAAAGCGTACGCCGTTGGCTTTGCGTGGGTACCCGGCTGCGTCCAGCATGCGCTCCGCTTTATCCGGATCGTAGGGGTAGGGGGTGAGCTTGAAGTGGTCGGGCTGCACAGGACTTGCCATGCGTTCGCAGGGGCGCTGCAACAGTTGAGAGCAGATCGTCGGCACATCGACTGCATACTCAAGCGCCTGACGTACGGCTTTATGTTGAATCGCCGCTCCTCCGGCGGTCGCAGCGTACTTGGGCGCAAAGTTGAAGCCGATGAAAATGCGCCTCGTTCCAGAGACCGATTGCACCGTCGCAGTGCGAGAGGCTTCGATTGCGTCCACTTGATCCGGAGGGACGTTGGAGATAACGTCAACATTGCCTGCGAGCAGCTCTGCTACGCGCGTGCTGGGCTCCGGAATAATGCGAAAGATAACATGTTCATACGGAGCGTGTGCCAGGGTGTACTCGGGATTGCGTTCGAGCACAAGGCGGTCATCGTGCTGCCAGCCAGCCAGCTTGTATGGCCCTGTTGCATATGCGTGCGATGCGGCTGCTGCCTGCGAAAGTGGCTCGTAGCTTGCGCGACACAGCATGAACGCTTGAGAGAGCATGCCCGGAACCTGGGAGGAGTATGCCTGCACGCGTACCGTTGCATCGAGATCGCTATCGGCGCGGGCTCCTCGGAAACCGATTGCTGAGTAAACAAACGCCGGCAGGTTTCCATAGAAGCCGAACTTCGGGTTTGCTGCCCGGTTGAAGGTGTAGGCGACATCCCGTGCCGTAAACGCTGAGCCGTCCTGGCATTTAAGCCCGGGATGAAGATGAAAGGTGATTTCGTTGCCAGCATCGTTCCAGCTGTAGGAATCGGCCATGGAGGGCACGATTGCGCCGGCGGGCGTAATGTTCAACAGCCTTCCCCAAAGCAGCGCGGCGATACTGAACGAACTGGCAGAGTTCAGATTGTCGGATTCCAGGGTTTCAAGGTCGGAGCTCTGCGCAACAACAACGGTGCTCTGATCCTGTGACGAGCTGGCTGCTGCTCTCTGTCTTCGCTGCACAGTGTCGTGGGCCCAAAGGCCGATCAGAGTAACGACGACAAGCAACGAGAGTGGCGCGAGAAGAACTCGCCAACGCGTTAGGTGCAGAGTCACCTCCTGGTAGTGGGGCTTTTGCCCGATGCTGGTCTGAGAGGTTGTGCGTTGACATGCATGGATGGAGATCGTTGTATTCCACATCCTGCATGCTGATTCCAGCATAAAGAATTTCTCGCGATGAGCGTAATCAAAGCTCGTTCGAGCGACGAAAGACGAAGGTGCGCTGCACCGCAAAACTAATAAGGCTTAGCAGGACTTCGATAAGAATTTTTGCCGGGAGCACGGGAAAGCGCAGGTGAGAGTGCGCAAGAGAAAGAAGCAGATAGCTTATTCCTCCCAGGGTGACTGCCAGCAAATAGTATCGTCCAAGCGAGACAGCAAACGAGTCCTTGTTGCGAAAAACAAAATGTCGATTAAGCGTGAAGTTCAGCAGGGAGCTGAGCCTCCCAATGATGACGCTGATCAGCAGATTTCCGGAAACGAAGTATGCAAGCGAGAAAACGAGAAGATCCACGGCTGCTGCTAAGAGCGAGGAGGAGTAAAAGCGCAGCAGCACGAAGTAGATGCGCATGGAGTCGCGGATCGGATCGAAGTGCGAGGATCGGTTGCCTTCGAGGTAAATCGTTGTGATGGGAATTTCAAGTGGGCGGTGATGATGCCGGCAGATGTGCGCGAGCATCCGCATTTCATACTCGTAACGTTCTCCTTCGAGTTGCATCAGCGTTGGCAGTAGCGGGCCGGGGAGTGCGCGTAGCCCCGTCTGCGTGTCCGTGACGCCGGAACCATTCGCCCAACGAAAGATCCAGCGTGTCAGTCTGTTGCCAAGGCGGCTTCGTAGCGGAACATCCTTACCGAAGCTGCGGCAACCGAGCACCGCGCGATGAGGGGATGCGTGGTGTGCTCGAGCTACAGCGAGAATATCCGCGATACTGTGCTGTCCATCTGCGTCTGCTGTAACGAGGCCTGTAAAGTGAGGAAAGTTTTTCAGGAAGGCATTGAAGCCGGTCTTGAGCGCGCGTCCCTTTCCGAGATTCACCGCGTGCCGCAGAATCAGTGCGCCTGAGCGTTCGGCTTCCTTCAGGATCTCTTCTGATCGCCCCTTGTTCCCATCATCCACGACGAGGATGGCCCCGCAGCCTGATTCCTGCAGTGCCTGCACGATCGACACGAGAACTGGCTCAGGATGCCATGCGGGGATGAGCACCGCGATCGTTTGCAGTTCGTTCATCCTTCACTTCACTCCAATTTAGTGGAAGCGCACAACGACGCCTGCGCCTACCTGGAAGATGTGTTGAGTGTTGTTTGTAGCGTTGGAAAATCCCGTGCGGAGGTAGCTGGCATCGAGTAGCCGAAGAGCCAGGTGAGTGCGTACTCGGTAGTCCACTCCGAATCCTGTACGGAAGGCAAAGCTGTTGGCTTCGGATTGAGCTCCGCGAGACGCTGGAAAAACGCTGTCAAAGCCATTTGCTTCGCCACCCAGTGCCTCAGCGTAAAGAGAGAGACGATGGCCATTATGCCAACGGTAGCGAGGCCCTGCGGTCCACACCACCATGGAGAGCGGCACAGAGCTGCTGCCCATGGTGGTATGGCTTCCGGAGAGGGAAAAGGCGGCACCGAGACCATGCCAAGCATCGGCGCCGAGCTCTGCATTGCCCCCTTGCAGCCAGAAACTTTGTCCTGAGTTTACGCTCAATGCGCGCTGCGCCTGATAGGTCAGGCCCAGATCGAGCGGCTGTGCCTTCGTCCCTTGTGCATGCAGGCAAAGCGCAGGCATAAGGGTAAGCAGTATTGCGACAAATTTTCTGCTTCGTTTCTGCAAAGTGTTTCTTCCTTTTGCGGCAATCTCTTTGCGCATTATTCGACAACAAGAGTGACGGTACCGGTATGCTGCAGCGTCTCTCCGTTTGATCCCGTCGCTGTCGCGGTAATCGTAACCGTGTAGCTGGTTTGCGGCTGCGTCAGGAACCCGGAGCCGCAACCTGAGATTGAAAGGACACTAAGGCTCCCAAACGTGGTGCAACAGAGAAGCGCCCAACGAGCGGTTCGACCGCTACGACGGAACCGCCTTCCGAAGGGGAGCAGAAGCAACGCAAGAGCAACGCTTCCTCCCGCCGGGAACGCGTAGTGCTGCAGCATGGACTTCTGGAGCGGAGGCGTAAGCGATACGGAGACGTTTGCTGTTGAGGTTCCTGGTGTAACAGACTGCGGCGTAAAGGTAATCTTGGTGCCGGCAGGAGCGCCTGTCGCCGTGAAGGTGATGGGGTATGAGAAGGAACCGTTCAGCGGAGTCAACGCAAAGCTATAGCTAGCGGTTGCGGCCGGAAGCACAACCTGAGAAAGCGCGCTGGTATTTTGCAGGGTGAAGTCGTGAACGCCTTCGGTGCTTGCCGACGAAGTGCTGGCAAGGAAGCTGGCATCGCCCGAGTACGCTGCTGTGATGCTGTAACTACCCGCTGAGGCAAAGCTCGTGGTGAGCGCGGCTACGCCAGACGCGAGCAGTGTGATGGGAGAACCAAGCGCCGTACCGTTGGAGTAGAACTGTATGGTACCGGTCGGCGTTCCTGCGCCCGCTGGAGCAACCTGTGCTGTGAAGGTGGCGGATTGTCCCGCAAAGACGTCGGCGGAGTTTACCGTTACGGTTGTGGAGGTTGCGGCCTGCGTACCGTTGCCGGTCAGCAGTATTTTTTGGTTGAGCACGCCCGTGCCACCAAAAACAACAGACCCACTGCTGGCACCGATTGCGGCAGGAGTAAAGGCAATTTGTTCCGTGCAGCTTCCGCCAGCCGCAAGCGTGATGGGGGCGGAAGAGCAGGAGCCTCCGCTGGCCAGAGCAAATGGTCCCGCAAAGACGATATTGCTGACCGTAATCGCTGCTGTTCCCGTATTCGCGACGGTTACAAGCTGACCGCTGCTCGCCACACCGATCGGCTGGTCCGTGTAAGCGAGTGTGGGAAGCTGACCTGAGCGGATGCGCTGGTTTTGCGTGTCCGCAACAGAAAGATTGCCGTTCGCGTCCGGCGCAACGGCTCGCGGTGCGTTGAGTACCCCCTGCGTGGCGGAGGACCCATCTGCGCCGAAGCCCTGGTCCCCTGTGCCTGCAATGGTTGCGATGACTCCACCGCCCAGTTGGCGAATGCGTTGGTTATTCGTGTCGGCGATATACACGTTGCCAGCGCTGTCGATGCTGACACCCGTTGGCTTGGAGAGGGATGCGGCCGTGGAGGCTGTTCCATCGCCTGCAAAACCTCCAGCGAAGCTGGGAGCTCCGGCTCCTGCTACGGTCGCAATCGTTCCACTGGTGCTGACTTCCCGAATGCGGTGATTGTGGCTATCGGCCAGATACACATTGCCAGCGCTATCGACGGCAACGCCGACCGGTGTGTCGAGATCGGCACTGACAGCAGCTGCTCCGTCGCCAGCATAGCCCTGAACTCCCGACCCTGCGATCGTGGAGATGGTGCCAGAGGAAGAGATGCGGCGAATGCGCTGATTGTTCGTGTCGGCGAAGAAAAGATTTCCGCTGGCATCGACCGTTAGCGCGGAAGGCAGGTCGAGCATCGCAGCGGTTGCGGCGGCGCCGTCTCCGGCAAAGCCTGCCGTGCCGGTGCCCGCAATCGTCGAGATTTTGCCGTCGCTGGTGACGCGGCGAATGCGGTTGTTATGACTGTCGGCAATATACAGGTTGCCGTTGCTGTCGACGCTGATTCCGGTGGGAGTATCGAGCTGCGCTGCGGTGGCTGCACCGCCGTCTCCGGCAAAGCCTGCTGTTCCAGTGCCCGCAATCGTTTCTACTACGCCGGAAGTTTTTACCACTTCACGAATGACGTGGTTGGCTGCGTCTGCGAGATAGAGATTTCCCTGCGAGTCATACGCCACCGCACTGGGGCTGGCAAGTGTGGCTGCGGTCGCTGAAGAGCCGTCGCCGGAGTAACCGAGGCTACCGGTGCCTGCACTGGTAGCGATGCTTCGTCCCGGAGTGACAGAGAGCAGGCCCTGCGCTTGCGTGGACTGCGGTGCCGCGACCGCAAGTAAGCCTACTGCGGAGAGTAAGCTCAGAGCACAAGGCACCTTGCGAGCAGGTCGCAGCCCGGTTTTGAGGAAGTCGGTCAGATGGCGTGCATGATTGTGCAAAAGAGAAAGCTCCTCGAATTCAAAAGACATGGACGCTAGCGATTCGTTCCTGCCGCTGAGCCCGCAATCGTCAGGCAGTACGGCAATTGCATGGGCGAATTGGTCATGGTCGCTTCGTCCGGAGAGAATGTGCCATCCGTTTTTGCCATCGCTGTGGCCTTGACCAAGCGGTACTCGCCGGCAGCAAGCTCATGCAGATGCAGATGGAACCGAAGATCGTAAACGCCGTTTGTTCCTGGCTCGATTTCTTTGTTCCGTGCGCTGGGCACTTCGCCGTGAACGCGTGGAGCGGCGAGCAGGATGAGTGGTGCTCCCGTTCGGGAGGTGATCGCTTTGTCCTGCTCCCGGGCAAACTGCAGCTCGAAACTCTGGACGCCGGTTACGGAAGACGCGTGTTCAAACACAGGGTTCCAGGAAAACGTCACCAGATCGCCGTCGGCAACGATGGGGCAGGAGGCGGTTGTCAATGCAACCGCTTTGCCTGCGGTTCCTCGTTGCCGCTGCGCGCCTGCGGTTTGCGCTGTCATGGTGCTCGCAAGCAGCCCGATCAGGAGTGGAACGTATGTCCGTTGCTTCTGCATCAACCGTTTCCTGTCCACAAACTACTGGCAGCTTATGCTGACCGCATATTTAAAGTACGCACTATTCGACGCGTCGGATTCTGTGCCATAGACATAGAACGTATCGCCCGCGTTTAGGGTAGCCGTGCTGGAGGACGAGCATGAAGCCGCCGAATTGTTGGCTGCGGGAACATTGAGCGTACAGCTCAAAATTGCTGAAGATGGGGGCGTGAGGCTGTAGCTGGTTGTTGTTGCTGAGACGGTGGTTGTAATCGTGGGGTTCTTGAAGACTTCAACTTTGAGTGTCTCTGCTGCGCCGGCATAGATCGTTGTCCCCTGCACGTGGAAGCCGCTCAGCGTGCAGCCGAAGGGAGCCACCGTAAGGAAATCTGGGGAAAAGCCATTGCCGTTTGAGGCTGCGGTTGTACCGATGTAGTACGGGCTGCTTCCAGGATTGACGAGTGAGTCATACACCTGCAATAAGCCGTTTGAGCTTACGCTGCCTGCGCCGGCCGCACCTGTGGCTCCCGTAGCTCCAGTTGCGCCTGTAGCGCCCTGAATGCCCTGTATTCCTTGGATACCTGTAGCTCCAGTCGTACCGGTTACTCCAGTGCTGCCTGTAGCGCCGATTGCCCCGGTCGTTCCCTGAATGCCCTGGACCCCTTGTGGTCCCGTGGCCCCAGCGGCTCCAGCTGGTCCAGCTACCCCTGCTGTTCCGGTGGCACCCACAGCTCCTGTAACACCCTGAATGCCCTGGATACCCTGCGGGCCGGTGCTTCCTTTGGCTCCTGTTGGGCCTGTAGCGCCTTGAATTCCTTGTGCTCCTGTGGCTCCAGCTGCTCCTGTTGCTCCCGCGGCTCCTGTTGCTCCAGCTGCCCCTGTTGCTCCAGTCGGTCCAGCTGCCCCGGCTGCTCCGGTGGCACCCACAGCTCCTGTAACACCCTGAATACCCTGGATTCCCTGAGCTCCCTGCGGCCCGACGTCTCCCTTGGCTCCCGGAGCTCCCGTTGCGCCTGTCGGTCCAGCTGCCCCTGCGGCACCGGTAGCACCGGTAGCACCTACCGGACCGATCGGGCCTTGAATTCCTTGTGCTCCTGCGGTGCCGGCCGCTCCTGCGGGGCCCGCTAGTCCTTGTGGGCCAGCTACACCGGGAATGCCTTGTGGGCCCTGGGCTCCTGTTGCTCCGGTTGCTCCCGTTGCACCCATGCTTACCACGGTGACGCTAACGCCTGCCGCATGACCCGTCTGGTCGTTTTCCTTGGAGTCGAAGAGATATTCGCCTCCGGAAGAGGTCAGGGCGAGTCCGAAGTTTGTCGTGGGATTGCTGATCCATCCCTGAAGCAACGAGGTGATGTCGATGGTGACATACACGCCTGAGGCCCCTGGAGTGAACGACACGATCGCTGATCCGAGCGACGGCTGCGTCGCATAGGTGACGGCGCTTTCCGTCCAGGCCGAAGTCACCGGGGCAACCGTGATCGCTCCCGGGGAAAGAATCCGGTTCACGAACAGCGTGACGGCCGCATGAGAGATCTGCGAAGCCGTGATGCCCGGAGGCAGAGAAGAGAGATCGAACTGCAGAAGCGCCGTGTTGCCGTTACCGACATACAGGTTCGACATATAGCCGAAGTTGGCGCTGCTTCTCGAAGAGCTAACGTGTGCGTCCTGTGCAACGGGCAGATCGGCTGCATGCGCTGAGTTCGTTGCGGAAAGCAGAAGGGCGAAGCAAGCAAGCTGAAGGGCGAACAGGCCAGTCAGTTTTCGCTGAAGTAAGCGGATAGGGAACACGGGACTCCTCAAGGACAATAGCCGCATCGCAAAAACTCGATCAGCGTGCTCAAAAAAACTGGGTAGTAAGGCAGGTGGAAGAAGTTCTTATGAAAGGTAGAAACAATGCACGACGCATGGCTCTCGATCGGCTATGCTGGCGTCAAAAAGTACCTTTTGGTTACGGGGGTACAGTATAGCGTGTCCTTGCTTCTGTCAAAATAGTTTTGGTAACCGTGACGCAGATGACTAAGGAGAAAAACAGCGCTTCGCCGTTCTTGCCTGCCGCTGTCCGGGGAAGGACGCCTGCCGTTGTTTTGTTGCTTGCCTTGGTGCTTGCAACGTACAGCAATTCTTTCGGCAATTCGTTTCATTTTGATGACTACCACACGGTGTTGGAAAACCCCGCAATCAGGAGTCTTCACAACCTTCCCCGCTTTTTTACGGATACCTCCACCTTCAGCATTTATCCAGCTAATCGGACCTATCGCCCGCTGGTCTCCGCATCGTTAGCGCTGGACTATGCCTTAGGCCATGGTTACAAGCTGTTCTGGTTCCATCTCGGAACCATGATCTGTTTTCTTCTCCTGATGCTTCTCCTGCTGCAGCTTTTCCGGCAGACGATGGACCGTGCGCAGAACGGCGTGGATCATTTCTGGCCAGCGCTGCTGGGGGCTGCGTGGTTTGGACTGCATCCTGCAATGGCGGAGACGGTCAACTACGTTATTCAGCGCGGAGATCTGTACTGTACGCTTGGCTGCGTTGCCGCTTTGTGTCTGTGGGTGGGCTGGCCGAAGCAGCGCCGCTATGGTGTGTACCTTCTTCCTTTGATTGCTGCGTTGCTTTCCAAGCCTCCAGCCGCTGTTTTCCCGCTGCTGCTGCTTTTCTGGGAGTACTTCTTTGGGGAGGCCGCGATGCTTCCTGCCTCTGCTCGCTGGAAGCGGAGTGCCTTGTCTGCATTGCCGTCTCTGCTCACAACGGCAGCGCTGATGAAGCTGCAAAGCGCGATGACGCCGAAGAGTTTCGCGCCCTCTATCCTTGATCCTTGGTCGTATCGCGTCACGCAGCCTCTCGTGTGGGCGCGCTACGTTGGCGAGTTGTTGCTGCCGCTCCACCTCAACGTGGATACGGACCTGAAGGCATCATCGGCGAGCGATCCAGCGGTGCAGCTTGGTCTGGTCTTTCTTCTCGCATTGTTTGCGGCGATCGCATGGTGTTGGAAGAAGGAGAGCTGGCGACCGGTAAGTTATGGGCTGTTGTGGTTTGTGCTGACACAACTGCCTACTTCGCTTTATGCCTTGAGCGAGGTGGAAAACGACCATCGCATGTTTTTCTCCTTCCCCGGGCTCATGCTGGCGGTGCTCTGGTGCGGCTGGAAGCTGTGGCAGCATTGTGCTGCACAAGTGGCTACGCGTAGGGCGCTGATCGTGTGCTCTCTGCTCGCATTGTCCGGCTACGCCTACGGAGCCCATCTACGCAATGTGGTGTGGCACGATGAAGACTCGCTCTGGCTGGACGACGTGCAGAAGAGCCCTCGCAACGGACGCGGTCTGATGACCTATGGGCTCACGTTGATGGGGCACGGCCACTATGCCGAGGCGTTGGATTACTTTGAGCGAGCGCTGGTTTACACCCCAAATTACGCAACGCTGGAAATCAACCTGGGGGTTGATTGCGGTGCTTTGGCCGATGCCGGAGACACTCCTCGCTCTGCGCAGGCGGTACGTCACTTTGAGCGAGCAATCGCGCTCGCCCCGGAAGATGACACAACCCATGCGTACTATGGTCGCTGGTTGCTGGAGCACGGTTCGGCAGAGGAAGCGATTGCACAGTTGAAGCAGGCCATGCTGTTGAATCCTGCGCGTAGTTTTCAGCGTGATCTCCTTATCCGCGCCTATGTTGCAACGGGAGAGATGCAGGAGGCTCATCAGCTCGCCGCTGCAACGGCCTCAGCTTTTCCCGGAGATGTCGCTGCTGAAGAGGAGCTGCAGCACCCTGTACAGCAGGACGCCGCCTTCTGGATCAATCGATCCCTGGCGCAGTCGCGCGCGGGCTTGTACGCTGACTCTTTGGCGTCGGCGCAGAAGGCCTTGCAACTGGATCCGCACTCTGCCGAGGCGTGCAACAACATCGGCGCCGCCTATGGAGCCATGCAGCAATGGGGCGAGGCAATTCGTTTTGAGCAAAAGGCGTTGGAGCTTCGCCCGGGCTTTCCCATCGCTCAGAATAATCTGGCCTGGTACAGGAAAGCGAAGCTGGAAGCATCGAGGGCTCCTGCTACAGCAGCGGAGTACATCAATCGCTCTCTGATGTTGAATCAAGAGGCAAAGTATGAGGAGTCTATCCTGGCGGCCCGCAAGGCGTTGCAGCTGGACCCTCGCTCTGCTGAGGCCTGGAATAATATCGCTGCAGGGTATGAGTCCTTGCAGCGTTGGGATGAGGCGATTGCTGCGGCGCAGCATGCGTTGGCGATCCGTCCGGAGTACGTGTTGGCAAAAAATAATCTTGCCTGGTCGGAGTCGCAGAAGCGCGCCAACGCTCACTAAGAGGAGAGGTTTTCAAAAAGGTGGCTTCCGTACGATTTGAAGTACGCAGCAGGGTTGCGGACGATGATGTGTTTTTGCGTGAACTCTTCTTTGCGGTGAAGGCCTTAGAGTTTGCTCCACTGCAACTGCAGCCCGAGGTGTTGACCGAGTTGCTGGAGATGCAGTACCAGAATCAACAGCAAGGCTATGCTTCGATCTTTCCGAATGCTAAGGACTGCATCGTGTGGGTGGATGATCAGCGCGCAGGTCGGCTTATGCTTGCGCGCTCCACGACGGAAATGCGGATCGTCGATCTTGCCTTGCTGGAGTCATATCGCGGGCAAGGCGTCGGTGGAGATCTGTTGCAGTTCTGCAAGCAGCAAGCAGAGGTAGCTCAGCTGCCGCTGTGCCTTTCCGTGCGTTACAACAACCCGGCAAAGCGGCTATATGAACGTGCCGGATTCGTTGTGCAGAGCCGTGGCGACGGTGTTTCGCTGGAGATGAGCTGGCAGCAGGGCGAGAGCCTGAAAGAGACTCCAGAGGAGGAAGAGGCGGCGTCGCAAGCGAACCTTCCCGGTCAGTCGTCGCGTTACTTCAAGGAGCGGATCGGTCAGACGTTGCTTGCCTGTTCTGAGAACGTGCCGTCTGTACCGTTGAAGCTGGTGGAGGTAAATAGCCTTACCGCTTCTGCGCTGTTTCGCAATGCGGGGATCCGGGCTGGAGATAGTTTCGAGCTCAAGCTGTATGGTCCGCGTGAGCCGCTTCTGTCTCAGGACACCGTTGAGCTTATGGTGCCGACAGGGGAGCGATTCCCGCTCTTTCTCTCCCCCGTCGGATATTGCGAAGAAGGGGTTGAATACAACATTCTGTTCAACCGCATGGGATGAGCAGAATGATAGTTAGAGCGTGAGCCGTCCTTTGACTGGTGAGGTAACTGGCCTCATCGTGCGCTGCGGGAACGCACTGAAGCTTGCAACACACTTGCCTGCAGTACTCGGCGAAAGGAACATGGAGACTCTGCCCAGAAGGCCGCTATCGAGCAGATAGGTGCCTTCTGCAAAACTCTGGCCGGTAACGTTGAAGCACAGCGTGAAGCATGTGGGTTGCAGTGGTGAGCGTAATGCGGTGAGGTCCGCGCCCGGAGGGGCAACGCGTTTGCCCTCCGTGGAGGCAGGGGTATTGTCCATTACCGTGACCTTGCTCAGAACCATGGAAGAATAGCTGCCGTCTGTAAGGAAGACGGTGAAGCTGGTGCCAACAAGCGTGGTCAGATACTCCGCGTTCATCAGCCCCTGGGTATAGGCTCCGAGCGCTGCGTTGGAGTAGGGGCTATTGATTTCGTTGTCGGAGGCAAGAATCGTCCGTGGAAGAGCGAGGGTGCCAGCGGCAGCGACGGAGAGGGACAGGAACTTGCGGCGTGTTGGCATGAGGTTCTTCATGAGGGCGAGTTTTATCTTACTCATATCATTCCGGTATGAAGAAGTGGGAGAGAGAGTTTTCGTGTCAGAAGTAACCGCTGGTGGTGTCATCCTGTGGTTTACCGGTCTAAGCGGTTCTGGAAAGACGACCTTGAGCCGTGCTGTAGCTGCGCTTCTGCAACAGCGCGGGCGGCAGGTTTTGTTGTTGGACGGCGACGAGCTGCGACAAACTCACTCTCGCGATCTTGGCTTTAGCCGGCAAGACCGTGTCGAGCATCAACACCGGATTGCTGCCATTGCGTTCCAAGCCGCAGAGCAGGGCACTTGTGTGCTGGTTGCTGCAATCAGCCCTTTTCGTGCTGTTCGAGCGGCATTGCAGCAGGCAGCACCGGTACCGTTTTTTGAGGTCTTTGTCGATGCCCCTCTGGCTCTTTGCGAAGAGCGCGATCCGAAAGGTCTTTACCGGAGAGCTCGAGCCGGGCAGCTGCAGAACATGACGGGGATTGACGACCTTTACGAACCTCCACTGCAGCCCGCGATCCACTGTCTTACGGGAGTGGCGAGTGTAGAGGAGTGCGTGTGTACGGTGTTGGCCCGGCTGGAAAGACCCTAGAGAGCGGTGACGGTTCTTTCCTGTGCCTCACGCGCTGCCTCGAGCTGCTGGTACAGCTCGCGCAACAGCAGTTCCGTGGCCTCTTGCACTTGAGGCGATGCCTCTGCGCGTTTTTGTTCGCTATCCGGGGTAAACGGTTGATAGGGGCGCTTGGCATCGCGTTGAGACTGCGCCAGCATGGCGGGGTAGTCTTCCAATCGCAGGGAGAAGTGCTGCGCTATCGATCCGAAGACGGCTACAGGCAGTTGCGTGAAGTTCACCAGCAGTGCGTTGCAGGCCTCTGCTGCCAGCAATCCGTTTCGGCAGAAGTTTGCCAAAGCTTTTGCCGCATACCGTTCCAGATGCTGCGGCTCCCAGTCCTCATGCTTTAACGAAAGCGCCAAAGGGTGAAGAATGCCTGGGATACTCCAGGCTGCGGGCATGCGGGCGTGAGAGACCATGACTTCGAGCGGCTCACGATAGAGGAAGAGCAGCGGAGCTTCGGGGAAGGCTTCACGCAGCAGAGCCAGCTGATTCAGGTGCCAGCAGTCGAGCTTGAGATAGAACGCGTCTTCCTGTCCCGTGCGCGGTTGTGCCAGGGCGTGAGCCATTGCGCGTATCCAGCGAATGTGCGTCGCATGATCGAGTTGAGGATACGTGCTCTGCGCACGCAGGATCGCGTCCAGCGGAGAGGGCTCCGAGGCGACAACGTTTCGCGGCGACGCGGCAAGCATCTGCGAAAGAAGCGTCGAACCACAGCGAGACATGTGCAGCACGATGCCGCGCAGAGGGAGCGAGGAACGCGTCTCAGCAAGCTCCAGCAAGACATCCATGCTTGTTTGGCGAGCGAAAAGCTGGTGGAACGGCTGGTTCAGCTGCTTCTGCAACGTTTCTTCAAAAAAAGGCTCGAGCAGGCGAGTTGTCCCAAGTTGTGTCCAGCGTACAGAGGGGTGGTCCTCAGCCAAGGAGATCTGATAGGGGATCCAGCCTGTCATGGTCATAGATTCATCGTGCGGAGGTTCCAGGCCTCGCGGTTTTCCCGAAGGATGGATGCGGCATCCTCCTGGACAAAGTGAAAGCCGCGCAGCTGGCCTTCGCGCGTTACGGCTTCGAGTAGTGCCTGGGGAGCTGTTATGCCCCGCAGGCGATCCATCAGCGCTTGATCTTGCCATGCGGTTGCGCAGAAGCGTTCAAATTCGATGATGCCTCTTGCGGGGAAGGTCTCTGTCACGACCTCTCGCTGAGCGCGCTCCAGAAGCTCTTTTGCCCACTCATTCAGCGAGCCGTCGATCACCAGATGCACGCGCGGCGAGGAGCTTCTGTTGTAGATACGATGTGGCTGCGAGAAGTCGATAAACCACGCCTCTCCTGCGCGCAAAGGAAGCTGCCGGTTGGCGACGATGAACTCAACCTGCTCGTTGGTCATGATTGGAACATGCAGGCGTAGCTCTCCGTCCCGCAGGGAAAGATCCCTGTCGCGGTGCTCGCGTACCGTCGATTCGCTTTGAAGGCGCAGAAGCCGAACCGATTTCAGCGGGAAGCGGAAGTGCTCAAGAACAGCACGCAGCGCTGGCATCTCGGCATAAAGCGGTGTGTTGTAGAAGCTGGTGTTGGAGGACGACGGGAAGATGTCTTCGGTGCGCCCCGAAGCAGAGCACAGCGCGAGGCTGCTCCAATGCCCTTCGTAATCCTGTGTGTTGAAGTGGGGAACCCACTGTTCTTCAGGAATTGCCTGAACCTCGCGGATCAGGGCATCAGGAGGGAAGAACAGCGGGAGTTTTTGCCAACGGGGATACATGACGGGGTACATCAGTTGCGCGATGGAAAGATGCCTTGGAGCGCGATGATGTAGTTCACAACAAGACTTGGGCTCAGAATGCTAACGGCCAGATTGTTTCCGGTACTCGCGGTATTGTAGGCAGCCGCTTGCGCATTACTGACAGAAGCGTAGGCGTTGTAGCTGGACGCAGAGGAGCCGCGAGAGCCGCCAGGGTTGACCTGTGCAGGATATCCACCGGAGGGGGTCACCTGAGTTCCAATCGAGGAGGAAACAGGCGGAGCGACGACATGCATGTGGGCGGGGAGCTGATTCGCGTTCAGGGTAACGGATTCCGCTCCGAAGGACTGCCCAAGCGTGTAGGAGGTGCCGGTGGTGCTTTGCCCCGCGCCTACGGGCGCACGGCCGCAGAGATTGGGAAGGGCAAAGGTCGAGCTGCCATTCCCTCCATAGGTCGTTCCAAGAATGCTAAAAAGCGCGGCGTTTTGTGCGATCGGGAGGAGCTGGCCAGCGCACAGAGCCCAGCCTTTCGGGGCAAAGTTACCGGCAAACAATGCAATAGTGCCTAGAAGCGGCTGTGACATAGAAACCTCAGAACGTAAGACTTGCAGCTATTCAACCCGAGAATGGCAGGCCAGTCCTTCTCTGTCAAATCTCGTTCTGTACGGAAACTGCAAGATGCCAGCGCAGCAAGTTTTTCTGGCGTTGCGCGGAAGGGCGTGCCGTAGTGTTGGACCGCGCAACCAGCGAACGCGTGCGCTGGTTAAGAAGATCTCCGGCTTCAAGGGTGAAGCTGGGTACCTCCAGGCTGAATCCGCGAACGATCCAAAGAACGAGAGTTTGTGTCATGGTGGGCTCCCCGGATGAGGTATCAAGCAGGTTCAACGTGCCGGCCGCCTATCTGAGCGGTGCTTAGACCGTATAGGATGAGAAAGTGGCCGCGCAAGCGAAATCCATCAACCGGGGCTCCTCGCCAGGACGGCCGAAGGGGCGTACTTCAAGCAGCTCTGCCTACCATCATGGCGATCTACGGCAGGCGCTCAAGGAGGTTGCGCTGGAGGTACTGGCCGGGCCTGACGCTCATCTGCTCTCCTTTCGAGAGCTAGCGCGCCGGCTTGGGGTAACCACAGCTGCTCCGTATCATCACTTCAAAGACCGAGCCGATCTCCTGGTGAGCCTCGCAATCGATGGCTTTCATTGTTTGCACGCAAGCATGAGCCAAACCGCGGAGGCCGCCGGCCGCGACGATTCGGTGGTCGAGAAGTTGACCTTGGCGTATCTTGACTTTGCGTATGAGCAGAGAGGCTACTACTGCGCCATGTTCCTGCCGGAGGTCTGCGCCCTGCGCGATGTGCCGGAGCTCCGAGCTGCGGCTGATCTGAGCTTCGACTATGTCTGTCGCGCGATTCTGCACTTCCACCCGCAGTTGGCAGAGCAGGAGGTTTCCGAGCGGGCCGTTTCGCTCTGGTCGTTTCTGCACGGCGTGGTGACGCTACGCGCTGCAGGCCCGCTGGGCAGGCGTTTGCCGCAGGAGCGCGAACGCGAGTTCGCGGTGGAGGGCGTTTGGGCTCTTCTGCGCTTGCCGGAATAGTCTGATCCCACGCCCACGCGCCTGGCGGTAAATGCCTACTTTCTTTTCCTAGCGTTTTGCTTCTCTCGCGAGAAGAATCCGGCGCTGAAAGCATATGTTCAAGAGGAATTTCCAGCTTTTGAATGCTTTTCGTGGTAACTGGTTTTATATCGTGTTATTTCTTTTTATTAGCTATTGCTTTGCTTTGCGCGACTATATAGTTTGAAGAAACACGCAGGAGAAAGAGTGAATGCCCGTAGCGCCTACGTTGTCTGGTGCGGTGTATCGCAAGCTGCTTCTTTTTATCGCGGGCATGGGAGGCCTGCTTTACGGCATTGATGTGGGCATCATTGCGGCAGCTCTGCTGTATCTGGGGCGCACGGTTCACCTGAGCCAGCAGCAGACCTCCATCATCGTTGCGGCTGTCCTTGGCGGCAGTATGTTGTCGTCACTTGTGGCGGGCGTGTTGGCTGACTGGTTGGGACGGCGCCGCCTGATGATCTTCAGCGGCTTTTGTTTTCTCGCCAGCGTTGGTTTGATTGTGCTTTCGCAGGGCTTTGCGTCTCTGTTCGTCGGCAGGTTACTGCAAGGGATGAGCGGTGGGCTCATTGCGGTTGTTGTTCCGCTGTATCTGGCGGAGTGCCTTCCAGCCGCTTCGCGGGGGCGGGGTTCGGCCATCTTTCAGCTCATGCTGACGGTCGGCATCGCCATTGCGGCCTTTGTCGGTTGGTATTACACGCAGCAGGCTGAGAGGATCATTCACGCGGCTCCGGGGAGCGCGGCCGTTCTTTTTGCGGCTTCCAATCACGCATGGCGAAGCATGTTCCTCGCCGTTGTTTATCCGGGAGCGGTTTTCTTTCTGGGCGCATTTCTGCTTGGGGAAACGCCACGGTGGCTGTATCGCAAGGCGCGTCCTGAAAAAGCGCTCGCGGAGCTGTTGCGCGTTGTTGATCCGGCAGAAGCGCGTCGCCAGTATGACGAGATGGAAGAGCTGGCGCATGCGGCGAGCGCAGGCAAGCAGCAAGGTGCTTCGGGATCGCTGCTGCAGCGCCGCTATGTTGTGCCATTTTTCCTGGCCTGTGTCATTTTGGCCTGCAATCAGGCTACAGGCATCAACTCGATTCTGGCGTACTTAGTACTGATTCTGCGTCAGGCTGGCATGAGTGCGGATCACGCAACGCAGGGCGATGCCGCGGTCAAAGTGCTGAACGTGGTGATGACGTTGCTTGCGGTTGCGCTCGTGGACCGTAAGGGGAGAAAGTTCCTGCTGATTCTTGGCAGTTCCGGCATGCTGGTGGCCTTGGTCGCCGCGGGCCTGCTCTTTCATAGCTTTGAGGCAAAGCGGGTGGATCTCGCGCCACAGCTCCGGCAGCAGGTACGGGACAATCGGCTGGTCGTGCCTGTACAGGCGCTGTCGGCTGCGGACGGCTCGGAGCCAATGTCCCTGAGCGTGCTTTATAGCTATGGCGCAGGCGATAAGGTCGTGGCCGCGCGGTCAACGGATGCTGATGCCGTTTTGCGGATCGTCCCGGAGCCTTCTGAGAAGGGCACGCTTGTGCTGCAGCATGCGTACTGGGCTCCTGCTCCGAGTGAGCGCATGGGGTGGGGAATTGCCGCGTGCCTGGCTTTATTTATTGCCGCGTTCGCCGCAGGGCCCGGGGTTGTGGTGTGGCTGGCTCTCTCTGAGCTGATGCCGACGAGAATTCGCTCCAACGGAATGGGCGTTGGGCTGCTGATCAATCAGGGGATTTCTACCCTTCTCGCAGGCGTCTTTCTATCCGTTGTCGGGCGCTATGGATACTTCACCATGTTCTGGCTTTGGGCTGCCTGCGCGGTCGTATACCTGTGTACCGCGATCTTTTTCCTACCGGAAACAAAAGGGAAAACTCTGGAAGAGATAGAGCAGTCTTTTTAGAAGACTGCTCTTCGTGGATTGCGGATTTTCGATAGCGGCCAACCCGCAATATGAGGCACAAGAGCGTTGGCTGCTAAAGAAGCTCTGTAATGTTTACCGCGTCCATATCGTCATACACCTGATTCTCTCCACCCATGCCCCAGCAAAAGCCATAGGCGGTTGTGCCAACACCGGCATGAATACTCCAGCCCGGGGAGATGACGACCTCGCGATTGGCCATCAGCAGGTGGCGTGTTTCCTGCGGCGGTCCCATCAGATGAACCACACGTTGCGCTGGATCGAGGTCGAAGTAGCAGTAGACCTCACTGCGCCGCATGTGCGTGTGGGCCGGCATCGTATTCCAGTTCGAACCTGCCGCGAGCAGGGTAAAGCCCATGACGAGTTGGCAGGACTGTATGCCCTCTTTGTAAATGGCTTTGTAGATGGATCGCCGATTACATGTTTCGTACGATCCAAGAGTGACGGGCTGCAGTTCGGCAAAGCGTGCCAGCCGGGTGGGATGCGACGCGTGTGCCGGATAGCTCAGCAGGTAGTATGCCGCGGGCTGGTTTGCGTCCTCGCTGGCGAAGCTGATCTCCTTGGCGCCGCGACCTATGTAGAGGCAGTCCAGCTTTTCGAGCGAATACTCTGCGCCGTCTACAGTGATTGCGCCAGCGCCGCCGAGATTGAGCACGCCTAGCTCTCTTCGTTCGCAGAAGTACTCTGACCGTAGCTCGGGCTGTGCTTTCAGCTCAAGTGGGGCGGAGACAGGAATCGTACCTCCGATCACCGCGCGGTCCTGATCGGTATAAGCCAGCGTGACCGCGCCGTCGTGAAAGAGCGTGTCGAGCAGAAAGGATTCGCGTAGCTCTGCGGTCGTCATGCGTGGGTAGCGAATCGCATCTGCTGTGTGAAGAAACTTCATGACTACTCCCAAATTGTGTTCGGTTAGTTCGATTCCTGCACTTTGATGACGTAGAGGGCAATGGATTGTCCCGGTGCCTCAATTGCTTGATGAGGAGTACCGGCTGGAATGTGCAGAATATCGCCTTTGCGCAGCGGATGCGGCACTGCCCCTTCAAGCTGTGTGCCTTTGCTTTCGCCGTCGGGGCCATCGGTGCGATTGAGTATCGTCCCGCCGATTAGCTCGGTGCCTTCTCCATCGAGCACCAGCAGGAAGTCGGCGAAGTGGGCATGAAGCTCGGCGCCTCCGCTGTGAGCGCGTGCCGTCAACATGGTTTTGTGATGGTTGTAGAGGCCGAGTGTGATGCCTTCACTACCGCTTTCCGCGCGTGCTTTTGCAAGCAGGCCTTGCGCTTGCTGGGTTAAATCCGCGATATTGGCGACCTCAGTTTTTACAGGCTCTGCGGGTTGCTGTGCTTGCGCCGGCAAGACGCAGGCGATCACTGCCAGAGGTAAGAGAGTGTTGCGCAACATGATCTTTCAGGCTCCTGCGAGGCATAGATTCTTGAAGAACAGCTCTTATAGTTCTTCGGAGGTGTGGCAGGCAACTGGCTTTTGGGGAATGCAACAAAACGGAAAAAGGGGCGTTGTGTATGACGGGCAACTCTGAGCACGTTGCATCTTGGAGAGAAGGGATTCTGGAGTCCTTCTCGCTTTCCGGCAAGAAGGCTTTGGTTACAGGAGCTTCGAGCGGTATTGGAGCATCACTGGCACGTGCTCTGGCAGAGGCCGGAGCGGAGGTCATTTGCCACGGCAACAGCAAGCCGGCCGAAGCGACGGCTGCAGACCTGAGAGGGCAGGGCTGGAAAGCGTCGAGCGTGCAACAGAATCTGGAGGAAGAGAGCGGCGCTCCGCATCTGATGGAGAAGGTCGAGGCCGCGCATGGAGCCGTTGATATCCTGATCAACAATGCAGGGATGATTCTTCGTCATGATGCAGAAGAGTACCCGCTCGAAGATTGGTCGAAGGTGCTGCAGGTAAATCTGACCAGCGTTTTTCAGCTATCGCAGTTGGCGGCAAGGCCAATGCTGGCAAAGGGCTTTGGGCGCATTCTCAATATTGCAAGCCTGCTGTCGTTTCAAGGGGGCATTCGCGTTCCGGCCTATGCCGCTTCCAAGGGAGGCGTCGCGCAGCTCACCAAGGCGTTGGCAAACGAGTGGGCAGCGCGCGGCGTTACGGTGAACGCGATCGCGCCGGGGTATATCCGCACGGAAAACACGGCAGCGTTGCAGCAGGATGAAACACGTAACCGGCAAATCCTTGAGCGCATTCCGGCAGGTCGCTGGGGAGAGCCTGAGGATCTATCCGGGCTCGCTGTGTTGCTGGCTTCAAGGGCCGGAGCGTACATCACCGGAGGAGTGTTTAACGTGGATGGCGGTTGGCTCGGGCGTTGAGAGGAAGAGCCGACCCTATGCGTTTCAGAAGGCTGCGTGTTCGCTCCTGTTCTTCGGAAGAAAAGCTGCAGGATCGTGCTCAAACCGATGGAGCATATCCAGCAGAGCACGCCGATGGATCGCTTCGGCGGTATCGTCGGGCATTGGATCTCGGGTGAGCTGATCCAGCACATCCTGAAGATGAGAGCATGTGATGGCGCGTGCCTGGCTAGAGGCTTTTGGGTCGACCGCAAGGCTCATCATGCGCTGAAGGGCCAGTGTTTCCACGGCGCGCTCGACTTCAGAGCTCATGCTATGTCCGCCTTCGGGCCGTTCCGCGGTGGTGTGGGAGATGCCTTCCAGCACGGCGCGAAAGCTCGGCGATTTCGGCGATCGCATGTGGTATTCGATCATGCGTGAAGCGCGTTCCGGATCGAGCAGTACCGCAAGAGGAACCTCGGCCGCTGTCTCGGCGGCGCCGATCGGGTCGAAAGTTTCCCCGGTATGCGAAATCATCTGTACGCTGTCTCTGGGGCTACCTGGTGCCTCGGGGGCTAAGAGCCGCAGAGCCGACTCCGGAAGGGTGAGGGTTGCGGGGCTGAGTGCTGAGAGCACAGCGTGAAGCGCTCTTACCTGCTCGTCTGCATCGTAAATTTCCGGTACAGTCTCCGTTGCTCCACGAACGGCGTAACGGTAGTTCAAGGAGCCAACCTGCTTCGCCGTGGCCAGAGTTTGGTCGCGATGGAGAAGGTAAAGCGTTGTTACCGCCTCCTGCAGCCTGGAAAGTGGAGCCCCATAGGGGATCGCCTGTTGGTTCAGCCGGGCAAGCGCAGCAGCACGAACCTGCAGTATGTGGGTGAGTGCGCCGGCTGCATCATGGCCATTGTCGCGGGCATGCGCAAACGGATGCGCAGAGCCGTTACCGGTCGCGTCTTTGTCCTCGATATAGAACTGGCCGGAGCGATCTGCGTCGGCGAGTAGTGCTTGGAGCGCCGCGGCCTCCTCGTTCTTGGAGCGAAAGCTGCGGTATCCATAGCTGATGGCGAGCTTATCCCACGGGCCGATACTCTGCGGGTAGGCATGAGAGAGGTCGACGCTCCCCTCTGCGTTGAGCGCGAGGAAGGGAAAGGCCTCATCCATGACACTTTCATCCCAGGCGATGCTGGATGCGGCGGGGTTGTTCTCCAGCCCCAGTGCCTTGCCAATCTGGTGCGCGGTGTCATGACGAATCCAGGCAAGCGCAAAGGCCTGCATCGGATTATTCTCAGCGAGTACGCGGTTGTTGTCGTAGGGAAGCAGAAGTGCTTCCGCCAGATGGTAGTTCTCTTCCGCGCCGGCGCGACTCAACACGATCGTGCTGCGCAGCACTGCCCCGGTGCGTGGATCAACCACAAGATCCACGCTGCCTGGCTGAGTGGTGTCCTGCGACCAGAAGATGCGGTTGGCATAACGAGGGTCACCCTCCACGGCATCGGCAGGAAGTGTTTGGGCGCGAAGAGTTCCTTGCGCCCATCCCGCCTGTACGAACGCCGCGTCCCACCAGCTCACACCTTCGAGGATGGCCGCACGCAGCGGTGCCGGGACGCTCGAGTCCAGCCAGAAGACGATCGGCTTTTCTGCCTGACAGGCAGAAAAGCAGGCGGCAAACTGCTTTTGCAATCGCTGCCGCAGGATCACGTTTCGTGTTGCAGGAGCCCCCGGAAGCGATGGTTCTAACGGGGTGGTGAGAAAGCGAAAGCCGGAGCGGGGATCGAAGACGCGTGGCGGGAAGTTGTTTTCCTCGGGCGGCAGGGCGAGGAAAGCTTGCTCTGCCGCAAGGGTGAGCGTCTGCGGCACCTCGGCTAAGGATGCGGCCGGTGTCTGCGCAGCAAAGGTTAGCTCGGCGGTGACCGAGGTGCTGCCGGGGAAACGGCTGACCGCGTTGGCTGTTGTGAGCGAGCGCGTACCGTCATAGGTGTACTGCTGCGCTCCTCCGCTTGACGAAGAAAGTTGGGTAGCGATGCCTTGTGCGTCCCGCAGGAAAAACTGGGTAGCTTCAACCGTAATGGCCGATGCCGCAGGCGCGGTTGTCTTTGCGTCGAACCGCCAAAGAATCACCTTCGCTTTTTCCGCGGACGAGATCAGCAGAACGCTCTTGCCGGTGTGTTCGAAATAGACGATTGTCTGTTTTGAAGGAATACGTAGGCCTAGGGATGAATCGGTTGCAGGATCCCCTTGCGGGAGAGAGCGTAAATAAAGCATCTCCGGCGTACGCCCGGCGTGGTCAAAACCGCGGATCTGCATCGTCAGGTCACCGGTAGCAGCATTGCGCTGGATGCGCGGGAGGGGAGCGGCCGGAGCGGCAACCGCTGGCTGCTGCTGCGCAGGACTGGTTGCTGCGCTGAGAAGGGAAAGGCTCAAGGAGAGAAGGAGCATCGTCTTCATAGAATTCGGACCTGCTGAGTGCGTCTCGGTATACCGGAAGAGTGCCGTGGTCGCGCAGGGGGCGAGCGTAAGAGCGCAGACTGAAGCCCACGTTTACGTGTTGCTTGATCGAACCCTACAGGAACGGCCGCCTGGGAACGGAGCCATTCTACAGAGAATGCTGCAGGCTGGGCTTGTTTGAATCAGGCAAGGTCTGCCGCGCAGCGAAAACCGATGTGGGCTGTTGAGCTGTCCGGAGTGTTGGAGCTGCGGGCTGCAACGCGGTACCGGTTGCAATAAGACTTGTGGCAGAGAAAGGAGCCGCCTTTCATCACCCTTGCCTGGCCCTCGGGCGGTCCGTGCGGGTCAATGCGCGTGGCTGCGCGGTGATACGCGGGATCAAACCAGTCCGCGCACCACTCCCAGGTGTTGCCGGTGGCGGAGTACAGCCCGTAGCCGTTGGCTGGGAACGCCTCTACCGGACAGGTGCCTTGGTAGCCATCTTCGCCGGTGTCAACGTTCGGGAACTCGCCTTGCCATATGTTGCAAAGGTGCTTGCCTTTGTCGCGTAACTGGTCGCCCCAGGGGTAAAGCTTTTGCACCAGACCACCTCGTGCGGCAAACTCCCACTCGGCCTCGGTCGGGAGTCGTTGGCCGGACCACTCGCAGTAGGCCTGCGTGTCATTCCACGAGAGATGAACGACCGGATGGTTGGAGCGATTCTCGATGTCAGAGCCTGGGCCTTCAGGGTGCTTCCAGCTCGCGCCTGATACCTTGCACCACCACGGCGTGGACGCTACGGTATCTTCCACCAGCTCTGCCCAGCGATCTTCCGGGATGCTTTGCCAGAAGACGAAGGACCAGCCGTAGCGTTCTGCTTCGGTGGTATAGCCAGTTTGCTCAACAAAGCGAGCGAAGGTGTCATTGGTGACCGGGGTCCGGTCGATGCGGAAGGCCGAGAGAGAGACTTCGCGTACCGGGCCTTCTCCATCGGCCAGAAAGGCTTCGGCGTAATCTGTTCCCATCAGAAAGCTGCTTGCAGGGAGGGTGATCATCTCCTGCGCCAGCTCGGGCCGGACTCTGTCGGCTCGATGCGCTACCGAGAGCACTGGTTCGATGCGCTCTCGCTCTGCCGATGGAGTGCAGCAGGCCTTCTTGACCGAAGATGGGGTGTTGCAGGACATCGCTGCTCCTGAAGCCCGGCCTGTGCCGAGGCTGGAAGCTCCATGATATGTCACGGCCTGCCTGCAACACGTTCAGGTGTGTGGCTCAAAGTTTCTACGCGCTGCCCAGCTTGAGTTCAAGCGTTTGGTAGAAGTCTGCGGCGGCAGCTTCGATCTGACGCGCGATGTGGCGCGTGCGCGTCATCTCGCGTTTGCGGTGCCGGCCGATATCGAAGAGCGAAGCGCTTTCAAGCTGTTGCACATTGGCCAGCTCCTGCGAGACCAGAGCGCGCAGATAATCGACCTCTGCAGTTCTTCCGGAAGAGGTGCGTCCAAGCTGCTGCGTCGCTTTTTCAATTTGTATCAGCGCTTTTTGCAAAACGTCGCTGGCGCGTCGAGGCCATAGCTGATCGAAGATGAGCCAAAGAACCGCGATGCCCAGAGAGATGCCGAAGAGGCGGTCACGCGCAGGAGAGATCTCCGTCGAAGGGCCAAAGCCGGGCAGCGTGGTGAGCGAGAAGGCAAAGGCGATCTGTACGCCGACGTAACCGATGCGAGGGCTGCGCATGACCCATCCGGCAAGAAACATCACGGGTGCAAGCAGCACGACAAACGACGTAATCGAATCCATGTTCGGAAAGAACACCGATACGGTAAAGATGCCGATTGTGCCGCCAATAAACGCGCCCGAGAAACGGTAGAGCTGCTTCTGCTTCATGGCACCGGTGGTATTCAGGCCCGTGAAGAGCACCGTAACGACACAGGTGAGGATGCCCGGCCACGCAAAGGCGTTATAGAGGGTGTAGCAGGTGATGGCCGAAAGCGTGAGCTTCAGGGCGTAGAGCACGGTGTCCGGAGTTTCGAAAACGCCAGGCACGAAGAACTGAAAGTGCGCCGGGCCGGAGCTTGGCTTTTTGAGCTGCTCTTGCGTGGCTTCTGCTGTGCGAGAGACGGAGGCGTACTGCTGGAGGTCGAAGAAGACCTCGCGCAATGCAGGACGTTTGATTTCTACAGGGGGAGCCGGATACTCCTGGCGGGGAACGTCCATCTCCCGGCATTGTTCTGCGATGGCCTGGAAGATCTGGCGTTCTTCGTCGGAAGGCGGTGCAAAGCCGAAGGCCACACTCTTTTGCAGTACGCGGCTCAGGATGCCGATACGGTATTGCAGGCCAACAGGCACGGACGTTCGATCCGCGCTGGTATCGCGCAGCTGATCGTGCAGTTCGTTCAACCGGAAGTCGCCTGCATGGACCAGCGTGAGCAGCTTTTGCTGCGCCAGACGAAGGCGTTGTGGGTGCGTCTTCAGATCCTGCGTTGCAGCCGCGCTATAGAACTCTTCCAATGCACTGATGCGGCGCTTCATCTCGGTTTGGAGTTCTACGCCCGGATGCCGCGTGCCGAAGATGTACTCCACGGCTGCGCCGCAGGCCAGCACCAGAGCAAAAGAGACAATGTTGTAGAGGCAGTAGCGTACTCCGGCATCGTCGGAGTGGTGGCCGTCCCAGAACGCTAAATCGACAAACCCATAGAAGCCGAAGATGGTCCAGAAAAGCGGAAGGGTTGTGCCTGCCATGCAGAAGGCTGCGATAAAGATGCCCAGCAGCACACCGAGAAAGCGCGCTGCGGCGGTGCCGTCGGTTGCTTGTACCCAGGTCAGGCTGGCGGCAGACGCTAAGGCGCAGCCCAGCAGAACCTGAATGCCTGCCTTCAGCATCAACCCCGGGCGCTCTCGCTGAATGAGCAGCAGCAGCGCTGCGGAAAGCGAGATGCTGGGCACCCTGAGGGTCTCGGCCAGAACGATGGCTAGGATGAGCGCAAGCATATCGCGTGCGCTTCCCGCCAGGCGCCCGGGGTACGGCATCAGTTCCGTACGCAGGGTTTTCAGCACCTCGTTATCGCTGGACAGCTTCACCATAGAGCCTTCTTAGCGGACGATTGTGATGGCTGTACCGCCAACACGGAACAGAGCGGGGTCAGGGTTCAGGACGCGGATACGAACGGGGAAACGCGCGGACAGATGGACCCAGTTCAGGGTGCGATCAATGTTCGGTAGTCCGGCCGCCGTTCCACCATCCTCCGGGAAGATGCCGCGTCCCACGCTGTCGACAACGCCGTCGAAGCGGCGGGTCGGGTGCTCCATCAGGTAGACCTCTACGTGCATGCCGGGCTGAATGTACTTCAGCTTCGACTCGCGGTAGTTCGAGAGAACCCACCATGTGCTGGTGTCGACGAGGGTAAACATGGCTGTGCCGGGATGAGCGTACTCACCCTGCGAGATATTCATGTTCACCACGTAGCCATCGAACGGAGCGCGCACTTCAGTCCAGTTGAGATTCAGCTGCGCTTGCTCGATCTTCGCTGCACGGTTCGGGCGCTGTGCCATCAGCGTTTCAAGCGTGTCCACCGTATGGATCGCTTCCCCTAACTTTGCGTGCGATGCCTGCAGTCCGGCTTCTGCGCTCTGCTTGGCGGAGAGCGCCATTGACTGCTGCGCCTGTGCCTGCAGGAGCTGGCTTGCTGCCTGTCGCGAGGCTTCCTGCGCAACTCGAAGCACAGTTTGCGCCTGATCGACCTGCTGTGTCGTGACATAGTGCTTGGCGAGCAGAGGCGCGATGCGGTTGTAGTCGTTCTGTGCAAACTGCAGCTGTGCATTGGCTGAGGTCTGTGCTGCCTTGGCGTGTTCCACGGCGGCTTCCGAGGCCTCGTAGTTGGCTTCAGACGAGCTGATGCCACTCTTTGAACTCAGAATTCCGGCCTGTGCCGCACCGACCGCACTCTTTTCCGTAGCGATGCGGCGGCGCTCGTCATTAATCTGACCTTCGAGCATCGCCTGGTCAGCCTTGGCCTGTTCCAGAGCATATTGATAGGGTCGCGGATCGATGACGAAAAGAACATCGCCTTTGTGGACGAGTTGGTTGTCTTTCACGTTCAGCTCAACGAGTCGGCCTTCGACCTCCGGAGCGAACGCAATGGTATTGGCGCGGATGGTTGCGTCATCGGTGCGCGGGTGGTGGTCCACCTGCAGGACCGCGATGGCCAGCGCGACGATGGCCAGCACGACGATGGCAACTCCAATCAGGCGGCCCGAGTTGTACTTCTTGTCTTGAGCGTTCATGTCAGCTCCTGAATTCCTCTATGCGAAAAAGCAAAGCCAAAGCAGGCAGGTATACAACACCGTCATGGCGGGATAGATCACCGCCGGATGTCCTGCAGAGTGCAGCAAGCCGCGCCGGCGCAGGAACGTGTGTGAGCAGGCCGTCAGCACAACACCGCAGGCTAGCGAGATCATCCACCCGGGAAAGTACGATCCCACGATCTCCACGTTGGGGTTGCGGCTGCAGCCGGTGGCGAAGAGCAAAGGCAGAAGTCCTAGACGAAGCGAGAAGAATTTCATGGGCGTGCTCCAGCAGCGATGGCTGAGGTGGCGGAAGAGTTTCCGACGGCGTAGCTGAGCGATGCGGCGCTCTGCTGACGGCGTGAGCGTGCTCGGACGGTCGCAAAGCGAGCCTGAGCAAGTAGACGCTCGGATTGAACGACGTCGACCAGCGAACGGACGCCGTATTTAAAGGCGTCGAGCGAGGAGTCGTACGAGGTCTGCGCGGAGTTGAGGTAGGTCTGGGCTGCGCGTTCCTGCTCGAGCGCTGTCTCATACTCCACGTAGGAGTCCCACACCTGACGCGTTACCGCATCCTGTGTCGCGCGCTGCTCTTCTGCGGCGGACTGCTGCTCGGCCTTTGCTGCCTCCAGCTGATGCTTGCGTGCTCCGTTGAAGATGTCCCAGCGTAGCTGCGCCGAGGCCGCCCAGGTAGAAACGTTCGCGGGACCCAGCTGACCCCAGTCGGCGGTGGGCCACATGTTCGTTTGACCGCCGGAGCCGTTGAGCTTCACGGTGGGAAGGTATGCCGAGTGTGCAGACTTCACTTCCTGCTTTGCGTGTTCATAGTCCTGCACCTTGGCCAGTAGATCCGGGCGGGAAGCCCAGGCCTGATGCACCAGGTCCTCTACGCTCGTGGCCTCCGCATCCGGGCGCATGTTGTCCGCGCGGCTTACCTCGATTTCGTCGGAGGGTTCGACACCGATCGTTTCGGTGAGGGCGAGCTTGGCTTTCTTGACCGCGCCCTCGGCATCGGCGAGTTCATACTGCGCTTCCGCTGCGCCGGCTTCGGCGTTCTGCACATCGGGTAGTGTCGCGCGCCCGTTGTCAAACTGTGACTGCGCGTTGGAGTACAGCGTCTGGGCGGTTTGCAGCACGGCTTTTGCCGCTTCGAGCTGCCCCTCTACTTCCTGCACGCGATAAAAGTCCGTTGCCGTGGTGAACGCCACCTGCTGGTGCATGCGTCCCATGCGTAGCGTTGCGGCGATCTCAAGCGCTTTGCTCCCCTTCAGGCGAGCCCCGCGTCCGAAATCCAGCAACGTATATTGCAGCTGCACCTGAGCGTCGGCGGTAGGCTCTTCCGCTGTAACGTAGCCACGAGGCGCGATCGGTTTCGGGAAGGGGAAGATGAAGCGGTTGTCGCTGCCGGTGCCCACAAGCGTTAGCAAGGGAAGATACTCCGCGCGCGTAACGCCGGAAGCCTCCATGGAACGCTTGGCCTGTGCCCAGGCGATGCGGGTTTCGGGGTTGGCGCTTTCCGCAATGTCGATCAACTCCGGCAGTGTGTACTCATGCTCGGGATCGATCTTTGGTATCGGGCCATTTGCGTGCGTGGCACCGATGCATTTTGACGCCTGGTGTGCGGTTGTGACAAAGCTGCAGTCCGGTTGGCTGCGGTTCGGCTGCGGGGCCGAGCTTGAAAGGCCTTGGTCTGCGGGTTGTTGTGCTCGAATGCTGGTCCAAGGACCGAGCAGGAGCGCAAGTGCCGCTATAGAGGCGAGCGGTCGAAGAGATGAGTTCTGGTCAGTGGTCATGACGTGTACGCCGTAAACACGATTGAAGTATACGCCGTAAACTTGGCCTGTGTACAGCGTAAACTTTTTGCTATAGTGAGGTTGTGGCAGTTCAGCGCGCATCGGCGGCCAAGGAAAGCCCGGATCTGCGGCGAAGAATCATCGAGGCCGCGGAGAAGATCTTTGTCGAAGAGGGCTACGGCAACTTTTCGATGAGGCGGGTAGCGCAGAGTGCGGGTTGCAGCCAGATGGCAGCGTACCGGCACTTTGCAAACAAAGAGGCGCTGACGCAGCATCTGTGCGCGATTCTTTACTCCGACTTTGCCACCCGCATGCTCAGCCAGATGCGAGTGACCGCCGACCCAATCAAGCAGGTCCACATCTTCATCGCAACGCTGATGGATTTTGCCGTGGCCTACCCCGACCACTACTCGCAGATCTTCCTCATCCGGCATACGGACCCGGAGGTGATTGCGGAACGCGAGCAACTGGGGCAGCGATTTCTTGAAGATATCCATGCGCTTGTCAAAAAGCTCATGCCGCCGGGAACTTCGGCAGCGGTTACAAATACGAAGTTGCGTCAGATACTAACGTGTTTGCATGGGACTGCGGCACTGCTGATTGCTCACCCCCGTACCTACGATCTAACCAAGCAGCGGGCGGTTCGGGACACGGTGGATGTGGTGAATCGCATTCTCGCGGTTGATCCGGCGTAGGATTTCCCCTCTAAAGGAATGGCGGAAAGGGCGGAGTAAGCGCTGCCGACTACGTTCCTTCGGCCTTTGCGACGTCTTTGTGCCCGAATATACGTATGAAAAGGGCTTATGAGTGCTCTGAACGCATAGAGCCGATGGTTTGCTGCCATTTACAATAAAAGGCACGATGACTGAAACCGCCACTCCCGCGCCGGCGGCAGCTTCCGCTAAGGCGCACAGCAAATACACCCGCAATCAGCCCTACCAGTCGCGAGTACTGGTGAATGATCGCCTGACCGGGCCGGAGTCCGAAAAGGAAACGATTCACATCGAGCTCGAGCTCGAAGAGGGTATGACCTACACGCCGGGCGACGCCGTCGGTATTGTGCCGACCAATCGCGAAGCTCAGGTGGAAGAGAATCTGAAGGCTCTCGGGTTCAACGGAACCGAGCGCGTTCTGGACCACTACAAGGTAGAGATTTCGCTGCACGAGGCGCTCACAACACGTCTCGGCATCGGTAAACTGGCGCGCGGCAGCGTGAACCAGTTTGCCAAGCTCTTCGGCGAAAACGTACCGGAAGCTCTGAAGGGGCTGCTTGGTCAGGAAAACAAGCTGGCTGCGGAAGAGTATGTCTGGGGCCGTGAGTTTGTTGATCTGGTGAAGCAGTTTCCCGGTGCGGTGCAGAACCCGCAGGAGCTGTTCAATGTGCTGCAGCGCTTGACGCCGCGCATGTACTCGATTGCGTCCTCGCAGGCAGCTCATCCCGGTCAGGTGCATACCACCGTCCGTGTGATCCGTTATCACGCACATGATGCGGATCGTCAGGGAGTTTGTTCCGGCCATCTGGGCGAGCGTGCTCCCGTGGGCGCGACCATGCCGATCTTCCTGCACGAAAACAATGCTTTCCGGTTGCCGGAAGATACGAACGCCCCGGTGATTATGATCGGCCCCGGAACGGGTATCGCTCCCTTCCGCGCCTTCCTGGAGCATCGTCAGACGCTTGGTGAGAAGGGTAAAAACTGGCTCATCTTCGGTGAGCAGCGCCGCGTTTCGGACTTCCTGTACGAGGATCAGTGGAATGGAATGCTGACGGACGGCTCGTTGACGCGTCTGGACACGGCGTTCTCGCGTGATCAGGGCAAGAAGGTCTACGTGCAGGATCGTATGCAGGAGAACGCGGACGAGCTGTATAAGTGGCTTGAAGAAGGTGCGTACTTCTATGTCTGCGGCGATGCTTCTCGTATGGCAAAGGACGTAGAAACGGCACTTCTCGATGCAATTGCCAAGGGAGCAAACTCCACGCTGGAGCATGCGCAGGAGTATCTCACCAATATGAAGAAGGCCAAGCGCTATCAGCGCGACGTCTACTAAACGACGGCTTTCAGGCAAAAGAGAAAGGGCACGGCTTTAGCCGCGCCCTTTCTCTTTTGCCTGGAGTTCAGCGCTAAACGCGTTGGTGGTCGGCGCGCCAGCTTTGGATTGAAGCCTTGATCTGCTTCGGGGCCATCTTTTCGCGTACGGCACGGCGAGCCAGTGCGGGCAGCTCCGGGTTGGAGGCGAAGCGTAGCGCGATGAGCTGAGCTGTGGTGAGGGACTCCAGTTCGGCGAGCTCTGCAGGCGGACAAAGCGTCTGAAGCCGCAAACGCTCCTCCAGGCGGATCAGACGGTTCTGATTCCCCAACGCGTAGACGCGCATCTTTGCCGTGAGCAGCAGCAGGGCAAAGGCAAGAATGATCAGCCAGATGCAGCAGAAAGGCGCCTGGCGAAAGTGCTTGTACGCCCAGGCCCCGGTAAAGAGAAGGTTCAGCAGGAATACAGGGGTGAGGAAAAAATGAGAGAGCGGATCCCATTTGGTGTGGTTTTGAAAGCTTTGTTCTGCGGGCATAGTCGATCCTTTTTGCAGGAGAGTGGTTGGAAGCAGGCTTTAGGCGAAGGGGTCGTGTGACCACTGTAGCAATCCCTGACGCTGTCGCGTACGACGCTTTACGTTGGGGTTGTCAGGGTTCCCGAAGGCGGGGGTGTGCTTGCGCACCTGCGCGGAGTGCCGCGCGCCGAAGCTTTTCCAGCGTGCGATTTGGCGGGAGTCATCTTCATGGCGCCGGCCCATGTAGAAGCGGCAAAACCATTCAAACCAGCCACGCGGATCGTCCTCGTGGATCCATCCCTTGGCGCGCCACTCCGGAAGGCTGCTGCGCGACTTTACGCCGAAGTAGTTATGCACCACATTCGAGGCATTGTGCTGGTAGGGTCTCCAGGACGCGGGAAACTCATCGCTCTTCGGGTCGAGGTAACGGCCTTCGAAAACTCCCATTTTTAGCATTTGCAAGGGGGTGTAGACCGGTTCGAACTCAGGATGGTCGTTCGTATCCCCAGGGCGCCGGGTGCGACGGTAACTATAGTCGCGTTGCATCGAGTTGTGGACGGTGACGAGTTCGTTCATCGGGATTTCCGTTAGATGCAGCAGATAGACGATCGTCGCGCGGCTGTAGCTTACGGTACGCTGGATCAGGTATGGCAAAAAAGAGAATTGGTGCACATTTTTCCACCACCGGTGGTGTCTGGAAGGCTGTCGATCGTGCTGTAGCTGCCGGTGCGAATACCCTGCAGATCTTTAGCTCAAGTCCTCGGACGTGGAAAAGTACGATGGTACGGCCCGAAGATGCCGCGAAGCTGCGCACCGCGCGCCAACAGCAGGATGTCGGCCCCATGGCGATCCATGCGAGCTTTCTGATCAATCTTTGCTCGCAGACCCCGAGCGTGCGGGAGTCTTCTGTCGACGCGTTGCGGGCTGAAGTGCTGCAGGGGCTGGCTCTGGGAGCAGAGTATCTGGTGCTTCATCCTGGCTCGTGGAAGGGGCTTTCGCGTGAAGAAGGCCTCCAGTTTGCTGTGGAGGGGGTGGAGCGCGCGGTGGCCGGTATTGAGTGGAAGGGCGAACCGCTCCAGATTCTGGTGGAAAGCATGGCTGGAGCGGAGTTTTCGCTCGGCGGCTCGCTGGAGCAGGTTGCGGAGATGGTGGAGCGTCTGGCTCCGTGCGCTCCTATGGCTGTTTGCCTTGATACCTGCCACATGCACGTTGCGGGCTACGATCTTGTTTCCGCCGAAGGCTATGAAGATACAGTGGCGCAGATTGCCGCAACGGTTGGTCTGGATGCGGTCAAGGTCTGGCACTGCAACGACGCGAAAGCGCCGCGTGGCTCTCGTCTCGACCGCCACGAGCATATCGGCGAAGGAACCATCGGAGCCGAAGCCTTTCGCCGTTTGCTGCAGGACGAGCGGTTTGCCCACTGCGCCTTTATCGCGGAAACCCCCGCGGATGAGGAAGGCGATAACGAGCGCAACGTGATGACGTTGCGGGTTTTGAGCGCAAGCTGAGGCTTGCGCACGTCCGTACAATAGGAAGAGTATGAGCTCCGCTGAAAGCAATGCGCCTGTGCGCGCCGACGAAGTCCGCTATAACCCCGCCGAGATTGAACCGCGCTGGCAGGCGCGCTGGGACGCTGATCCCGCGCTGTACCGTGCCGAGCCGATGACCTCGCCCAAGCCCAAGTACTACTGCCTTTCGATGCTGCCGTATCCGTCGGGGCAGTTGCATATCGGGCATGTTCGCAACTACTCGATCGGCGATTCGCTGGCGCGTTATATGCGCATGAAGGGCTTCAATGTTCTGCACCCGATGGGGTGGGACGCCTTTGGTCTGCCTGCTGAGAACGCCGCGCTGAAGAACAGCACGCCGCCGCGCGAGTGGACGATCAAGAACATTGCACAGATGAAGGTGCAGATGGGACGGCTCGGCCTGAGTTTTGACTGGGCTGATACCGAGGTGGCGACCTGCCTGCCGGAGTACTACCGCTGGAACCAATGGTTCTTTTTGAAGATGTATGAGCGCGGCTTGGCTTATAAGAAATCGGCCAAGCTGAACTGGTGTCCTAAGTGCGCTACCGTGCTTGCCAATGAGCAGGTTGTGGGTGGTTGCTGCTGGCGCCACGAGGATACGCTGGTGGAGCAGCGCGAGATGCAGCAGTGGTTCCTGCGCATTACCGCGTATGCCGAAGAGCTGCTCGACGGTTTGGATAAGCTGCCCGGCTGGCCCGAGAAGGTCCGTACCATGCAGCGGAACTGGATCGGCCGCAGCGATGGCACGGAGGTTGTCTTCGCGGTGGAGGGCGGCGCTTCGGCTACGGTCTTCACGACGCGCGTGGACACGATCTTTGGAGCAACCTCTTTGCAGCTTGCCCCCGAGCACGCTCTGGTGAAGCAGTGGGCTGAGACCGATGCTGCTCTCGCTGCCGCGGTGGATGAGATGGTGGCGCAGCAGCAGGCCGCTAAGGAAGCTGGAGACATCGGCAACATTGAGAAGCACGGCGTCTTCACCGGAAAGCATGCGGTGAATCCGTTCACCGGACAGACCGTGCCCGTATGGGTTGCCAATTACATTCTGGCGGACTACGGCACAGGCGCGATCATGAGCGTTCCTGCGCATGACGAGCGCGACTTTGAGTTTGCGACCAAGTACGGTTTGCCGATCAAGCGCGTGCTGGCGCCTGCCAGCAGTGGCGGTGCGCAGGATGAGAGTGGCGACCTGGCTCTGCCGTACACCGCAGAAGAGGAAGCTGTTCTGATTGACTCCGGCGACTGGAGCGGGGAAGCCTCGCTCGAAGCGCAGGAGAAGATGGGCAAGTTTGCTGAAGAGAAGGGGTTTGGCAAGCGTACGACAACCTTCCGGTTGAAGGATTGGGGTGTTAGCCGTCAGCGCTACTGGGGCACGCCGATCCCGATCATCTACTGCGAAGAGCACGGTGCGGTGGCCGTTCCGGAGTCGCAGCTGCCGGTGCTGCTGCCGGAGAATGTGCAGATCACGCAGGAAGGCGGTTCGCCGCTCGGTAAGGTCGAAGAGTTCGTCAACGTGGTGTGCCCGACCTGCGGCAAGCCCGCGCGCCGGGAAACCGACACGATGGACACCTTTGTCGATTCCAGCTGGTACTTCTACCGTTACACGGATGCGCATAACGATGCCGCACCGTTCTCCAGCGAAAAGGCAAACTACTGGTTCCCGATCGATCAGTACATCGGCGGTGTTGAACATGCGATTCTGCACCTCATTTACTCGCGCTTCTGGACCAAGGTGATGCGTGACCTCGGCCTCATCAAGAACGATGAGCCGGCCGAGAGGCTCTTCACGCAGGGCATGGTCATCAAGGACGGCGCCAAGATGTCCAAGTCCAAGGGCAATGTAGTTTCCCCGGACGATATGATCGGCCGTTACGGCGCGGATGCAACGCGCATGTACGCCCTGTTTGCTGCTCCTCCGGATCGCGATCTGGAGTGGCAGGAGGAAGGTGTCGCAGGCGTCTCGCGCTTCCTCGCGCGTGTCTACCGGCTCGCGGTCAAGTTCGCTCCGCTGGTCAAGTCCGTGGAGAAGGTGAAGGGCGATGAGATCTCTCCGGCTGCGTTTGCCGGGCAGACGGAGCAAGGTGCGAAGCTGCTGCGCACCCTGCATCAGACCATTGCGAAGATCACGGAAGACTTCGCTGGGCGCTGGCACTTCAATACCTGCATCGCTGCCATCATGATTCTGGTCAACGAGGTTGCGGCTGCAGAGCCCGCGATGGAGGCAGGCGAGGTCGCTCCGGTCACCGTGGCGGAGATCTTCCACACGCTGACGCTGCTGATCGCTCCGTTCTCCCCGTTTCTGGCCGCAGAGCTCTGGGAGATGCTTGGTGGCCATGGCCTCATCCTGGATGCGGCCTGGCCGGTGGCGAACCCGGAGCTTGCCAAGGAAAGCGAGCTGGAGATCCCGGTGCAGGCCAACGGTAAGCTGGTCGTCGTGGTGAAGGTGCCGGCTGATGCGGATGAGGAAGCCATTAAGGCCGCTGCGCTTGCGGACGAGAAAGTACAGCAACGTCTCGAAGGAAAGCAGCTGGTCAAAACGCTCGTGATTAAGGGTAAGCTGGTGAATCTCGTCGTGAAGTAGTGGTCGCTCAAACGCCAAACACGCGCAATACGCAGTCTCTTGTAGCTGTCATGGCGCGTGTTTGGCGACGGCCTACGCTCACTGCGCTTGAAATCGGCTGGCGCTGGCTGGCCGGCGCGCCGCTTCTGCTCGCGATCCTGTTTTGGGGGTGGGAGCATCGGGTCGCTTTGCTGTCTCTGGCAGAGGAGCTGTCGCAGCTTACCTTTTTCCATCCGGACCGGATGGCCGCTACACTTGGCAATGCAAGCGCGCGGCTATTGTTGATGGCTCGCGGTGCTCTGGTTGTGTTCGTGCCGGTTGCCCTGTTTTGGTGGACCGCTGTAGGAACGCTCGGGCAAATGAGGCTCGTGCGTCGATTTTCCCCCGCAAGCCGGCCTCGCTTCGCTGTGACCTATGGTCTGCGTCTGATGCGTTCTTTCTGTCTGTTGGCGGTGTGGAGTCTCTGGGGCGACCTTACCTTATTTGCCGCGCGCCGCACTCTCAGAACCTCCGCGATGCTGGGGGCGGAGCCGAACGTGCTGCTGTTTCTGGCGATTGTGATTCTTCTCTCGCTCACGCTCTTTGTCGGATGGGCTGCCTTGAGCTGGCCGTTTTCACTGGCGATTGCTGCGCATGCACAGGATGGTCTTGGAGTGCTCGCCAGCCTGCGCACGGCGGTTCGTCGTAGAGAGGCCAGCGCGGCGGCTTTGGAGATCGGCCTTGTGCTCTGCATCGTGAAAATAGCGCTGTTGGTCCTGGCAATGACTCTTTCTGCATCGCCTTTGCCCTTCTCCAACCACGCAACAGAGCCCTTCCTGATGGGGTGGTGGGGTGGAGTGATCGTGCTTTATTGCGCGGCGTCAGATTACTTCCATACGGTTCGTTTCGTGAGTCTGCTGCGCTTGTTCTGCGAAATGCCCCGAGCATAGGCGAAGTCTTCCCCGCGGGGGAGTGCACAACGTGCTCACTGACCGGATAAACTGGATACGTGAGTACGCCCAAGACCTCCACCATCGTCATTCTCGATTTCGGTTCGCAGTACACGCAGCTCATCGCGCGCCGCATCCGCGAGTTCAATGTTTTCTCCGTGGTGCTGCCCTGCACAACGCCGCTCGAAAAGGTGCTCGAGTTGGAACCGAAGGGCATCATCCTCTCCGGCGGCCCATCGAGCGTTTACGACGATGCTGCGCCGAAGGCCGATCCCAAGGTGCTGGAGACAGGCTTGCCGTTGTTGGGCATCTGCTACGGCCTGCAGTTCATGACACATCATCTGGGGGGCAAGGTCGTTCCGGCCGCAGCGCGTGAGTACGGCCACGCTGAGGTGCATGTATCTGAACCTACATCGCTCTTTGCGGGTTTGCCGCAGGCGATTGAGGTTTGGATGTCGCACGGCGATCATGCCGAGACACTTGCGCCCGGTTTCCGCGTCGTTGCGAAGACAGAGAACGCCGTTGCTGCGATTGCCGCGGAAGAGAAGAAGATGTGGGCTGTGCAGTTTCATCCGGAGGTCGCGCACACGCGCCAGGGCATGGAGCTGCTAAAGAATTTTGTGGTGAACATCTGTGGCGCGCAGCAGGATTGGACGCCTGCGCACTTTATCGAAACCACGGTTGCACGCATCAAGGAGCAGGTCGGTCCTACGGGCCACGCTATCTGCGCTCTCTCGGGCGGTGTTGATAGCTCGGTTGCTGCGGTGCTCGTTGCAAAGGCGATTGGAGATCGGCTTACCTGTATTTTTGTGAACAACGGCGTGCTGCGCAAAGATGAGTTTGCCAAAGTGCAGCGCACCATGCGCGAGGATCTCGGGCTCAACCTCGTCGCGGTCGACTCTTCAGAGCGCTTCCTTTCCAAGCTGGCCGGAGTAACTGACCCGGAGAAGAAGCGCAAGATTATCGGCAATGAGTTCATCGCGGTCTTTGATGACGAAGCCAAGAAAATCTTTGACGCAGAGAAGTCGGCCGGGGAAGAGATCGCGTGGCTTGTGCAGGGAACGCTCTATCCTGACGTGATTGAGTCGGCCAGTGTTCATGGCCCGTCGCACGTGATCAAGTCGCACCACAACGTGGGCGGTCTGCCGGAAGATATGAAGCTCAAGCTCATTGAGCCTCTGCGTGATCTCTTCAAGGATGAGGTGCGCCGCATCGGTCGCGACCTGGACATGCCTGCAGAGATTCTTGAGCGCCAGCCCTTCCCGGGCCCCGGTCTCGCGGTACGCATCCTTGGAGAAATCACACCGGACCGCGTTGCCATTTTGCAGGAGGCAGATGCCATCTGCACCGAAGAGATTAAGAAAGCCGGGCTTTATCGCCAGCTTTGGCAGAGCTTCGTAGTGCTCCTGCCGGTAAAGACCGTAGGGGTGATGGGAGACCAGCGCACGTACGCGTACACCTGTGCAGTCCGCGCGGTGGAGAGCGAAGACGGCATGACGGCCGATTGGGCTGCGTTGCCTTATGACGTGCTGCGCCGCATCTCCTCGCGGATTGTGAGTGAGGTGAGGGGGATCAATCGCGTAGTGTATGACATTACGTCGAAGCCGCCTGGAACCATCGAGTGGGAGTAGGCGGACAGGCTCAGCCTGTCTGCGCACCGTTGTTTTTGCCAGGAGTTGAATCCATGCGCGCTGCCGTTCTTCTTTCTCTCGCGTTGCTTGCGCCGCTTTCCCGGGCGCAGTCTGTTTGCGATCCACGTACCTTTGGAGCACGCGCAGATGGCGTGACGAAAGATACGGCAGCGGTACAGCATGCGATCGATGTCTGCGCCGAAAGGCCAGGTGGAGGCATGGTGCGGCTTGCCGGAGGCACGTTCCTTGTTGCTCCGATCGTGCTGCGGTCCAACATCACGCTCGACGTTGAGCCCGATGCTGTGCTGTTGGCGTCACCGGATCACAGGGATTACCCGCGCAAGGAGCAATTTCGCGCTCCCGGGTATCAGGCCTTCGTCTCGGCAACGGATGCGCAACACATCGTCATTACAGGTGGCGGTGTGCTGGATGGAAACGGCAAAAGCTGGTGGGATCAGGCGCGCGGCACGAAGGACGCGGGAGTGCTCGGGAGCAGCAACACGCGCCCGCGCGGTCTGGTGCTGGACCACGTGCAGCACGTCCGCATTGAGAATGTGACGGTGCAGAACTCTGCTTACTGGCAGATTGTGCCGTATTACTCCAAGGACGTCTTCATTCACAACGTTAGGGTGTTTGCCGATCCGCACTCTCCCAACACGGACGGTATTGACCCCTTTTCGTCGACGAATGTTGTGATTGATAACGCAACCATTGATGTCGGTGATGACAATATCGCGATCAAGAGCGGTATGGTGAACTCACCGGGACCGGATGCTCCGACCTCGCATGTTGTGATTCGCAACTGCCACATGCTGCATGGCCACGGTCTTTCGATCGGGAGTGAGCTTTCCGGCGGAGCCAACAACATTGATATAGAGCACGTTCGCTTTCAGGGTACGGCGAACGGTCTACGCATTAAAGCGAATCGCGACCGTGGCGGCGAGATTGCAAAGATTGTCTTTCGCGATGTCACGATGAGCGGTGTGGCCGTGCCGATTCTCGTCAGTGCCTACTATCCGAAGGCTTTTCCTGAAGGGACGGTTGTGGCGGCGCCGGTACAGCGCCTGACGCCGCACATGCATGACATTCTTTTCGATCAGATCGTCGCGACAGGCTCCACCGACGGTGGCATGATCGTCGGTTTGCCGGAAGCGCCGGTTGAGAACATCCGTTTGCAGCATGTGCAGGTGAAGGCTCTGCGCCCGATGCGCGTGGCGTACGCTAAGGCCTCGTTTGAGGATGTTCGGATTGCGCTGCCGCAGGGCGGTGAAGGAGTGCAGATTGCTGCTTCGGCGCAAGTTGAAGAAGGAAAGCAGGAGAAACCATGAGAGTTGCGCTTCGCTTAGCCATTGCGTTTGTTGTTGCGCTGCTCGTCGGGCAGTGGGCGCTCAAGAAGATTAGTAACGGCCACTACATTGGCACCCCCCAAGAACAGGTGCAGTTGGCTTCGCGTATGGCGGGTCTATTTTGCGGTGCTGCGGCCGGGGTTACGGTCTTCGGCGTATTGAGTCTTTCGCGCCGTTAGCTACCGCTCCAGGCATTAGGCCTCAAAGTCTTTTGTCACGCGATCCGGCAGCAGACTCAGTACGCTGGAGAGAAAGCTTACAACCAGCGGGGCAAGCACGAGAAAGCCAAGTGCCGTATCTTCGCGATAGAACTGCTCCCATGGTGTGCCGGTCACCAGCCCCGCAGCATGGATCGCATAGCAGACGCCCATGCTGAAGAGAAACGCGATGAAGGCAGAGGTCGCCATACCGATCCCTTTGGATTGATCAGAGCGCAGTACCCAGCCGACAATCGCGAAGCCGGTCAGGCAGGCTGCGGTGATCGCGTACTGATGGGGGAAGCCTGCTTCTTCATACGACGCCTTAGGGTATTGCGTGCGTAGCAGAGAGAGCAGTACCGTCCAGCACACGGTGATGCGGACAAGGTAGACCAGAAAGGGCTTCATGGTTGCGGGTAGCTCCGGTTACCGAAGATGGCAGTGCCGATGCGAATGCAGGTGGAGCCTTCTTCAATGGCGACGGCAAAGTCGTGGCTCATTCCCATGGAGAGTTCCGTAAGCTTCGGGGAAGTGGCAAGGTTCTGATCGCGCAGCGCGCGCAGACGAGCAAAGTAGGGACGAGCATCCGCGGGGTCCTCGCTGTAGGGCGGCACGGTCATCAGCCCGCATGCCTGCAGGTGCGGAAAGTCTTTGAGGCCGGAGAGCAGGGAAGGAAGGGCGTCCGGAGACAGCCCGTGTTTGGATGTCTCGTGCGAAAGCTTGACCTCGATCAGCACGGGCAGAAACTTATCCAGTGAAGCTGCCGTGCTCTCAAGCCTTGCCGCGATTCTCAGGGAGTCGAGCGAGTCAATCGCAGAGAAAGTCTCTACCGCGCGCGTGGTTTTGTTCGATTGCAGCGGGCCGATCAGGTGCATCTCCACCTGTTTCCCGGCCAGAGCTTCCTGCTTGGTCTGCCACTCCTGTACCCGGTTTTCGCCAAAGAGATGCTGCCCGGCCTCCATGGCTTCGAGGAGTGCGTCGGCAGGATGTGTTTTGGAGACCGCCATCAGACGGACTTGCTGCGACGGGCGGCCTGCGCGGTGGCAGGCTTCTTCCATCTGATTCCGTACTCGTTCCAGGTTCTTGCGAATTGTACTCACGGCTTAACTTGCTCTGTAGTGTACCGGGGCTGACGTTGTTCTGTCCGCCCGGGACTACTGTTGCGTGCTGGGATGCGTTCCTGCGGCGTCTTCTGCATCCTGTGCCGCCTGCGCCGCAACCTTGGCGCGGTGTTTCCGCACGTAATGCGCGGCGATATCGGGATAGAACTCGCGAACGGCAGAGAAGCCCACATCGCGCATGATCGAGTAGCCGAACTTGGTCGCAAGGGTGCCGAAGTCGGTCGCCCCGCTGGGATAGTAGCTGCGCGAGATGATCTGTGTGAGTGCTTTCCCGCCGAGGCCTGCGATATTCGGGGTGTCATGTCCGCTGTAGGTACGGGCTACTCCCTGGCGCGAGATGATGTAGAGCGACCGCATCATCACCGAATGCCCCGAGCCCATCGGGTAATAGCGTGTATCTTCGTGCAGCAGCGAGGGTAGAAGCCACGCCGACAGATAGGTCCCATCGGTTTTATCCAGGAAACCGCGCCAGGTGTAGGCCCAGAATCCATCAACTCCTTTGCCCAGTACGGGATGCGAATTCATGCCCTCAGCGGTGATGGAGGTCAGGCCGAGAAACAGGAAGGACGAATAGTCGAACGCCTGATGTGTCGCGACCTTGAAGTTGTACTTCCATCCGGGAGGTGGCGGGGCCGCGCCTGCCGAAACAGAGCGGAAGTTCGGCATAAATCCAAGAATGCGCTTGGGTTGCTGGCGCTCCAGCGGGATTGCGTTTCCGTGGGAGTCAACACCACAGCCTTCGCAACCGCGGATGGATTTCTCCGGCGAAGCGGCAGGCGCACTTGGTTGTTGAGGCTGTTGCGGAAAGAGAATCTCGCTGGGCGCGTCCGGCAGAGACGAGTCGGTGCTGGAGCTCGAAGCCGCGTCTGGGGTTGCGGCGGGCGCAAGTGGTTGAAACAGCGGAGCGTGCGCTTTCTCGAGGGCCTCTGCGAGAAGAGTAGGAGACGCCTGTTGGGCGCTAAGCCGTAGAGAGCTGAAGAGCAGAGCGGTCAGCGCGGCAGAAGAATACAGAAGTTTCGGCAAGATCGAAAGGTACCTTCCTGGTTTGCAGGACCTTGGAACAGGGAGCGCTCAAAAGCGTTCACGAGCCTACTCATCCAGTTTAGATGCTGTGGGTTACAACGTCTTGTTCAGAAATGACAGAACTTGCATCCGAAAGTGCCGTTTTGCCGTCCTACGCTATATGAGGAGAGCCTATTTTACGATGGTACGGACGCGACATTCATCTCCGTATCGTGTTTGGAGCCAATGGGGCTTCCCCATTGCATAAAGGAGTTAAAAAAAATGCAGGTTTTACCTTTTTCAGGACGCCGGTTTCTGGCTATTGCTGCTTTTGTCGGCAGCAGCTTTGCGATGATGCACGCCCAAACCTCAACCGCTCCGGCTGCAGTGCAGTCCGCCGCTGCCACCAACCGAACGTTGGATTTGGCAGTTCCCAAGACTGCATCCGCAGATGAGGCCACCTTCTCTTCGAGTTCCGAGCAGAATGAAGTGGCTGTTGCGGAAAATAAGTTCGACTTCGCAGGCTCGATGAACGCCATGCAGTATGGTGGCCGCAGCCGCTATGGTCGCCCGCGTTATCGCGGCGGAAACACCAACTCGGACGGCTCAAACAAGTATGAGTTCTTTGGTGGCGCTGGTTTCACCAAGCCGGTAGGCAATACTCAGTCCTACTACAACCCTAGCTGGAGCTTCCAGGTAGGTGCGGGCCGCAACTTCAACAAGCACTTCGGCGTGAACGTCGAGTTCAACTGGGACAACCTGGGCCTGACGGGCAAGACGCTCTACAACCAGGCTTATGTATACGATCCGGATGGCTCTCAGGGAATCTATCAGCAGAATGTGCTGGACGGTTATGCGCACGTCTGGTCATTCTCGGTTGATCCGACCTACTACATTCCCGTGCATGAAGGCCTTGGCGCGTATATCACCGGTGGCGTTGGTTTCTACCACAAGACCACAACCTTCACACTGCCAGGCACCGGAGTCTACTGCGACCCATACTATGGCTTCTGCTATCAGTACGTCGCCAACCAGCCGATCGACAGCTACACCTCGAACGCTCCTGGCTTCAACGGCGGTATCGGCTTCACGTACAAGATGTCGCACTTTTCCAACACGCGTCTGTATACGGAAATCCGTTATGTTGTCACGCTAAACTCGCAGCGCTACGGCATCACCCCTGCGACCGTAAACCAGGAAACGGACTATACCACCAACTTCTTCCCGGCAAACTCCAACCGCACGACCTACCTGCCGGTAAAGTTCGGCGTACGTTTCTAACCGGACCGGAGTCTTTCCGGGAAGTGAAAAAGGCCCGCTTCGGCGGGCCTTTGCTTTTCAGCAGAAATGTAAATGGTCGGGACGACTAGATTCGAACTAGCGACCTCACCCACCCCAAGGGTGCGCTCTACCAGGCTGAGCCACGTCCCGACTCGTTTTCTAGTGTACTACGCAAAGCCGATGATTCGACAGCCCTAGTGTGTCGGAGCGACGTATTCCTTCGGAAGTTCGCCGCCGGTGCCGAAGAAAAACTCGTTCATCTGCTCGACGAGAAACTCCTGGGCTTCACGTGTCCAGGGCTGCAGACGATACTCGTTCAGCAGCATCTTCTGGCGCTCGATCCACTCGTCCCACGCCTTTTTCGACACGTTTTTGTAGATCTTCTGGCCGAAGTCGGAGTCGAACGGCGGTTCATCCAGCCCTTCCAGCTCAGCTTTGTACTTCGTGCAGAACACCATGTGCGCCATTGTTTTCTTGTCTCCTTGTCGATCACCATTCTACCTGTTCGCGGCGTCCTATACTGACGACGCACTATGACGCAGCAAACTCTTACTCCCGACCAGCAGATCGAGGCCCTTCGCGAAGAGCTTCGCCACCATGAACACCTGTACTACGTGCTGGATGCACCGGAGTGGACAGACCAGGAGTTCGACGACGCGATGAAGCGCCTCAAGGCGCTGGAGGCGGAGCATCCGGAGCTCATTACGCCGGATTCTCCCAGTCAGCGCGTCGGTGGCAAGCCCCGCGAAGGCTTTGCCAAGGTAGCTCACTCTCGCCCGATGCTTTCTCTCGAAAACGCTTACAACGCGGAAGAGTTGCGGGCCTGGGCCGAGCGCGTGGCCGGTGGCCTGGCGGCGAGTGAAACGGTTCGTTATACCTGCGAGTTCAAACTCGATGGGCTTTCTCTGGCGTTGCAGTACCGGCCAGGCAGGGCGGGAACCGCTTCGTTGCTCAATGGTGTGACACGGGGAGATGGCGCTATTGGGGAAGAGGTGACGACGAACGTGCGGACTATTCGCAGTGTCCCTCTCCACATCAGCGCGAGAAAGCTGGCCGAAGCTGGCTTGCCGCAGGACTTTGAGGTGCGCGGCGAGGTCGTGATGCCGCAAAAGGCCTTCGATCGCATGAACGACGAGCGGGTGGCGCAGGGTTTGGCTCCGGCCGCGAACCCGCGCAACGCCGCTGCAGGAACCCTGCGCACGCTCGAACCGAATATCGTGGCTGGGCGTGGTCTGGAGTTTTTTGCGTATTTTTTGCTGCGCGAAGGCGAGACGCTGTTGGAAGAACAGAGCGCTTCGCTGGAGGCATTGCGTCGTGCTGGTTTTCTGGTAAATCAGCATGCGGCTACGGTGGATTCCATGGACGAGGTGCTGCTGTTCATTGACCGGGCAGAGCAGCTGCGCGACAAGTTGCCGTATGAGATTGATGGTGTGGTGATCAAAGTCGACGCCATGGTGCAGCAACGCCGTCTTGGATTCACGGGGAAAGCGCCGCGCTGGGCGATCGCGTACAAGTTTGCGGCAAGAGCAGGGATCACGCGGTTGAACGATGTGCTTTTCGGGGTGGGGCGTACCGGTAAGGTGACGCCGGTGGCGATGCTGGCTCCGGTGTCGATTGGAGGAACAACGGTAGCTCGCGCAACGCTGCACAATGCGGACGAGATTGCGCGGCTTGGGGTGAAGATTGGCGACTTTGTCTCCGTGGAGCGCGGCGGAGATGTGATTCCGAAGATCACGCACGTGGTTGCGGACGCCTCTCATCCGCGCGGCGGAACGGAGATCGTCTTTCCCACGCATTGTCCGATCTGTGAGAGCGCGTTGGTGAAGGAGGAGGGGGAAGTTGATTGGCGTTGTCTGAATGACAACTGCCCGGCTCGTATCTCCGGTGCGATGTTGCACTGGGGTTCGCGTGGCGTAATGAATATCGAAGGGCTGGGTGAGGCAATGGTCGCGCAGCTGTTGGGCCAGAGCCTTGAGGCGCTCAGCGAGGACGCTGTGGAGATGGTGGAGGAGTCGGGCGCACCGTTGCTGGAGCATGAGCCTCTGGTGCGTTCGCTTGCAGACCTCTATACGCTGAACAGCGAGCAGCTGCTCTCGCTGGAGCGCGTGGGGCAGAAGACCGCCGATGCCTTGCTGGAGCAGATTGCGCGATCGAAGAACGCAGGGCTGGCGCGTGTGCTGCTGGGACTGGGAGTCCGGTTTGTCGGAGAGCGCACGGCGCAGTTGCTGGCGCAGCACTTTGGAGAAATCGAAGCGTTGATGGGAGCTTCCGCCGAGGAGCTTGAGGCGGTCAATGAAGTCGGTCCGAAGGTTGCGCAGGCTATTGTTGAGTTCTTTGCTGTCGATCGCAATCGCGAGTTAGTCATGCGCCTGCGTGCGCTGGGCGTTGTGATGACGGCAGAGAAGAGGGTGATCGGCACGGCTCTGGCCGGCAAGACGTTTGTGCTCACGGGAACGTTGCCGACGCTGACGCGCGATGAAGCGAAGGAAAAGATCGAGGCTGCGGGCGGCAAGGTCTCCGGTTCGGTTTCGAAGAAGACGAGCTATGTGGTTGCAGGAGAGGACGCCGGATCGAAACTGGAGAAAGCGCGGGATCTCGGAGTTGCGGTGCTGGATGAGGCTGCGTTGCTTGCCTTGCTCGTGTAATCGCAAATTCATGTTGTAGAGTGAGAGAAGTTCCCTCGTTTCGGCCCCCAACACATACACGAGCACTTCAGGTTCCTCATCATAAGGACAGGTACATCGATGGGTCTCACTCGTCGCACGTTTCTCACGCGTGTCGGTCAGGCGGGTGGCTTCAGCGCAGCTGTAGTCGCCATGCAGGGTTTAGGTTTGTTCCCCACGCGTTCAGCTTTGGCTGAGCCGAGGCCGAGTGCTCCTCCGGGAGTTGGCAAAGGCGTACGCGTCGTTATCCTTGGCGGCGGTATCGCTGGTCTGGTGGCTGCTTACGAACTCCGTGCGCTGGGATATGAGTGCGTTCTGCTTGAGGCTCGTTCGCGCCCGGGCGGCAGAAACTGGACCGTGCGCGGTGGCGATACCGTCGAGCTGCTGGATGGCAGTGTGCAGCACTGTGATTGGGACGAGGGGCATTATCAGAACTTTGGCCCGGCCCGCCTGCCCTCCGTCCATAAGTTGATGCTGGATTACTGCAAGAAGCTTGGCGTTCCGCTGCAGGTAGAGGTCAATACGACGCGCTCCAGTTTCTTGCAGAACGATCAGGCCAATGGCGGAAGGCCGGTGGTGCAGCGTCAGGCGATTAATGATACGCGTGGCCATGTCTCGGAGCTGCTCTCGAAGAGTATTCGTGGCGGTGCACTCGATCAGGAGCTTTCCAAGCAGGATCGCGAGCGCATGCTGGAGTTTCTGCGTCTTTACGGGCCGCTGGACTCTGCCGACAAGTATGTCGGCTCCGATCGCGCAGGCTACAAGGTCGCTCCTGGCGCAGGCGATGTAGAGGGTGAACTCTCGCAGCCGCTGGACATGCACACGCTGCTGGATGCGAATTTCTGGAACGGCATGCTCTTTGAGGAGACCTTTGATTGGCAGGCGACGATGTTCCAGCCGGTGGGAGGCATGGATCGCATCCCCTATGCCTTTGCAAAGGCGTTGGGAGACCTGGTTCGTTTTGAAGCGCCGGTGACGGCGATCCGCAAGACTGCCAACGGTGTTCGTGTGGAATATACGCAACACAGCGCTGCCCAGCAGGTCGAGGCGGATTACTGCATCTGTACCATGCCGCTTTCCGTGTTGAAGAAAACGAATAACGATTTCAGCCCTGAGTTTAAAAGCGTCATCGAGCAGAGCACATACGGGGATGCGTACAAGATCGCCTGGGAGAGCCGTCGTTTCTGGGAGCAGGACTTCAACATCTATGGTGGCCTGGAGTTCGTCAGCCAGGGCTGCAGCCCGGTCTGGTTTCCTTCGGAAGGATTCTTCTCAGAGCGCGGAGTTTTTGTCTCCGGGTACACGGAAGAGCACGTGACGCCGTTGAAGACGATGACGCTTTCGCAGAAGTTTGAAGAGAGCCGTAAGACGATTGAGCGCCTGCATCCGGGATATGGCATCGAGCTGGAAAAACCGATGTATGTGAACTGGGGCCTTGTCCGCTACAACGAAGGCTCGTGGATCGACAGCTACGGTGCTGGCCAGCTTCGCAATGCATCGGCTGTCTCGCAGGGCGCCGCCTCTTCAGCGCCGCGCCTGATTCATAAAGGCAATCCGAATTACGAGCAGCTGTTGCAGCCCGATGGGCCGATCTATTTTTCTGGGGACCACCTGAGCCACATCGTTGGTTGGCAGGAGGGAGCTGCGGAGAGCTCGCATCGCGTAATTGCCTTGTTGAATGAGCGGGTGCAGAAGACTCGTTCTGCCGGGAAGCAAGGGTAGACGCACCACGTACCGATCAAAGGAGGAGGAAGAATGAAAATCGCCGCATGGATACTCTGCCTGCCGTTACTGGCTGCAAGCGCAGGCGCACAGACCACGGTCAAGCATATTCAGCCGGATGAGAAGATGCCGATTGCGACCGGTGTCTGGGCCGGGGATACTTATTACCTTTCCGGTCAGGTCGCGAGCCCTGCGAACGCTGACGCTGTGGCCAAAGGTGCCGCACCTGTGTATGGCGACACGCAGGCGCAGGCGCTGAGTGTCTTCACGAAAATTCAGGCATCGCTGCGTGCGCAGGGGTTGGAGATGAAGGATGTCGTGAAGATGACGGTTTTTCTTGTGGGTGACCCTGCGAAGGGCGGCAAGATGGACTTCCCCGGCTTGCAGGCAAGTTATACCCGTTTCTTCGGAACGGCGGAGCAGCCCAATAAGCCTGCACGTTCTGCCGTGCAGGTTGCAGGACTGGTTGTCCCCTGGGGCTTGCTGGAAGTGGAAGTGATTGCCGTGCGGAGCAAGTGAGCACTTTTCGCTGTACAGAAAAACGCGATCCGAAGCTCCGGCTTCGGATCGCGTTTTTTGTGCAGGCGTAGCTTACGCCTTGCGTGAAACGACGTAGGTGTTGGCCTGTGCGTTGGGGCAGAGCAGAATGGATTGCACGCAAACGTGAGCGGGACGAGTGGCCGCCCAGACGATGGCGTCGGCAATATCTTCAGCGAGCAACGGTTGAATGTTGGCATAGGTTTTTGCCGCACGCTGCTCGTCCCCGTGGAAACGCACTTTGCTGAACTCGGTTTCGACCATGCCAGGATCAACCGTTGTAACGCGAATGTCAGTACCGTTCAGGTCGATCCGCAAGCCGTCGGAGATGAAGCGCTCCGCGACTTTGGTTGCGCAGTACACACCGCCGCCGGGGTAAGCCTGCTGGCCTGCGATTGAGCCGAGGCTGATGACATGTCCGCGACCGCGTGCCACCATGCCGGGAACAACGGCGCGCGTCACATACAGCAGACCCTTGACGTTGGTGTTGATCATCTCTTCCCAGTTATCGATGTCGTCTTCGTAGATCTTGTTCAGGCCGCGGCTCAGGCCGGCGTTATTGACCAGAACATCGATCTCGCCCCATTGCCCCGGCAGAGAGGTCAGCGAGCTTTCCACCTTGTCGCGGTCGGTTACGTCGAGCTCGAAGCTATATACGTCTGGTGCGCCTAGAGCTCGCAGCTCGGGCTCCATGGTTTTGAGGCGATCGAGGCGCCGGGCACAGAGCAGAATGCTCGCTCCCTGCTTGGCGAACTCCTTTGCTGTTGCTTCACCGATACCGGCGCTGGCGCCGGTCACAAATACTCGCTTGCCCTTGAGAGAAATTCCCACGCTCGTTCCAATCCTTGAAAGAGATCTTCTGAGATAAAAAGGCTGCACCGAAGTGCAGCCCTTTTATTGTTCCTCCGAATGCCGGAACCAGCAAGTTTATTGCTGATCGTCGGGTGTCGATTCCTTTACGCCAATCGCATCGCCGGAGACGACCAGATTGACGCGTCGGTTCTTTGCACGACCCGCAGCGGTGGAGTTGTCGTCAACAGGGTGGGTTTTGCCATAGCCCTGCGAGGTGACGTTATCTGCTGGAACACCGTTCTGCGTCAGGAAGTCTTTCACGGCGTTTGCGCGATTTTCGCTCAGCGTCTGGTTGTACTGATCGCTTCCAACGGAGTCGGTATAGCCCTCCACGTGTACCTTCAGATCGGGATAGAGCTGCAGAATCGTCGCCACCTTGGCCAGCGAGACCTGCGTTGCGGGCTTCAGTGTGTACTTGCCGGTATCAAACAGCACGTCATCCATGTTCACGATCAGGCCGCGCGCGTTTTCGCTGGTGGCCAGAACGGAGTTGAGCTGCGAGCGAAGCTTTTCGCGCGTGGAGGCCGCATCCTGGCGTGCGGCATCTGCCTGAGCCTGAGCCTTGGCGGCCTCTGCTTCGGCTCGGGCACGGTCTGCATCGGCCTGGGCCTTTGCCGCTGCGGCGGCATCTGCCTGCGCCTGTGCCGCGTTTGCCTGTGCTTCAGCGTTCGCGCGTGCATCGCGATCCGCCTGCTGCCGTTCCGCTGCTTGCTTGCGCAGCGTTACAAGACGCGCATCCTCTGCGCGCTGCGTTGCTTCGCGCGCTTCGGTAAAGATCATCTTTACATCGCGGCTCTTGGCATGCTGCATGTCGTCTGCATTCTTCAGGTTCACCTGCATACGTTTTACGATGTCCGGTGCGTATTGCTCTGCGCCTGCGGCCAGCGCGATGCGAGCGGCGTTATGAGCCTCATACAACGCCAGAGGGTAGTGCTCTCGATCTGTGATCGGATCTTCGACGCTCTTCGCGCCGTTGGTGTTGGCGTATAGCCCCTTGGGCAGCAGCGAGTAGTGGATATTTACATGCTGCAGGATGCCCTGCGTCTTGTCGGTAAAGACGTTTTGCAGCACAACGACATCGCTCGGCTGCGAAACAGCAAAGTAAGGCTCCGCCGTAACGATGAGGCCGAAGGACTGGAATGAGGTGCTGACGTTCAGGCTGGCTTTGTCGCCGGAAAGTTCAAGCTCGCCCAGGTTCTGCGGTCGTCCGTCCGCGGAGATTGCCCACAGAACATAGGTCAGGTACTCCGCTCCGAAGCCATTGGCCGGGGTAAGGCCCTTGAAGCTCACGGAGATATTCGTCTTGCCGGTGACCGCATCTACCTTGGCTTCGCCGTGTGCGTTCGGCATAAGGTTCGTGCCGTCGAAGCCGATCTTTGTGGCGCCGGAGCGGTTGAGATAGTTCACCGCATCGAGATCGCGTTCCACGACCTTCACATGGTAGATGTATAGGCCATCCTTACCCTGAGCGATGACCGTGCCTTGTTGGGCGCCGGGAGCGATCGTGGTCGGGTTGGCTTCCTGAGAGTGAGCGAGAACAGGGAAGAGAGAGAAGAGCGCGGCCGCGGAAAGAGTCATCGCAGCGCGTTGGGTCGTACGGAGCTTCATGGTGTTTTCTCCTGACGAAAACGGGTGTTAGCGCGAATGGGCTTGCTGATCGTGGATCGTGGGCAGGCGCACAGTCACGTATCAGACATGGATGCGGTGCTGCAAACAAAACGATGCCCGCGAAAGAATCTTCTTCGCGGGCAACCTTTTGGTGCAAAGTTCACTATTAGAAAGGCTTGCTACTGATTCAGTATGGCGACTTCACCCAGCGCCATGGAGTGAGCGATCTTTTCTTTCCATTCTGCTGGACCTGTAATGTGAACGCTGTCGCCCTTCGTATCCACGGCGACGGTGACGGGCATATCGACAACATCAAACTCGTAGATGGCTTCCATGCCGAGATCTTCAAACGCCATGAGCCGGGAGTGCTTGATCGCCTTGGAGACGAGGTAGGCGGCACCTCCGATCGCAATCAGGTAGATGGCCTGATTGTCACGAATGGCCTCGATAGCCTGCTCGCCGCGCTCCGCCTTGCCCACCATGCCGAGCAGTCCGGTTTGCTCCAGCATCTGACGCGTGAACTTGTCCATGCGCGTAGCCGTGGTCGGGCCCGCGGGGCCGACTACCTCGCCGTGTACCGGGTCGACCGGACCAACGTAGTAGATGAGCTTGTTGGTGAAGTCGACGGGAAGTGTTTCGCCACGGGAAAGCATCTCGGTAAGGCGCTTATGCGCGGCATCGCGTCCCGTGAGGAGCTTGCCGTTCAGGAGCAGGACATCGCCCGGCTTCCAGCTCTTGATCTCTTCGTGCGTTAGAGTGTCCAGGTTTACACGCTTACCGCCGTGGGCTTCATAGGTCATGGATGGCCAGTGTTCGAGCGAAGGCGGATCGATATACACCGGTCCCTCGCCTTTCAGCACGAAGTGCGCATGGCGTGTTGCGGCGCAGTTCGGAATCATGGCGACGGGGAGATTCGCTGCATGCGAGGGCCAATCGAGAATCTTTACATCGAGAACGGTGGTCAAGCCCCCGAGCCCCTGAGCTCCGATGCCAAGTGCGTTTACCTTGTCATAGAGCTCGATGCGCAACTTCTCAAGGTTGTTCTTCGGACCGCGAGCTTTGAGCTCCTGCATGTCGATCGGGTCCATCAAGGCCTGCTTGGCCAGCAGCATGGCTTTCTCCGCCGTGCCGCCAATGCCGATGCCGAGCATGCCCGGTGGGCACCAGCCTGCGCCCATTGTCGGAACGGTTTTCAGCACCCAATCCACAATCGAGTCGGAGGGGTTCAGCATGGCGAATTTGGACTTGGCCTCTGAACCGCCGCCCTTTGCTGCAACCGTAATGTCTACCGTATTGCCCTGCACAAGCGAGACTTCGACGACGCAGGGGGTATTGTCGCGCGTATTCTTGCGCGAGAAGGCCGGGTCGGCAAGGATTGAGCCGCGGAGCTTGTTATCGGGGTCGAGCCACGCCTCGCGCACGCCCTGATCGCACATCTCCTGTAGCGTCATGGTTGCGGGGGCTTCGCCTTTGGCGAAGTGGCACTCCATGCCGAGCTTGATGAAGACGGTCACGATGCCAGTGTCCTGACAGATCGGACGATGGCCCTCAGCGCACATGCGCGAGTTGACCAGGATCTGCTTGATGGCATCCTTGGCAGAAGGCGACTGCTCCAGCTCGTAGGCTCGAGTCAGGTTCTCGATGTAATCGACCGGGTGGTAGAAGCTGATGTACTGGAGCGCAGCTCGTACACTCTCGATGAAGTCGTCCTGTTGAATGGTGGTCATGGAGGCGGTTTCCTTCGGCATCCATGGTAATTCGGCAACGGCGGTTCAGAGCGCGCACGTTGCCGATCATCGTCCAACTTACTCTGCGGCTACCGTATAGGCGGGAGCTACGGGCTTCTCGACGTTGCGGTTCCCGAGCTTCGCCGCTAGGTCGGCTGCGATCAGCGCACCATGAAAACGGCCGTTCTCGATAAAGACTTCATTGGTGCGTTCGCCGGCCACCACGACGCCTGCGAGGTAAAGGCCGGGCACGTTGGACTCCAGCGTTTCGCGGCTGCACTCCGGGCAGCGTGCGTTGTTGGCATCCAGTTTGACGCCGAGAGACTCGAGGAAGGTGAAGTCCGGACGGTAGCCCGTCAGCGCAAAGATGAAGTTGTTCGGCAACACCTTTTCGCCTTCCGGCGTATGCAGCGTCACGGTGTCTTCGCCAATGCCGGTAATTACTGATTCAAAGTACGCTGCCACTTCGCCGTTCTTGATACGGTTTTCGATATCCGGCTTGATCCAGTACTTGATATGGTTGTGCAGCTCTTTCCCGCGATGAACGAGCGTGACGCGCGCGCCGTGGCGCCAGAGCTCAAGCGCTGCAATCGCGGCTGAGTTCTTACCGCCAACAATCAGGACATCCTGACCGTAGAACGGATGTGGCTCGTTGTAATAGTGCGCAACCTTGGCGAGCTTTTCGCCCGGGACGTTCAGATAGTTCGGCAGATCATAGTAGCCGGTGGAGACGATCAGCTTGCGTGTCCTGTGCACCAGTTCGCGCTCAAAGCGGTCCACCGTATGCACGGAAAAGTCGCCGTCGCTGCCGGTAACCCGCACGACACGCTCATACTGGCGAACGTCCAGATTGTAGTGCTGGGCGACTTTGCGGTAATACTCAAGAGCTTCGCCGCGCGTCGGCTTTTGGTTAGTCGAAGGAAACGGCATGTTGCCGATCTCGAGCAGTTCCGGCGTGGTGAAGAAGGTCATGTTTGCCGGGTAGTGAAAGAGCGAGTTCGTTAGACAGCCCTTATCGACCAGCGCTACACGGAAACCCATGTTCTGCGCATCGATCGCACACGCCATCCCTGTAGGGCCGGCACCGATAACGAGGACGTCAAGCAGTTCTTCACTCATGCCCCTATTGTATGTGCGTGAACCCGGCGAATTACTTTTCGATATCGACCAGCTTGTGGCTGATGGCGAATAACGCCAGCTCCAAGCGAGTCGAGACACCGGTCTTATCGAAGATGTTGGACAGGTGGCGCTTTACGGTCTCTTCGGAGATCGTGAACTGCTTGGCGATGTCCTTGTTCGAGCAGCCTTCGACGATGCATTGCACGACCTCAAGCTCGCGCGGTGTCAGCCCGTAGGTCTTCTTCTCGGGAGCGGCGGCAGCCTGCTGCATCAGGTCATGCAGCGCAGCCAGCAGGTTGGCCACGCGCTGGCCGCCGATCCAGTAATCGCCGCTGAGCACCGCGCGCAGGCTTTCGCCAAGGTCCGCGGCGACGGAGTCTTTGAGCACAATACCGCGTGCGCCGATCTGCAGGGCTTCGATGACCTGCTGCGGCGTAATGGTGCTGGTCAGGAGAACGATCTTGACGCGTGGAGCGCGCGACATAATCGCACGCATAGCCTCCAGCCCGGGCAGCTTGGGCATCTGCATGTCGAGAAGAAGAATATCCGGCTCGAGCTCGATCGTTTCCGTGATCGCCTGTTCGCCGTCGGCGGCTTCGCCAACAACTTCAAAGCCGTCTTCGTTCATGAGCATGTTCTTCACGCCAAAACGGACGACAGGATGATCATCTGCCACGACAATGCGAACGGTGGAGTTGATTGTCTTTCCTGTGCTTTTTTTTACAGTCGCCATAAGCGGTCAGCGTCTTCCTCGTCGATTCAGGCTAAATGTTCTCAACAGACTGCGAGAGCCTGCAGCGTGGGGGATCATCTTTCCGTGCGAAGTCTGGAGTCCAGCATACCCTTCAAGCGCGTGCAGGCCAGCTCCATCTTGGTGAGGGGAATCTCCCATGCGTCGGGATGACGCTCGAGTTCCGTGGCGAGGTGATAGATCTCTGAGGCGCCCACCATGCCGGAGCCCCCTTTGATCGCGTGTGCTTCGGTGCGGACGGTCTCGGTGTCCTGTAAGGCTCCGGCAGCCCGAATGCGCGTGACGCGCTCGTGCACATCGCCCAGAGTCAGCTGGTAAAGACCTTCCAGCGAGTCGGCGGGCAGAGTCTCCCGCAGGCGGAGAAAGACCTCGTCGTCCAGAATGACCGGGGTGCTGGGAGTGCGAGGGCTGAGCGCAGGCGGCTGCGTTGTTCGGCGTCGTGCGGCTTCAATGGCAGCGTTGAACTGCTCGGGCGTAAACGGCTTCTGCAGAAAGCAGTCAAGCTGCCTCTTTTCCTCTTCGCTGGGGAAACTGCCGCTCATGCCTACCAGCAGCGTGCCGGGAGCGCGGTCTTTGAGCAGCCTCGCGGCGAGTTCCTTGCCCTGTAGGCCAGGCATGTGCAGATCGGTTAAAACCGCATCGAAACGCTGCGTCTCCAGTAGGCTCACGGCACCGTCGCCGGAGTCGAGCGTGGTGACCACATGGCCGGCGATGCCCAGCAGCGCGTCGAGAAGTTCGCGCATGACCGGGTCGTCATCGACTACGAGAATGCGAAGCGGTTGAGCCATCTCTTGTTGAGAATAGGAGTTAGCTCGCGACGGTGCAACTTTTGTGTGACATTTTGACGAAGGAGCACCGGATTGTTCACGTACAGTAAGGGGGAGATGCTGGACCTGGCTCATCGATCGCTCTCTGCGCGCCGCCCTGCGCAAGTGCAGGAGCTGTCGGCATGAAAACGTTCGGGTGGGTGGGCTTAGTGGCCATTCTGCAGGCGTTTTCCGCTCCTCCTGTGGCGCAGAATGCGCTTTCGCACTCTCTTCGTTACGAGCGCAGCATCACGCTTCCGGCGCAGGCTGAGACGACCGCCTGTGTGCGGCTGGACGCCGCAGTGTTTGCCCACGCGGACTCGCGTGGCGCGCAGGACCTTCGTCTCTTTGCCGATGGACAGGAGCAGCCTTATGCGCTTACGGAAAACTCCAGTGCGGGGCAGGAGCCTGTGCCCGCACTGCTGCGCGGCCGTGCGGTGCAGGGTGACCATGTTGCATTTGATCTAGGAATGCCTTCGAGGCCGTACAGCGAGCTGGATCTGCAGCTTGACGCCAAAGACTTTTTTGCCGTGGCAGAGGTGACCGGACGCAGAGATGCAGGCTCACCGTGGGAGAAGCTGGGCAGTTTTGCACTCTTTGACCTGACTTCGAGGAAGCAGGCTCGTTCGACTTCACTGCAGCTTGCGGAAACGACCATGCCGGAGCTGCACGTTGCGTTGCAGTTTGCGACATTGCAGGGAGCTGTGCTCCATCTGCCTGCAGAGGTCGTTCAGGGAGCCAGTGTTCTGCCCAGCCGCGAAGCGCAGGTCCTCTACACGCCGGTGAGTATGAGCTCTCAGATTGAGCGAAGCGGGAACGATCAGACGGTTCGCCTATCTTTGCCCGCGCATGTTCCGTTGGAGCGCGTTGCGGTCGAGCTCAATACCGGCAGGCAGGAGAACTTTGCCCGCGAGCTCAGTGTGAGCGCATGGCCTGCGGGCTCGTCGAAGAAGACGGGCGAGGTGGAGAGTGCCAGCGGCACGATCTCGCGCGAAAAGATGGCGCTGCCACCGTTGCTGCAGCAGAGAGCTGCTTCCATCAGCCAGCAACGTCTCTCGGTCGATGCGGTGATGGGGGCGAATCTGCGCGTTCCCGCAACGGTGGAGGTCACGGTGCATAACGGCACGCTGTCTCCGCTGCCTCTGCGTTCCATACAGCTTCTTATGCGGGAGCGGCGGCTATGTTTTGCCGCAGAGGCGGGGCGCCGCTATGTGTTGCGATACGGCGATCCAGGACTCTCCGCGCCGTCCTATGAGTACGCCGCAAGCTTTAGAGCCACGCAGCCGAGCGAGCTGGCGTTGCTGGGAGCCGAGCAGCAGAATCCGGCGTTCCAACCCCGGCAGGACCAACGCAGCTTTCGAGAGCGTCATCAAGGCGTGCTGTGGGTCATGTTGCTGGCGGTTGTCGCTTTTGCGGGGGCCACGGCTTTGGCTACGATCAAGCGCATCTTCTCGCATCCTTCGGTATAGCTGTTCGCTTGCGTTCACCTCTTCGTGCGGGAATCGTCTAACGTAGAGGATGTGTTGCGTCTGATGCCCTTGTTTCCCCGTGCCCTTGCTGTCGGTTTCGTCTCGCTGCCCTTGCTGGCGCAGAGCCCTTTGCCTGCGCCTCTGGCTGAAGCGCGTGAGGCTCTCTCTGCCCGGCAGTATGAGCAGGCTCGCGCTTTGTATGCTGACTATGCGGCCAAGCATCCTGAAGATGCGCGTGCGCCTTACGGTCTTGGAAATGTAGACCTTGCGGAGCATCGTTATGAGGCAGCGGAGATTCAGGACCGTAAAGCCGTTGCGATTCAGCCCGATCTGTGGCCCGCGCATAAGGATCTTGTGCTCATTGAAGCCAAGCTCGGCCGCTGGGAGGAGTTTGATCGCGAGCGGGCCGTGCTGCGTGGCGCACGCGAGCGTGGCGCGGCGAACATTACCCCGCAGGAGTCGGATCTGATCGACAGCTTCGATCTCAAGGGCAAGCAGTGGCTCGTGCGTGAGTACTACGTTCCCGTGGGACGTTCAGAGACCCGGTACAACTTCGAGCACTTTACGCCGGAGGGCAAGGTGGAGGAGTACATTTCGCTGGAGCCCGCCGCCGCTGCCACCTCCGCGCTCAAGCGCGACGAGCAGGTGACCATCGGCAAAGATACGGCGCCTCACACACTCTTCACCGAATTCGCCTTGAACTGGTATACGGGCAAGGGACACGGCACCGTCCGCCATTACAAGCAGGAACCCAGCTATGAGACATTACGTGCCGACGTACGGCGCTGGTTGAGCTCACAGAAGTAACGACCACTGCTCTGCAGCAAGGGCTCTGAGAGTTATCTCAGAGCCCTTGCTGCAGAGGGGGTGCGATGTGGCGTTTAGTGCATGGCCGAGTCTACTTCGTTGAAGTAGTCCGGGCGCTTGAGAATCTCGCGTGGTTTTGAGCCGTCGGCTGGGCCAACCAGGCCATCGCGCTCCATCATGTCGACCAGGTGGGCCGCACGGCCATACCCAATGCGCAGGCGGCGCTGCAGCAGGGACGTGGATGCTTTGCCGAACTCGTACACGAGCCGAACCGCATCGTCGAACATTGGATCGCTATCTTCGCCATCATTGGCCGAACCAGAGCCGTCACCCTTTTCATCCTTGGGGCCTTCGAGGAACCCTTCTGCGTACTGCGCTTCGCCCTGTGCACGCCAGAACTCCGTTACCGCGGAGATCTCCTTCTCGGTGACGAACGGAGCGTGTACTCGCTGCAGGCGGCTGGTGCCTGGGGGGAGGTACAGCATGTCGCCCCGACCCAGCAGGCTTTCCGCGCCGTTGGAGTCGATGATGGTGCGGGAGTCCGTTTTGGTTGCGAGCCGGAAGCTCATACGCGTAGGCACGTTGGCTTTGATCAGGCCGGTGATGACATCGACCGATGGGCGCTGCGTAGCAAGCACGAGATGGATGCCGACGGCACGCGCCATCTGGGCCAGTCGCGTGATGGACTCTTCCACGTTGGCGCGATCGAGCATCATCAGGTCTGCCAGCTCGTCGATGATGATCATGATGTAGGGCAGTGGTTCCTGGTTGACGTCTTCAAACAGGTACTCTGAGCCGCTATCGAAGAGCTTGTTGAATTGGTCGATATTGCGAACGTGGTTTGCGGCCAGCAGCTTCAGGCGGCGTTCCATCTCCTTGACCGCATTGCGCAGCGCATTGGCGGCCTGCTTGGCTTCGGTGATGATTGGCGTGAAGAGGTGCGGGATCCCTTCGTACATGCCAAGCTCCACACGCTTGGGATCGACGAGGATCATGCGCACCTGCTCGGGCGTGGACTTGAAAAGCACGCTCATGATCATGGCGTTGATCGCAACCGATTTACCCGAGCCGGTTGAGCCTGCGATGAGTACGTGCGGCATGGAGGCGAGATCAGCGGTCACAATGGCCCCGTTGATGTCTTTGCCCAGTGCAATCGCGAGCCGTGAGCGTGACTGCGCAAACGATTCGCACTCCACCACATCGCGCAGCCAGATCGTTTCGCGCTGCGTGTTCGGAACCTGAATTCCTACTGTGCTTTTGCCCTGCATGCGTTCGATGAGTACGCTTTCGGCGGCCATGGCAAGACAGAGATCGTCGGCCAGTCCGGTCACCTTGGAGTACTTCACGCCCGAGTCCGGCTTGAACTCAAACGTGGTGACGACAGGGCCGGGGTTGATCTGTTCTACGTGCCCCTGCACGCCGAACTCCGCACACTTCTCCACCAGGATGCGCGCTTCGTCTCGAAGCTGATCTTCGCGCACTATGGTCTGTTCTTCATTGTGGTAGAGCAGGGAGCTCGGAGGGAGCTTGAAGCCGTGGATGGACTTTGGATGAATCGTCATGGAACGAACATCCGCATCGGCACGTTTGCCAAAGGCGATGTTCTGGTCACGCAGATCCGCAACAGGGGAAGGCATGGGAGGAGGCTCCGGCGCAGCCACGATGCGGCGCGGCGGGGGCGGTGGGGCGAGCTCTTCTGCGGACGGGGCCGATTTGACCAGCTGTGGACGCAGTGGTTCGCTGACCGGAATGCGTGCCGGAGGCGGCTCAGGAATATCGATGTGCTCCATGATGCTGCGGCCGAAGCTGGCGCGCTCTGGAGCGTCCAGCCATCCGTCGTCGATCACAGGCTCCTGCTCCTCGTTCATGGAAGGAGTGAAGGCGTCGCTGAACGGGAGTTCCGCTTCGTGCACTGGCGCGGCGGCTGCGGCCAGTTGTGCGGCAAAGGGAGCCGCAGCGGCGGCGGCGGCGCCGAGAGCGGTAGTCGGAGCCGCGTCGGCAATGGTGCGCGGCATGGAGTCCCATACCGAAGGCGGCTCGTTGTGGCTATTGTTGTGGTCTTCGAGGTTCTCTTCCTCTTCTGCCACCGCCTTTTTGCGGCGGAAGAGATTCATCAATCCGGCAAAGAGCGAGTTCCGGTTTCTCTCGTGCTGCTCGGCTGTCTCTTCCGTCTTCAGCTCGTCCGCTACGCGGCCACGCCGAGCTTCCAGATCATTGTCTGCGTTGTCGGTTCCGGGGTTCTTGCGCCGCTCACGCCAGTGACTCCACTGGGTACGGGACTTTCCGATAAAGCTGAAGTGCTCATGAAACCACTCACGCGCCATGGCGAGCAGAAACGTGGTGGACAGGTAGAGCGAGAGCGCCACCATCAGCGAGGTAACGGTGATGGCGCCGGGCATATTCAGCAGATGCACCAACCCATCGGCCACCATGCGGCCCTCCACGCCGGAGAGCGGCAGCGCATGGCGCCAAAGCATATGTCCTGGCAGCAGGTAGATCGCCGTGGGGGCAAAGAGAAGCCAGAGCAGAAGGCCCGCCCACTTCGCCAGCCATGCCCCAACTGCCCGGGAGCGCATCCAGCTCACGCCGACACGGACGAGAAGAAGGGGCAGAACGAAGATGGATACACCGAAGATCTGCAGCAGCAGGTCGCTGGTGTAGGCACCGAGAATGCCTATCCAGTTATGTGCCGGGTGTAGTCCCGCCGTGCCTCCAACCGTATTGAAGGAGGGGTCAGAGGGCGTATAGGTAGCGAGTGCGAGAAGAAGGAGGCCGGCCGCTGCCAACACGCATAGGCCAAACATCTCGTTCAGGCGGCGGCTGCGGGTGGGGGCATAGACAAGTCGTTGCGGTCTCATGGGCAAAGGTTCCTAGCGAGGACGCGAAAAGGCGCAGTCACTGCAAAGGAGCAGCGCAGCGCGCCAGACTTCGTAAACCACCAGAGCAATTCCATTTTTTCACGCTAAGGCAGGGGTTCCCGTGGGCTTCTGGGCGGGAACCAGCCTTGACACGCCCTGCTGAAATTCTGGTTTCCAGGCTTTGATCGGCTCAAAACCCCGGCAAACTGCTCAGGGATAAGGGCAAACGTTCTTTTTGCGGACGCATCTTTCTTAGGGAAGCAGCAAGGCAACTGCACAGAAGTGCTGATGAGAGGCACGCGCTGAGACGCTGCGAAAAGGATCGGAGGTCTGTGGTTGTTCCGGTCCATCCGACGCGTCTCCTGTGAGTGGAGAACCGTTTCATTTCGCCGTGAGGGTGGTTGTAATGACGGATGGTGTTGAAGGAATCATTAAGCAGAGAAGCATGGTCGAGGTGCTCTTATACGTCGTCCAGTCTCTGCAGGACGCCCAAAATGGGCTGGCTCATATCGGAGAGCATCTTCAGGATGAGACGCTTCGGCGTTATTTCCTGGCCGAGAGCCTGAAGCGCGCCAACTTCCGCGCGGAGCTGGAAAATGAGTTGCATCGTGTCGGCTTAGCGGATGTCCGGGTCGCGGTGTCGTTGGGCGGAACGCTGCATCGTATCTGGGGCGATATAAAAGCCATGGCTGGGGCTGACGACCAAAGCCTGTTGCGCACTGCGGAGCACGGCGAGGAGATCGCTCGCCATGCCTATGAAGATGCGCTCGAAGAGGATCTTCCCTCGCCGGTGAGGCATTTGCTGGCTGAGCAGCAAGCGCATGTAAACAGCTCACACGACTACGTTTGCCAGAACCTTATCTCCTCTGGAGAAGTCACAGAAGCCTAGCCCTTCCAAAGGGAAATTCCGTTTTCAGAGCCCAGAAAAGCATTTTGGCTGGCCGTTGCGGCCAGCCAAATAGGCAAAGTGCGAAAAGCGGAGCGGTCTAGTAGCCGAGATGATGCAGGAAGAAGACGACGCCGCTGGCGACCATGCAATAAACGCCGAAGAGCCACCAGCGTCCGTTCTCCAGCCAGGAGCTTAGCCAGCGCAAGGCTGCCAGGCCCGCGAAGAAGGAAAGCACCATGCCGATGAGCGATACGGCGATATTGGCATGCAGATCGAGTGGGGTCCCGGCTGCTGCCGCCTCGTGCGAGGCTTTGAGCAGGCGCAAGACTTCGCGCAGGATCACCGGAGGCGTGAGAATCACTGCCAGTGCGAAGGAGAAGCGTTCTGCGCGTTCCCGGTTTGCCCCGGCCAGCATCCCTGTGGAGATCGTCGCACCAGAGCGTGAAAATCCGCGGAAGGGAAGGCAGAGCCCCTGTACGGCGCCCATCCATCCGGCTTGCGAAAAGGTGACATTGTCTCCGGAGCGGGATGCGGCGCGCTCGTAGGCCAGCACGGTTCGCTTTTCATCGTCGCGCTCTTTGAGCCCGGCGAAGAGAATCAGGAGGCCCGCGACCAGCAGCGCAGCACCGACCAGATCGAGCCGCGAGAAGAGCATCTCGATCTCGGCCTTGGGCATGCCCTTGAACGCGGTCTTTTCAATCACCTTGATGATCGGGTAGCCGATGGCCGCGGTCAGTGCCGTGGCCCATACGGCGCGAATCGCAAAGCGCGCAAACGCGTCTCCGGTGGAAAAGTAGGCGCGCTTCCACTGGTTCCAGAAGTACGCGATCACCGCGAACATGGTTCCGGTGTGCAGCATGACCAGTACCAGGGTCATCGCGGGGGATGACGGGTCCAGTCCCATCAGCTTCTCCGCGACAACGACGTGCGCGGAACTTGAAACAGGAAGCAATTCGGCAAGGCCCTGCACCACAGCGAGGACGAGAACTTTCAGAAGCGGCATAAGGAAATTGTAGAGGCTCGTTCTTCAGGATCGGGTAAATAGAACGATACCTACGATGCTACGCAGGAAAACGAGGGTTGTTCCGCAGCAAAAGAACTAATCGCGGTCGCTGCCATAGATGGGGATATTCTGCGCGACGCGGAAGGCAATGCTCTGCGCGCGCGCGGCGAAGTCGCTTTTGGGAAATCGTCTGGAGAGCTCATTCGCGAAATCCTGACAGTCGCGCTTTGCGGCATCGGCGCGTTTCTGGTTGGAGTCAACGGCGTACATGGTGACCAGCACGCCCTGCCGGTACGTCGCGTCATAGAGGGCCTCGGCGGTCTTCGGGCCGTCGGGGTAGCGGTCGGCGTACTTCATGTAAAGCGCGGTTTCAAGCTCGGGGCACTTCGGCAGCCCCTGCCAGTCGCCGCAGAGCTTGTTGTCGAGCAGATCAAACGCAGCGCGCGCTTCCTGCGGGGTGTGCGGGTAGCGCTTGATGACGGACTTCAGTTCCCCTTCATAGAGCTGCGGGCGCAGAATCGCGTCCATCTCATGCGTGCTGGGCAGGTCGCTGCTGTCGAGCTTGTCCAACTGCCAGCGTACGTCCGCGGAGCGAAAAGCCGCTTCGGCCGCAAACGGCGAGTCCGGGAAGTAGTCGCCTACGCGGCGATAGAGCAGGTGTGCGGCTGAAGCGGCCCCCTTGGGCGAATGCGGTTGCATGGCCTGTGCTTCCATCTCGGCCGCGGCTCCGTAGAGAATCTCGTCTCCGTGTGGCGTCTGCGGCGAGACGATCCCTTTGTCACGAATCCAGCCTGAGCTTGGGTCTGGATTATTTTCCGGGTCTTCGAACGCTGGCTTGGAGTCGGGGTCTGCGTCTTCCTTGCTGTCGGTGTTGGCAAAGACGTTCACCCAGTTTCCGTTGCGCGCGCTGAGGACAATCTCGTGACCGGGTGTGACCTGCGTGATAGGCGGCGCACCGGAGTCCGCAGTGACATACACGTTGGCGACGTGCAGGACGGTGGCACGATTGGCGCGGTCATAGCCCGCCTGATCGCGTGGATCCGTCTTCTGTTGGGCAAGCGCTGTGGTGCAGCAGAGTATTACCGCAGCCAGAAGTCGTCTCTTGGTCATCGGGCTTCCTTCCTGTCACGCAAGGTTTAGGGCGTATGTGTCCTCATCAGCTTAGACGGTTGTTGGGGTTGCCGGTTCCGCGAGGATCTCTGCACGTAGCTGCGGGTCAATGTTGCCTCCGCTTACGATGGCGACGATTCGCCGCGCAGTGGGCAGCTGAGAGCCGTGGAAGAGAGCGGCGGCAAGCGTGACCGCGCCTGAAGGCTCTGCAACGATGCTCGTTTCGCGCAGAATGCGACCAAGCGCAAGGCGGAGTTCAGCTTCGCTCACGGTGACAATGCCGTCTGTGAAACGCAGAATGTGCTCAAAGTTTTTCTGCCCGAGCGATTGCGTCCGCAGACCATCGGCGAGCGTGCGGGTAGTCTTCTCTGCGGGCCACTCCACCAGCGTTCGTGTGCGGAAAGACTCGGCAGCGTCGGCGGCGAGCTCTGGTTCGACTCCCCAGACCGGAGGCGCCTGCCATTGCCGGGCTGCGCACATTTGCTTGATGCCTGTGGAGACGCCGGAGAGGAGTCCGCCGCCGGAGACCGGCGAGAGAATCAGCGCGTCTTCTGACCTGCTCTGCTCGTTCCATCCCAGTTGTTTCAGAATTTCAAGGCCGCAGGTGGCCTGGCCTGCAATGATGCGCTCGTCATCGTACGGGGGAATGATGGTGTACCCGTGTTCGCGAGCCAGAGCCTCGGCCTTGAGCTTTCTTTCCAGGCTGGCTGGGCCGACGAAAACTACTTCGGCGCCGAGCGCGCGCGTGGCGTCGATTTTGACCTGCGGAGAGTTGGACGGCATGACGATGACAGCCTTGGCTCCCAGAGCACGCGCCGCATAGGCCACGCCCTGAGCGTGGTTGCCGCTGGAAAACGTGATGACGCCGTGCTGTAGTTGATCGGCCGTAAGCTGAGCCACCATGTTGTAGGCGCCCCGCAGCTTGAACGCACCGATCGGCTGCTTCGATTCATCCTTCAGCAGGAGGTTGTCGCGAAACCGCGTGAGCGGCGTTTCGATCGCAACACCGTGAATGCGTTGGTGTGCTTCTTCAAGGGTGGAGTAGGGAATCAACGGAGCTCCTCAAACAGCACGATTGCGCTTAGGTATGAGAGGTGTACAAGAAATGCCTGTGCGTCCGGATGATGCGCGGGAAGGTAGCAGGACAACTACTTCTATACGACGGGTTCTTTGTGGCGTTTCGCGCTCCAGACGGATGCGGTCAGCCAGTTCCTGTACGCCGCCGTGCGTTTCCTGCATTAATGCTTCATCCCGAAGAAGAGGACGCATGCGAGCAGCACGATGCAAAGGCTCAGCAGAAGCACCAGGAAG
>JAPWKG010000029.1 GCA_028283625.1 Acidobacteriaceae bacterium | reverse complement strand
TCGGGGTTGTGAGGAGTTCTTTTTTGGTAGGCATTCCGGCATTGATTTTATCGCGAAACGCCAGCAATAGCGCGGTGATTCTGTGAATTTCACGCTACGGTCTCCGGCCTTTTCGACCCTGCTGGCCGGAGATCAGGAAAAGAGCCGGAGAATACCGGTTTTCGCGGCAGATTCCCCGCCCCGAAGCACGTTTTCCGCCCTCTTGGCGTAGGCTTGTGGTCTAGCCATGAACGTGAACTTTGCCGAGCGCGCACATAACCACAACTTCAAGCTGGATCCCATCGTCCGGTCGCTGCTGGATACGGACTTCTACAAACTGCTGATGCTGCAGTTCATCTGGAAGAACTTTCCGGCGGTGCACGTTACCAGCGAGATCCGCAATCGTACGACCAAGGTGCGGTTAGCCGAACGCATCTCGGCCTCGGCGTTGCGCGACCAGATGGAGCATGTGCGCGAGCTGCACTACAGAAAATCGGAGCTGGTGTGGCTGGCAGGCAACACGTTCTACGGCACACGGCAGATCTTCGAGCCCGCGTTTCTCGATTGGCTGGAGAACCACCACCGGCTCTCGGAGTACGAGGTCCACGAGCAGGATGGCCAGCTCGCCATCCACTTCTCCGGACTGTGGACCGAGGTCACGATGTGGGAGGTGTACTCGCTGGCCATTGTGAGCGAGCTGAAGACCCGTGCCGCGCTGGCCGAGCTGAATGAGCTGGAGCTGGATGTGCTCTACGCCCGGGCCAAGACCCGGCTCTGGGACAAGATTGAGCTGCTGCGCAAGGTTCCCGGGCTGCGCCTGTCGGACTTCGGAACCCGCCGCCGCCACAGCTTCCTGTGGCAGGAGTACTGCGTTCAGGCGCTGGCTGCCGGCCTGAACAGCAATCCTGAGGACGTGCGCATGCGTGGCACCTCCAACACGGCGCTGGCGTACAAACACAACCTGGAAGCCATTGGCACCAACGCTCATGAGCTCCCGATGGTGATGGCGGCGCTGGCCTCGCGCGGCAGCGATGAAGAGCTCCGGCACTCACAGTACCGCGTGCTGGAGCTGTGGCAGCGCTCCTACGGCGGCGAGCTGCTGATTATGCTGCCGGATACCTTTGGCACGACGCAGTTTCTGGACGGTGCCCCTCAGTTTGCGGCCCGCTGGACGGGCGAGCGCGTGGACTCCAAAGACCCGTTTGTCGCAGGCGATGAGTACATTGGCTGGTTGATGAAGCGCGGCGAAGACCCGCGCGGCAAACGCCTGATCGCCTCCGACGGGCTCGACGCCGACGTGATTGCCCGGCTGCATGAGTACTTTAACCGGAGAATCCGCTTTTCGGCGGGCTGGGGAACGCTGCTCACCAATGACTTCCGCGGTTGCCACCCGCGTGGCGAAAACAGCTTTGAGCCAGTCTCCCTGGTGTGCAAGATCACCAGCGCGGACGGCGTTTCGGCGGTGAAGCTCTCCGACAACCCGGGCAAGGCGTTCGGACCCGTGGAGCTTGTCGAGCGCTATCGACGCGTCTTCGGCTCGCCTGCACTGGAGGAGACGCCGATTCTGGTGTGAGGGAAAAGCGTTTGATTGTCGCTATACTCGCGGCATGCGCTTCTCTGCCCTCGCCCGCGTTGCATCCGTATCCGCTGTTGCCCTGATTGCCGCCTTCCCTGCGAACGCGTGGGGGCCGGACGGCCATGAGATGATCAACCGCCTGGCGACGCAGAACCTGCCGGCAGAGGTTCCCGCGTTTGTGCGTGACGGCTCAGGGACGAAGGTCATCGAGTACCTGGGACCGGAGCCGGACCGCTGGCGCAATAAGGCCGAAAGCGAGCTGGCCTCCACGCAGGCCGCCGATCACTTTATCGATCTCGAAATGGCGGATCTGGTGGGACCGTTGCCAAGAAAGCGCTTCGACTTCCTGCGGGCTCTGGCCACCGCGCAGGCAGCGCATCCGGACCTGAAGCTGACGCCGGAGAAGGTCGGTCTGCAGCCGTGGCAGGTGGAAGAGATCTGGCAGCGGCTGAAGGTGGATTTTCGAGAGTACCGTGCCCTGAAAGCAGCGCAGAAAGACACCACCGGGGTTGAGGTCGCCATTTTGTTTGACTGCGGCTGGCTGGGCCACTATGTGGGCGATGGCTCGCAGCCGCTGCACACCTCCGTCCAGTACAACGGCTGGGTAGGGGCCAACCCGAATGGGTATACGACCGGACACAAGATTCACTGGCAGTTTGAGAACGACTTTGTGATCAGCGCGGCGAATAAGGATGAGGTCGCGGCGCTGGTGAAAGCCTCAAAACCCACGCTGGTGGACGACGAGTGGACTCAGTACCTGAACTATCTGCGGCACACCACGACCCAGGCCGAAGAGGTTTACCAGTTTGAGAAAGCCGGAGCACTCACCGGAAAGGGCACGGAGGCTTCACGCGCTTTTGTGGATCAGTGCCTGGCAAACGGCGCCATCGAGCTGCGCGACCTGATCTACACGGCCTGGGTGCGCTCGGCCGATCCGGTGGAAGAGTTCAAAGGCTAGTCTGCGAGCGCCGTGCCGAAGCGTGCACGCGGCCTGAGGCGCGCCGAAGTACAGGGGTAAGCGCCCAGGCAAATACCGGCACGCAGATGCACATGGCTACCAGCCAGAGGCAGAGCGCATGCCACTCCCAGGTCCACAACGCCTGCGTGGTCGCCCAGGGATGATGCTGCACGGCATCAAGCAGCGCAGCACGCTTCAGAGGCAACCCGGCGGTGTGAAAAACAACCGAGCCGAGCTTGATCCAAACCGGAAAGAGCAGAAGCTGCAGAGGATAGGCTGCGTGATTGGCAATCTGCGAGGCCACCACATTCAAACGAAAGACCGCAGCTAGCGCCAGCGCAAGCACCGTTGTGGAACCAAGCAACGGGTTGATGCCCACAGCGGCACCGACCGCCAGCGACCAGGCCAGTTTCTCCGGCGTGGCGCCCTTCTGCAGCAGCCCCAGAAGAGGACGCACGACTTTCCGTTGAACAACTCGCAGCACAAGCACGAGGATACCCCGTCCTGCATCCAACCCGGTTTGGAGTACCGTATCGGCCGAATCTTCCACGGTAGCGGGATACACTCCATACTCGGAAAGCGAGGTTCCTCGGTTTGGTCTTTCTTCGACAGCTCTTTCGGTTGGTGCGAATCCTGGCGGTCTTTGCGGTGAGCCTTCTGGAGTTGATCCTCAAGCGCCCGCACTCCCGCCCGGAGCGAGCGGCGTGGCTTTCACGCTTCTGCCGTCGCGCAGTGGCTGTGGCCCATCTTCACGTCACGGTCGAAGGACCGCCGCCCTCGCATGGCGCGCTGATCTCCAATCACCTGAACTACACCGACATTCTGGTACATGCGGCCGTGCAGCCAAGCGTTTTCGTTTCCAAGATCGAGGTCCGGAAGATCCCGATGATTGGCTGGATCAGCATGATGGCCGGAACGCTTTACGTGGAGCGCGGTGCGGGTGGCTCCTCGGAGCGCGCCGCCGAGGGAATGGCCAAGGGCTTCCGTGACGGGCTGCCGGTCATCTTCTTCCCCGAAGGCACGACCGGGTCCGGCGAAGAAAAGGCCCTGCCCTTCCGGACCGGGCTGCTGGCGCAGTCCATCCTGGCAGATCAGCCGGTAACGGCAGCGTTTCTGCACTACGACGTAAGCGAACAGGACAAGCAGGAAGGCCGTTCGGCGATGCGGGATATTCACTGGGGTAGCAACCGTCCGCTGGCTGCACATGTGCTCCAACAACTGGCAATTCGGGAGACTTACGTCCGGATTCGTTTCGCTTCGGAGCCGATTTCTTTCAGCGAAGAGGCTCGGCAGGATCGCAAAATTGCCGCGGTGGAGGCCCGGGAAGCCGTACTGGCACTCAGCGGGGAGTGATCCAGCCAAAAGGGGAGCAAAATGGAGTCCGCTTTCCCGCACAAAAGCCGCAGAACAAGCGGCCTGACCGGTTACACTGGTGGCTATGAAATTCGGCAAGTGGCTGGTGGTTTTCTTTGCGCTCGGATGGGTGTGCAGTGGCGCAGCACAGGCGCAGTTCTCGGTTTACGGTCTTTACCAAGCCAGCCGCCTTTCCGGTATGAAGTGCAACGACACCGCGAACCTCTGCTCGGGTCCGGTTTCCAACGCGGAAGGCTCTGGCGGAACGACCAGCAGCAGCAGCCACGTGAACTTTACCGGCGGCTGGGGCGGCGTGATGTACGACTTCAAAACCGTTGGTCCGGCACGGCTTGCCATTGACGTTCGTGGCGGCGAAGGCCACTCCAACAAGAGCGGCACGTCCTATGCCGGCGGTGACAACGCGACAACCTTCCAGAGCGCGCTGGCCGGACTGCACGCAACCTTCCATTCGCCGATCCGTTCGGTGAAGCCCTACGCCGAGTTTGCGGTGGGCTGGTCGCGCACCAACGCTGCCGAGCAGTTTGCTGAAGGCGCTGGACAGAGCGGCGATCCGGGCGTCACCGGATTTACCCCCGTGCACCCGCGTACCTACGACAACTTCTTCGTTTACGAAGGCATGGTTGGCCTGGACATCAAGATCCTGCCGATTATGGACCTGCGCCTGCCTGAGCTTGAGATCGGCAATATGAACATGATCGGCACACAGGGTTCGGGAGCAACGACGACTTCGATGCCGGTGAAATCAGCGGCTCTGGGTCTGGTCTTCCATATCCCTTCGTTCCACTAGAACGGGGTAGAAGGGCGAAGCGACCGGGTTCGAGACGAATCGAAGTGGGTACGAACTAGATGCTTTTTCCCGCTTTCTCCTAGGGTTTCCGCAAAGGAACCATGCAGAATTTAAGGGAGTATTTTTCCCGAACCGCCTGAGGAGACTCGGTTATGTCTTTTGAGCCCGACGAATCGCTGCGCATTCAGTATCACGAAGAAAAACAACGCTCCGCGCGCATCAAGGTGATCGGCGTCGGCGGTGGCGGCGGCAATGCCGTCAACCGCATGATCGCGGCCAATGTTGAAGGTGTTGAGTTTATCGCAGCCAACACGGACGCCCAGGCCCTGGAGTCGTCCAACGCTCCGGTGAAGCTGCAGCTCGGCGTAAAGCTGACCAGCGGGCTGGGCGCTGGCGCCAATCCGGACATCGGCCGCCGTGCGGCGCTGGAAGACTCGGACAAGATTATTGAGGCGCTGGAAGGCGCGGATATGGTTTTCGTCACCGCCGGGCTTGGCGGCGGCACCGGCACGGGCGCGGCTCCCGTGATTGCCTCTCTGGCAAGCGAGATGGGCGCGCTCACGGTGGCGGTGGTCACCAAGCCGTTCACCTTTGAAGGCAAGCGCCGTCTGAAGCAGGCGGAGCGCGGCCTGCAGGAGCTGCTCGAAGCGGTCGATACGCTGATCGTGATTCCGAACGAAAAGCTTCTGGCGGTGGCACGGGATGCGGGTTTCTTCGAAAGCTTCCGCATCGCCGACGATGTGCTGCGCCAGGGTGTGCAGGGCATCTCCGACATCATTACGATTCCGGGCGTGATCAACCGCGACTTTGCTGACGTGAAGACCACCATGGCAGGCATGGGCTACTCGGTGATGGGCACGGCGGTTCGTTCGGGCGCCGATCGCGCCAAGGAAGCCGCTGTGGCCGCGATGGCCTCGCCGCTGCTGGAGTCCGGCGCGATTGATGGCGCACGCGGCATACTGATCAACGTTACCGGCTCTTCAACCCTGAAACTGACCGAGGTGGTTGAAGCCTCGACGCTGATTCAGGACGCGGCGCATGAGGATGCCAACATCATCTTCGGCGCGGTGCAGGATGAGTCCATGGGCGAAAACGTGAAGATCACCGTGATTGCCACGGGCTTCCGCGAAGAGGCCCCGGAACGCCGCGAACGCATGCTCGGTGAAACGGCTTTGCCGAGCGGAGCGGCTCCTCGTCCTTATGGGGGGGAGCACGAGCCGCGGATCAACGCACGGCCGGCCTCCGTTCCCTTTGCCAGCCAGGTGCGCGAGACACAGCCTGCGGTAAATACTCCTCCTGCGGCTGCCGCTCCAGCAGAGCCGGCCACGCCGGTGGATGCACCGGAAGCAGCTACGGCTGTCCCGCCGGTCGCGATAGCGCCTCCTGTATCGGTGACGAACCCCTATTACGAGCAGGCCCGCGAACAAGCTCGCACTGAGCCTGCGCAGCAAGAGCCAGTGCTGCTGGTGCGCGAATCCCAGGCTGAGGAGCCTGCGTCTCGAACCCAGGGCGCCTACGTTCCCTCCGCTGCTGCGGAGACAAGGCCCGAGCTGGTTCCTGTACCCGCCTCCGTGTTTGACGACGACTTCTTCCGCAAACCAAACGAAGAGCTGCGGCAAACGTCGAACCAATGGCCGGAAGCGAAGGTTCCAACCTTTGCCGGATACGCGACCGAAGTCCCTTCTTCCAGCAACGACACGCACGACGATCTGGATATACCGGCGTTTTTGCGCAAGAACCACTAACCCGCGGGGTTTTCTCTGACTGTGACGACTAACGACCGAGCCTCGCGCGCCGTACGCTCCCTTGGGCTGGCAGCGTGTCTGCTGGGCACGGTGCTGTCCGTCCCGGCACAGTCCGCACCGCACAAGCGCCACGGCGTAACGCCGCACGCCTCCCACACACCGGCCACAACCGGAGCACGCCGCACGGCGGTCACCGCACGCGCTTCACGCCATACCGCAGGCAGGAGCACGCGGACAGGAACACGCGTGGTCGCCCACCACCGGGTGCATGTTTCTGCAGAACGCTTCTACACCTCCAGTTTCATCAGCACGCCGCAGGGCGAGGGTGATGTGACGGCTGGAGAGGATCCGGTGGTCCGCGCCGCTGC
>JAPWKG010000028.1 GCA_028283625.1 Acidobacteriaceae bacterium | reverse complement strand
GTTCGATTGAAAAGGGTGAGTTCCCCCGCTGGACGCTCTTCATCCAGGTCATGCCTGAAACCGACGCCGAGAAGACCTCCTACAACCCGTTTGACCTCACCAAGGTCTGGCCGCACAAGGAGTACCCTCTGATCGAGGTTGGCGTCGTTGAGCTGAACCGTAATCCTGACAACTACTTCGCCACCATCGAGCAGGCTGCCTTCAGCCCATCGAACATTGTGCCCGGCATCGGCTTCTCTCCGGACAAGATGCTGCAGGCACGTATCTTCTCCTACGCGGACGCCCATCGCTATCGCCTCGGCACACACTACGAGGCATTGCCGGTCAATGCGCCGAAGTGCCCCGTCCATCACTACCACAAGGATGGAGCCATGCGGTTCTTTGACAACAACACCGCATACTCCAACGCGTACTACGAACCCAACAGCTTTGGTGGCCCCAAGCAGGACGCACGCTTTGCCGAACCACCGCTGAAGATTACCGGCGATGCCGATCGCTTCGACCATCGCGAAGGCAACGACGACTACACCCAGGCCGGAAATCTCTTCCGCCTGTTCAGCGACGAGCAGAAGCAGAGGCTCTTCAGCAACATCGCCGATGCCATGCAGGGCGTGCCGCAGGAGATCATCGAACGCCAGCTGGTTCACTTCGGCAAAGCAGACCCAGCTTACGCAGAAGGCGTACGCCAGGCCCTGCAGTCGAAGTAACGCACAGCAACCACATCCCCCTGAGTTCCTTCCATGCCCGTCTTTCTCTCCCCAAGGGAGAAAGACGGTTTTTTTTGATTCGTACTCACAGTGCGTGCATAGACTCTGTAACACCACACTCCTATAATTTTCTACGTGGCGCTTCGCCACACTTTACGCATGAGACTTCGACGAGCATCGGGAACCGGCTATCACCAGGCTGTCGTGAGACGTGGCTTCGTGTGGTCCGGCGTTCTCCTGCTCGCGGCGCTGGTCCTGGCCTGGGGCACGGCCTATAAGGTTTCGCTCTACCGCCAGGCCAGAATTACGCGCGCACCGGCCAAGCTCTGTACCCATGCCAGTGATTCGGCAAAGTCGCAGGCAGATGCATCTCTGCTCCCGGCGCCAGAGCCTCTTCTTGAGATTGTTCTTTTCTCCGGCACAGTACTGCTGCTTTGGCGCAGCCTCGCGTATGAACCTGTCCGCACCCCGGCGCTCTTTGCTTTAGCTCCCCCACTGCGGTTCGCGAGCATCCCGCAAATAGCCTTCCGTCCTCCTCCTGTATCGCTCAAGCCGCTCTCCGTGTAGCCGCTCGAGTCTGTGCGCGGCTGCGTTGTATAGCGCCGTATTCAGATTCGAGAGGAATCACTCATGCAAAGCAAACACCTTGGGGTGCTTGCCGTCGTGGTGCTTGGCACTGCGGCCGCTGTCGTTGCTGTGCGTCATGCGCATCATCCGGAAGAAGAAGAAAACACACAAGAGAACAACACACCGGTCGTCTCCGTGCTTGCCGCTGAGACCGGAGCCATCACGCAGGACCTCACCGTCGCGGGCGTCTTCCAGCCGTTTCAGGAAATCGATGTTCACAGCAAAGTCTCCGGCTACATCCGCAAGATCTATGTCGACATCGGTGACCGCGTTCAGCAGGGACAATCGCTCGCGGTCCTCGAAGTGCCGGAGCTCGACGCTCAGGTCGAGGCGGCCGATGCCGGTGTTGTGCACTCGCAGCAGGACATCGAACGCCTCAAGAGCGATATCGGGCGTGCCGAGGCAGGCTACACAGCTTCTCACGCCAACTACACCCGGCTCAGGCAGGCTTCCGATCAGCAGCCCGGACTGGTCGCAGCGCAGGAACTTGACGATGCCCTGGCGCGCGACCGTGCCGCAGCCGCACAGGTAGAAGCCGCGCGCGCAGCAGTCGCCGCAGCGCAGGGGCAACTACTCGCCTCGCGTGCCGATCGCCTTCGCGTGAAAAGCATGGTCGAGTATGCCACCATTACCGCGCCGTTCTCCGGCGTCGTCACCATGCGTTATGCCGATACAGGATCGCTTGTACCGGCCGGCACCACAGAGAACAACGCCCAGGCCGTCGTCCGCCTCGCACAAAGCGACCTGTTGCGTTTGCGCATGCCCGTTCCCGAGCAGGACGTCCCACTCATTCAGCAGGGCGCACAAGTCATGGTGCATGTGCAGGCCACGGGACAACAGTTCTCCGGCACCGTTGTGCGCTTCACACGTAGCGTCAGCACCGCAACCCGCACGATGCTCTGCGAAGTCGACGTACCCAATCCCAAGCTCACGCTTACCCCCGGCATGTTTGCCGACGTAAGCTTCCATCTGCATCAATCGCAGGACTCTATCCTGGTCCCAAGCGCGGCCGTCATTCAGGGAGACAAACCCGCCGTCTTCGTTGTCGATACAAACGGACTCGTGCAGCGCCAGCCCGTCGTCCTCGGCATTAGCGCCGCAAACGAACAGGCCATCGCCTCCGGCATCCACCCCGGCGAGCTGGTCGTTGTTGGCGATACCGCAAGCCTGCAGCCCGGCACCAAAGTGATCACGCAAAAAGCCGCAAAAGACCTCGTCAGCTATCAGGCAGCAAGCAGCAAGGGGGGCAAATAAGCATGTCGTCCTTTGCAATCAAGTATCCGTTCTTCATCCTGATGGCCTGTCTCATCGTGATGGTTGTCGGTGTAGCAGGCGTCTCTTCCATGCCGGTCGACCTCTTTCCCCGGGTCAACATCCCTGTCGTGGTCGTCGCGACGTTCTACTCCGGTATGCCACCGCAACAGATCGAATCCGACATCACTGACAGCGATGAACGGTTCTTCACCCTGGGCAGCAACATCGATCACATTGAATCGCGCTCCATGTCCGGTGTCAGTCTTATCAAGATTTACTTCCAGCCCGGCACCGATCCCACTGCGGCGGTCAGCAATATCTCCAACCTCGCCATGGCGAATCTGCGCCGCCTGCCGCCGGGCACCCTTCCACCCGTCGTTCTTAGCTTTGACGCGGCCAATCTGCCCGTCTGCCTGATCACGCTCAAAGGCGCAGGCATGAACGAAACCCAGCTCAAAGATGTGGCGCAGTTCTCTGTCCGCAACCAGGTGGCCAACGTCCCGGGAGCCTCCGTACCACAACCCTACGGTGGACGCTATCGCCAGATCATGGTCTACGTCGATCCGCTCAAACTTCAGGCCTCGCAGATGAGCGTGATGGATGTGGTGCACGGCATCAATGATTCCAACCTCATCTTGCCCGCCGGCGATGTCCGCATCGGACCGAAGGATTACAACATCTACGCCAACAGCCAGGTGCCGAATCCGTCGGACGTCAACAAGATTCCTCTGCGCACGACAGGCACCTCATCGATTCTCGTCGGCGATGTAGGCCATGCCGTGGATGGAGGCCAGCTACAAACCAACATTGTGCGTGTGGATGGGCAGCATTCCGTCTATATCCCGGTGCTCAAGCAGGGGGGCAACTCGAACACCATCACCATCGTGAATGGCATTCGCTCTGCGGTGGCGCATCTGCTGGATATGCCGGAGCAGGTCAAGACCCGTGTAGTCTTCGACCAATCTGTCTTCGTCAAAACCGCAATCAAAAATGTCATCAGCGAAGGCGTGATCGGCCTCGCCCTGACCGGCTTGATGATCCTGCTCTTTCTTGGCAATGTACGCGCCACGCTCGCCGTCATGCTGTCGATCCCGATCTCCTGCCTGGCCACCTTTCTCGTGCTCGACGCCTTCGACAGCTCCATCAATACGATGGTTCTCGGCGGTATGGCGCTGGCTCTCTCACGCCTCATTGACAACTCGGTCGTTGTGCTGGAGAACATCTTCCGCCACTTTGAGATGGGTTCAAGCGCGGTGCAGGCCTCTGAAACCGGAGGAAAAGAGGTGCAACTCGCCGTGCTTGCAGCCACCTGCAGTACAGCCATCGTCTTCTTTCCTGTAGTCCTGCTCACCGGGGTCAGCAAATATCTCTTCACCGCGCTGGCACTGGCCGTCGTCATCGCTCTCTTCTGCTCTTACTTCGTAGCCATGACCGTCGTCCCGCTCTTCTGCTCGCGCTTTATCACGCATACCGGCCATAGCGCAGAGCACATGGCGGCTGAGCCAGAGAACCCCGTCCCGGAGCATATGCATGGCGATCACGAGCATCGGAACCTCTTCCAAAAAGTCGTCTACGGCTTCAACCTCGGCTTCGGCTGGGTGCAGCACAAGTACGACAACGCCATCAGCCAATGCCTGCAGCGTCCTGCAACGGTCGTTGGCGTCTTCGCGGTCTTCGTCGCAATCAGCTTCGCCCTGTTTCCCTTCCTGGGGCAATCCTACTTTCCCCGCACGGACGCCGGTCAGTTCGTCATTAGCGTAAAAGCCCCCTCAGGTACACGCATTGAGCTCACCGATCAGTATGTTGCGCGTGTAGAGCAGATCGTGCGCTCCGCGGTCCCCACCAAAGACCTGAACATGATCGTCTCCAACATCGGCGTCACCCCGGACCTTTCGGCGATTTACACACCAAACTCCGGTATGCACACCGCCTTCGTTCAGGTAAGCCTGAAGGAAGACCACTTGCTCAGCAGCCAGCAGTACATGCAGCGCGTGCGCAAAGCCATCGAAACGCAACTGCCTGAGGTCCAGACCTACTTCCAATCCGGCGGCCTCGTCGACTCCATCGTCAACCAGGGAATGCCCGCACCGTTCGACATTCAGGTCAGCACCAACGATATGAAGGGTGGATACGCTCTGGCACAACAGCTGGCGCATACGTTCCGCTCCCTGCCCGGTGTTTCCGATGTCCTGATCCCGCAGGACATCGATTACCCGGGCCTCGCACTCGACATCAATCGTCAGCAGGCCAGCATCGAGGGCCTGACTCCCAAGTCCATCGTCGATAACGTCATCACCGCGATGACCTCAAACGGCATGGTCTCTCCCAGCTACTGGATCGATCCCAAGACAGGGAACAACTATATGCTTACCGTCCAGTATCCGGAGACGCAGGTACAAACACTGGAGGACTTCAAGCAGATCCCGCTCCGCTCAGCCGACGGCAAAACCACCACACCGCTGGAAACCGTAGCCTCCATCAAGCAGATCAATACACCCACCGAAGTCGATCACTACCAGATGCGCCGCGTCTTCGATATTTACGTGATGCCAAAGCAGCAGGACCTTACCGGAGTCCGCAGCCGCCTTGAGAAGGTACTGGCGCAAACGCATCCCGCAAAGGGTACCGTTCTGCACATGCGCGGCTCCGTCAACAGTATGACGGCTTCCTTCCGCTCCTTCGGAGTCGGGCTGCTGCTCTCGATCGTGCTGGTCTTCCTCATCCTGATGGCACAGTTTGCCTCTTTTGTTGATCCGTTGATTATTCTTCTGGCTATCCCGCCAGGCATCTCCGGCGTCATCCTCTTCTTACTTGCCACCCACACCACACTCAACATCATGAGCCTGATGGGCGTGCTCATGATGACGGGCATCGTGGTCTCCGACAGCATTCTGATCGTCGAGTTCGTCGGGCAGCTTCGCACCGCCGGTGAGAAGCTCGAGCAAGCCATCATCGCGGCATGTAAAGTGCGCCTTCGCCCCATTCTGATGACGACACTAGCAACCGTACTCGGCCTTATCCCCATGGCCCTGGCTCTTGAAGCAGGCAGCGAACAGTACGCTCCTTTGGCTCGCGCAATCCTTGGTGGGCTAACCGTTTCCGGCATTGTGACCGTCTTTCTCGTCCCCTGTGCCTACCTGCTCATCCACCGCCGCCTGGAACAACGCCGGCCACAACACAACGCTGTAGAGGTGACCGCATGAAAACCCTGCTCCCGAGCACACTGCTGATCCCCTTTCTTCTCACAGCACAGCACGCAGCCGCGCAACAGCCCGACGCACCGCAACCGCAAACCGTGTCGCAAGCTACGTCTCCAGCCATACAGCCTACGGATAGTTCGCCGGCAGCATCCTCCAACGACACCGCCATCCCGCTTACACGCGCTGAGGCCGAGCAGATGGCGCTACGCAATAATCCGCGCATCACTGCGAGTAAGCTGCTTGCGCTTGCTTCCGGCCAGCTCACGCGAGAAGCGCGGTCTGCCGAGATGCCGCAGGTAGAAGCCAACCTTACCGCCGTGCAGGCGGAAGACTCCAGCCGAGTCGGTTCCGGCCTGTTGACCTCTTCACGCCTTTACACACACGCCGGTGCGGGAGGCACACTCTCACAACTCATCACCGACTTCGGCCATACGCAGAACCTTGTCGCAAACGCGCAACTACTGCAAAAAGCACAACAGCAACAAGCGCAGGCAACACAACAGGACGTGCTTCTTGCAACCGACCAGGCGTTCTACCGCCTGATGGAAGCACAGTCGCTTCTGGAGGTAGCGCGTGTCACCGTAGACACACGCAAGAACGTGCAGACCCTTATCGGAGCGCTTACGCACAGCGCACTCAAGAGTGATCTCGACCTAAGCATTGCCTCAGCCGATCTGTCGCAAGCGCAGCTCATGCAGCTTGACGCAGAAAACGCCGTCGCCTCTGCTTCAGCCACGCTGGCCGCTCTTCTGGGTGCACGGCCTGCCACCGTGTACAGCGCCGTACACCGTGATGATCTGGCTCCGCCTTTACCGCCAGAAAGCAGCGCCCCACTTGTACAACAAGCCCTTGCACAACGGCCGGATCTTCAAGCGGTGCAGAGTACCGCAGAGGCGGAGCACAGGATGGTTCGCGCTGATCAAACCAGCCAGCTGCCAACGCTTACCGCAATGGCAACCGGCGGCAGCGTTCCCGTCCGTCCTGACGGCAACGTCTTCACCCACAACTGGTACGGAGCTGCGGGCGTGAACCTCTCCATCCCGCTTTTCACCGGCTTCCGTCTAAACGCACAAACGGAGGCATCTCGGTTGCGCGAACACAGTGAACGCGAACAGAGCAGGGATCTTAGCAACAACATCGCTCGCGATGTTCAGATCGCAACGCTCGCAGCGCAAACAGCATTCCGCAAAATCGCCGTCACCCAGCAGTTCAAAACGCAGGCCCAGCAATCGCTGGGCCTTGCCGAAACACGGTACAAGCTTGGGCTCAGCTCCATCGTGGAGCTAAGTCAGGCGCAGTTGCAAAGCACACAAGCCAACGTGGATGAAGTGAACGCCCGTTACGGCTACCTGCTCGCACTACGCAACCTGGAATACGCCAAGGGAACACTTGCACCTTAACCACAAAAGGCGCGGCCAGAGAAAAATTCCCTGGCCGCGCCTTCCGGACAATTACTGCAGGTTGAGCGTAAGCGGAAGCGTATGCACATTGCTGCCGTCTGTCGCCGTTACCGACAGGCTGGTGCTTCCACTGATGGCCTGATACACGGGCCCAGCCGAGGTCGCGTTATGGTCTTTATCACCGCTGTAGTGCGCCGTGATGGTATGCGTACCAAGCGCAAGCGCCGTAGAGCTGTAGCTTGCAGCATTACTGCTCACGTTCTGGCTGGACAACGTGCTGCTGCCATCCAGGAAGGTCACCGTACCTGTTGCAGCCTTATCACCGGAAGAAAGATTCGCGGTGAACGTAACACTCTGTCCTGCGTTCACCTTCGGCGATGAAGTCGCAAGCGTCATCGACACGAGCTTTGGCGAATCGCTGCCGCAACCGCTCAGCGCTCCCACACCCGCAGCCACAACGCCCGCCAGAGCAAACCTCGCCCAGCGCTTCCGTCGGCTTCTTCCTGCAACCAACAACAGAGAGAGTGCCGTAAAGCTAAGCACCACACCGCTACCCGTCCTCCAGGAGTTCGAGGCCACGGTATAGGCTCCGTCTGACACCAGCGTCAACGTCGTGCTCACCGCACCCCCGTTCGGCGTAAGCACCGCAGGAGAGAACGAGCAGCTCACCCCTGCAGGTAGTCCACTGCCGCAGCTCAATGTCACCGGTAGGTCGTACCCCAGCAGCGGCGTTACCGTAAGCGGCACGGAAACAGAACCGCCCGCGGAAAGAGCTACCGTTGCGGTACCGCTGGTGAGCTGATAGTCAGGGTTGCTTACCTGAATCGTTACCGGGTTCGAGGTAGTCGCAATCCAGTTCACATCGCCCAGATACTGCACTGTGATGACGTTCGTCCCCGCAGGTAGCGTGGTCGGAAGCGTATAACCCCCACTCAATAGAGGATGAGCAATACCCAGTTGCTGAGCTGGAGCTCCATTGACCGCGTCATAGAACAGGACTGCACCAGAGAGCGCCGCTTCCTGCACAACGGCCCCGACAGCGTCACCGATCACGCTCGCATGCAGCGTCGTCTGTGCGTTGATCCCGACATAGGCCGCAGGTGTGGTCAAGGTTACGGCAGGCACGGCCTTGGAAATCGGCACGGTGATTGCAGAACTTGCACCTGTTGAGTAATTCGTATCTCCGCTATAGCTTGCGTAGGTTACGGCATTGCCGGCCTGGAAAGCTGTCGTCGCAAAGGTCGCCACACCGTTGACCAACGGGTACGACTCGTAGATAGAGGTAAAGTACTCCACCCCTGCGCCATAGATACTCACCGTGCCCGTTGGTGCAGGATCTCCACTCTTATCAGGATGCACGGTGATGGTGTAGTTCACCACGTCGCCCAGCTTCGGGCTGGCAGGATTTGCAACTACGGTCACAGACGGCGTCTTGAGCGTAGAGCTGTGCACCTGGAAGTACACCTGATACCCATTGCTGTTCGCCGTATTCTCCGCGCTGTAGTTACTATCTCCGGAATAAATCGCGCCAAAAACTCCCTGTCCCGGCGTGGTGAACGCGTAGGTCAGGACCGCCTCTGGAACAGGCACCTCACCCTGATTTTCCGAACTCACTGAAATAGGTTGCGGGTCTCCGATCGGCTGATTGTTGACCGTGAACTGCATAGTGCCGGTAGGTGCCACAGGCGCTGTTCCCACCGCTCCCGTCCAGGTGTAATACGGAATGGCCGTCACCGTAATCGGCGTGCCCACAGCGACGTAGTATTGCGTGGTCGAAGTAGCGTAGTTGATCGCCGAAGCCTTCGTGACAGTCACCGTATAGGGCGCTGAGGTCTTTGCTGCGTTGAAGCTGTTGTCTCCGCTATAGCTCACGGTAATGCTGTGCGTTCCAACCGAGAGATAGAGCGGCGCTGAGACCGGAGCAACCGGAGCATAGCCCGTATTCAAAGTAGCCTGCGCTGCAGTATCGAGCTTCAACGCACCAAGTAACTGGCCATTGTCATAGAAGCTGACGCTACCGGAGGGTGTACCCTGCTGCGACTTACCAGCCACCTGCACCTGCAGACCCAGGTAAGAGCCGTAGGCCACCACGCTGCTCGCCACCGGAGGATTCAACAGATTGCCGGACGCGGTTTGTGTAAAGCTGCTCAGCGTAAGCACGCTATCCTCCGGCGTTACCGTCACCGGGATCGGCGCTGACGTGCTGGCCGCATACACTGAGTCTCCCGCATAATTAGCCGTGAGGTTATACGTGCCTCCCGGCAACGTAGCGACTGAAGTGTTTGCCGCTCCGTTCGCGAGCGTGACATAGCCACCCGCACCGTACTGGTCCGACTGCAGCGAGACATCCCCTGAAGGCGTACCGGTACCGCTTTGTGGAGCCACCTGCACCGCAACCGCGATGTTTTGCCCGTGCGTAAAGCTGGTGGGATTTACCGAGACCGTCGTCGTGGTTGCCAGCTTCGCCGCACTCGCCCAGGCGTTGAGCAAGTTCGCAGCATTCACCGAACCAATACCCGTCGCCATGTCGTAGCCCGTTGTCGCATGCTCACCACCCTCCTGCGGCGTTGCATTGCTTCCGGTTGTAATGTCATAGAAGAGGCAGGAGCTTGCAACGGTGGGGTCCGCCATCGTGAGCGAGTTGCACTTGCTCGGATCACTCGCGGCAAACAGCTGATACAGCGTCGGGTTGATCTGGCCAAGGAACGTTCCATTCTTCTGTTCGATCAGCGAGAGAATACCCGCAAACGCAGGCGTAGCCGCCGATGTCCCACCGACCTCTGCAAAGCTGGTGATGTACGTCTTGCCATCGATGACCTCGGTTGTGCAGCTGCCCTCAAAGCACAGCACATAGCCATCATGACCACCGGCCGCTGCCAGCGAAAGATCCGGCACATCGCGCACTCCATCAGGAGGCACTCCGACGCCTGCCTGCCACGTCGGCTTCGTGTATCCCGAAACACAGTTGCCTGCATCGTCCTGCACGGCGCATGAACTTTGCCCGCCGCCGCTCGCAGCAATCGTGCTGACGTAGTAAGGCGGGCAATACGTTACGGTTTCATCGCAGCTTTCGTTCCACACCTTCTCCGGAATGTAGCCCAGAGCAGAGCTCAGAGAACCATCGTTCGCACCGCTCCAAAACGTACCGGAGGCTCCACCCTCCACAAACTCGGTGCCTCCCACCGCAACGTTATAGGGCGTGGATGCAAGACCGTTCACCGCGGGGCCCAGGGCGATGACATCTCCGAAGGTGTCCTGGTAGTCGCAGCCCGCGCCACCTTCATCCCCGGAGGCCACGAGCGAGGTGATCCCTTCTGCTGCGGCCTGCTC
>JAPWKG010000002.1 GCA_028283625.1 Acidobacteriaceae bacterium | reverse complement strand
CTCGCCCAGCGGTGCCAGCTCCATCTGTACGCTGTGCGGCGTGGGGGCATGTGGCCTGCTCAGATATCCGGCCGGTGCACCCAGCATCGCCAGGGCTGTCTGGCGCGTGTGGTCGTCATCGGCGGTGAGCTGGCGAACCAGGCTTTGTGGCGCGGCCACGGGCGTGCTGATGGGAAGAAACTCGATGGGGCCGAGCCCGGTGCTGACGGCGGCATAGCTTACCGCCGAGCCCTGTGCGCCGGCTGTGTGGGCATCATGCGCGAAGCCAGCCGGTGGCGCCGTCGGAGGTGACGAAAGGCCACTGTGACGCTGTGCCGCCGCGGCAGGCCCTGTACTCAGGAGCATGACCGCGGCGGTAGAAAGAAGCATGGAAAGTCGCCGATCGAATCGAAACATGTTCTCGCTTAGAACGGGATGTCGTCATCCGTGATGCCCTGATCGGCGTAATCCGGTGCCGCGGGCTGCGAATAGCTGGAGCTGGAGCCAGCTGAGGAGCGCGCACCGGCGTAGCTGGAGCCGGTAGAGCGCTCATAGGAGCCACCGCCGGCTCCGGCCGCATCACGGCCGCCGAGCAGCGTCATGTCGTTGATCAGGATTTCCGTGCGGTACTTCTTCTGCCCGGATTCCTTGTCATCCCAGGAACGGGTCTGGATCTTGCCTTCGATGTAGAGCTGGGTACCCTTCTTGACGTAATCGCGCACGATCTCTGCGGTACGTCCGAAGGCGACCAGGTTGTGCCATTCGGTCTTATCGACCCAGTTGCCGGTCTGATCCTTGGCACGATCCGCGGTTGCGAGCGAGAAGCTCGCGATGGCCATGCCTCCCTGAGAGGCGCGGATTTCGGGGTCCTTGCCCACATTGCCGAGAAGAATGACTTTATTAACGCCACGTGCCATAAAATGCTCTCCGTTTCGCTGTAGAGAATAGCAGAGGGGCGACGAGGATTTCAGCGCCGCAATCGCCGTTTTACCGTGCTGAGAACAAAGACTGCTGCCGTAAGGGTAAGAAAAATCGTGTGGTTGGAGCACGGAACTCTCTGCGCTTGTGCTGCAGCAAGCGCGGGATGAGCGCGCAGGAAGCAAGCACAAGGAAGGGTCGTGGGCTCCCCGGAAGAGAGCTTGGCTCCAACGGTTCGGGGTCAGGCCCGGTTCTGCGCGGAGCGCTCTCGCAGCAGCTTGGAGAGGCCAAGCAGAAACGTCAACAGACCGGTGGGGAGGCTGGCCATGGCAAGCATCAGCATGAGCCAGCCCGGATTGGTGTGCGGCCCCTGGCGAGAGATTCCGCCAAAGGCAAAGAGCATCAACAGAACTGCGAGAATGCCGGTGCCGAGGATCCCCGATCCGGTGCGGATCAGGGTACGGGTATCGTGCCGCATGGCCATGAGTCTATCGGTAATACGAGAGCATGGCATAGACCGCTACGCCTGAGATTGAGACGTAGAGCCAGATCGGATAGGTCCAGCGGGCCAGCTTGCGATGTGTCGGGAAGCGGCCGGTCAGCGACAGGAAAAAGGTGATCAGAATCATGGGCAGGCAGACGATGGCCAGCAGGATGTGCGGCGTCAGCAGGACCCACAGGTAGAGGAACCGGGCCACAGGGTAGGCCTTGGGGAAGAGCATATCGCCGTGCAGGACGTGGTTCGCGATATAGGCCACCAGAAAGACGCTCGAAACGACAAACGCGCCGAACATGCTGTTCCGATGCGCGGGAATGTTTTGGCGCTTGATATAGCGAAAGCCGATCAGCAGGAAGATCGCGCAAAGGCCGTTCAGCACGGCGTCCAGCGCGGGCAGAAAGGCCAGATGCGTTCCTGCGACGTCCACCGGAGGATGGTAGTAGACCAACCAGGTGAGAAAGAGCGAAGCAACGGCGCTGATAGCAATGATCGTCCAGATGACGGAGGCTGGAGTGCGGGCCGTTGACAGGGTGGGCGAGGTCGTATTCATCGTGAGCGAATCCTAGTGGAACAGCGGGAGATGACCCTTCGCGTTCAGCATCATGGCCAGCAGCAGCAGAGGCAGATAGATGACGGAGACGCGCAGCAGTTGCCGGGCAAGTGTGCGGTTTTCCGCGCTGTTCGGGAAGCGGATGATGCGCAGGAAACGAATAGCCGCGTAGAGGTAGTACAGCGAAAGCACGCAGGCCGCGATCTCATACGGAACGCCGGTCATGTGCAGCCAGGTAGGCCACATAGCGACCGGGACCATCAGCACGGCGTAGAAGAGGGATTGCAGGGCGGTCGCCCGGGCTGCGTTTTCAGCAGGTTCCCGGGTCGCGGTAATGCGAATGCCAGCTCGCTTGTAGTCATTGCGATAGAGCCAGCCAATCGCCATGAAGTGCGGAAACTGCCAGACGAAGAGAATGGCGAAGAGCGCAATGCCGCGCCACTCGATCATGTCGCGCGCCGCGGCCCAGCCGATCAGAGGAGGCAGTGCACCGGGGAAGGCCCCGATAAAGGTATTGAGCGTGGTGATGCGCTTGAGCGGCGTGTAGATGGCAACGTAGCCGACCGCGGTGATCAGCGTGAGCATGGCGGCGAGCAGGTTGGTTTGCCATACCAGATACGTCGAGCCCAACGCAGTCAGCAGGCAGCCAAGAATGAGGCCGTGCGCCAGGCCGATGCGATGCTGTGCCATAGGGCGCGAGGCGGTCCGGGGCATCAGACGGTCGGTTGCGCGTTCGAGCGCCTGGTTCAGGGCGCCTGAGCCGCAGGTCACAATCGTGACACCGATCAGCATGTGCACCAGCGCAAGCGAGAACGGATTGATGCCCGACCGCAGGCAGCCGAAATAAAAACCGCCGGCAGCGGTGAGAAGCACCATCGCCGAGACGCGCGGCTTGAACAGGATGGTGTAGTCCCCCAGCAGAGAGGTACGCGTCTCCGCGGGGTGAGGTACAGCCGTGGCCGAAGATGTGGCAGTCGCAGACACTTCCTTCTAAGGATATCGCGGCGCGAAGTCTCATGCGTCGCGGCATGCAACACCTTTGTGCGTCTATCGCCAGAAGTAGACCGTGAGGCCTCCTGAAACGATGAGAAGACCGCCGACGAGCACGCCCGGAGTGGGAAGTGTGCGAAAGAAAGCGTAGTTCGTCAGCTGGAAAACGACAAAAAGAGTGGCGATGTAAAGACCGGTGACCGTTGCGAACTCAACCGGCGCCAGGTTGAGCGAGGTTCCATAAAGAGTGAGGCACAGAGCACCTGCCAGATAAAGGGCACAACGCAGAATCGAGGAGGGATGGCCGAGCGCAACGCGCACCAGAGCATCACCCATCGCCTCCAGAACGGTTGCGAACAGAACGAACAGGAAAACCTTCATGCAGGGTATTTTCGCAACTCCGGTGGAAGAGCAGGAGGAAATCGGAAAGGTTCCCCGCTTGCTGTCCAGACGATTTCGGCTTATTCTGCGGGCAGGCAGGCGCGACTGGTGTTTCTCTTCGTTGCGCCGCGAGTGAGGTCAGTCTTCAGCAGCGAAAGCGTGGAGAAGGATATACGGCTCGGAAACGGAGGCCCGCCCGGTCTCGAAGATGGTGCGGCCGCCGGATGGCGTGCGGTGACGCGCGTGCTTCGAAGTTGCGCGCAGGCGATCGGTGGGACGGTCGCAACGGCGTATCACGATGCTTTGAATCTGGTGTACCCCTCGGATTGCCGCGCCTGCGGTGTTCCGGTCCTTCGCTCGGGCAGAGTGCTGATCTGTGAGGCCTGCACGGCCGGCGTCAGCGCGCAAAGCTGCGGTGAGCTTTGCTCCCGCTGCGGAGAAGCGATGGGGGTGGAGTCGGCGCGCATCAGCGCCTCGCTCGGAATTACCGAGTGCGTTCTCTGCCGCATGGCCCCTCCTGAGTTCACCCGCGCGGTTGCGTTTGGCCCCTATGAGGGCTCCTTGCGAGAGATGCTGCACCTGACGAAGTTTTCCCGGCAACGGGAAACGGCGCAGCACCTGCTCGGCAACCGGCTGGCGCAGGCGGTGCAGCAGCTGCGTTTGGAGGCCTCCTCCGAGCTGCGCGTGGTGCCCGTTCCATTGCACTTCGAACGCGAGCGGCAGCGCGGTTTTAACCAGGCGGAGCTGCTCGCGCGAGCCGCCATTCATGCTTTGAAGAAGTTGCAGCGCGGCTGGCGCTTGCAGCTTGCGGAGAATGTTCTGGTCCGCACGAAACCGACGCCTCCGCTTTACTCGCTGAATCCTTCGCAGCGGCGCTCGCGTGTTCGAGGTGCGTTTGCCGTGATCGCGCCGGAGAGGGTGCGTGGGTGCGAGGTCTTGCTGATAGACGACATTATGACCACCGGCGCGACGACGCGGGAGTGTGCCCGCGTTCTTCGTCACGCCGGTGCCACCAAGGTTTGGGTGGCTACCGTTGCCAAAGCACAGCCGCAGAGTATTGCGGTGTTGCATGAGGTGATTGAACCCAGCGGCCTTCCGGCCGGTGTAGCCCTGTGGGATGGATCGAACGTAAGCACAATGCACTGAGTTTTTCGAAGCTGGTTTTTGGCAACAGGAACAGTAGCTGGAGGAGACAGAGGGATGCAGCAGGCGAAACGGAACGCAACCGTACACAACAAAACGGCGCGCGCTGGTCACGGCAAACGCCACCACACGACGCAGCCTGTTTCAGGAACGGCACGGGATCAGGCCATTGAGATTCGCGCAGGTGTGTTTCGCCAGCCGGCGATGCAGACCCCGGTGCTGGTGCTGAACGCCAGCTATGAACCGATCAATATCTGCGGTGCGCGCCGTGCTCTGGTGCTGGTGCTCAAGGGCGTCGCGCGCACGGAAGAGGCTCAGGGCACCGAGCTGCACTCGCATCGTCTGCAGATGCAGATGCCTTCGGTGATTCGCTTGCTTGAGTACCGCAGGATTCCGCATCAGACGCGTGCTTTGTCGCGGAAGAATATCCTGCTGCGCGATCGCAACACCTGCCAGTACTGCCAGATCGTTCTGACCTCGGCGGAGCTGACGCTGGATCATGTGATTCCGCGTTCGCGCGGCGGCCAGAGCAGCTGGGAAAATCTGGTGGCCTGCTGCAAGGACTGCAATCGCCGCAAGGGAAACCGGATGCTGCATGAGCTGACGGAGATGAAGCTGCTGCGTGAGCCGCGTCCGTTCTCACTGCATACCTCGCGCCATATCATGCGGATGATCGGTTCGGCGGATGCGAACTGGCGAAAGTATCTCTACTTTGAGAGCGGGCAGGCCGCTTAGTTCGTCGGCGGCCTCGTCCCTTTGCTGTCCTCTGCCTGTAACGTTTGCCCTAAAGAAAAACGGCCTGGTGCTGGAAAGCACTGCAGGCCATTTTCTGTTTTGCGGAAGGGGTTAGTGCGCGTGGTGGCCGGAGGTGTACTTGGCCAGAACAAACTCCTGAAGCGTGGCGCTGACCACGCGCGCTCCTGTGAGCACCGCCGCGGTGCCGAAAACGAGTCCAACGCCACGATCCGAGGGGGGATAGTAGATGTTCGACAGCGAGCCGGAGAGAATGTCTCCTCCGATGCTGGAGGCGTTGAACTGCCACTTGCCGTTGTCTCCCTTGCAGATGAACGGGCTGGACATGGCGTGCTTCAGACGCGACTTCTTGGTGCCGGTGCCCTGGACGAAGTAGCGAGGGTCCTGATGCAGAAGCGTCGGGAGGACTGCGCCGCCGAGCAGCAGATCCGTGGCGCCATCGGTGTAGCCCGCGCCAAAGCGCTGCAGGTAGCCCTTGGCTCCCTGACGATACCCGGGGCGATCTCCGGCCTGGTTGATGCCTGCGGAAAACGCAGCAGCTCCCCAGGTGAAGGGGTCGATCAGAGCGCGGCCCGTGAGCTCAAACTTCAGCTTCGTCGTAAGCGGCACATAGGGCAGGTTGCCGTAGGAAACGAAGAAGTTCGGAATGATGCCGAGAACGCGTTGTTTCTCTTCTTCGTGGACCGCAAGCGTCGCGGCTTCGAGCGGAGAGATCGCATCGACCTCTGTGCTGATGGAAGGCACGAGCACGGTTGCTGGAAGCGAGATTGATTGCCCACTCGTAAGCGTGGTGGGTTGCAGGCTGGCGGTCTTGAAGCCCGCGGCCGAGATCGTAATGGTGTAGGTGGTTCCGGGAACGAGTCCGTTCAGCGTGAAGTAGCCGCTATCGTCGCCCGTGGCAACAAAGTGGTCAGCCTTTGTCGGGCCATCGGCTGTGATGGAAGCGTGTGGAATAGCGGCCTGATCCGGATCTACGGTGTAACCGGAGATCCGGGTGGCGAGCTGTGAGGAGGGAGCTGAGGGCAGCTGCTGCTGTGCGCGCGCGCTACCGCTTGCTCCTGCCACGACGAAAAGAATGCCGCAAAGGCAAGAAAAACGGAAAAAACTCATCGATGCAATAAGACCTGCTAAGAATCCTGATGTTGTTCTGGCGCGGAAGGTGCAAAGTTTTCTGTTATTTCTTCGGAGCTTCCGAGCCCTTGTCTGCGGGTTGCTGCGGAAGATCCTCGCCGTTGTAAATCAGGCGAATCTTGGAGCGGAAGTTGAACTTTTTGTAGTCGGTGTATTTGACGGTGTTGCGAATATGAACGGATTGAGAAAGGGAGCCGTTCGAGGCGGAAAAATGCAGGATGCCTTCGGCCCGGGTGTAGGTCGGGAACCAGTATTTGCCATCAACTTGCTGATAATAGGTAGTGAATGGTGGTGAGAGGTCCTCTTTGCCGGGGCGATTTTCTTGTGGCACGTTGAGGCCGTTTACCAGAACAATTTGATCGTCCTGCTGGTCGAGCCAGACGCGCCCCTGGAAGTAGCGATGCCCTTTGACCAGTTCTTTTGGAGCCACATCAAAAACGTAGGTGTCCAGGTCATCGACCTTCTGCTGCCCGGCATAGGTCAGGGTGTATTGGGGCAGCTGTTCCGACGTCAGGATGAAAGGTAAACGCTCTTTGACGTCGTTCATGTCGTTTTCTGTCAGGATGACGCGCTCGATCGTGTTCTGGGGAGCGAAGACGACCTTTTCAATGCGCTTGCCGCTGTCGTCAAAGGTGAGATCGGAGACTTGAAGGAACTCTCCGTCAGGTTTATCGGTCGTGTCGGAGATCGTCGTCATCCGCACGGTTTGACGGAACTCATAGCCGCGGCGCGCTTCCTCGAAGGCGCTTTCCTGCTTGCCCATTTTCTGGATGAGATCGGGGATCGTGATTCCGGCAGGAGGTGCAGGGTCGAGCTTGCCGAAGCCGTCCTGGGCGCAGGCAGCGGTGGCGGCAAGAGTAAGGCTGAGGGTGAGCAGAGCGCGGCGCATCATCGTCTTTCTAGGTTAGACGGAGAAGAGGCATCTTCGGTTCCGGGCAGGGAGCAGCTACACTGGCGCGATGAGTTTCGGAAGAGCAAAAAAGCCTCGCGCATCCCTTGCCTATGACGAGCTGATGGACTATGCCGCCAAGGTTTTAGGTTCCAAGATGAAGTCGGAGCGGGATCTTCGCAGCAAACTCGTTGAGCGTGCTTCTCCGGACGAACATGGGCGCGAGGAAGTCACGCGCGTGATGGAAAAGCTGAAAGAGCTCGGTTATCTGAGCGATGAGCGTTTTGCGGCGGATTATGCGCGGCTTCGGCAGGAGAACGAAAAGCTGGGGCGTCGTCGAGTGCAGCAGGGTCTGATGCAGAAGGGAGTTCCTTCGGCCATTGCCAATGTGGCTATCGGCGCCCAGTATGACGAGGTGGACGAGACGGCGTTAGCGCGGCAGTATGTGGAGCGCAAGCGGCTGAAGCCGCCGAGTGGCGACCGCGAGCAGAAGGCCAAGGAGACGGCGAAGATCATGCGGCGGCTCATCGCTGCGGGGTTCTCGTCGCGCGTGGTGTGGAAGGTACTGCGCGACTGGGGTGGAAGCGAGGTGGAGGAAGTGGATGTGGTGGAGGACGACGCCTAAGCGTTCGTGATGAAGCTGGTGAGTGCTACCGAGAGTCCGCAGCGGTTGATCGCGATTGATTGGTCGGGCCGCATGGATATGGCTGGACAGCGCAAGCATATCTGGGCGGGTGTCTGGACACGGCTGGCGAATGGGCGTGTGCGTGTGCAGCTTGAGGCAGGGCGCACGCGTGCGGAGCTGGCGGCTTGGCTGATTGAGCTGGCGGCGGAGACGCCGAGCATGGTCGTTGGCATTGATGCTTGTTTCAGCTTTCCGGCGTGGTTCCTCGAAGAGCATGGTTGCGCGGATGCGTTTGCGTTTTGGCGCAAGGTGAATGCGGGGTTGGCGGAGCAGTGGCTGGCGCGTGAGTGCGAGGATGTGGCTCGCGATGAGCGCTTCTGGGGCAAGCCGCATAAGCGTCCGGAGCAGTTCTGCGGCGAAGGCTATCGGCGGATGTTTCGGTTCGCTGACTATGACAACAAGGTTGCGCAGGGGCAGGTGGGTGGTGATCCGGCGCGTGCGGCGAAGATGCATGGGATCACGGCGAAGTCGCCGTTTCAGATTGGCGGATCGGGTTCTGTCGGCACCGGCTCGCTGCGCGTGATGCCGATGCTGGAACGGTTGCGCGAGGCGGGGTTTCGCGTGTGGCCGTTTGAGTCGTCGGCGATTGGTGCGAAGAGGCCGCAACCGCTGGTGTGCGAGATGTATACACGGCTGATGACGGGCGCGGTGGCGAAGTCGAACGCGGAGGCGCGCCGGGTGTATCTGCTGGCGAAGCGCAAGTCGGAGGCGTTGTACAAGCATGTGGGGCGTGCTGTGTTGCAGAAGGCGTTGGAGAGCGAGGACGCTTTCGATGCGCTGGTGAGTGTGGTGGAGCTGGCGCGGCATGCGGAGGCGTTTGCGGGGCTGAAGGCTACGCGGGATGCAGAGTTGCGGCGCGAGGGGCTGACTTGGTGGCCGGGGATTTCGGCATGATCCGCTGCTAAACTAAAAGTTCTATGCGCAACTTGTCCGGTAACCAGATTCGTGAAGATTTTCTGCGGTTTTTTGAAGGCAAGGGGCACCGTCGCGTGCACTCTTCGTCGCTGGTTCCGGCCAATGATCCGACCCTGCTGTTTACCAACGCGGGCATGAACCAGTTCAAGGATGTGTTCCTTGGCGCGGAGCGGCGCGAGTACACGCGCGCTACGACTTCGCAGAAGTGTGTGCGTGCCGGTGGCAAGCATAACGATCTGGAGAACGTGGGCTTCACGCGCCGTCATCACACGTTTTTTGAGATGCTCGGCAACTTCAGCTTTGGCGACTACTTCAAGAAGGACGCCATCGCGTATGCGTGGGAGCTTCTCACTAGCCCCGAATGGTTCGGCATTGATCCAGCAAAGTTGTATGTGACGATCTTCGAGGGCAATGAGAGTGTGCCGCGCGATGATGAAGCCGCTGCGTTCTGGGTGGAGATTGGTGTGCCTGCGGACCGCATTTTCGGTATGCCGGCGAAGGACAACTTCTGGCAGATGGGCGATACGGGGCCGTGTGGTCCTTGCTCAGAGATCTTCTATGACCTCGGCGTAGAGGCCGCGGAAGAGGTGGGTACGGACAAGCCGTTCCCGCAGGACGATCAGCGTTACATCGAGATCTGGAACCTAGTGTTCATGCAGTTCGACCGCGCGAGCGATGGCACGTTGACGCCGTTGCCGAAGCAGTCGGTGGATACGGGCATGGGGCTTGAGCGCGTGTCAGCTGTGTTGCAGGGCAAGCTGTCGAACTATGAGAGCGATCTGTTTACGCCGCTGATTGCTGAGGCGCAGAAGCTGACGGGCTTCAAGTCGGAGTTGTCGTTGGAGCAGCTTGCGATCAGCGATACGAAGGGTGCGCCTTCGCTGCGCATCATTGCGGACCATGCGCGTTGCGCGACGTTCCTCATCGGCGATGGTGTGTTGCCGTCGAATGAAGGTCGTGGGTATGTGTTGCGCAAGATTCTTCGTCGCGGCATTCGTCATGGGCGTTTGCTGGGGCAGGAGAAGCCGTTCATGCACGAGATGGTGTTTGCCGTGCGTGATGAGATGAAGACGGCGTATCCGGAGTTGGTGGAAAGCGCTGAGCGCGTGGCGAAGGTGGTGCTTGCGGAAGAGCAGCAGTTTGCGCGCACGTTGGAGCTTGGTCTGCGCAACATGACGGAAGATGTATTGCGCGATGGTTCGAAGGCGTTCTCGCTGTACGAGACGTTTGGTATGCCGTTGGATTTCATGGTGGATGCTGCGCGTGATGCAGGCATCGAGTTCGACGTGGAAGGCTTTGAGCGCGCGAAGTTGGAAGAGCAGCAGCGTGCGCGGGCGAGTTGGAAGGGCGGATCGCAGAAGACGGCGGCACCTGTGTATCGCGAGTTGGCGCAGACGGTGTTCGAGGGCTACGGCGCTACGCGTGTGGACGGCGCAAAGGTGATGGCGCTGGTGAAGGATGGCGTTGGTGTGTCAAGCCTGGCTGCGGGTGAGCGTGGCGAGGTGGTGCTGGATGCGACGAGCTTCTATGCGGACTCCGGTGGACAGGTGGGCGATGTGGGTTGGCTGTATGCGGCCGATCATCAGACCGCTGTGGCCGAGGTGAGCGGATGCAAGAAGCCGGTGCAGGGTGTGTTCGCGCATCAGGTGTTGGCCAGGCATACGATTGCTGTGGGCGACACGGTGGACACCGTGGTGAACGCGGGTGTTCGCGCGGCGACGATGCGCAATCACACGGGCACGCACTTGCTGCATGCGGCGTTGCGACAGGTGTTGGGTACGCATGTGAAGCAGGCGGGATCGCTGAATGATCCGGGACGTTTGCGCTTTGACTTCTCGCACTTTGCTGGAGTCGCTGACGAGGAGTTGGCTGAGGTAGAGGACATCGTCAACACGCAGATTCTGGCGAACACGCCTGTGCAGACGATGGTGGATGTGCCAATTGATGTGGCGGTGCATGAGCTGGGCGCGATGGCGTTATTTGGCGAGAAGTATGGCGAGCGCGTGCGCGTGGTGAAGATTGGCGACTTCTCGACGGAGCTTTGTGGTGGAACGCACATTGCGGCGACGGGCGAGATTGGCCTGCTGAAGCTGGTGGGTGAGTCGAGCGTGTCGAGCGGTGTGCGTCGCGTGGAAGCGGTGACGGGTGCGGGTTCGCTGGAGCTCTTCCGGCGCGATGCGGAGGTGTCGAAGGTGGCATCGCAGGTGGCGGGTGAGGCGAGTGCTTCGGCGCTGGTGGCGCGTTTGACCTCGCAGGATGAGGAGTTGAAGAAGCTGCGTCGCGAGCTGGAGCAGATGCGTATGAAGTCGGCTTCGGCGGCGACGGCGGATGCGGCCTCGAATGCGGTTGAGGTGAAGGGCGTGAAGGTGCTTGCGCAGCGCGTGGATGCGTTGGACAAGTCGCAGATGCGGAACCTGGTCGATGAGCTTCGCGGCAAGCTGGGCTCGGGCGTGGTGGTGCTGGGCGCGGCCACGGAAGAGGGGAAGGTTTCTCTGATTGCGGGTGTGACCAAGGATCTGACCGGTAAGGTGCAGGCGGGTAAGATTGTCGGGCTGCTGGCGACCAAGGTTGGGGGCAAGGGCGGCGGACGGCCTGACCTGGCTGAGGCTGGTGGCTCGGATGTGACGGCGTTGGATGCGACGTTGGCGGCTGCGGTCGAGGTTGTGGGCGAGCTGCTGGGATAGGACTCCCCCGGGGGACTTTTCTACGCAAAGTCTTCGGAAGAAAGAGCTTCGGCGGGGAGTGTGCTTTTCCGCGCAGGAACCGATCGAGTGGCTGCACCGACTCTGGTGCAGCCACTTTTTGCAGCGCAGCGCAGCGCGGGGCGGGGTATCCGGTGGGGTACTCCGGCGCGATTCACAGTCCGGCGAATGGGGAGCGAAACCTAGACTGGAGAAGCTATGGTCGTTTCCCGCCGGAAGAATTTGCTGACGAGTTTGCTGTGTGGCTGCGTGCTGTGTGCGCAGGCGCAGGGTGGCGCGTGGGATGCCGCGGTGGCGGCTCGTCGCAGCTTTGAGGCCGAGCCTGCGGGCACGCATACCAAGGCGGAGTACCGGGGGGTGATGGATGGCTTTCGAGCGATTTATCACAGCAATCCTTCAGGGGCCCATGCCTCGCGTGCGGTGCAGCAGGTAGCGGAGTTGCTGGCAGAGCAGGGCCGTGAGCTGCACGACGCCAAGAGCCTGCAGGATGCGATGGGGCAGTACGAGTTTCTGCATCAGCAGTACCCGCATTCGAGCGCGGCGCGCGAGACGGCAGCGATTACGCTGGACACGATCAGGGCGGGAGACGCGCCGAAGGCGAGCACGACGGAGCTGGAGAGTACGGATGCCAGTGTGCCTGCAGCGGGGGACGATCATTATCATCCTCCCTCGCATGGGGCGGAGCCGACGGCTGAGACGCCGGTGGCGGTTTCGAGAGGGCGTGCTCCTGTAGAGCGGGTGCCTTCCGGCGGCGAGGCTTTGCCGGGCGCTGCGGCGACGCCGGTGGCGACGACAACGCTGCACTCCGATCCGGTGCCGGGAAGCGAGCACCACGCCGCTGCGATGGTGACAGGGATCCGGCATTGGTCAACGCCGACGTATACGCGTGTGGCGATCGATCTGGGCGACGATGTGGAGTACCAGGCGGCGCGCGTGGAGCATCCGGACCGGATTTACTTCGATCTGCACCATGCTCACCTTTCGCGCGAGCTGGTGGGTAAGAGCTTTGCGGTGACCGATGACGGCTTTCTGACGCGAATTCGCGCGGCCCAGTTTTCCGACGATGTGACGCGCGTGGTGCTGGACGTGCACGAGGTGACCGAGTACTCGGCGTTTCTGCTGCCCAACCCCTACCGTCTGATCATTGATATTCACGGAAACCAGGGCGAGGGCGCCGGGGGGAAGAGTGGAAGCGCGGAGAGTTTGCCGGAGCATGGACCCGGCACGGCGAACTCCGGCTCCGCTGCGGGGCTCGCGACCTCTTCGGGCGGAGCACAGGCTTCCTCGACGACACCGAAGGCGGGAAGTGAAGGAGAGGTTTCGAGTCTGCCGCCGATGTCGGTGACCGATGGCTCGGCTTCGTTCGGGCTGCCGACGCGTTCGAGCGCAGGAAGCCGAACGGTTGCGATGCCGCGCGTGGTGATTCCGGAGAGTGCGACCTCTGCGCGCCCGGTGCCGAACTCGGTGGCTTCGCGCTCGGAGAAGAGCGGCACGGACGTGGCTGCGGTAAGCCGTCAACCGGGGCTGGTGGTAGCAACACGGCGCCCGACCTCCGCACCGATTGCGGAGCGGGCGGAGCGGCCGTCCAAGCATGTGACGGGCGAGCCGGCACCGGTAGCGCCGCCAACGGCGGACGGAGAGACCTCACTGGTGCGAGCGCTGGGGCTGAAGATTGGCCGCATTGTGATCGACGCCGGACATGGCGGCCATGATTCCGGCACGCTCGGTGCAGACGGCATTGAAGAAAAAGACGTGGTGCTGGATGTAGCGCTGCGGTTGGGTAAGCTGCTGCACGATAAGCTGGGTGCCGAGATCGTCTATACGCGTGCGGATGACACCTTTATTCCGCTGGAAACGCGCACGGCGATTGCCAATAAGGCGCAGGCGGATCTGTTCATCTCTGTCCATGCGAACTCGTCGAGCGATCCGACGGCGCGGGGAGTCGAGGTGTACTACCTGAACTTTACGAGCGATCCGGATGCGATGAAGGTGGCCAGCCGGGAAAACGCGGTCTCGTCGCAGAGTGTGCATGAGCTGAGCGATCTGGTGAAGAAGATTGCGCTCAAGGACAAGATTGAGGAAAGCCACGAGCTGGCCAGCGATGTGGACGACAGCTTGTATGCCGGGCTGGAGCGGGGAAATGCGGGACTGAAGAATCGCGGCGTAAAGAAGGCGCCGTTCGTGGTGCTGATCGGGGCGAATATGCCGTCGATTCTGGCCGAGATCTCCTTTGTGACCAACCCACGCGACGCGCAGCAGCTGAAAACGCCGGAGTACCGGCAGCGCGTGGCGGAGAGCCTGTTCAAGGGCGTGGAACGCTATGAGGAAGGCATCAACGGCGGGGGGCCGCGTCCGCATAAGGCGAGCAACGACGCTACGGAGAGAGCGTCGCGCTGAGGCGCAGGCGGCTCGTTTCCCTGCAAGACCGGTTTCTCTGCAAGACGCCGTTTGAACGCGGCCCGAGCGAGCCGTGTTTCTTACACCACATGAAAAAGGCCGCAGCTGACGTGGGCAGCGCGGCCTTTTTTTGTTGGCCAACCGTTTGAAGATCTGTAGCGGTTGAGCTGGGGCTCGGTCTAGCCTGCGAGGTAGAACTCTGCGACTTCAAGGTCGCCGGGCTGGGTGACCTTGAAGTTCCGGCTGGAGCCGGGGACGACGTAGACGGGTACGCCGGAGCGTTCGAGCAGGGAGGCTTCGTCGGTGCCGTTGAACTCGTCGCGTCGTGCTTCATCAAAAGCCTGCCGCATGAGTGGAACGCGGGCTCCCTGCGGGGTTTGCGCGTGGACGATGAGTTCGCGGGGAATGGTGGCGGTGATGAGGGCGCCGTCCGCGGTGCGCTCGACCTGCTTGATGGTGTCGATGGCGGGCATGCCGACGATGGCGGCACCGTGCTTGCGGATGGCTTCGATGGTCTTGCCGATGGTGGTGGGATCGATAAGCGGGCGAACGGCGTCGTGGACGAGGACGATGTCGTCGTCGCTGGTGCTGGGCAGGGCGGCGAGTGCGTTGGCGACGGAGTCCTGCCGGGTGTCGCCGCCGGTGACGGTGTGGACGCGGTCGTGGAGGCCGTGCTCGTTGAGCAGAGCGTTCATGCGCGGCTTTTCACTTTCGCGCACCGCGAGATAGACACCGGTGATCTCCGGCAGGGCCAGGAAGGCGCGGATGCTGTGCACGAGGATCGGAAGACCGTTGATCTGAAGGAACTGCTTTGGCGCTCCGCCCGTCTGGGCCATGCGAGTGCCGATTCCGGCGGCGGGAAGAATGACGAATACGGCCATGGGAGCGTAGTGTACGCCAGCGCGGACCAAATCGGGAGTAGATAGCCGGGTTCGCGGTGCAGGCCGGGTTTGCGGGGGCCGCGGAGAAGAGGATTTGCGCAAGCAGAGATGCGCTAGGCTGAGCGGATGGCAAAGGGAACCTTGATTCTTCCGCTGGAGATGACGCTGCTGAACCCAGGCGAGAGGGTGTGCTGTGCGGTTTCGGGCGGCGCGGATTCGACGGCAATGCTGCTGGCGATGGTGGAGGCGAATGGCCGCAAGGAGGCTGCCGGACTAACGCTGAGCGCGGCGCATGTGCACCATGGCTTGCGCGGGGCCGAGGCCGATGACGACGCGACGTTCGTTCGCGAGCTGTGTGCACGATGGGGTGTTCCGCTGACGGTGGTGTCTGTGGACACCGCGGCGCGGATGGAGGCCGAGGGCGAAGGTCTGGAGGAGGCCGCGAGGCATCTGCGCTACGAAGCGCTGCGGGCGCTGGAGGTGGAGGCGCTGGCGACGGCGCATACGCTGGACGATCAGGCCGAGACGGTGGTGATGAAGCTGCTGCGAGGGGCGTGGACGGAAGGGCTGGGAGGGATCTCGCCGGTGGTGCAGGGGATGGCGGGGCCGCGGTTGGTGCGCCCTGTGCTGCGTGTGCGACGGGCGGAGATTGAGGCGTTTCTGCGAGACCGCGGGCAGGGGTGGCGGGAGGACTCGTCCAATCGCGATACGTCGCTGACGCGCAATCGGGTGCGGCATGAGCTGATGCCGGTGCTGCGGTCGTTCAACCCGGGGCTGGACGGGCTGCTGGCCGGAATGGCCGAGGTGGCGCGTGAAGAGGAGAGCTACTGGCGGGAGGAGGCGGAGCGGACGCTGCGCCAGGTGCTGCTGCCGGGCAAGCCGGTTCGCGGTGGCGGACGGGCGGCCTCTACGGCGGCGGGTTCGGCCTCGGGCGCACTGGAGCTGGAGCGGCTGAAGGCGATGCCGGCGGCGCTGCGGCGACGGGTGGTTCGTGCGGCGATTCGTGAAGCCGGTGTTCGGCTCAGCGCGGAGGAGACGGCTAAAGTGCTTGCATTGGCAGGGTTTGGTGGCTACCCGGGGGTTACGGGAAAGATCGGGAGCCGGTTAGAACTGCGCGAGGGGCTGCTGGTGCAGCGTTCGGCAAGGGAACTGCAGTTTTCCCGCGGTTGACCGATGAAGGGAGAAGGCTTGCTATGGCGTGGAAGTCTTTGAAGGGACAGTGTCGCGGGGGTGTGGAATTGTCCTGTAGGCTGTTGTGAAGCGGCGTAGAATCGAAGTACTTCACGTCGCCGACGTGGTTTTGCACCATTGGCCGGCTTTTGGCGTCTAACAGTGCAGCGGTCCCGACGCGATGCGTGCGTCGTGCCCGGCAGGAGCAGGTTGGCCTGCGGGCGAGAGGAAAGAGGAACGGGTTGAACAACTCAACGGTCAAACATTTGTTGATTTGGGTGCTGACGATTACCTGCCTTCTGGTGGTGTGGCAGTTCGTCTCCAAGAACATGGGCGCGGGACATAATCAGGCCATCAGCCTGACGCAGCTGCAGAATGATGCGGATGCGGGTAAGATCTCCGAGCTCACGGTCAACGGCACCGAGGTAACGGGTAAGTACAAGGATGGCAAGGAGACGTTCAATACGACGATTCCCTCCAACTACCCGGACCTGTACAAGGATCTGCGTGACCATGGCGTAAACGTCAACATCAAGGATCAGCAGGGCAGCCTGTGGGTCGGCATTCTGTTGCAGGTTGCACCGATTGCTGTGATCCTCGCGCTCTTCCTGTTCATGATGCGCCAGATGCAGTCGGGCGGAAACAAGGCGCTGAGCTTCGGAAAGAACCGTGCGCGCCTGCTCTCGATGCAGCAGAAGAAGATTACGTTCAAGGACGTGGCGGGCGTCAATGAAGCGAAGGAAGAGCTGAAGGAGATCATCGAGTTTCTGCGCGAGGCGCAGAAGTTCCAGCGCCTTGGCGGCCGTATTCCGAAGGGCGTGTTGATGGTTGGGCCTCCGGGAACGGGCAAGACGTTGCTGGCACGCGCGGTTGCGGGTGAGGCAAACGTTCCGTTCTTCTCGATCTCGGGTTCGGACTTCGTCGAAATGTTTGTTGGCGTGGGCGCGAGCCGTGTGCGTGATCTGTTTGAGCAGGGCAAGAAGAATGCCCCGTGCATTATCTTCATCGACGAAATCGACGCGGTCGGGCGTCATCGTGGCGCAGGCCTCGGCGGCGGACACGATGAGCGCGAGCAGACGCTGAACCAGTTGCTGGTGGAGATGGATGGCTTTGAGTCCAACGATGGCGTCATTCTGATTGCAGCGACGAACCGCCCTGATGTGCTTGATCCGGCGCTGCTGCGTCCGGGCCGTTTTGACCGTCGCGTGATTGTGGATCGTCCTGACATCCGCGGCCGCGAAGAGGTTCTGCGGGTGCACGCGAAGAAGGTTCCGATGGCGGAGGATGTCGATCTCGGCATTCTGGCTCGCGGTACACCGGGTTTCTCGGGCGCGGACCTGGCCAACATGGTGAACGAGGCGGCGTTGACCGCAGCTCGCTTCAACCGCAAGTCGGTTCACATGTACGACTTTGAGCTGGCCAAGGATAAGGTGCTGATGGGTGCGGAGCGCAAGAGCATGATCCGCAGCCCGGAGGAGCTGAAGACGACGGCGTACCACGAAGCCGGTCATACGCTGGTGGGTGCGCTGCGTGAGCACTCGCATCCTCTGCACAAGGTGACGATCATTCCGCGTGGTATGGCGCTGGGCGTTACGGTCCATCTGCCGGAGGACGACCAGCACCAGGTAACGCGCGATCAGCTTGAGACGCGCCTTGCGATGATGATGGGCGGCCGTATTGCCGAAGAGATCTTCCTGAACCAGATGACGACGGGCGCGAGCAGCGATATCGAGCGCGCTACGTCGCTGGCGCGTGCGATGGTGTGCGAGTGGGGCATGAGCTCTCTCGGACCGATGTCGTTCGGCAAGAAGGACGGCGGCGAGGTATTCCTGGGCCGCGATCTCGGTCAGTCGCGGGACTTCTCCGATGACACGGCCAAGCAGATCGATGGCGAGGTGAAGCGGTTTGTGGATGCGGCGTACAAGAGTGCGTACGACATTCTGAACTCGAACCAGGACATCATGCACCGGATGGCGAATGCGTTGCTGGATCGCGAGACGCTGGATGCGCACGAGATCGAGCTGATCATCGCCGGTAAGGACCTGCCGCCGATGCGTTCGTCGCTGGCTGCAGCCGATGGTGGTGGTGGTGATGATACGCAGAAGGTGCTCAAGCCGGAGGGCGGACGCACTCCTGGCTTTGGTGAAAGCGCCCACACGCCTGCGTAAACACAACAGGAAGCAGAACGCGACAACGAGCGGCATTTCGCCGCTCGTTGTCTTTTGTACAGGGCGTTTGGCGGTAGGCTGTTGTGTATGGTGCGTACGATTTTGGCGGCATTTCTGTGCGGCGGTGCGATTGCATCCGCGGCCCAGTCCACGATGGTGACAACTCCTGGTTCTGCGTCGGCGGGACAGCGCGCCAAGGCGCTGGACGAGCTGAAACCACCAACGAAGGACGATCTGCTGCGGGGAGCGTATGGCCCGTTTCGCGCCAACAACGATCTGCTGAGCTACAAGCTGCAGCTGCGGGTGGACCCGGTGGCGAAGTCCCTTCACGGATCGAATACGGTTCGCTTTCGCATGCTGGAGGATGGCACACGGATTCAGCTCGACCTGACCAAGGAACTCCAGGTGGAGTCGGTCACGATGGAGGGCAAGCCGGTGAAGGTGACGCGGGATGAGCGCGGGCTTTTTCTGGATGCGCCGGAGCCGATGCGCAAGGGCAAGGTCTATGAGATGAAGGTGGTTTACGGCGGCCATCCTGTGACGCAGGGCCGCTTCGGCTGCTTCTCCTTCGATAAGGACAAGGACGGCAAGCCGTGGATCACGACGGCGTGCGAGGAAGAAGGCGCCAGCACCTGGTGGCCGAACAAGGACCAGTGGAAGGACGAGCCGCAGGAGGGCATGGAGTTCAACATCCAGGTGCCGGACGGGCTGATGGATGTTTCCAACGGCCGCTTTGAGGGCAGCCGTGATCTGGGAGACGGCTATACCGAGTGGCGTTGGCGGGTGCATTATCCGATCAACAGCTACGATGTGGCGCTGAACATCGGCAACTACGTGCATTGGTCCGGTGGGAAGCATGGCGGCACGACGCTGGATTACTATGCTCTGCCGCAGGATCTGGACAAGGCGAAGGCCCAGTTTCAGCAGGTGCCGACGATGCTCGATGCGTTTGAGCATTACTTTGGCGAGTATCCGTTTGTGAAAGACGGCTACAAGCTGGTGGAGGTGCCGTATGCGGGCATGGAACACCAGAGCGCGGTGGCGTATGGCAACCACTTTGAGAACGGATACTATGGCCGCGATTGGACGGGGGTAGGAATCTCCAAGCGCTTTGACTTCATCATCATTCACGAGAGCGGGCATGAGTGGTTCGGCAATGCGGTCTCGGCGGCGGATAAGTGTGACATGTGGATCCATGAAGGCTGGACCACGTATCTGGAGCTGCTCTATGTGGAGTATCGCTGGGGCAAGGACGATATGCAGAAGTATGCTGACGGGGTGCGGGCCAAGGTGCACAACGCGCGTGCGATTATTCCGCCGTGCGGCGTGAATGCAGAGCCTCCGCAGGACCAGTACTTCAAGGGAGCGCTGATGATCCATACGCTGCGCACGCTTGTGGGCGATGACCAGAAGTGGTTTGCCGATCTGCATGATTTCTATCAGCACTTCAAGTACCAGCAGATTACGACGCAGGACGTGGTTGCGTGGTGGAGCACGCGCACCGGTATGGATCTGCAGCCGTTCTTTGACGAGTACCTGCGCTATGCGGCGTTGCCGGTGCTGGAGCTGAAGTTTGGCAAGGACGAAGTGAGTTATCGCTGGAAGGCGGAGGATGCGAAGTTCGCGATGCCGGTGGCCGTGGGCAGTGCAGGGAAGTGGACGACGGTGCAGCCGGTTGTGGGCTCGTGGAAGACGATGCCGTGGAGCGGAGAGGCGAGCTCCTTTGCGGTGGATACAGAGCACTACTTTGTGAATGTAGAAAAGGAGCCGGCCAAGTGAGCGTGAAGAGTGTGTGGAGAGCGGGCCTGGCTGTGCTGCCGCTGCTGCTGTTCAGCGGGTGCGGCTATCACCAGGTGGGCAGCGCGGCGCATGTGCCGCAAGGCATTTCAACGCTTGCGGTGCCTGTCTTTCAGACGAAGGTGCAGGCCTACCACACCGAGGTTGCCTTTACGCAGGCGGTGGTGCGCGAGTTGAACACGCGCACCAAGTACAAAGTGGAAACGTCGAGTGGTGATGGTTCGTTCAATGGAGCCACGGCGGATGCTGTGTTGCGCGGCACGATTGTGAGCGAGAGCGTGGCGCCGCTGACGTATGACCAGAACAGCGGTCAGACCTCGAGCTATCTGGTGACGATTACGGCCGCGGTGGTGTTGACCGATAGCGGTGGGCATGTGCTGTATCGCAACGATCAGTTCGGCTGGCATGAGCAGTACCAGTCGACGCAGGATCTGAGCTCGTTTGTGCAGGAAGACTCGGCTGCGGTACGGCGTATGGCGCAGGATTTTTCTCAGGCGCTGGTGAGCGATATGCTGGAGAGCTTTTAGGCAAAGCAGGAGTGAAGCGCGAAGGATGAATGAAGCAACCACAAAAGGGCTGAAGAGCTTTGCCGCGGTCGATCGATTTCTGGCGGAGGTGCAGGGCGACGCGCGCAGGCCGGGCTATGTCCTGCTGGGCGATGAGGCGTATCTGCAACAGCGTGCGCGGCGCGGTGTGCTGACGTCGTTGTTGCCGCCGGAGATGCGGGAGTTTTCTCTGCACGATCTGGACCTGGCGGAGACGACGATCTTCGATGCGCTGGATCTTGCTCAGACGCCTTCTCTGATGGCTCCATTTCAGGTGCTGTTTCTGCGCAATGTGAAGACGCTGTATGGCCGCGGGCAAAAGAAGGATGAGTTTGCCGCTCTGGATGCGTACTTTCGCCATGCCAACCCCGCGGCGCTGCTGATCTTCGTTGCCGATCACTTGTCTTTGCCGCAGGACCTGCGGCGGATGGACATGACGGACAAAGAGCGTGCGGAGAAGATTCGCGAGACGCTGGGCGATGCCTGTGGCGTGGTGGAGCTGCAGCGCGTGAGCGAAGAGGATGCGATGGCCTGGATCGAGCGCACGGGCGAAAGCAAGGGGGTTCGTTTTTTGCACGATGCGGCGCATGAGCTGGTGGACTCGCTGGGTGCAGAGATGCTGGCCATTGAGAGCGAAGTGGAGAAGCTGGTGCTGTATGCCTCGGCCTACGGCAAGCAGGAGGTGGCGGTCGCGGATGTGGAAGAGATGGTCTCCGCTGCCAAGCAGCGCAGCCTGTACGAGCTGACGGATGCGATCAGCCAGAAGGATGCGCCGCGCGCGCTGGCTCTGCTGCATGGGTTGCTGAATGCCTCAGAGGGTGGAGAGGATGCAGCGATCGGCCATGTGTTTACGCTGGCGAAGACGTACCGGCAGATGCTGGTGCTGAATGAGAATCGCGTAACGGATCAGCGTGCGATGTGGCAGGTGTTGTGGCCGGGATTTCGTGTGGCGCCGTTTGCCGCGGACCAGTTGATTGCGCAGGCGCGGCGGTATCGTGATCGCGGAGAGTTGCGCCGTGGGTTGCGCTGGATTGCGAAGGCGGATGTGGAGCTGCGTTCGAGCCCGCCGGATAAACGGTTGGTGCTGGAGCGGCTGGTGTTGCGGCTGGTGGGCAGAGAACGGGTACAGGGAGTGGAGGCTTGATGCGGAAGCGTGCGATGGCAGGAGTCATGGGGGCAGTGTTGCTGGGCTCAGTGACGGCGTGGGTGGCGGGTGCGCAGGCGGCGAAGAGTCCTGTGCGTGAAGCGATGGAGTACATGAGCGCTCATGCGGAGAAGCATGAGTACCGCATTCCGATGCGCGATGGCGTGAAGCTGTACATCAAAGTCTGGGCACCGAAGGACGGCTTCGAGGATAAGGGGCCGTATCCGATTCTGGTGGGACGGACGCCGTATAGCTGTGGCGATTACGGCGGGACCACCGGTGCGCCGCGGGTTACGGCAAACGTTGCGTTGCTGAAGAGCGGCTACATTCTGGTGTGCGAGGATGTGCGTGGACGCTGGGCGAGTGAAGGTACGTGGCAGGAGATGACCCCGAGCCATGATGGCAAGGGTGTGGACGAGTCGACCGATATGTATGACACGGTGGACTGGCTGCTGAAGAATGTACCGAACAATAACGGGAAGGTGGGGATTCTGGGCATCAGCTACCCGGGGTTCTATACGGCCGCCAGCATTGTGGACTCGCACCCTGCGATTAAAGCCGCAAGCCCGCAGGCACCGATGACGGATCTTTGGGATGGCGACGATTCGTATCACGGCGGCGCGTTTATGCTGAGCGCGAATCACTCGTTCTATGCCGGCGGCTTTGCTCCGCAGAAAAATCCGATGACAAAGGAAGAGGGCAAGGGATACGAATTTCCGACGCAGGATATGTATCAGTACTACCTGAGCATGGGAACGCTGGCGCATCTGGATACGCCGGAAGGCGGGACGAACCCTTACTTCCATGATCAGGTGATTCACGATACGAATGATGCGTACTGGAAGGCGCGTAATCTGGCGCCTCATCTGCATGGTGTGAAGGCTGCAGTGCTGTGTGTGGGCGGATGGTTCGATGCGGAGGATCTTGCGGGACCGGTGAAGGTCTTCCATGCGATCGATACGCTGAGCCCGGAGGCTGCGGGCAATACGCTGGTGGAGGGTCCGTGGGTGCATGGAGGCTGGTCCGGCGGCGATGGCTCCCGGCTGGGGGACATCAGCTTTGGCTCCAAGACTGCGGCGTATTATCGCGAACAGATTGAAGCGCCGTTCTTCGAGCATTATCTGAAAGGCAAGCCGTGGGATGGGCTGCCGAAGGCGTACACCTTTGAGACGGGAAGTAATGTGTGGCGGAAGTACGATGCCTGGCCGCCAAGGAATGCGGTGAAGAAGACGTTGTACTTCCAGCCGCAGGGTGGACTGGCGTGGACGGCTCCTGCAGAGGCTGAGAGCAAGGATGCGTATGTGAGCGATCCGGCGCATCCGGTGCCGTATACGCCGTATGTGACGGGGCCGGATGTACCGCAGCGCTATATGGACGATGACCAGCGCTTTGCGAGGACGCGCGGAGATGTGCTGGTGTATGAAACCGCCCCTTTGACGGAGGATGTGACCTTTGCCGGACCGGTGTCGCCGAAGCTTTTGATTGCGTCGACGGGAACGGATGCGGACTTCGATGTGAAGCTGATCGATGTCTTTCCGGAGGATGCGAAGGAGCCGGAGGAGGACGAGCAGCCTGCGCGTGGAAAGCGCTCGCAGGTGCCGCCGGTGTTTTTGCAGGGGTACGAGATGCTGGTGCGCGGCGAGCCGTTCCGGGCCAAGTTTCGTGACTCAGGCAGTGATCCGAAGCCGCTGGTTCCGGGCAAGCGGACCGAGGTTTCCTTCCGGATGCAGGATGTGAACCATACCTTCCGCAAGGGGCATCGGATTATGGTGCAGGTGCAGAGCTCGTGGTTCCCGCTGACGGACAGAAATCCGCAGACGTTCGTGGATATCGCCAAGGCCAAGCCCTCGGACTTTGTGAAGGCGACGGAGACGGTGTTTCACCAGAAGGATGCAGCCAGCGGCGTTGAGGTGCTGGTTGTGCCGACGCAGCCGTAAGGAGCGTTCGGAGACGTTTGGCCGCAAGGGGCGCTGGAGAGGAATTCCGGCGCCTTTTGCTGTTGATGGCTATGGTTCGGTGGGCTGGTTTGCCGGGCCAAGGCTGCGGAGAATAACGGTATGAGCCAGGCCAGCAATGCGACGCTGTTGCGCGAGTATGCGGTACACCTGCGGGTGGAGCGTGGTCTGCGTCCTTTGAGCTGCGCGGCGTATGGCCGCGATCTGGAGATGTTTGCCGAGTACCTGGAAGGGGAGAATGCGACGCTGCTTGCCGCACAGCAGGAGCAGGTGAGTGGGTTCATGCAGCATCTGCGGGAGCATGGGCAGGAGTCTCGCTCGGTGGCGCGGAAGCTGAGCGGCCTGCGTGGGTTCTATCGCTGGCTGCTGATGGACAAGCATGTGCAGCACGATCCGACGATCAACATTGAAAGCCCGAAGGCGTGGAAGGTGTTGCCGAAGAGCCTGCCCGCGGCTGAGGTAGAGGAGATGCTGGAGCGCACGGCGGCCGCGGCGCGTTTGCCGGATGCGGACGGGACTGCGTTGCGCGATCACGCGATGCTGGAGCTGCTGTACGCAGGAGGGCTGCGTGTGGGAGAGCTGGTGGTGCTGCGGGAAGAAGACCTGCGGCTGGATGCGGCGAGCGTGCAGGTGCGCGGCAAGGGCGACAAGGAACGAATTGTTCCGATCAATGCCAAGGCGGTTGCGGCGCTGGAGGTGTATCTGCAACGTGGCCGGCCGGTGCTGCTGCGTCAGGCAAAGAAGGTGCAGCGGGCGTTGTTTCTGGGAAGGCGCGGCAACGCGGTGACGGCGCAGGCGGTGTGGAGTATGGTGAAGTCGCTGAACAGGAGTGCGAGCCCGCATACGCTGCGCCACGCCTGTGCGACGCACATGGTGGAGAACGGAGCGGACCTGCGTACGGTGCAGACGCTGCTGGGACATGCGGATATTGCGACGACGCAGGTGTATACGCATCTGGCGATCGATCATCTGAAGCAGGTGCATCGCGCGTTTCATCCTCGCGCGCGGAAGGCAGGCGGCGCGTGAGCCGGTTTGTGGAGCTTGCGGAGCGTTATCTGGCGGTGTTGCGCGATGAGCGCGGCGCCAGTGAGCACACGTTACGCGCGTATCGCCGCGAGATGAGCGACTTTGCCTCGTTTTTGACCGGAGCGCTGGGGGAGCGCGGCGAGATTCGCTCGGTAGAGCATACGCACATTCGCGCCTATCTTGGGTTGCTCTATGAGCGCGGGCTGACCAAGGCGAGCGCGGCGCGAGCGCTGGCCGCGGTGCGGAGCTGGTTCAAGTGGCTGGCGCGAAGTGGCGAGGTGGAGGCAAACCCGGCGACTCTGGTGAGTACGCCGAAGCTGCCGAAGCATTTGCCGCGTGTGCCGAGCCTGGCGGAGGTCAACGGCGTTCTGGACTCGCTGGAGCGGATGGGGGAGAAAGCGCAGCGGAACGTTGAGGAGGGCTCCAGCTGGCCGGAGCGCGATCGCGTGATCTTCGAGCTGCTGTATGGCTGTGGGATTCGGAACTCGGAGCTGTGCGGGCTGGATCTGGAGAGCATACTGTGGCGCGATGATGCGGTGCGGGTGTTTGGCAAGGGCAGCAAGGAGAGGGTTGTTCCTTTAGGCGATGCCGCGGCGCTGGCGTTACGCGCGTATCTGCCGCAGCGCGCAGAAAAGCTGCGCAGCGCAGGCAAAGGAGCCCTGGCAGAGACCGGAGCGCTGTTGGTGAATGCGCGGATGCGTGGGGATTGCAGGCTGACGACACGCAGCGTGGGGCGCATTGTGAAGCAGATTGCCGTGGAGGGCGGGTTAGCCGCGGATGTGCATCCGCACACGCTGCGCCACGCCTTTGGAACGCACATGCTGGAAGAGGGGGCAGACCTGCGCGCGATTCAGGAGATGCTGGGCCATGAACGGCTTTCCACGACGCAGCGCTATACGCAGTTGACGGTAGGACAGGTGCAGCGGGTGTATGACAAGACGCATCCGCGCGCGAAGGAAGAGAACCGCTAGCGGTGGCTGATTTTCCAGCGGGAGCAGGGAGCGGTTCTCCTCTATGCTTGAGCTATGGATCTTGAGATCAACGTTGACCAACTGAAAGCCGCACTCGCTTCGGAGCACCCTCCGGTCCTGCTGGATGTGCGTGAGCCGTGGGAGTATGAGACGGCGAAGATTGAGCGTTCCACCCTGATGCCGATGGGCGAGGTGCCTTCACGCGCGTTTGCAGAGCTGGATGAAGACCAGTCGATTCTGGTGCTGTGCCACCATGGCGCGCGTTCGCTGGCGGTAGCCAACTGGCTTCAGCAGCAGGGCTTTTCCAAGGCTCAGTCGGTTGCAGGCGGGATCGACCACTGGTCGATGGTGATCGATCCGAGCGTACCGCGCTACTGAGGCGTGGGTGTTGTCCCGTTTTCGGCAAGCACACGGCGAGAACATTCGGCGGCCGCCGTGTGGATGTCGTGATGCAGCAGATCGCCGTGCTCGACCTCTTTGGTGCCGCCGACCCAGACGGAGTCGATATCGCGCTCGCCGGCAACGAGGACAAGATTCGAGTACGGGTCTTCGAGAACAGCACCGAGACGCTCCGGCGAGATGAGAAGGAAGTCGGCGTATTTGCCGGGCTCAAGCGAACCGAGCTTGTCCTGCACGTTGAGGACGTCGGCTGATCCCATGGTGTGGAGCCAGAGGACGTCATACGGGCTCATGGCCAGCGCCGATTCGTATTTGGCGCGGATGGCGTAGAGTCCGGTGCGCATGTTCTCAAAGGGGTCGGCGAGATCAGCCGAGGCCTCTCCGTCTACGCCCATGCCGACGCGGATGCCGAGCTTGCGGTATTTGGGAATGTCAGGGGTTCCGCTGGCGAGCCGGCCGTTGGAGAGTGGGTTCCAGACCATGCCGCCGTGGGCTTTAGCCACCTCGTCGAGGATGAAGTCGTCGGCGTGGATGAAGTGGCCGAAGATGAGGTCGTGCTGGACGAAGTGCGCGTCGAGCATCCAGCGAAAGGTGGAGCGCTGCTCGCCCTGGTCGTCAGCCGATTCGATGTAGTGGGTCTGGTTGGCGAGGTGAAACTCGCGCATCCAGGCGCCTTCCGCGATGGGCTGCTCGGCTGAGTCGTTGAAGGCGGTCATGCCGCCGATCATGACGGAGAGAAAACGCGGGTCTGCGTTTTGGGTGCGGGTCCAGTCGAGAAAGGCCTTCAGGCGGTCGCGGCCCTGCTGCTGGGTGACGCCGTGGCCCATGTGGTCGGGCGAAAAGGAGTGCACGAAGCGGATGCCGGAGTCAGCGACGCCGCGGAACTGGGCTTCCTCGAAGGCGTTGCGCTCGGCGGCGCTGCCGCGGTCACCGTAGGTGAAGGTGTAGGCGGTGGTGACGCCGTGCTGCAGGTGATCGAGCGCGCCGTATTGCGCAAACCAATAGAAGTCTTCGGCGGAGGCTTTTTTCGCGCGCACGCCGTAGAGGTCGTCGATCCAGCCGGGAAGCGTTCTGTTGGCGGCGAGACCACGGTAGGCGGCTTGCCAGAGATGCGAGTGCGCGGAGATGAGTCCTGGAATCATCCAGTCTCCGTGCGCGTCGACGATGCGGCTGGCTTTGAGCGAGGCGGGCGGATCACCGGAGGCGACGGCCAGGATACGGCCTTCCGCGGAGATGCTGATGTAGCCGTGGATGGGCGTCTGCTGGCCCGCGGCCATGGTGAAGATCGTAGCGTGGGTGACGACGGTTGCTGGAGCCTGCGCGTGCAGCGAAAGCGAGAAGGCAAGAAAAACCGCCGACAGCGAACGGGCTGGAAAACGGAAGTGTGCCATATCCCTTGTTATGGGGAAAAGTGAAAGGCGTCAACAAAAAACGCCCACGCTCGCAAGAGCATGGGCGTTTTGAGGTGGAGAGAACGGCGGGTTACGCGTTGGCTCCGTGGCACTTCTTGTACTTCTTGCCCGAGCCGCAGAAGCAGGGATCGTTTCGTCCGATCTCTGCGCCGGAGCGCTGCGGGAGGTTTTCGGTCTCAAGCCCAGCGGCGTTGTTGGAGTGGGCGGCGTCGAGCTCGCGCTGCTTGCGGGCTTCAAAGTCGCGCTCCAGAGCGTCGATGGAGGTGTGAGCCAACGGCTGAGGCTGACCGAAGGCCTGATGGGAGAACTGCGGCGCGCCAGCCGGAAGCTGCTGCTGCGGGGCGGCCTGTTGCTGTGCGGCAGCCTGCTGCTGGGCAGCGATGAGCTGCTGCTGGTAGGCAGCCTGCGCGGCCAGCTGCGCCTGCAGTGCGGCAAATTGCTCGGGGGTTTCGATGGGGGTGCCATCGGGAGCAAGGATCTGCATGCGGTACAGGCGGCTTGCGGTCTGCTCCTGGAAGCTGAGCATCATGGTCTCGAACATCTCGAAGCTTTCCTTCTTGTACGCCACGAGCGGGTCCTGCTGAGCGTAGCCGCGCAGACCGATGCCCTCCTTGAGGTGATCCATGTTCAGGAGGTGATCTTTCCAGAGCTGGTCGAGGACGCTGAGCATGACGATGCGCTCGTGATAGCGCATGGTGTCCGGCCCGAGGATCTCTTCCTTGACGAGGTACTTCTTGCCGAGCTCGGAGAAGACGGCATCGCCAAGTTCGCGGCGGTTCATCTGGGCGGTGTCGATCTGGCTGGTGAGGTTGACGCCGAAGACATCGGCAATGCCCTTGAAGAGGCCTTCGATGTTCCACTGATCCGGATGCTGGTCGGCGGGAGCGTACTGCTCCAGCAGACCGGAGAGGATGGTGGCGGTGTAGTCCTCGGTGATGAGCTCGCGCTGCTCGACGCCTTCCATGAGCTGGCGGCGGAGAGCGTAGACGGCCTCACGCTGCTTGTTCATCACGTCGTCGTACTCGAGTACGTGCTTACGGGACTGGAAGTTCTGCGCTTCGACGGCCTTCTGCGCCGCTTCGATACGGCGCGAGATCATCTTGCTTTCGATGGGGACGCCCTCTTCCATGCCGAGCGACTGGAGAAGGGTAGAGACCCACTCGCGCGCGAAGATGCGCATGAGGTCATCTTCGAGCGAGAGGAAGAAGCGCGAGCTGCCGGGGTCGCCCTGACGGCCGGCGCGACCACGAAGCTGGTTGTCGACGCGGCGGGACTCGTGGCGCTCGGTGCCGAGGATGTGCAGGCCACCGGCCTGGATGACGGCGTCGTGCTCGATCTTGGTGGCAGCCTGATGAGCGGCATAGACCTCGTTGTACTGCTGCTCGGATACCTCGTACTCCTGCGACTGATAGAGGAAGCGAACGAAACCGGGAGCGGCGACGGAAGCGATTTCGCCTTCGGTGGTGGAGACCTTGCGGGCGAGGTTGCGCTTGACCAGATCCTGGCGAGCCATGAATTCAGCGTTGCCGCCGAGCAGAATGTCGGTACCGCGGCCAGCCATGTTGGTGGCGATGGTGACCATGCCGAGGCGGCCGGCCTGCGCGACGATCTCTGCTTCCTTCTCGTGGAACTTTGCGTTCAGCACGACGTGGCGAACGCCTTTGCGCTGCAGGATGCTGGAGAGCAGCTCCGACTTTTCGATGCTGGTGGTACCCACAAGCACGGGACGCTTTTCAGCGTGCAGGCGCTCGATCTCGTCGGCGACGGCGAAGTACTTTTCCTTGGCCGTGCGATAGACCACGTCGGGGTTCTCGATACGCTGCATGGGGCGATTGCCGGGGATCACAACGATGTCGAGCTTGTAGATGCTGTGGAACTCGGTGGCCTCGGTTTCAGCGGTACCGGTCATGCCGGAGAGCTTCTTGTAGAGACGGAAGTAGTTCTGGAAGGTGATGGTGGCCAGGGTCTGGTCTTCCTTGCGGACCTCGACGTTTTCCTTGGCCTCGACTGCCTGGTGAAGACCGTCGGACCAGCGGCGGCCCGGCATGAGGCGGCCGGTGAAGGTATCGACGATGATCACTTCGCCATCTTTGACCACGTACTCCACATCACGCTTGTAGAGCGTGTGCGCCTTGATGGCGGTTTCGATGTGGTGCTTCATGTCCCAGTTTTCCGGGTCGGCGATGTTGCCAATGCCGAGCAGCTTTTCGACCTTGAGCCAGCCTTCGTCGGTGACGGTGATGGCGCGCGCCTTTTCGTCGATGACGAAGTCACCGGTCCAGGTCTTCGAATCGATGGTTTCGATCAGTTCACCCTGTTCGAGCTGGGGGATGATCTTGTCGGCGATGACGTATTTGTCGGTGGTCTTGTCCGTGGGGCCGGAGATGATGAGCGGTGTACGCGCTTCGTCGATGAGGATGGAGTCGACTTCGTCGACGATGCAGTAGAAGGGCGTGCGCTGCACCATCTGCGGGAGCTCAAACTTCATGTTGTCGCGCAGGTAGTCGAAGCCAAGCTCGTTGTTGGTGGCGTAGGTGATGTCGCAGGCGTAGGCGGCGCGGCGGGCTTCGTCGTCGAGGCCGTGGGTGATGATGCCGACGGAGAGACCGAGGAAGCCGTAGACCTTGCCCATCCACTCGGCGTCGCGCTTGGCGAGGTAGTCGTTGACGGTGACGACGTGGACACCTTTGCCGGCGAGCGCGTTGAGATAGCAGGGAAGCGTGGCGACGAGGGTTTTGCCTTCGCCGGTCTTCATCTCGGCGATTTTGCCGGAGTGCAGCACCATGCCGCCGATCATCTGGACGTCGTAGTGGCGCATGCCGATGATGCGGCGTGAACCTTCGCGTACGACGGCAAAGGCTTCGGGCATGATCTCGTCGAGGGCCTTCTGCTCGGCAGCGAAGATCTCTTCGGGTTCGGTGAGGTTTGCGCGAGCGTCGTTGATGCGGTTCTGGAACTCAGTGGTTTTGGCGCGCAGTTCGTCGTCGGAGAGCTGCTGGAGCGCAGCCTCGTGGCCGTTGATGGCGGCGAGGGTGGGCATCATGCGCTTGACGGCGCGTTCGTTGGAGGTGCCGAAGATTTTTGCGAGAGCTTTGTTGAACACGGATTTTCCTTGAGGCGTGGGCGTGCCGGTACGTCCGGTCACGCAACGGGAACTTTCAGGCGGGCAGCAGAAGAGCGCTGGCCAGGGTGCGGCGCGGATCAGGCGCGCTGCGGAAGCCCGGCGAAGGCGTGAACCCGAGCGGTGTGGCTGGCGGGAGGACGGGGTGTCCAAACGATGCGGGTGCTGGCGTGGGCCTGTGGCGTCAGCGCGGCGATCTCGGGCCGTTTGTGTGTCTGGAGCGGGCAAGGCGCGGTTGCGCTGGCCTTGGCTTCGGCGCGGCGAGCCTCGACGGCATGCCGGAGCAGAAGCACGTCAATATAACTGCCGGTGAAGCGGCTGGCTTGCGCAGGCTGGCTACAGGTTGCTGCAAGGGTGGAGAGCAGCAACAGCAGGCAGGCGAAATGGCGCGGGCGCATGGACACGTGTGTTTAGTTTAGACGATGGCCGAGGCGGTTTAGGATAGGCGTACTTGTGGAGGTTTTCAAGATGAGCGGTTGTCGAGGTGCCGCGCTGGCGGCGCTGTTGCTCGCGGGAAGTTTGCCGGTTTGCGCACAGAGCTGGACGGTGAAGCCGGAGTGGGTGAAGGCGCATGAAGATTTTCTGGCCAGCGATGTGATGCATGGCCGGGGTTCAGCCACGCGCGATGAGGAAATTACCGCAACCTATGTTGCGAGTGAGTTTGAAGCCTACGGCTTAGGGTTCGCTCCGGGGATGTCGGGCTATCTGCAGAGCGCGCCGATTGTCGCGCCGTCGCTGGACGGGCACGCAACGATTGCGGCCGGGAGCGTGAAACTGGAGGAGCAGAAGGACTTTGACCTGCTGGCTTCTGGAACGGAGCCGGTGAGCGGAGAGCTGCAGGTACTGGCATTTGCCGAGGTGCGGAAGGCGAAGGTGGCGCATGGCGCGGTGGTGCTGCTGCACGGTGTGCCGGACGACCTGAGCGCGGCGTACAACGCGGCGCACTGGCTGCGGCACAATGGCGCGGCTGCGGTGCTGCTGGAGGGAGAGGGGCTCGACGACTTTCTGGTGCAGCTCGGCGGCAAGACGCAGACCGGAATCTGGCTGGCGGAGGAGAAACCGGAGCGCGCGGCGATGACGCTGGCGGTTCTGAAGCATCCAGCGGCCCTGACGGCCGGTGACCCGCTGACGGTGACGGTGAAGGAGCAGACGAGCGAGCCGAGGCACACCTTCAATGCGATCGGCTATCTGCAGGGAACCGACCCGAGTGCGGGCACGCTGCTGCTGACCGCGCATCTGGACCACCTGGGGGTGGGCAGACCGGTGGACGGCGACGCGATTTATAACGGCGCCAACGACGACGCCGCGGGGACGACGGCGGTGCTGGAGCTGGCCCATGCGCTGACGTCGGGGCCGCGTCCGCGCCGGAGCGTGCTGTTTGTCTGCTATGGCAGCGAGGAAGCCGGTGAGCTGGGCTCGCTCTACTTTGGCGCGCATCCTCCGGTGCCGCTGAAGCAGATTGTGGCGAACCTGGAGTTTGAGATGATCGGCAACCAGGACCCGAAGATGCCCAAGGGGGTGCTGCTGCTGACGGGCTATGACCGGTCGAACCTGGGGCCGACGCTCAAGGAACATGGCGCGCTGGTTGGGCCGGACCCGTACCCGGAGGAGCACTTCTTCGAGCGCTCCGATAACTATCAGCTGGCGCTGAAGGGCGTGGTGGCGCATACGGCGGCGGGTTGGGGAACGGTGCCGACCTATCACCGGCCGGATGACGATCTGGCGCATCTGGATCTGCCGTTTATGACGCAGGCGATCCAGTCGCTGGTGGAGCCGGTGCGCTGGCTGGCAACGAGCGACTTTGTGCCGAAGTGGAATGCGGGCGGGAAGCCGGAAGACAAGTAGCTGGGAAGCCGGGAGCCAACCGGGAAGCAGACAACTCGTCGCGGCGTTAGTGGGCGTGGGCTTTGAGCCAGGCCTGCTGCGCCGCGATGTCGTCTGCGCTCAGTGCGGGGGCGGCTTGCTTGAGCATGGCGATGTACCAGTCGATTTCGCGCGGGAGCATGGGGTAGCCGATGTTGTCGCCCAGCTTGCCGTTGAGGTTTGAGTTGATGAGCGGCTGTCCTGCCTGGCTGGTGATGACGAGGAAGGGGAAGCCGGGTTCGGGAGAGGAGCCGAGGCTGGAGCGCAGGGCGGTGCCACCGGGGGTGTCGGTGTGGCGCGGGTCACCGGGGCGCTCGCCGACATCGACTCGGGCGACGACGAAGGCTTTTTCGGTAATGGACTTCATCTGCGGGTCTTCGAGGAAGCGTTCGTAGAGATGGCAGGGGCCGCACCAGGAGGCCGAGAAGACGAGCAGGACGTTCTTATGCTGCTGCTGGGCCTGCTGGAGCGCGGTGGCGAGGATCTCCTTGGCGGTTGGGGCCGGAGGGGCTGCCTGCGCAGTCAGAGCGGAGAGGCCGAGGGTGGCGCAGAGGAGTGCGGTGCCGAAGTGGCGGAGGCTCCGAATGGACATGCTTGATCTCCTGAAAAGAAGCTGTTAGCCAGCATACCGCCGGGAAATACCGTGTGGGAGGTGGTTTGCGCTAGGATGAGCCTCGTGTGCACCACAGGCGCAGGGCGCCAAAACGGTGCGGAAGCGGGAGTGAAGGGAAGCGATGAGCGATAAAGCGGTAGCGTTTGCGCAGGAGAACGGAGAACGGTTTGTGGAGGAGCTGAAGGACCTGTTGAGGATTCCTTCGGTCTCGACCGATCCGGAGCGTGTGGGGGATGTTCGCAAGGCAGCGGAGTTCGTTGCCGAGGGACTGCGCAAAGCGGGGTTGGAAAACGTTCGTCTGATTGAGACCTCGACCGCAGAGCGCAAGGGGCATCCGCTGGTGTACGGAGACTGGCTGAAGGCTCCGGGCAAGCCTACGGTGCTTTGCTATGGCCACTACGATGTGCAGCCGGCCGAGCCGCTGGACGAGTGGAAGTCGCCTCCGTTTGAGCCGACGGAGAGGAACGGCAATCTGTATGCCCGCGGCGCGGTGGATGACAAGGGGCAGATGTGGATGCATGTGAAGGCGCTTGAGTCGCTGATGAGCTCTACGGGTTCGTTGCCGGTCAACGTCAAGGTTCTTGTCGAAGGCGAGGAAGAGGTCGGCGGCGAGGGCATTGAAGCGTTTGTGCGCGAGCACGGGGATGTGCTGAAAGCGGATGCCGCGCTGGTGAGCGATACGGAGATGTTTGCGCCGGATCTGCCGACGCTGTGCGTCGGCTTGCGCGGCATGATCTACACCGAGCTCGAGGTGCGCGGAGCGATGGTGGATCTGCACTCGGGCATGTATGGCGGCGCGGCGCCGAATCCGTTTGTCGCGCTGGCGCAGATCATTGCCAAGCTGAAGCGCGAGGATGGGCATATCGCGATTCCGGGTTTCTATGACGGAATTGAGGAGCCGACGAAGGCTGAGCTGGATGCCTGGCGTGCGTTGCCGTTTGAGGAAGAGCACTATCGCAAGACCGAGGTGGGGTCGCCGGAGTTGGTGGGCGAGCCGATGTTTTCGGTACTGGAGCGGACGTGGTCGCGCCCGACGATGGATGTGCACGGGATGCCGGGCGGGTTTACCGGTGCGGGTGCGAAGACGGTGATTCCGGCCAAGGCGTTGGCGAAGATCAGCTTCCGCCTGGTGCCGGGGATGAAGCCGGCGGAGACCTTTGCCAAGTACAAGAGCTTTGTCGAACAGATTTGCCCGCGTGGCGTGAGCTGCGAGGTGAGGATGATCCATAGCGGCGAGCCGATCGTTGTCTCTACGGACAATGACTACATTGCCGCGGCTGCCGAGGCGATGAAGGCTGTCTGGGGCAAGGAGACGGTGTATGTGCGCGGCGGCGGCTCGATTCCGATTGTGGGTGATTTTGTACGCGAGCTGGGAATCCCGACCGTGCTGATGGGCTTCGGCTTGCCGGACGATAATCTGCATGCGCCGAATGAGAAGTTCCACCTTGCGAACTTCCATCGTGGCACGGAGTCGATCATTCGCTTCTTCGAGCGGCTGGGGGCGTAGTTGTCACTGCGCGAGGCTGCGAAAACGGAGAGTCTGCTGCCGGTGCAGGGCTTTGTGCTGGCCGGTGGCAGGAGCTCGCGCATGGGGCAGGATAAGGCCATGCTGGAGCTGGGGGGGCGTCCGTTGGTGGCGCTGGCCGTGGAGAAGCTGAAGAGCTTTTGCGCGGAGGTTGCGATCTCAGGCAATCGTGAGGATCTGAAAGCGTTTGCACCGGTGGTTGCGGAGACGCGTTTGTTGAGTGGACCGGCGGCGGGCATTGAGGCGGCGCTGGCGAGCGCGCGCTGCAGCTGGGCGTTGTTTATCCCGGTGGATGTTCCTCTGGTGCCGGCCGCGTTGTTGCGCGCATGGGTGAGCGATGTGCTGGGGCAGGAAGAGGCTAAGCCGAGCTGGTTGATGAGCGGCGAGACATTTCAGCCAACGTTTTGCCTGTTGCCGAAGAGCTGCGCCGATGTCTGGTCGCGCGCGGTGGAAGGCGGCGATCTGCGGGTGCTCCGGCTGCTGGCCGCGGTGGGCGCGCAGCCGTACCCGGTGCGGGAGTCGAGCGCGGAGCTGGAGCGATGGTTCATGAATGTGAATACGCCGGAGGAGCTGGAGCGGGCTCGGGCATACTAGCTCTATGGTGAATCCAGAGCATGAAGCTCCGAAGAAGCCGGTCTTCCATTCGCCGGAAGACCCGTTGACGGCGGATCTGACGCCGGATGTGGCTCCTGCGGTGGAGCATTTTCTTGAAGAAGCCGCAGAGCACAATGAGGCGGAGGCGCACTCGTTCTCCGAGGATCATGTGCTGCGGTCGCATGCGAATACGCTGGCCGATGAAGCGAAGGCGCATGACGGCCCTTATATTGCGTTTGAGCATGTACACAAAGCGTTTGGAAACTTCGTCGTACTGGATGACGTGAGCTTTTTCGTCAATCCGGGAGAGACGCTATGCATTCTGGGCCGCTCGGGCGTAGGCAAGTCTGTCTCCTTGCAGATTCTGATGGGCTTTTTGAAAGCCGACAAGGGGACGGTGCTGGTGGCCGGCCAGGACGTGGCGCACTGTACCGAAGAGCAGATGCAGACGGTGCGCCATAAAGTGACGATGGTGTTTCAGAACGGCGCGCTGTTTGACTCGATCTCTGTAGGAGAGAACGTTGCTTTTCCGTTGCGCGAGCGCGGCGGTATGGACGAAGAAGAAATTCTTACCGTTGTAAAAGGGCTGCTGGAGATGGTGGGGGTCGCGGGGATGGCAGAGCTGTTGCCCAGCGATTTGTCTACAGGAATGAAGCGTTACGGTGGCCATTGCGCGAGCGCTGGCGGCACGTCCGTCCGCAATTTTGTATGACGAACCGACGACAATGGTCGATCCTCTGATGGCGCATTTGCTAGGAGACCTGATACAACGGTTAAAACAACAGTTACGTCTTACGAGCATCGTAGTAACGCACGATATGCGGTTTGCAGAAAAACTGGCAGACCGAGTGGTTTTTCTCCACGAAGGCAAAGCGCGTTTCTTCGGGACCATGGCAGAGATGAAGCAGAGCGAAGACTCTGTACTGCAACGGTTTCTCAAACTTGATGAGCTTGTTCTACCCCGGTGACGGGAACGCAGAGCTTCTTTCCCAGTCGAACTCTCTGGTTGTCCGCCAGAGGCAATGGCATCCACTCCAGCATCTGGATTTGATGCTGTATTGGCAGTGTGTGCTCGATGATTTGTCTGGATGAGAGGAAGTAGATGACCACACCGGATTACCTGGAGCAAGTTGTCATTTCCAACCGCCGCAGGCGGCCTGGAGTGGCGGCCAGTGCCAGCGCAGGCAGCCGTGAGCGGAACTTTACCGCGACGGCAACTGTCTGGGCCGGGCTGGATGCTTTGAGTGCTTTGGTGGCGGGCATCGTTGCGTTTCGGATCCGTCTGGAAGGAACGATGCCACTGCGCGAAAGCCTGTGGACGCGCCTGACGATGGACGCTCCGATGCTCTCGTTGATTTACCTCTGCGTCTTCACGGTCTACTTCGTTCTGTTCATGCGTTTTTATGGCCTGTACCGGCCGGGCGACAACCACAGCGGTCTGCACGAACAGCGCATGACGATTCAGGCGACGCTAACGGCGGGTTTGCTGCTGTGCGGCACGCTGTACGTGTTACATGCCTATGAAGTTTCGCGCCTGGTGGTGCTCTATACCGTCCTGCTGACGACCGTGCTGGTGATGATGCGTCGCGGGATGTGGCGCAAGGTGCGCCAGCGCCAGTTCCTGCAGGGGCTGGAGACGCGCAACGTTCTGATTGTGGGCGATGGCCGGGTGGCGCATGCGCTGAAGAATCATCTGGAAGCGCTGCCGCACATGGGCTTCCGCTTCAAGGGGTTCGTGACGCTGGACACCGATGAGGATGGGGAGCTGGGGCCGCATGTGATCGGCGGCATTACGAACTGCGTGTCGCTGGCGCGGACGCTGTTTGTTGACGAGATTTATTTTTCGACGCCTGCGGATAAGGACACCGTGATCGGCGTGGTGGAGGATGCGCGCGCGCTTGGTATCGATGTGCGCGTGGTGCCGGACCTCTACGACGGGTTGGCTTGGAACGCACCGGTGGAGTTTATCGGGCAATTTCCGACGATTCCGCTGCATCGCGGAGACTTTCCTCGCGGGGCGTTCATGGCCAAGCGCGTGATCGATGTGTTGCTGAGCGCGAGTGCGCTGCTGGTGCTTTCGCCGCTGCTGCTGGTGATTGCGGTGCTGGTGAGACTGGACTCCTCTGGTTCGGTCTTCTACGGAGCGGAGCGCATTGGGCGTAAAGGCCGTGTCTTCCGCTGCTACAAGTTCCGGTCGATGGTGGCGAACGCGGACAAGATGAAGGCTGAGATCGAGCATCTGAATCAGCGCAAGGATGTGCTGTTCAAGATTGAAAATGATCCGCGTGTGACGAACTTCGGCAAGAGGCTGCGCAAGTACTCGCTGGATGAGCTGCCGCAGTTCTTCAACGTGCTGAAGGGGGATATGAGCCTGGTGGGGCCGCGTCCTCCTCTGGCTTCCGAGGTGGCCAAGTATGACATCGCGCATCTGCGCAGGCTGGATGTGCTGCCGGGGATGACGGGGCTGTGGCAGGTGGAAGCACGGCAGGACCCATCGTTTGACAGCTACATCTCGCTGGATACGGCGTACGTCGAGAACTGGAGCCTGATTCTGGATGCACGTATTCTGGCGCGCACAATCAGTGTTGTGTTGCAGGGCACCGGAGCGTAGCGCGCGTTAGACTTGTGGTGTGCGAATTGCGCTGGCCCAGATCAACCCCACTGTTGGTGATTTCGCAGGGAATTTTGCGAAAATTTCCTCTTTTTACGCCCAGGCTACGGAGGCCGGTGTAGAGCTCGTTTTGTTTCCGGAGTTGGCCACCTGCGGGTATTGGCCGGCAGATCTTCTTGAGAAAGAGTCGTTTGTTGAGCGTGCGGAAGAGACGCTGGCAAAGATTACGGCTCTTACGGCGGGAGCAGGCAAGCCGGCCGTGCTGTGTGGCTCGCCGATGCGCGCAGAGCGGCCCGGCGGCAAGCATGTGCGCAACGTAGCCGTAGTGATGGACGAAGGCAAGATCCGGTTTGTACAGACCAAGATGTTGCTGCCGTTCTACGACGTCTTTGATGAGCAGCGCTACTTTGAGCCCGCAACCGAGCAGGGGCTGACGATGATCAAAGGCCAGCCTGTGGCGATCACCATTTGCGAGGATGCGTGGAACGACAAGATGTTCTGGCCCCGGCAGATGTATCCGGTGGACCCGATTGAAGAGCTGATGCGCCAGTGGGCGGTGTTGCCGCAGTCGATGGGCGGGCAGCGGCTGATCCTGAATATCTCGGCTTCACCGTACTGGCATGACAAGTGCGATGTTCGCTATAAGATGATCGGCGCGCTGGCCAAGCGGCATCGCGCGACGGTGGCGATGGTGAACCAGGTTGGCGCGAATGATTCGCTGATTTATGACGGCGCGTCGTTTGTGATGAACCCTGAGGGCGAGCTGCTGGCGAAGTCGCGGGCCTTTGTGGAAGATTTGGTGATTGTGGACACGGCTACGGCATCGCGCCTGCCGGTGGACGAGGCCACGGAGGAGGCCGAAACCGCGCGTACGTGGGATGCGCTGGTGGTGGGCACGCGGGATTATCTGCGCAAGTGCGGCTTCAGGAAGGCACTGGTCGGGCTGAGCGGCGGTATCGATTCCGCGCTGGTTGCAGCGATTGCGGTGGAGGCGCTGGGGCCGGAGAACGTGATGGGGCTCGGTATGCCGAGCGGGTTTTCTTCGGAAGGCTCGGTGACGGATGCGCGCAAGCTTGCGGAGAACCTCGGCATCGACTTCGACCTTGCCGCTGTGGGCAAGATCTTCGAGCAATTTACCGAAACGCTGGAGCCGTTCTTTGCAGGCACGCCGTTTGGCCTGGCGGAGGAGAATCTGCAGCCGCGTATTCGTGGCTCGCTGTTGATGGCGCTCTCCAATAAAACGGGCGCGCTGGTGCTGACGACAGGCAACAAGAGCGAGATGGCGACCGGCTACTGCACGCTGTACGGCGATATGGTGGGCGCGCTGGCGGTGATTGCCGACTGCTACAAGACGGAGGTCTATAAGCTGAGCCGGTATGCGAATCGCGAACGCGAGGTGATTCCGGTTGCGACGTTGACGAAGCCGCCGAGCGCAGAGCTTCGCCCGGGGCAGCTGGATACGGACTCGCTGCCGCCTTACGATGTGCTGGACCCGATTTTGCGGGCCTACATTGAGGAGTATGCGCCGGCTGAAGAGATTGCGCGCGCGCAGGGAGTGGAGCTGGAGCTGGTGCGGAAGGTGATTCGTCTGGTGGAGATCAACGAATACAAGCGGCAGCAGGCAGCTCCGGTCCTGAAGGTTTCAAAGAAGTCGTTTGGTATGGGCCGGCGGTTCCCGATTGCAGCGGTACGCCAATAAAGAAAGAAATTCCCCGGAAAGAAAGAGGCAAGGCTGGTGATGATGAAGCGTGTAATGACGATGGGATTGATGTTCGGTGCTTTGGCAAGCGCAGCGATGGCGCAGACGGCTGCAAACCCGGCCGCTCCCAAGCCGCAGGCAAGCGCGATGAACTTGTTTCCTCCGGTAGATCCGAACAACTTTACGGCGACGTCTCCGACGGCGGCTGAGGTGAACTCGTTCCTGAAGCAGCTCTGGGGCTATGACGAGAATCGTGTGTGGAGCGTGGCGGCGATTCAGAAGACTTCTGCTCCCGGAGTGGCGAAGATCACGGTCTTTGTCGAAGACAAGACACAGCCGGGGAAGGGATCGCAGTCGGTCTTCTTCTCGACCCCGGATGGCAAGCATGCCATTGCCGGGGATGTGATCGACTTTGGTGCGCAGCCGTTCGCAGAAAAGCGTGCGCAGCTGCAGGCGCAGGCCAACGGGCCTTCGCGCGGAGCGAAGTCCGACAACCTGCTGCTGGTGGAGTTTGCTGATATGCAGTGCCCGCATTGCAAGGAAGCGCAGGACACGATGGAGCAGTTGGCGACGGACTTTCCGCAGGCCAAGATCGTTTTCGAGAACTTTCCTCTGACGGAGCTGCACCCCTATGCACTGGAGGCAGCTGAGGAGGGGGTTTGCGTGGCCAAGCAGAAGGGGGACGACGCCTTCTTTGCGTATGCGAAGGTGGTCTTCGAGACGCAGGGTGCTCTGACGTCTGATAGCCACCAGGAGACGCTGGATTCGGCTGTGACGCGTGCCGGTGGGGACGCGAAGGCGGTTGCGGCTTGTGCGGCGACTCCTGAGACGAAGGCGGCCGTGCTGGCGCAGCGGAAGTTTGGGGAAGACCTGGGCGTGAACCAGACACCGATCCTCGCGGTGAATGGCTACCTGTTGCCGGTTGCGGCTATTCCGTACGAAACGCTGAAGAAGATCGTGATTTATCGCGCGGAACAGGATGGAGTTGCCGTGAAGGTGCAGCCCACGCTTTCGACACTGAAGTAAAACCGCAGGAAATCGCACGTTTTGGGCCCGGAGATCCGGGCCCAAAGTTTTTCTGCAATCTGTGGGAAAAGTACCCCTCTTAGGCTTTGCATTCTTGCCCGAGTTTTGGCTATACTACGTGAGGCAGGGCGGGAGTAGCTCAGTGGTAGAGTGCTTCCTTGCCAAGGAAGATGTCGCCGGTTCGACCCCGGTCTCCCGCTCCAAAACACCCCTCCTTCAGCGGTACACCCCGTTACAATCTGAGAGTGTCCTCCGCCTGAATCTTCTAGGTGTCGGCGGTGTTAGTTCTGCTCCAGGGCGCGGTACCCAAGTGGTAAGGGAGAGGTCTGCAAAACCTTTATGCGTCGGTTCGATTCCGACCCGCGCCTCCATCCTAAGTTTTTGAAAATAAAGGCCGTTGTGCTGAGCTTCTAGATTTTGTGTCAATTGTGGCTGCGGTTTTCCGTGAGCGACAAAACGACACATGCCAAACCTTATTCAGCCCCTATCGTTGTCACAATCTACGTCCGCCACTCCGCAGGCTGCAAGCACGCTGGCGATGAGTATTCGCGCCGTTGCGATTGCCGGAAGCACCTCCGCTGGACGGTCAACGGGAGCGTCAGCGCAAGCAGGCTGGCACGCGGTCGTGGGACGAAGAGGAACGAATCAAGCGCGAACTTGAAGACCAACTCGCCGGACGCACAACGGCGCAATCTGACACAAACGCGAAACCGCTGAGCGAAGCGATTGAGCTTTTCCTTGCTGACAAGAAGGTTCAAGGTGTCACCGCCGAGGTGCAGGGGAAGCACGCCCGCGAACTGGTACGACTCAGAGCACATTGCGAAAAGGCAAAGGTCTACACCGCAGGCGGTTTGACTCGCGAACTCTTGATACCTTACGCGGTGACGTGGGCAAAACAATATCCCTCCTGCGGGCAGACTGAGCCATTTAACGAGTTCCTGGGCGGACACAGGCAATCATCCTGGGACTCTATTCCAGGCCACCTCGATCGATGCTGCTGCACCAGCTTATGGTCCCGCGGGGCTGGAGAATGCGCAATTTGGCATCAACTCCGCGACTTCCACTGCAACGGTGAGCATGGAGCGAGCTTACGATAGCCGTCTTCGACTGGCTTCGGAGACCGATACTGGAACGGTGCCAGCAGCAATTTCAGCGACAGGTAGCTCAGGCTCCATCACCATTCTCGGCTCTGAGCAACCAATCACCGCGCCGGCAACACCAGGCACCGCAACGGTCACGATTAGCGGGACGGAAGGTTCCACGGGTTGCGGTGGGGGAGTCGTTGTGCAATCCGCGGAGAACGTGACACAGTCTTCTTCAGAAGCCCAGTCCCAACAAGCGGAATGCACCGTTACATACGACACCGGGAGTGTTTCGGTGACGGTCAATGGGTTTACGGCTGTGGCGCTATATCGTCGTTACAGCACAAGCGTAACTGTGGCATCGGCGCTGGCGTCTGTGCCTGCCTCTTCCGTAGACACGATGCAGTATGACGCGGCTGGAAATCTTACGGGCAAGAACGGGATAACGAGCTCACTCTATGACGCGGAAGGCAGGCTATGCGCCATTGCGAACGAGACTGGAGGGTTTACACAATACATTTACGACGGGAACGGAAATCGCGTGGCGAAGGGACCGATCAGCGTATTTAGCTGCAATGTTTCCAACAACGGGTTTAGCCCGATGGTAAGCTACGTGCTGGATACGGACGGCAAGCAACTGACCGAATTCAATCTGAGCTCGGGACAGTGGGGCTGGGCGCATAGCAATGTCTTTGCGAGTACGGGATGAGTGGCGACGTACTCCAAT
>JAPWKG010000027.1 GCA_028283625.1 Acidobacteriaceae bacterium | reverse complement strand
ATCCGGTGGGGAGCCATCATTGACCAGCGAGAATGAGTCGCTTTTCGGCTTGAAATTCTTCTTCCGAAAGAGCACCTGAAGCGCGTAGGTCGCTGAGCGTTTTCAATTGCTCCACTCTACTCGGGGACGTTATCTGAGGAGTAGCTGTGGCAAAAGCTTCGGGAACCAGTTTCTTGGGCACGGCCAAAATACGTTCTGCCTGCTCTTCCGACAAGATTCCTCTTTCTAAACACCCTGTGACCAGCTCAATAGCTTCGAGGGCGTCGGCCTTATCTCTGCACTGGCTGAAGACGCTCTCTAGTTGCACACAGACCGGTTCTGTCCACGCGGGGATTACTTCAGCCAACTTACGACGCAGAGTAGCCTCGTCGATCCCTTGGAAACCCATGCAAAAGTGCTTCTGGGCACCCGTAGCTAAGTCATTATCGACAACGGTCAGGACAGCATATTCGCGATTTTTCGTGGTGAGGGCGTTGAGAATCGATGCGGTCAACGCACCTTTCACAGCGTCTCCGACACCGAAACCTCCGCCAACCCAGCCACCGCCAGTCTGGACGCCTACTGTACCGACGAAGAATTCGAGCTTACCGAAGGATGACCAATAGATCTTCTTCCATCCCAGTAAGCCCTTTGAGTAAATTGCCAATACGCCCTCGTCTTCGAATTTGACAGTGTGCGGACCGCTGGAGGGCCTGCCGCTCCCAAAGCCGTGCACTTCAAGCACTTTGCCCCCCTCAAGTGTTAAGTAAACCGGCATCCAGTGACTTCCTTTCTAAGAACAGTGTTTTTGCGGTATCCGGAGTTTACACGCAGAATCCTGGGGGCATCAATGGGGGACCGACGGATCGCAAGAAAGCCGTGCCATGAAGTGATTCATGTCATGGCGGCGTTCAGCCTTACCCCACTCAGGATTGTCCTTCAGCAGTTCGACGTAGAGCCTGTTCATGCGGCTCGTTGCACGAATGTCGAACGAGTTTTCTTTGATCTGTTGAACGGTCGTAATACCGGCCAGCGGCAGGAAGAAACCGAAGTGGTTGGGAAAATCACTATAGGCACAGGCGACGGTCTCCCCGCCCGCTAGCTCTTCGGCCTCGAAGTCCACGCCGTCGGTCGCCAGAACAAACTTTGCCTTGGCTTTGGCAGTCGCAGGGCTTTCCTTCAGCGCCCGGAGCGCCTGTGTAACTTGCCCCGCATTACAAGTGACAATGTGAATGCTGCCGGTCTGGAGAACCCCGCCAAGGTCGGACTTGTTCGTCGCACCCGCGCGCAGCCGCTTGATCGTCGTCTCCTTGTTGCCGAAGGCTTCAAGAAAGGCATACGGGAAATTCGCAGCATCAAACGGCTGTTCCGCAAGCTGCGATATCGCTTCTTCAATCTCAACCGCGTTCAACGGGGCAAACCTTCCTGAGAACTATCTCTTGCTTTAGTTCGCTTTTTGCATAGACGCCTTGCATATCAAAGATACCGATGCTGCTACACTCATGTCGAAAGCCCACTATTATGTGGGCTGCGATCCTCTCCTGATAGAAAAATCAAGCCCCGTTTGCCATTCCCTCAGCATGAGAGAACCTATCTGCTCAAACTCAGGGTGAGTCTTGATATAGCGCTTCATCGCTAGTCCAACTTCAGTCATTGCGTCAGCAATGCGATCAAGGATCGCTGCAACTCTTGCCGGGGAACCACCCATGCGAGTCTCGCCCAAACGTTGAAGGTCTTTCGTGGTTGGCCAACGAGTCGAACCGTTCAGCGTGAGCGCCATGCTGTCTTTTGGCAAATACACGGACGTCGTCACAAGGTCATATACCGGAGCGAGTCTTGCCTCGCCTTGAACATCGTCGTAGATAATCCCAAAGTTCTTCAGGTGAGCGTCGCCATTCCTCAAAGCGCAGTTGAGAGCAATGAGCGTGAAGAGGCGCTCCGTGTCCGCGACAACCTGGGGAGAGTTCGCGAACTGCGCAAATCGTTTCATGATGGACGTTTCATAGCTTCCGCGATACTTCTCATCGGTCCGCCTGGCATTCAACACGCAGAAATCTTCGAAGCCTCGATACGATCCATCAGCGCGAAGGTCGAAGCGGTCAATCACGAGTGCTTGAGCATCATCTGAAAGCCGATACGAAGGCACATCCAAACCGCAAGCTTTGGCCACTTCGAGGCAGAAGTATTCGTTTGCGGCGAGCTGCGGATACTCGTTCTGTTCCCAAAACTTCACAATGTGCGTCGCACCTCGATAGCTCTCGGAAAAGCGCTGGCCTGAACCATCGAACGCAGAGAAGGCCGCTTCGTCTCTCACCAGAATTTTGGGCTGCACCCCACTGATACCGGAGTAGGTCGCGAACTTCTCTATGAGATAGCGGAAGAGGTCGCCACCACGTCGGTGCTCCAAAATCTCATCGACCGACTGGAAAGGAACATCTTCCTGAAGTTGTTCACGCTGTCCCGTATATCGAATGCGCCCAACCTGCGACCGACCCACAACACCCAATAGATCGAATTCGTCGAAGGTCCCTGTAGCTTTCGCAAAGGCGAGACGCAGCCGTTCACGGAGCACACCTTCCGGAAGATTCATTTCGAAGATCGGCGGCAATCCAAAACCTATATCCCAGGATGGAAGGCGAACAGGCATCGTCGCCGAGACGGCGCGAGCAGGTGGAGCCTCCGGTACGTAGGCGAAGCTGCTGCCGCGTTCGCCTAACCGATCCAGCATTCCTGCTTCCTGAGAATCCGTCCAAACCTTAATCATGGTGCTCCTCGCTCATTAGCTCTTCTAGTGTTGGTCTGCGAGAAGCAATTTCTTGAATTCTCAGCTCAAGCCCGAGAGCGGAGAGGATATTGTTGATCTTCGTGTAGCCCAACTCTCCCATGCGTCCATTTTCAAGCGCATCCAAAGTCGACCGACCAATATGAGCCTTCTTGGCGAGCGCCGACTGGCTGAGACCAAGTTCTTTTCGCTTGCGCGCAATATGCTCGGCAATGGTCGCAATAGGCAACATAATGACTAATATATAAGGCTTTTAGGTAGTTTTCAAGCCATTTGCCTTGTTTATAAGGCAAGCACAACTGGCACACGCTCGTGTGCAAAAACGGCACCGGATCAAAGCGGGCCGCAGCGGCCCTGATCCGGTGCCAAAGCAAACCCGGATGCTTCCATCCGGGCAAAACAACTACATCGCATCTGCCAACGTCTGTGACTCGGCCCTCCGGGGTCCCTTCTTTGCCACGTCCTTCTTTGGGCGCGGCCTCATCACATTGATCGCAGAGGCATCAAGCTGAGTCTTCAGGTGGGCCGCATAGTATTTCTCAATCATCTCTACGCTTGTCCGGCAGTTCTTTGCGATCTGGTAGATGTCGGCACCTTCGAGCAGCCGCAAACAGATGTAGGTGTGCCGAAGGCTGTAAGCCGTTCGCGGCCTTCCATCGCGATCAACCCTCAGCTTCTCTTCTTCAAGAATTGCGTTGAACAAGTCACGCGACCACTTCGGAAACAGAAGGTCAGTTGGTCCTGGGTGCTGCCATTCGCCGCTTTCCTTACGGCTTCCTGCCCGTCCGGGTCCACCATCAGGGCGAGGACGAGTCTTCAACCGTTCGAATGGTCGCACCGCTCCTGCTGTGCTCTTGCAGAAGCCAATACCTCTCTTGCCTCGAACTTCGATCTCCAAGATCGTTTGGCCGCTGCCTTCATCTTCGATGATCTTCACATCGCGAAACTGAAGGCGCATCGCTTCATCGGGCCGCAGCCCGGTATTTGCGGAGAACAAGACGTAATCGTGAAGTTGCTCCGCTTCCCAACGGAATCGTGGCTGTTTCGGGTGTTGCGCCCGTTTGCGGGTCGCTTCGTAAAGCTGCTTATACTCTTCCGGTGAGAACCAAGCTCGATGAGAAATCTTGGCCGACGCTCGATAGGGCGCGGACATGTCCGGCATATGGTCGATCCATCCGTGCCGCAACGCCGTTTTGAAAATCTGGCGCAGTGTCACGATCTCCTGATGCATCGTGCTATGTGCTGGAGGCTTGCCCCGGGATGCCTTGGCTTCTTCTAGTCGATGGATGCGATATTCATTGATTTTGCCCGCGGTGATCTCGGGAAGAACCATGCTTCCGAAGAACGGCACCAGATGGACATTTGCACGCGCATGTTGTCCCGAAGCATATTTCGAACTGCGCTGTCCCTGCGTCATGATGTCAAACTCGCGCAGGTATAGCTTCGCTGCATCACGGAACATTCTGCCGGTCTTCAGCTCGCCGTCGCGAAGCTTACCGCGCAGCTGCAGGTACCAGTCTTCAGCAAACTCTTTTGCTTTTGAGAGGCTGTCTTCTTTGGTTGTTGTGCGCCGGTTCTTTCCGGCTAGATACGTCGCGCATTGCCAGCTTGAGCTATTCGGACGTTTGTAGACGTGAACCTTGCCACCGAGGATGGTGTGGTGTTCGGACATGCGAAAGCACCTCCTGACACCTCCAACATACACCAAAGTGTGAAAGGGTTGTGTAACAGAAAGCCTTGAGACGCATTTCGTATAAGTCTTTTATTTTCAGTTATTTGATGGCTACATCAACACTGTCTTGGACGATTTTGAGTCCGCTGCGTCTGCCAGTTCCGCCATCCCGGCGCTCTTGAAGAAGTGGCTTCTTCCTTATTGTACCTCGCCTATTGCAGTGTTGCAGAGGGACGAAGCTCAAGAAGTTCCAGAGCTGAGGAAATTGCATTGCGGACGGTAAGGTGAAGGTTATCGGCCACCAGCCAAACCCAAAAGCCCATGCCATTTTCGTCTTCGCGGACACGTGCCAAGACATCCGCCTGCCCGCTCACGCCTTGATTGGTAACCTCTTCCTCCTCAGAGAAATCGGTGATGGGCTTGATCCCGACGTTCGTCAGCGCCAAAAGCATCGCTTCCAAGGAAACTTTCGCTTCCGTGTCGATCCATACCGATGCGCCGTAACCATGGAAAATCGGTGCTTGCAGAAACTGCAGGGTAGTAGAACGCGAGCTCTCACCACGCAGCGTGCGGAGCTGCTCGCTCACAACACTGCGTGTCCTGTGCAGATTCTTTTTGGCTTCGCTACCCAATTCATCCCGGAGCGTGAAGGCCACCTGAGCCCCAAAGACCTCTTTGGGCAAGGACTGGAACGAGAGAAGCGCAACCGTCTGTGCGTGTAACTCATCCATTCCCATCTGTCCAAGCTGCGAAGCAGGTTCAAGAATCGTCGCGACCAGGCGTTTCGCCTGTGGAACTGCTTTTTCGAGCATCGCCATCAAGATAGCTGCGGGATGTGCGGCAAGCACCACGGTTGTTTCAAGATCGGCCTTCGTCGTTCCAACGCTGGGCGCGAGAATCTTTGCGCCTTCCTCCTGCCCAAGCGCTCCGGTCAAATCAACAAGCGCGGCCTTCGTCGCAAGAGCCTTCTTCCAGTAACGCTCAGTCACCTCCGTCGTGCTAGCGAAAAACACGACATCGGCACCTTCAAAGGTGGCCTTCTCCAGCGGCAGAACGATCATTGCCTCTTCGCCTGCAGCGGTCACCTGCCCCGCTTCCCCGTCATCCAACAGCGTTAGATCCCATGCGCTTGCAGGGGACATCGTCAACTGTTCGGTCAGTTCTTTGCCAAGTGCGCTTGAAGCGCCGACGATCACGCCGCGTATTAATTTGAAAGCCATAAATGTGTCCTTTTACCGCAGCCCCGCTGCTGCTCGTTCCTTGCGGCGCTGCCACGAGTATGCAAGCCTTGCCATCACGCCCGACACGAGATACCCCATCGCCAACACCAGCAGTCCTTTTTCCGACCACTCAAAGACCAGTCCCACCAGAACGACCAGCAAAACCAGAAGACGCGCAGGGCGGCGCGAATTCATGTCGATTTCTTTGCCGCTCCAGAAACGCCAGCTGCTCACCATCAGGAAGCCCACAAACGCAATCAGCGCCATCCAGAGTGCAGACATCCAGACGCTGTAGATCGGCGAACCGGCCTCGAAGTGCACCACCGCGGCAATGCATCCAGCGCCGGCCGGAATCGGCATCCCAACAAAGTACTTTCTTCCCGGACGTCCCGGATTTCTCGGCTGCGGGTTCACGCTCACGTTGAATCGCGCGAGCCTGCACGCACCGCAGATGAGGAAGAGGAAGCAGATGACCAGGCCGAAGTGCAGTACACGAGCTTCAATCAGCGGATAGCCTGAGTGCACGACATGCTTGACGCCCCATAGATAGGCCAGCAAACTCGGTGCCACACCAAAGGCGATCACATCAGCCAGCGAATCCAACTCACGGCCAAACGCGCTCTGCGTGTTGGTCATGCGTGCAATCCGTCCGTCCAGACCATCGAAGACGATCGCAAACAGGATTGCCAAAGCAGAGCGGTCAAAGGCAGCCGGATCCAGCAGAGCCGAACCATGAATCGCCTGCATGATCGCATAGTAGCCCGCAGCAATATTGCCCGCCGTAAACAGCGACGGCAGCACATACATGCCACGAGCAGGCGGTTGCCGTTGCGTCATGGATTCGGCCACGCCCATTACTGGTTGCTCTCCGGAATGACCGCGAGAATCGAGCTTCCGCCCTTCACATGCTGTCCGGGTTTTACCTTCAACTCCGCGTTGGCCGGAAGCAGCACGTCCGTACGCGAACCGAACTTGATCAGGCCCATGCGCTGCCCACGCGTCACCACATCGCCTGCCTTCAGGTTGCAGACAATGCGGCGCGCCAAGAGGCCAGCGATCTGCTTGAAGCTGATTTCGTAGCTTCCCGTGTCGATCGTGATGAGCGTCTGTTCGTTATGCAACGCCGACTCCGGAGCCATTGCATTCAGGAACAAACCTTCACGATGCTCCACCAGGGTCACCTTTCCGCCAACGGGAACACGGTTCACATGCACGTTGAAGACGTTGAGGAAGATCGTCAAACGCAGGCGGCTTCCTGACTCCGTTTCAATCCACTCGAACTCTTCCACCTTGCCATCCGCAGGAGAAACCACAAGCCCAGGACCATCCGGGATCGTGCGATGCGGATCGCGGAAGAACCACAGGAAAAACGCAGCCAACAACACCGGAAGAGCTGTGAGCACAACAAAGTGCGTCAGCACCCAGACAATCGCTGCCACCACCAGCAGCGCTACACCATAAAGCAGGCCGTCACGCACCATATCGCAAGATTATAACTGCTTGGTACGTCACAACTTCGCGCGCCGTTACAAGCTCTTTGCCAGCAGCAACGCATCCTCCTCCGGAGCACTGTAATAGCGAGCACGTCTTCCCTGCTCCAAAAAGCCCAGATGCGCATAAAGCCCAAGCGCTGCGCTATTTGAGGCTCTCACCTCGAGCTCCAGCTCGCGCACGCCCCTGGCTCGTAGCTCATCCTGCGCTTGGATCAAAAGTCGTAATGCGACTCCCTTTCGACGCGCCTGCTGTACGACCACGACCGTCTCCACCTCGGCAATCGAACCGACACAGGCCACCACCAGCACGCCCGCAACACGACCTTCAGACTCAGCCAGCAGCGAAAGCCTCTGGGGAGAGCCAAGCGTCTGCTCCCACGAGCTGCGGCTCCAGTGCGGGGCCTGAGCTTCGCTTTCTGAAATCTTCCAGAGTGTTTCGAGGTCCAGCAGAGTCGCCCGACGTACCACCACATCGTGCATGGTCTATTGTCCTGCTGACTTGCCGTAAATCTGCTTTTCGCTACGAACGTAATTGGCATCCAGTAGCGCGGCATCCGCGGTACCGTTTTGCAGCGCCCGAAGAACTGCAGCTAGCGCATCCTTGGCGTGCACCGTACGAACGAGGGCAGACGGAAGATGCTCCGCAAGCTTCTCGCTATCGGTAACTACCGGCAGGCCGGTTGCCGCCAGCGCATCCACCTCGGCCAGCGACTCAAGCGACTCTTTGCCAGAAGCAAGATCCCGCAGATAGAGCTCTCCTCGACCTGCGTCCATCGCTGCCAACCCGGCACTCAAACCTTCCCCCAGCACTTCCAGCCGGGAAACATCCACCAGCGGCGCCTCCCAGGCCTCGGCCAACGCTTTGGCTGCAGCCAGTCCAACTCGTACGCCGGTAAACGAACCCGGACCACTGACGACACCCACCGCCGTCGGAACCGGGCGAGCCGCAAGCATCTCAGCCAACACACGCACAAGCTGCGACGAAGCTGTCCGCTCCGGCAGCACAGCCTCCGCAACAACTGCGCCATCCGCAACCAAGGCAACGCTGCTGGCTTGACCGCAGGTATCGAGCAGAAGAAGAGACTGTCCGGGAAGAAGAACCATAGCAGAAGCATAAGACACCGGCGCCAGCCATTGTGTCGTAACAGGATTTTCTTTCCTCTGCATCTCCTTCCACATCAGGCAATTCCAGTCACCGCTGCCGCCACGAAGATGAACTTTCCGCTAACCGCACATACACTGGAGGAGAAACCTGAACCGCCGCATAGACCTTCTGCACACCGCACGACTCCCTCCTCTCGTGTGCAAAGTGAAGTGGCCCGAACACGAGCACACCTCCCATAGCCGTGCTCCCTCCTACTCTTTCCCTCACGAGGTTTACCAACCGGCATGACCGAACTTCTCTCTGTCGGCGGCAAGCAAGTCCGCATTGACGTTTATGAACCAACATCGAGCGCGTCCGGGCTCTCTCCCGCGATCATTCTCCTGCACGGATCCGGTGGCAATCTGGAATGGTGGCTTGACCGTATCTCGCCACCGCTGAAGGCTGCAGGCATCGCTCTCTTTGCTCCGCATTACTTCGATGGCAGCGGTACCGATCATCCGGATTACAAGACCATCATCGATGGCGTTCACTTCCCCATGTGGCTGGAGACGGTCCAGGCCACGCTCCATAAAGTACGCACGCGGCCCGGCATTGACCCCTCGCGCGTAGCGCTGGTTGGCGTTTCGCTTGGAGGTTTTCTCGCTCTTGCGCTTGCGGCCAAACTCTCTGCTTCGCCCGAGGCCGACGAGCATCATGCCATTCGCTGCATCGTCGATCTTGCGGGAGGACTCGCGGAACCCTACGCGTCGGTTGCGACCAAGGATTTCCCGACAACTCTGGTCGTCCACGGCGAAGAAGATCGCGTCGTGAGCATCGAAGATGCGCACAAGCTCATCGCCCGCCTCACCGAGCTTAATGTCGAGCACGAAACGCTGCTTCTGCCGGGAGAAGGCCACTGGTTTTCCGATGGCATTCAGCTCCCGCTTTTCCTGCGTCTCGCACAGTTCCTGCGCAAAAACCTCGGCGTCTAAATCGCCTGGAAAAAGACGAAGGCGCTGCAAAACTTGCAGCGCCTTCCTTCTTTTTGCGGTCGTTCCTTTACTCTGCAGCAGCTAATACTTCTTCCCGTACTTCTTCATCCTGACTTGCCTCACGCAGCGTCTTGGGCAAAGCAATGTCCAAAACATCTTCGATCCGCGAAGCATAGTGAATCGTGACCCCTTCTACCTGCTCCGCCGTAAGGTCCTCTTCCACGTTGGCTTTTACATCGATCGGCAGAATTACATCACGAACCCCTGCGCGTTTTGCCGCCAGGAACTTTTCCTTGATGCCGCCTACCGGCAGAACATTGCCGCTCAGCGTAATCTCGCCGGTCATAGCCAGCAGCGGACGTACAGGACGATCCGTCAGTAGCGAAACCAGAGCGGTTGCCATCGTCACACCAGCAGAAGGACCGTCCTTCGGAATCGCTCCCGCCGGCACATGAACGTGAATGTCGAGCTCCTTCAGAACCTCGTCATCCAGGCCGAGCAGAGCTGCATTCGAGCGAATCCAGGTATGCGCAGCCTGCACGCTTTCCTTCATCACATCGCCCAGCTGCCCCGTCATGGAAAAGTGGCCTTTGCCCTTCATCTTGTTGGCTTCGATGAACAGCACATCTCCACCAACCGGTGTCCACGCCAGTCCGACTGCAACCCCCGGACGCTTCGTCCGTTCCGCAATCTCGGTATCCACGCGAACCTTGATCCCGCCCAGGAACTCGTGCACCACCTCAGGCGTAACGACAAAGCTCTCGCCATCCTTCAGGGTTCCTTCGGCAACCTTGCGAGCCGTTTTTCTCGCCACCGTGCCGACCTGCTGTTCCAGACGACGCACCCCTGCCTCTCGCGTGTAATGACGAGCAATCAAAGCCACACTCTCACGCGGTACCGTCAACTGCTCAGGCTGCAAGCCGTTCTCCTTCACCTGGCGTGGAATGAGGTACGTTTCAGCAATGTTGACCTTCTCCTCCTCCGTGTACCCGGTGAGCTCGATGATCTCCATGCGGTCCAGAAGCGGCCCCGGTATGGTGTCGAGCTGGTTTGCCGTGCAGATAAACAGCACCTTGCTCAGATCAAAGGGCTGATCCAGGTAGTTATCGCGGAACGTGTTGTTCTGCTCCGGATCAAGCGCTTCAAGCAGAGCCGCAGCGGGATCACCGCGGAAGTCACGGCCGAGCTTGTCGATCTCATCCAGCATAAAGACCGGATCGTTCGTTTCGACACGCTTCAGGTGCTGAATAATCTGCCCTGGCAACGCGCCGATATACGTACGACGGTGTCCACGAATCTCAGCCTCGTCGTGCATACCGCCCAGCGAGATGCGCGAGAACTTGCGTCCCAGTGCCTTCGCAATCGAACGCCCCAGCGAGGTCTTCCCTACGCCCGGAGGTCCAACGAAGCAAAGAATCGGCCCCTTCATATCCGGCTTCAAACGGCGAACCGACAAGTAGTCCAGAATGCGATCCTTCACCTTCTTCAGGCCATAGTGATCGGCATCCAGCACCTCTTGCGCCTTCTTGATGTCGACCGCCTCTGACGTGGATTTTGCCCACGGCAGAACCGCCAGCCATTCAACGTAATTCCGCGTGAGCGAGTAATCCGCAGCCGCCGGATTCATCCGGCTCAGACGGTTTAGCTCCTTCAGCGCATCCTTCTTCGTCTCCTCCGGCATACCGGCGGCTTCGATCTTTTCACGCAGGTCCTGAACATCCTTCTGCGTCTCATCCTGATCGCCAAGTTCCTTCTGAATGGCCTTCATCTGCTCACGCAGATAGAAGTCTCGCTGCGACTGCTGCACCGAGTCCTGCACTTCGCTCTGAATCTTGTTGCGAAGCTGCTGTACCTCTAGCTCCTTGGCCAGGTGCGCGTTGACCTTTTGCAGACGGCTCTTGACATCCACGATCTCCAGAAGCTCCTGCTTCTCAGCAGTCGTCAGGAATGGAAGGCTTGAAGCAATAAAGTCCGCAAGCCTGCCCGGCTCTTCAATGTTGATCGCAATGGTCTGCAGATCATCCGACAGCGTGGACGAAGAGGTCACAATCTCCTGGAACTGAGCCAGAACATTTCTCTTCAACGCCTCATCCTCTGGCGACTCGGGAGCTTCCGTCTCCTCAAGCACTTCAAACTCTGCCTTCAAAAACGGCTGGGTCTGCGTATAGTCGCCGATCTTCACACGATCCATACCCTCGGTAAAGACAAAGAGGCTCTGGTTCGGCATCTTCACAACTTTATGAACGGTTGCACGGGTGCCGATCGTATGCAGATCCTGTCCATCCGGGACATCCTGCCGCGCGTCTTTCTGGGCAACGACAAGAATGGTCTTGTCCTCTCCCAGAGACTGAATGAGCTGGATGGAGCTTTCACGGCCCACCGTCAGAGGCAGCACGGCGTGGGGCATGAGCACCGTATCTCGCACAGGAAGAACGGGATACGACTTTCCGTGCGCTTCCTGATTCGAGTTCTTGTCGCTTTGGGGGCGGATGATGCTTACAAATTCACTAGCCATATTGAGTGCCTCTCTATCAACTTTCATGCTTAGGATGCACTAGCATCGGGAAAGTCGCAAGTTTTCGAACTCTCTCCCGTCCGCAACCCGTATACGCGCAGCCGCGCCTACGCCTGTAAGACGTCATCGGCTCCGGCCTCAGGTTTTCTGAGTTCCGAGAAAAGTTGTCCGAAAAGAGATACGCCGCTCTACGGCAAAGGGTTCAAACCGATACCGCTTTGGGCTTATACACCAGGAAAAAGAGCAACATACACAAAGCCGCTCCCCCTCCCACCACGGCTTCCGTTCCAGCCAGCCCTCGTGTTCCCCAGCGTCCGCTTCCCCAGCCATCCAGCGCAATCATGTAGATCACCGGGATATTACCCAAGGAATTGATCAGCGAGTAGCGTGCCGAGCCGCTCTTCCCCGAGTCGCCCATGAACTCAAGCAGAACCGCCGTGAACAGCGCATACGCCATGCCGACCGTAAACAGATAAAGCGTGACCCCGAGAAAATACGTCCCCGGACGCAGAGGACCAACCGCCAGAATCGCGGTCACGATCGCATTGGTGATTGCGATCAAACAGTAAGCCACTGAAGCCCGAATGCGCGCAGGCACAACCGTTGCCGAAAGAGAGCCGAGCGCCGTGAGGAGCGCCCCGCCAAGCCCGTTCATCCAGGCCACCTGCGTTCCCGGCACCCCATACGCTCGCGCCACTCCCGGCAAAAGGCTCATCGCGGAACCAGAAGCGAGCGGAAGTCCCAGCGTCAGCAGGTACGGAATCGCGCGCCGGTTCAGAAAGGTGGCCTTGAACTCAGCCCAGACATGCGCCATCGTGTTGCCGAAGCTTCCGGTAGCAACCAGGTCCTGCGCAGGCGCGGCCAGTGCCGAAAGAGCAGGAACTGCGATGAGCAACCCTGCTAGCGGAGCGATCCACACTGCATGGCGGCCCTCGCTCACTGAGATCAGAACGAAGACGCTCAGCGCTCCGAACGCCAGAGAGCCTCCCTGATAAAAGCTTCCAGAGATTCGCTTATCTCGCTCCGTCTTCAGGGCTCCCATCATGCCTCCGCACGCGGACACAACCAGCTGCCCAAGGCAGGCGCCCGCAAACATCAGCCAAACGGATTTGCGTGAGGTTAGATCACCTTGCGCCATACCCAGCGCCATCAGCAGACCACCCAACAGTGCGCCCCAAAGCAACCACGTCCTGCGGCGCACGAGAAAGTCCGTCAGTGGACTCCAAAGGCAGTACAGCATCGTCGGCAGCGACAAAAAAGAGACCACCGCCGCGGCACGGGACGCCGGAATATTCTGCTGACTCATCAGAAACGCCAGTACGCCTCCCTGAACCACACCATTCGCAAGCACTGCGTTCGGAGCAATCATGAAGCTAAAGAGCCAGGGGCGTTCCTGGGGAGCGGGCGGTGCGAAGGAAGAGTCGGCCATTGTGCTGAGTTTCAACCTACCACCCTTCGCCCCGGTCACGAAGCCTTTGCCGTGCGTGATAAGTTTCCTGTACCCGTACGGATCGAATCCGGCATACAGTGGGCAGAGCGTCCTTAAGCAAAGAAGAGTCATGGCAGACCTTACCCCCGAACAAGCACAAGCCGTCATCGACAAGAAGCGTGAAAGCCCGCTAAGCGATCTTTCGGCAGCCTCCATTAGCGATGTCGCAGAAGCGACCGCCATCATCGCGCGCCAAAAAGCGGAAACAGCGCAGAAGGCCGCACAGGCTGCTCAGGAGGCGAAGGCAAGGCTTGAGGCGATACGCCGCGCTCATGAAGCCCCGGTTGAGCCAGCGCCTCTCGAAGCTCCCGCTGAGCCGGAGGCCACTTCGCCAGAGGCCGAGACAGCCCCCTCACAAACCGAGACGCTTGAGTCTCCCGAAGCCGCGCCTGCATTACCGGCCGCGGTCGAAGCTTCCGCAGAACCTATTGCTGGAGAGCCTGCCCCCCCAGCTGCTATTTCTGAAACTTCCCCGGAGGAGAGCGACGAGATCAGCGCGCATGTCATGCCCCGCGTCTCAGACCGAGAAGACATGCCCTCCGGCGTGGTTCGCATGGCCGATGCGCTGCGCGTCGCCTCCGCCGCCCGGACCGCTGGCTTCCGCTCTACCAGGAGTCCGTTCGCACGCCGCCGTCCTGCGGCCGTTCTCGATCCCGTAGCCAATCAGGCGGGGCTTTTCTCGCACGCTGAGACCAAGAAGCAGCCGATCTTTACGCCTCGCCTGATTCTGCTCTTCGTCTTCATGGTTCTCTTCGGCCTCTACGCGACAGGAAACCTGCCGCAGTTCGACCGCTGGACGGACTCAGTGGTCAACTCAGCACACCAGCACAACGACCAGATTGTGCATGGCATTCTTCATCCGTGGCACATGCTGAGCCTGATTCTCTCCGTTGTTTTGTTTCTGGTCGCGGTGGTCTTTTTAGTCAAAAATATTCGCGCCCGCCGCTCGGCATCCTAGCGCCCCTCTCCGCACACCTACCAGGCCGACGAGCTTCTATGCCGTCGGTCCGCTATGCTGTCTGCAATCGCTGCACAATCTCATCCACAACGACCTCCGGAGCGCGATCATTCACCACGCGCAACGCATCCTTCGGTGGCTCCAGTGTCGCCAGCTGGCTCGCCAAAAGATTTGGATTCATGTACTCATGCTTCCGCACGCTCAAGCGCTCTGCAAGCAGGTGGGGAGACACATCCAGCCAGACAAAATGCACCTCCGCCGGCGGCATGTCCACGCCAAGCGTCGTGCGATAGCTGGCCTTCAGCGCGGAGCAGGCTAATACCCCGCCGCTTCCCTGCTCGAACCATCCACGCAAAAGCCGGTTCAGCTCCTCAAGCCACGGCTCCCGATCCTCATCGGTCAAAGGAACTCCTGCGGCCATCTTCTCCTTATTCGCCTTCGGGTGATAATCATCCGCGTCGGCGAAGACAATGCCTTCCCGTTGTGCCAGCAGCTTGCCTATCGTCGTCTTGCCGGAACCACTCACTCCCATCAAAACCACTATCATTCGCTTCGGCCCTCGTACCGTACTTTTAGCCTAGAACTTGTCCGCCGGACGCACCAGTCAGACGTTATGCTGCTCGTGGAACCTCGGTTACGATTCGGCTAGAGGAAGGCATAAAAAGCCCCGGTTTGGGTTTCCACCCCTCTCTTTGCGAAACTAATACCGTGACTACCGCTCTTCGCACCGACGTCCTGCATCTTTCCTCCCCCGAGTTCCACGATCAGGTCCTTGCACTCGAACCCAAGATTGCCGTCTTTGACTGCGACGGCACGCTCTGGTCAGGCGATGCAGGCTCTTCCTTTATGCGCTGGACAATGGAGACCGGTCTTCTCTCGCCTCAAAAGGTGCAGTGGCTCAAGGAGCGCTATGAGCTCTACAAGAACGGCACAGTGAACGAGCTCGTCATTTGCGGCGAAATGGTGCAGGTCTACGCCGGAATTCCGGTCGAGACGCTGCGCGTCGCAGCTGCTACCTTTTTTGCCGAACATGTTGAACCGAATATCTTCCCGGAGCTGAGCAAGCTCATCGCCGAGCTGCAGTCGCGCGGCACGGAGATCTGGTGCGTCTCCTCAACAAACGATTGGGTCATTGAAGAAGGCGTCAAGCGCTTCAATATTCCGGCAGACCGCGTGCTTGCCGCCCGTGTGGCCGCCGAGGATGGTTTCGCCACTGAGCGTCTGCTCGATATCCCTACGGACGAAGGAAAAGTCGCCTCGCTCAAGCGCGTCGGCATCTCCGCTCCTGATGCTGTCTTTGGAAACAGCGTGCATGACGCCGCCATGCTCTCGATCGCTCGCCGCGCTTTCCCCGTCAACCCGACACCTGCGCTCGTTGACCGTAGCGCCCAGGAAAACTGGCCCATCTTCTTTCCTCAGTCCGTTCGTCCCTAAAAAGGCGCAACTGTCACAAAACGTCTACACTGAGGGCAGTCGTGAAACGTCAGATTCGCAAACTTAATGGGACCCGCTCAGCTGCAGTTCAGGCTAAGCCTCTTCGCCACGTCGTAGCCGCCTTGATTCTGCGCGGCGAAGGCCAACAGCGGGAGGTCTTGATCTGCCAGCGGCGCGCCGACCAGCCGATGGGACACAAGTGGGAGTTTCCCGGCGGCAAGATCGAACCAGGCGAAACACCCGAAGAAGCCCTTGCCCGCGAGCTGAATGAAGAGCTGGCCATCGACGCGAAGATCGGGGAAAAACTCACGACCGTGCGGCACAACTACCGTAACGGTGCCGCCATCGAGATTCAGTTCTTCATCGTGACGGAGTTCACCAGCGATCTCGTCAACCGTATCTTCCAGGATATGGTCTGGTGCACCTTTGATCGCTTGCCCGCCTATGACTTCCTGACCGCAGACTTAGCCCTGATTCAGGATCTTGCCGACGGCAAGCTGCTCTAGTTCGAGTTTCCGAAGAACTGCATCCCCAGCATCGAAACCGTGAGCACAATCGCCATCGCGGTCAGCGTCCAGGCTACGCCGTTGTACAACCGCGAGTTGGTCTTCTTCCCCATCAGGGAGCGTTTGTTCACCAGAACCAGCATGAAGACCAGCACGAACGGCAGCAGAATTCCGTTCAGGACCTGAGACATGACTGCGATTTTGACCAGCGGAATACCCGGCAGAAGAATCAACAGGGCTCCCACAATCAGTAGGCCCGTGTAGAGCCAATAAAACATCGGCGCTTCGCGAAACTTCTTGCTCAGGCCGGACTCGAATCCAAGCGCCTCACAAACGGTATAGGCCGTAGAGAGCGGAAGAATCGACGCCGCGAAGATTGAGGCGTTCAGCAAGCCGAAGGCAAACAGAATGAAGGCATACTCGCCGCCCAAAGGACGCAGCGACTGCGCCGCGCTGGCCGCGTCGACGATATCGTGATGCCCGGCTGAAAACAGCGTAGCGGCGCAGGCGATGACGATGAATGCCGCAACGACGACGGAAAATACCGAACCGACGATCGCATCCAGCTGCGCAAATCTCAGCTTCGACTTCCCCGAGCCCTTGTCCACCACACTGGCCTGCAGATAAAACTGCTGCCACGGCGCCACCGTGGCACCGATCATGCCCACTGAAAGATACAGGTACGAGCTCTCTTTAAGATCATGGAGACGAGGAAGTCTCAACGTCTCCTTAACGGCAAAGCTCCAGTTCGGATGCGCCAGCGCCGCGGTAATGATGTACGCGACATACAGGAACGAAAGCCCGACAAAGATCTTCTCGAGCGTCTTGTACTCCCAGAACACCACCAGCGCCCACACCAGAACGGCGACGATCGGCACGGAGATGTACTTCGAAACATGGAACAATTCGCCGCTCGACGCTACACCGGCAAACTCACTCATCACGTCGCCGAGATTGCAAAGCACGAGTCCGACCATCAGGACCGCCGTCGTCCGAAGCCCGAACTGCTCGCGGATCAACTCGCTGAGGCCCTTGCCCGTGGTCACTCCCATGCGCGCAGAGATTTCCTGCGCAAAGGTCAGCATGATCGCCATGGGAATCATCGTCCATAGCAAGCCATAGCCAAACTTTGCGCCTGCAAGCGCGTAGGTGTAGATGCCCCCGGCATCGTTGTCCACATTCGCCGTAATGAAACCCGGTCCAAGGACAGCCAAGACAAGAAAGACTGAGGTGCGCCAGCGACGCAGACGTTCCATCATCCGCGCACCACCTGAGCAGCGCGTAGGCGTGGCAAGGCATTCATCGGCATTCTGATGTTCATGCTTACTCCTCGCGCTTTAGGCTTTGCTCCGCAGTGGACACCACGGCACTCCCTTAGAGTAACCGCTAAGATGCTTTCGTGCGAATCCTGGGAGCGATCCGGTCGAGAATCTTTGCAACCTGAGCATCATTGCTGTAACCGGACTGTAATGCTCGGCGATGACCGGCTTCCGCAATCCTGTTTCGTGCTTCTTCATCAGGCAGATAGCGTGCAATTTTTGCCGCACATTCTTCAAAATCGGAGAAGAATACAGCCTCTTCGTCTTCAACGAAACGCGCAAGATGACCGGCCGAGCGCTCCGCCATCAGGAAGCCTCCACAACCGGCGATCTCGAAGCTCTTGTGCACAAACTCATCCTGATTTGAGTGCGTCAAAAAACTCAGGTTGATCTTCGAGTGCCAGATCGCCTCACGGTAACCCTGCTGGTACAGCTCGCCACCGGTATAGAGCGCCTGCCGCGCATCGGGGTCAAGCTTCCGAGTCCAGGTACTGTCGCCCGAGATCACCACCGGAACCCCACGCTCACGCCACAGTCGCGTCAGAAAAGAAGCGCGCTGGTCATAAGGAGTGCCAACGAACGAAACGCCTCGCCCACGCTGGGCGTCAGTCAAAGTCAGCGCCGGGGCAAAGTGCACCGTTGGCTCGAAGGCGGTCTGAATTTTGACCACATCACGAGCCCCGCGAGCCTTGTAATCCAGCACGTTCTGATCGCGCTGCGTGGCATGCAGATCATAGTGCGGAATGTCCTTCATATAGAGCCGCCACCCTGGATCCTGCCTCGGCCCGAACGCGTTGTCGATCATGTACGAGATGGAAACAACGCCCATCGAGCGCAGCTTCTCGAGTGTCGAAGGGCGCATCTCCAGTACCTTGTCCGCCCACAACACATCCGGCTTTTCCCGTTCCGCTACCTCCAGAACATCCCGATTCAGCCGCGAAACCCAGGGACCGGTCTGCGCACGGAAAAGCAGCTTCCGCAGCAGCGGATTGCTCGCTTCATACTTATAGGTATTGATCGGAAGCAGTGTATGCCCCAACCGCTCCAGCGCCCAGGCGCGGTACAGCGAGGAGTCGTTTGCCGAAAGTCCGGCGACATACAGAATCTTCAAAGGTCGCACCCTAAGGTCATCCTTCCCGCAGTTGCGCGATGACCCGTTCTGCATGAATCGCACCCGCGACACAGCCGTGATGATCGATCACAGGCAGCGATCGCAGGTTGTACTTATCAAACAATGCCGCCACCTCTTCCTGGTTCGTATTCAGCTTGCAACTTACGCTGTGAATCTCGCTCAGCAGATGCAGCGACGTACCCGGCTTTGCCAGCAGAAGACGAGGAAGCGTCACAACGCCCGCCAGCTTCTCCTCCTCATCCAGCAGATAGATTTCGGTGATCGTATCCGGATCGCCTTCAAACTCTCGCAGTAACTCAACGGCCCGCTCCACTGACGCGTGCATCGGAGCGCTTACAAAGTCGGTTGTCATCTGGCCTGCCGCTGACTCCGAGGAAAATTCAAGCAGCTCTTCCAGATCATGGCGGCCCTCTGGCTCCATCTCCTCCAGAATCGCTTCCGTTTCCTCTTCACTCAGCTCATTCAGAAGATCGGCCGCGGCACCGGGATCCATCTCTTCGATGATCTCCGCTGCGTGTTCGCTATCCATTCCCGAAAGCAGCTCTTTCTGCAGCTTCGGATCGATCTCTTCCAACGCCTCGGCCGCAGTCTCTTCCGGCAGGCTCGTAAACAGAGCCTCTCGCTCCGCAGGCGCAAGCTCTTCCAGAATGGCCGCGATATCGGAAGGATGGAGCTGAAGCAACCTGTCCTGCCCGATCTTCAAACGCACTCGTCGGGCCGGATCGCGCTCAATCAGATCCACGCAGCTCCAGGGAATCATACGAGCCGGAAAGCGATTCGCAACGCTTTCCACCGACTTTGGAGGCAGTCCTTTCAGCAGCCGACGTACCGCACCGCGAATTCCAACCTCGACCTCGGCGATTTTCAATGCCGAAGCCTTCCCCTTACCCCGCCCCTGCTTTTCCCACGTCAAATTCACATCGTTGACGCGTACGACCTTGCGGCCATCCACATCGATAATCTGCTGGTCCAGCAAATCTCGTTCTAGCAAAAGGTAATCCTGCATATTGGCCGCGCTGGGCTCGGCATCGGTCCGGAGCACCCGGTCGCTTGCCCGTGGAACCTGCACGCTCTGCACCGGAACCATCGATTGCTCCCGCCGACCGTTTACTCTCCGTTGCAGGATCAGGCCTTCCACCTGCCCGCCATCCCGATTCACACTGACCGCAAATTCATGCACTTTACCGCAGGGCTTGCCCTGCGCATCGAGCACACGCATCCCTACCAGGGTCGAAACGCTCGTCGGAATAGTCTGCAGGTCGTTCATTCTTCCCCTTAACCTAAATCATTCTCATTGCAAGACAAAGAAGCCACCGCATTTGCGCGATGGCTTCTCAGTCTAGCTCCTGAATTTACTTACTGAAGTCTACCGTCGGCGCGACACCGTTCTCAGGATTACCCTTGAAGTACTGCTCGCGCACCGGGAACTTGGAACCGGCCCACAGACTGTTCGGAAATTGCTGCACATCCGTGTTGTAGCTCTGCAGGCTCAGGTTGTAGCGGCGCCGGGCGACCGCAATGCGGTTTTCCGTTCCGGCCAGCTCATCCTCAAGACGCATAAACTGATCATTGCCCTTCAGCTGGGGATACGTCTCCTGCAGCCGCATCAGCGGGCTCAGCGCGACGTCAAGACGCTGGTTCGCGCTGATGCTCGAAGCACGATCGCTCGAAGCCGCAATGACCGCCGCACGTGCATTCGAGATATTGGTCAAGACCGTTTCCTCTTCCTTGACGTAGCCCTTCACGCTGGCCACCAGATTCGGAATCAGATCAAGCCGACGCTGCTGCTGTACGTCCACTTCCGAGTATGTCTGGTTGACCTCTTCGTTCAACTGCACCATGTGGTTGCGAGCCGAAATCGCGCTCCCGCCTACCAGCAAAACGAGTACCACCAGAACAACAACCGCAATCAATCCCTTTTTCATCTTCTAGCTCCTGCTTCTTATACTCCGTTTGCATTCTATTGAATGTTTCTTACAGAACGGCATTGCCACAACGGTATTACCAATCGCTACTGGCTCCTCCGCCACCGGAGCTGCCGCCATCAAAACCGCCGAACCCGCCGCCGCTATCGCCGCCGGAGTCTCCGCCCCAGCCACCACGATCACGCGCACCGCCAAGAAGATTGCCCAGCAGGAAGCCTGCCAGCATCCCTCCTCCGCCACCACCGGATCCACCGCCGCGTCCACCTCGACCGAAGCTGAAGATAAAAATCACCAGCACGATAAAGAACAGTACATGTATCAGCGTGGAGCCACCCGAGTTCCGTGACTGCATCCGCGGTTGCCGGGCCGGATGCTCCGAGACTGCAGGCAGCGTCACACCCGCGTCAGAGGCAATATCTGCACTGACCTGCTGCAAGCCACCATAAATCGCAGGCCCGTACTGCCCTTCTCGCATCTGCGGGCGCATCGAGCGCAGAATATCGCCAACTTTGGCGTCGTTTAGAACGCCTTCCAGTCCATATCCCACTTCGATCCGCTGCTTGCGATCGTTCATCGCAAACAGCATCAACACACCGCGGTCGCTGCCCTTCGTTCCGACCTTCCACTTCTCTTCGAGACGAACGGCATAGTCCTCAATCGAATCGCCCTCGAGCGAATGAATCGTGACCACAGCAATCTGCGCGTGAGCCAGTTTATTGACATTCGCGCACAGCTCTTCCATCTGCTGACGGGAAGGCTCATCCAGCACACCGGCAAAGTCGTTCACATACCCGGTTGGCGCAGGTAGCTTGTCTACATCTTCAGCATGCAGTGTGGTTCCGGCCAGAAACAAAAGCACCAGAACCCACCACGAAAACGTGCGATTCCAAAACCACTTCTTCACACTGCAAGGATACGCTTGCGCGTTCATAAGGTTCCCTGAGGCATTTACTCTGCCCGATCAAAGCTTTTTCTGCAGATCAACAGCCATGATCCTGTGTGAGTCGACCACAGTCTTGCCCTTCAGGACGGTCTGCCTCAACCGTTCGTCCTGAGCAGAGGACACCTCTGCAGTGAACAGCTCCAGGGCCTTGGTGTGATCCTGCACCATCGCATCGATGTATTCCTTGTCGAACGCCTCACCGCTAAGCGCGTTCAGCTTCTCATACTCCGCTTTATGTTCGCTATCCATATCCATCGGCACAGGAACATTCCACTCCAGGGCAAACGGCTTGATCTGCTCTGCAAGCTCCATGTGCTGCGTCACCATGGTCTGGGCAAACTTTTTCACCTCAGGATTGCTGGTCTTGGTCTCGGCCAATTCGCTCAGCTGAATCTCATCCACGCCAGCTTGTGCCGCCGTCGCGACAAAAATCTTGTCCGAGTCACTCCCCTGCGCGTGTCCGACACCTGTTGTTGCCAGCAAACCCAATCCAAACAGAACCGCACAAACAGCAAAACGTTTCTTCATTTCAGTCTCTCCGCTCTCGTTGTTTTCGTCCTGACGCGCTACTGCGCACATTCTTTTCCCCTTAGTAGGAGGCATACTCTCCCTCACACGTTGCTCGCACCCTTCCCTCAGGACGATTAAGCTGTCTGTGGAGCTTTTTTCATGACACCCGATAGCCTGAAACCACCCGTCGCCGCCCGCGAACCCCAGACCACGCCCATTCACGACACCGCCTTGCAGGACGACTACGCCTGGCTCCGCAAGAAAGGCGAAGCGCGTGTTACCGAATACCTCGAAGCGGAGAATGCCTACACCGCCGCCAACATGGTCGGCACCGAAGCGCTACAGCAGAAGCTGTATGAAGAGATCCTCTCCCACATCAAAGAAGACGATGTCTCCGTGCCCTACACGGACGGCGCCTGGGAGTACATTACCCGTACAGAAAAGGGGCAACAGTATCCTCGTTTCTGCCGTCGGCCGGTTGACGTCGAGGAAGCGCAGCATGAGGCCGTTCTGCTCGACGTCAACCTGCTTGCCGAAGGACAGCCCTTCATGTCGCTCGGCGCAATCAGCATTTCGCCAAACGGCAACCTTCTGGCATACACCACGGACAACACAGGCTTCCGCCAGTACACCCTTTTCATCAAGGACCTCACCACCGGTGCAACCCTCACCGATACCGCAGCGCGCGTCGGCTCTTTGGTCTGGGCCTCTGACTCCAGAACGCTGTTTTACTCCACGGAGGATGAGCAGACCAAGCGCCAGGATCGCATCTTCCGGCACGTCGTCGGAGCCGCATCGGCCACCGACGCCGAAGTCTTCCATGAGCCCGATGAACGCTTCAATCTCGGCGTAGGGCGCACACGCGACCGTAAGTTTCTTCTACTGGAAGCGGGCTCCCACACCACCAGCGAAAGCTGGTTCCTCGAAGCCGATCAGCCCGAAGGCCCCTTTCGCCTCATCGCGCCTCGCGTCGAAGACGAAGAGTACGACATCGACCACCGAAATGGGTTCTTCTACATTCACAGCAATCGCAACGCAGAGCGCTTCCAGCTTCTCCGCACGCCTGTAGAACATACCGATCGCGAACACTGGCAGATCGTTCTCCCGGAAAATCAGGATGCACCGCTTGAGGATGTGGACCTTTTCTCCCGCTTCTTCGTCGCGACTTACCGAGAGCGCGGTCTGCCCGTGCTCCGCGTCTACCACCTCGACGAAACAACAGGCCTGCTCTCCGGCTCAACCGACGACATCCGCTTTCCCGATCCGGCGTATGCAGCCTACGGAGAGATCAACCGCGACTTCTTTGCGCAAAGCTATCGCTACAGCTATCAGTCGCTCGTCCGACCGTCCTCGGTCTTCCGCTACGACCTGACCACCAAGCAATCCGAACTACTCAAGCAGCAAGAGGTGCCCGGTGGCTTCGACGCTTCGCTCTACGAGTCGCGCCGTCTTTGGTTCAAGGCAACCGACGGAACCGAAGTACCGGTCTCTCTCGTCTTCCGCACCGACAAGTTCACCCCGAACAAGTCTCCGCTCTATGTTTATGGCTATGGCTCCTACGGCTATCCTCTCCCGCTAGGCTTCTCCGCCTCGCGACTCGCCCTGCTCGACCGAGGCCTCGTGATCTGCTATGCGCACATCCGCGGCGGTGGCGAACTGGGAGACCCATGGCACGATGCAGGCAAGATGATGGTCAAACGCAACACCTTCACCGACTTCATCGAAGCCACCGAGTTCCTGCTGCGCGAGGGCTACGGAGACCCAAAGCGCGTTGCCATCGAAGGCGGCTCGGCCGGAGGCTTGCTGATGGGTGCGGTCTTGAACATGCGCCCGGATCTCTTCCGCGTCGTCACATCGCACGTGCCGTTTGTAGATGTGATGAACACCATGCTCGACGCCTCGCTTCCCCTCACCGTTGCGGAGTACGAAGAGTGGGGCAACCCCAATGAGCCCGAGGCCTTCTCCTACATGCGCTCGTACTCTCCTTATGACAACCTGGAAGCGCTTGCGGGGAAACCGCTTCCTTCCATCCTCGTCAAAACGAGTCTGAATGACTCGCAGGTCATGTATTGGGAGCCTGCAAAATACGTAGCCAAGCTACGCACGTTGAAAACCGACGCAACACCCCTGCTGCTTCACATCAATATGGACGCAGGTCATGGTGGCGCTTCGGGTCGTTACGACTACCTGAAGGAGATCGCCTTCGACGATGCATTCCTTCTGCGTGAACTCGACGTGCAGTAAACGCTGTCCAAAGGAAGAAGGGGCGGCGCATTAGCGTCGCCCCTTCTTCATCCTTCGGAAACGGTCTGTTACTGCTTGGCAAGCCATGCAGCCAACTTCGGCTGTTGCGCTTCATGCAGTGCCACACAGGCATCAATGCCCTGTTCGGCACGCTTGAGCGCACGATCAGAGGCCGCAACCTTATGCGTTGCAAAGAACTGCACCACATCGTTCTTATCTTCTACCGAGCAGAAGCTACCGGTCGAAGCAACAACCGACCCGCCGCTTGATTCCGTCAGCTGGGCAGCCACCTTCTCCCAGTTGTTCTTGATGTACTTCCAGGTTTCTACTCGCGTCGAATCGCGTTGCAGCAGCGAAGCAAGCAAAATCCACGCATCCTGATTTCGCACCTTGCCACTCACCGTGTAGTCGAGCGTCTTGGTCACAAGCGCTGGATCATTGAAGCCTGCCAGCGTAAAGAGAGAGCTTGTGCGCTGTTGAGGGTTATCAGAAGTCTCCGCAACATGTTGTAGCTGCTCCCAAAGCTTCTCGTCGCCATACAGAGCCGCAATGCTCACGGAAGGACGAACCAGCTGAGGGTTCACTGTTCCATCGTTCGCAAGAACATGCTTCAGGTTCTCACGCGCTTCGTCGATCACCTGCTGATCCCCTGCCTCACCCAGCGTCAGGAAGAGCTGTACACGACGCTGCAACGCTTCCTCTGTCTCGTCCGCCTTCACGGGGCCAAGCGCGGCATACACAGGAGCAAAGGTCTTCACCGTCCAGGCATCGAGCTGCTTCTGTTGCGATGCATCGGCAATTTTGCTTTCGATGTAGCCCAGTCCCTGCAGCGATTGCGCAAGCACCTGAGCGTTCTGATCGGCCTTGAGCGAAGACACCAGATCGAGATAATCGCCGACATCGCTCATTCGAGCCCGCATCAAGGCCATGCGATCGCCCACCAGCGTAATGCGCTCCGGCGCATTCAGAGAAGGAGCAGAGGCAATCACCTTGGTCAGCAGCTCCGGGGTATATTCGCTACGGAAGTACCCGACGCCATCGCCGTTGGCAAACGGTGTCGAGCCTGCCTTCAACCAGCTACTCGCAGCGGAAACAACCGCGCAGCTCTGCCCGTTGACGCAAACAGGAAGTGTCCAAAGCTGTTGCGTGGTGCTCTTGGCTCCCGTCAAAAAGAAGCGATCCTGCTGTACGGTGAGAGAGCCGTCTGCGCCCGGAGCAAAGCGTAACAAGGGCACGCCTGGCTGCGTTACAAAGCTCTCCATGATCTTGTCCACCGGCTTGCCGCTGGTCGAGGTCATGATGCCCCAGAAGTCTTCCGCCGTTGCGTTGCCATACTTATGCGTTTGCATATAGCGAGCGACGCCCTTCTCAAACGCATCCGGACCAAGATAATGTTCGACCATGCCGATTACGGCGCCGGCCTTGCCGTAGCTGATGCCATCAAACTGCTGGTTGATTTCGTCAGGCGTGTCCGCCTTCGAACGAATCGTGCGTGTCGTCGGCGAGGCATCCAGGTTCATCGTATTGTTCAGGTCCAGCGCACGATCATTCATCATGCCCCAGCTCGGCTGCCAATGATCGACCGCCTTGTACTCCATCCAGGTCGCAAAGCCCTCGTTCAGCCAGAGGTTGTTCCACCACTGCATCGTGACCAGATCACCAAACCATTGATGCGCCATCTCGTGCGCTACGTCGACCGCCACCAGCTTCTTCGCTGAAAGCGAAGCTGTCTTCGGATCAACCAGCAATGCGGTCTCACGATAGGTGATGCAACCCCAGTTCTCCATCGCTCCGGCCTCAAAGTCCGGAATGCCAATCATGTCCAGCTTGGGCAGAGGGTACTTCACACCAAAATACTGGTTATAGTAATGAAGAAAATGCTCCGCGGCTTCCACGGCAAATGGTGTGAGCGCCAGCTTATCCGGCGTGGAGCAGGCACGAATGGCGACACCGTCGGCCTCACCCTTGGTGCAGACCCAGTCGCCTACCTGAAACGCCAGCAGGTACGTCGACATCTTCGGCGTACGCGCAAACGTCATCGTGTGCCTGTCCACACCGGCGGGAACATCACTCAGCGCATTCGTATTCGCAATGACGGTATCTCCCTTATCGACCGTCATCGAAAGGTCGAAGGTAGCCTTCATTGCAGGCTCGTCAAAGCTCGGAAACGCGCGCCGTGCATCCGTGGATTCAAACTGAGTTACGGCATAATTCCGCTTGGCAGTCTTTGAAAGATAAAAGCCGCGCAGCTTATCGTTCAGAATGCCCGTGTACGCAATCGCCAGGCGAACCTTGCCCGCTGGCAATGTGGACGGGAACGTAAGAGTAGCCTGTTGCGTTTCCTCGTCGTAGCTTACTGTTCCGGTCTCAGCCTTGCCTTTTTCAGCAGTCGCCGTCACGCTCTGCATTTTGATATCCGCGGAGTTCAGAACGATTGAAGCCTGCGGCTGCGACAGCAGCACATCAATACTTTCCTCACCGGTAAAGCTGGCGGTCTTCAAATCTGGACTCAGGTGCAAGCTGTAATGTTCCGGCGTCACAGTCGATGGAAGCCGTTGAGCCTGAAGTGCAGCCGTAAAATACAACGCGGCAAAAAGAAGCGGAACTCTTGTTCTCATACCCATAAATGTACGCTGTTCCGTACCCAAAGAGGTCAGGAACAGCGATCTGTGCTCCCCTGCCGCGGATCTCTCCAATGTCCGACAGGGGCTGGGATTTCCTTCTCGCCTTTACTGCGTCACCAGGTCCCCTTCCCCAGGCGCAAGGAAGAGATTCTTTTCTAGGCCATGCTGTCTCGTATACAGATCGTAGTAGCGGCCTGCGTTCGCATACAGCTCGTCATGATTGCCCCGCTCGACAATCCTTCCACCTTCAATGACCAAAATCTGATCCGCCTTGCGGATAGTCGACAGACGATGAGCAATCACGAAGGTTGTCCGGCCGCGCATCAGGTAGTTCAGGCCTTCCTGAATGAGCGCCTCTGACTCGGAATCAAGCGAGCTCGTTGCTTCATCCAGAATCAGAATGCGGGGATCTGCGAGAATCGCGCGTGCAATCGAGAGCCGCTGCCTTTGCCCTCCCGAGAGCTTGACCCCGCGTTCGCCTACGATCGTTTCATACCCTTCCGCAAAACGTTCTGCGAACTCATCCACGCGCGCAATACGGCAAGCCTCTTCGAAGGCTTGTTCGCTTGCGTCCGGCCGGGAAAACAGAACGTTCTCGCGGATCGTACCGTCAAACAGGAAAGTCTCCTGCAGCACTACGCCCAACTGCTCGCGGTAGCTACTCAAACGCACATCCGCAAGGTTGTGATCATCAATCAATACAGCGCCTTTTCCTGCAAAATGAAAGCCGCAGACAAGACTGATAATCGTCGACTTCCCTGATCCGCTTGAGCCAACCAGTGCTGTCACCGTGCCGGGCTTCGCCTCAAAAGAGATTCCATGCAGCACCGGCTTATCTTCTACGTAGGCAAAGTCCACCTGATCAAAGCGTACGTCGCCGACGACCGGTCCCAGGGCAATCTTCTTATCGCCGCCCGCGTCTTCGGTCGCCTCTGCAAGCACCTCGCGTGTGCGATCCAGTCCGGCCATAGCCTCTGTAAGCTGCGTTCCAATGTTCACCAACTGGATCAACGGAGCTGTCATGAACGCAAGAAACATCACATAGGAGAAATAGCCACCTGGCGTCAGCTTTCCCGCCGCGTTGGCATGTGCTCCCATCCACATCACCACAGCGCCCACCACGCCCAGAATCACCGTTGAGGCAAGCGTCATCAGGCTTTGCGCCGTCAGCGAACTGATCACGTTCTGCAACAAACGTTCCACCCCGCCAGCAAAGACCTTCGCCTCGCTCTCCTCCGCGTGGTAGCCCTTCACCACGCGCACGCCCCCCAGAGACTCCGTGAGCCTTCCCGTCACTTCTGCGTTGATCTTCGACCGCTCGCGGAAGATCGGCCGAATGGTCTTGAACGCACGTTGCACCAGAAACGCAAAGACACCCATGATCACAAAGGTGACCAGCGTCATGCTGACCGATTGGCGCAACAGGTAGACAAAGGCGAAGAGCGCCGTTAGCACGCCGCCAACGAAATCCACGATCCCTGTGCCGATGATGTTGCGCACGCCTTCCACATCGGTCATGATGCGCGCCACCAGCGTGCCCGTACGATTCTCATCGTAATAAGCCACCGGCAGACGCCCGACGTGATCCTGCACCGTGCGGCGTAGCTCTGCGATAAGCCGTTGCCCTGCCTTGGAGAGCAGCTGCGTCAGAGCATAGGAGGTAATGCCCTGAATGGTGGTCGCCAGCAGTACCGCACCGACCACGATCGGCAGCCAATGCATCTGCTTCTGGATAAACACCACATCGATCAGCGGCTTAAAGCTCGCCGGCAACACCAGCGAGCAGGCGCGATTCACAATCATCAGGCAGAAACTGCCCAGAAGCAGCCACCGCCGCGGCCGAACCAGCGTCCAGATCTCCGGCCATACGTCTTTAAGCTTCGGTTTTGGCCGCTTTGCCGTCATCTCGGCTGCGACCGCTTTCCCTGTTCCGCGCGCGGGACGATCGGCGCCACGCATCGCGTGACCTCCGCCCATCCCGCCATGTCCACCAAATCCGCCCATAGCCACCCAGCTTGATGACGGACAAGCCGCCAGAATATTGCAGCGCTTCTACTAAACCAGCCGTTGGCGACGCGCGTTGATAAAGCTACGAACGCAGAGCACGGTAAAGAGCAGGCAAATGGCCGCCATCGCAAGCTCTTCGTGAGCTGCCGTAGCCGCAACTTCGCTCAACGCCACGCCGGTCGCGCTGGCATGCTGCATGGCCAGGCCTGCCCGGATACCGGGGAACAGGAAGCCCAACAGGCCAATCGTGACGGCAATATGCATCCACAACATACGCTTCTTCGCATCCTCGGTCGTTGCCAGCACGCCGCACACAAACATCGCCAGTCCGAACCAGGTCGGAATCAGCGCTGTCTTATGCGCGCTACCGGTCATCACGAAAAACGCGATGCCGAGCACAACCAACAACGCACCAAAAAGCTTTGCAATCTTTGCCACAAGTCCTCCTTAAGACTTTGCCGCGTTCTTCATCGCGGCCAAAACATCCTGTACAGCCCAATCGTTCGATGGCCAAAAAGCCACCACCTTGCCATCTTTGCCAATCACCGCTGTTGCCAGCGAGTGCGTCAGCGTTCCCTTTTCGCCTGGAGTCACCCCCACAGCGAACCACTTCTCCATCGCCAGCAGATCGTCTCCCACAGGAGCAGCGAAGCTCCAATGCGCAAACGTCTCCTTCGTATACTGTCCGGTCACTCCGCCGCCATAGCTCCTGAGCACCTTCGGAGTATCGTAGGTCGGGTCAAAGCTCACGCTCAGCATGTGCGTCTGCGCATAGAGCGCAGGATCTTTCTTAAGCGCGTCGTCGATTGCTAAAAAGTTACGGCTCATACGTGGGCAATAATCAGCCAACGGGCAACGCGTGTAGATAAACGTAAGCGCCACTACTTTGCCATGAAACTGGTCCGTGCGCAGTGTTTTGCCGGATTGATCCAGCAAGGTAAAGTTCGGCAGTGCTTCCCCTGCAGAGGGTACGTGGTACACCACGGGAGCCTTTGTCCCCGGTCTGGCCTGTCCCACAACGACCACATCCGTCAGGCGAAGATTCTTCGGTCCTTCCGAATCCCGGTCCGCCAGCATCGTCGCCACAATCCGGTCTCCGGGATGCATCTCACCCAAAGCGGCCGTATCGGCGACGTGATACTCCATCGTCATCGCTTCCATCAGCCCGGGAATCGCCTCGTGGTTCAACACCACGTCCTGCCCGGCAGCATCAACGCTCACCACTCGTCCATGCACCGGATAGGACTCCGGCTTTGCCGGCGTCGCTGCCTGCTGCTTACAGCCCGCCACACCAAGCAGCGCCAGGCATAGCAGCCCTGCCGCACCGATGTTTCGCTTGCCCTCAACTCTTTCCACGAACACCTCGCCTCTCCTAGTGTCCGACGAAACCCGGCATCCCGCCAAACGTGCTAGCATCTGGCTCTGGAAATCAGGGGTTCTCGATCAGGGCCGACCCGGTGCGGCGGCCACTGCGGGTGAGCATCTCCTTTGGCCTTGCTGCGTGTCGCAGCCCCGTTGCCCTCACGCACACCCCGACCGCAAAGGCAACCGCTTGCCCCCGACCTCCCCCCCTCAGGACACCCACGGCCCCAGTCTTCCCTGGCTGGCCACCGGATTCTTCCTCGCAGGCCTGGGCACAGCCCTGCTGGGTCCCCTTCTTCCGTTCCTCGCCGCAAGCTGGCACATGACCGATGCGCGAAGCGGGACCCTGTTTCTTGCCAAATTTCTCGGTGCGTTTCTCGGCGGCGTTACCGTCTCTCGCCAGGCCCGCAACAGCATCTTCCTTGGAACCGTCTTCTGCTTTGCGGGCTTTGGCTGCTTTGCCTTTTCCGAAGGCGTTGTGAGCGGAAGCCTGAGCCTTCTGCTTGGAGGCTACGGACTCGGGCAAATGATCGCTTCCACCAATATCTATGCGGGCAAACGCTACCGCAACCACACGGGTTCCGCCCTCGCCGCGCTGAACTTTTTCTGGGCGCTCGGCGCGGTCATCACCGGCATTCTCGCCGGTTGGTGCGTTCCTGCATACGGATTACGTACCTCCCTTCTGGTCTTTGCTGCTCTATTTGTTACCGTCGGGCTCGGAGGCTGGTTCAGCACAGCACGCGGCGCGCCCGCCTCAGGAGTGGAGGTTCCCCTCGACCAGTCCCTTTCCGGCTCCACGGTCCTTCTCTTTGCCGCTTTGCTCTTTCTTTACGGTGGCCTGGAAACCTGCCTCACCAGCTGGCTGCCCACCTTCACGCTTCGCTTTTCCGACGCGCAACTGCTCCACGGCGAGTCTGCCGTTGTTCTCTTTTGGGTAGCGCTCACCGGTGGACGGCTTCTCGCCTCCCTGCTGCTGCGCTGGTTTCCTGAGCATCTCGTCGCCAGCGGAGGCGTGCTGCTCAGCATGCTCTTTACCCTGGCGTTGCTGTTCACCCACCGGGCCTCGGCCTTCTCCGCTCTCTGCATTCTGGCGGGACTTGCGCTCTCTCCTTTTTTTCCCGGAGTCTGGGCCGTCCTCATGCGCCGAAACCCCTCCTCCCGGCTCGCGGGCTCTATTCTTGCCGTTTCCGGGTTGGGTGCGGCGCTCTTTCCCTGGCTGATGGGCGTCGTTTCCACGGCGAGCGAGTCGCTCCGCATCGCCATGCTCGTCCCGATAGCCCTCGGATTTCTGCTGGCGATTCTCACTTTGACCGCAAAACCCACAGGCGAAGCTCCGGCGAACATCGTATCCTCATAGGCAATGCCTGCTGCGTCCCAACCGATTCAGCGCGAAGCGCTCCTCCAGATGCTCACCGCCGGCACACGTCTGCTGACGCCGAGCCCCTCTGCCGCCTCCGCCCTCCGCCAGCTTTATCAGGAATACCAAACCGGTCTAGGCGCCTCAACCTGGCAGCCTGCCGACGTCTTCGCCTGGAGCCAGTGGACCAGCAGTCTCTTCACCGAGCTGATTCTCAGCGGCATGGAAGACCGCATCCTGCTCAACCGTCCGCAGGAGCTCCAGCTCTGGCAGGAGATCATCGAGGCCGACCAACGCACCAACGACCTGACGCCCGTAGCCTCGCTCGCCGCACTAGCCGCCGACGCGTACGCGCTCGCCTCAAACTGGCGCATCGTTCAGAAGCTTCCCCAGGGCTCGCCTCTGTTGGACGTCCGCGTCTTCTCACAGTGGGCCGAGGAGTTCCAGCGTCGCACCGATCGCGGCCGCTGGCTCTCCACCTCCCAGCTTGAGTCTGTCCTGACCGAGCATCTCGCACAGCATCACCTCCCTCTCACCCGGCGTCTGCATCTCTTCGGCTTCGGCGAATTCACCCCTGCGCAGCAAACTCTTCTGGACGCATTCGAGCAAGCAGGCACACGCTGCGTTCTCCTGCACCCGGCGATGCCCTCGACGCCCTCCACCTTGCGGGCTACAGCCGTCCTTGAAGACGAAAGGGCCGAGCTGCACTTTGCCCTGCGCTGGCTGCGAAAGATCGCGTCCGAGTCACCCCAGGCACAGCTGGCTCTGGTTGTCCCCTCGCTTGACGCAGAACGGCTCAGGCTAGAGCCCGCGCTGCTGGAGCTGCTGGCTCCTGAGCTCGAAGACCTCCGCGCCGACCTTTCCTCCGCCCCTTGGCGCGTTGAAGGCACAGCGCCTCTGCTTTCCACTTCGCTGGCAACAACCGCGGTCGACCTTGCACGCTGGCTCCGAGCACCGCTCGCACTCGAAACTATCAGCGGTCTGCTGCTCTCTCCCTACACCGCCTGGGCCACTGAGACCGACGCATGCGCTCAGCTCGACGTACACCTGCTGCAACGCCTTCCTCTTCTTCGCCCGGAGCTCGATTTAAATACTCTGCTCTCCGCATTCAAGACGGAGGAACTCCCTGGCTCTCTGCATCGCGCCCTTCGCTCGCTCCAGACCACGGCGGCACAGCTTTCCACTCTCCCGCCGCGACGCCCCTGGGCAGAGTGGGCGGAGTTCCTTCACGATCTTCTGCGTACCGCAGGCTGGCCCGGCCCTCGCGCCCTGAATCCCACCGAGACGGAGCTCTGCGCAGCCATCGAGTCCACGCTCGATTCGCTTGCGACGCTTGACTTCAGCGGCCGCCGTCCCAGCTTTGCCGAGTTCTGCGCCGCCTTCGAGCGTCAGCTTCAGCAAACCAACCCGCCTGACTCCAGCCAGGGTCGCATCGCGATCCTCTCTCCCCACGCAGCCACAGGGCGCTACTTCGACGCCGTCGTACTCCTGCGCGCCACAGATCGCAATCTTCCCTCGCTCCCGCATCTTCATCCGCTCCTCGACCGCATGTTGCAGCGCCACGAACTGCTGCCCGGTGCCGATCTTGCCGAGGACATGCGCCGTGCCGAAGCCAACTTCCTGCGCCTTCTTACCGCCTCGGGCCACGTGCTCGCCACACGGGCGCGTGAAGATACCGATGGCAAGCTAAGAGGCTCCGCACTTGCCGGCCCTCACTTGCCTGAACTTCCCCCTTCGTCTCTGCTCGAAGACGCTCTGCCGCCTGAGTCCGTAGCGCTCGAGCGCGTCGACGATACCGAAACATTGCCACCACTGCCGGAAGCGCGCGTTGCCGGAGGAGCGCGGCTGCTCAAACTGCAGGCAGCCTGCGGCTTCCTCGCCTTCGCGGAAATGCGTCTTGGCGGCGCGGAGATGCGCACGCAGGAGATCGGGCTCGATGCCCTCGAGAGCGGCAATGTGCTTCATCGCGCTCTCGAAGCGTTCTGGGACGTGCACAAAAGCCATGCCGCACTGCTTGCCCTGAATCCAACCCAGCTCCGCAACGCAATCCTCGAAGCCATCGATCAGGCTTTTCGCGGCAGCTCCAGCATTCGCAGCTCCTGGGATGAAGCCTATCTCTCGCTCAAGAAGGAGCGAATGCTCCAGCTCCTCCTGGACTGGATGGACTTCGAGCGTAAGCGTGCGCCGTTCACCGTCATCCGCAACGAAGAGAAACAACAGGCCTTCATCGGTCCGCTCGCGCTCAACATCCGCATCGACCGTATCGACATGCTCCCGGATGGAGGCATCGTGTTCGTTGACTACAAGACCGGCTTCAGCTCCTCTCCCAAGGACTGGGAAGGCGAACGTCCCGACGACCCGCAGCTGCCCCTCTACAGTCTTCTCGGCGACAGCAGTGAGCTGCGCGGCATAGCCTTCGCCAAGCTACGCCTCGGCAAAGACATGAAGTACGCTGGCTGGCAGTCGGACGAAGGCGTGCTGCCCTCCGGAGAAGTGATCGATCTGCAACGCGCGACCGAAGAGTGGCACACGGTGCTCACCCGCCTTGCGGAAGACTTTGCCTCCGGACACGTCGCCATCAATCCCAAAAGCTACACCGTGAACTGCAAGCGTTGCGCGCAGCGCCTGCTCTGCCGTCTTGATCTCGACGCACTCGGCGCCAGCCAGACACAGGAGGATGAGTCTCTCGATGGCTGAGCTTCTTCAATTTCCCGGCACACCTGCCCCGGCCGAGCCTCTTCCCGTCGCAGACGCTGAGGCCCGCGCCGCGGCGCTTGACCCGCGCAACAGCTTCATCGTCGAAGCACCCGCAGGCTCAGGCAAAACCGGTCTGATGGTGCAGCGAATTCTCCGTCTCTACCTTGATCCGGAGCTCAACAACCCAGCGGAGCTGCTGGCCATCACGTTCACGCGAAAAGCCACCGCGGAACTGAGTGAACGTGTTCTGCGCGAGCTGGAGCAGGCGCAGCGAGAACCCGAGCTGGCCGCGACAGCCCCGGCCTTCCAGCGCGAAACCCGCCAAATCGCCCGTGACGTGCTCCATCGTTCCGCACAGCAGGGCTGGCAGCTGCTGGAGAATCCGGAGCGTCTGAACATTCGCTCCATCGACTCCGTGTGTGCCGCGCTGGCCAACAGCGTCCCTGTACTCTCCGCTTCGGGTGGCGACCGCTCGCTGCTCAAAGATGCCGACGCACTCTATCGCCGCGCCGCTCGACGCACCACCATGCGGCTCGGCGGAGAAAACACCACGCTCAACCAGGCGCTGCGCACCGTACTCCTGCACCGAGACGCCAACCTCAACAACGTCGTTGCCTTGATCGCCTCCATGCTTGCCCAGCGCGAGCAATGGGGCAAGCTCGTTCCGCTCGACCCCGCCGAGCTCACAGACGAACGGCTCGATAACGAAGTGCGTCCGCGTCTCGAAAAGACGCTCGCCGATATCGTCTGCAGCGGACTGCAGCGCGCACTTCGTCTCATGCCGCCCGGCAGCCTCGAAGCACTCACCCGATTCGCACAGCGCAACAGTCATCACCCCGGATACAAAAACGCGCCTTCACCGCTGCTGCCCTGCGCCGAGCTCCACCTCGCTCCCAACGAACGTGCCGAGAGTCTTTCTCACTGGCACATCCTCATGAACCTTGTGCTCAACAAACAGGGCGCCTGGCGCACGAGCCTGAACAAGAACTACATCCTCGTCGAGCTTCCCAAAAGCTCGACCGAAGAGCTCCGGCAGATCATCGAAGAGATGCAGAGCGACCGTCTGAGCGAAGCCTTGCATGCGCTGCGTGAGCTTCCTCCGGCCCAGTATCCGAATGCGCAATGGGTCGTCGCCAAGGCGCTCTTTCATGTTTTGCGTTACGCCCTCGCTGAGCTCAAGGTGCTCTTTGCGGAACGCTCCGAGTGCGACTACGCCGAGCTTTCACTCGCAGCCCGGGAAGCACTCGAAGCGGAACCTACGCTGGCTGATCTCGCGCTGGCCAACGGCGGCCGCCTGCGTCACCTTCTGGTCGACGAGATGCAGGACACCTCGGCTGCGCAGTACGAGCTGCTCGAACAGCTCACCCGCTCCTGGGACGGCCACACCCAGACCCTCTTTCTCGTCGGCGACCCCAAGCAATCCATTTATGCCTTCCGTCAGGCTGATGTCACCCGCTTTCTCCGCACCGTGCAGGAAGGCCATCTCGGTGATCTGCCGATAAAAGCGCTGCAGCTGACAACCAACTTCCGCTCGCAGCAGGATCTGGTCAACGCCTTCAACGCTACCTTCAAGCGTCTCTTTCCGCTGCCCGGAGATGAGGCTCTGGAAACCTTCGCCGCGGACGTTCCTTTCGTCGCCGCCACCGCGGCTCTGCCGTCCAGCGGCACGCAATCCCTCGTCTGGCATACGACCGTGCTGGCCGAAGACGAATCCGGTCACAAGCCAACCGCCGAGGAGTACCGAAAGACCGAGGCCTCCAAAGTTCGCGAGATCATCGCGCAATCCTTATCGCACTCTCCGGAAAAAACCATTGCCGTGCTGGCGCGGAACCGCAAGCACCTGACCGATATCGCTACCGAGCTGCGTACCCACAAGATTCCGTATCGCGCCGTAGAGATCGAAGCCCTCAACGAACGGCAGGAGGTGCTCGACGCACTCGCCCTTACACGCGCGCTTCTGCATCCCGCAGATCGTATCGCGTGGCTCGCAGTGCTGCGCGCACCCTGGTGCGGTCTCACCCTCGCCGACCTTCTCGCACTCACCGGCGAAGGCCGCGCCGCCGACCGTCAGGCCACCATCGCCTCGCTCATCGCCGAGCGCGCTTCTCTGCTCACAGCAGACGGGCAGGCCCTGCTCACACGTTGCTGGGCTACGCTGGCGCAGGCTTTGGCAACGCGTGGACGTACTTCGCTGGCGACTCTGGTCGAGCGCACCTGGATCTCACTTGGCGGCGATGCCGGCCTCAGCCCGGACGCACGCCAAAACGCGGCGCGCTACTTCGAACTGCTGCGCCAGACAGAGGCGGACAATCAGGGACGCGTCGATCTCCCCACGCTGACCACCGCGCTCAGCGAACTCTACGCCCAGCCCGCGTCCGCGCCCGGCACCGTCGAGATGCTGACCATTCACAAGTCCAAAGGGCTCGAATGGGATCTTGTGCTGGTGCCCGGGCTTGAGCGACAAACCTCGGCCAATCGCGGAGAGCTGCTGAACTGGATGCAACTCAACGCGAACGCAGGCGAGGATGCCGGTCAGGTTGTACTCGCACCGATCTCCCGCGCTGGCGAAGAGGCCGATGCCCTCACGCGCTGGCTACAGGTCATCCGCAGCGAACGCGACTGGGCCGAGCGCAAGCGCCTCTTCTACGTTGCCTGCACCCGCGCGGCCGGAGAGCTTCACCTTTTCGCGGCGCTCGATACCCACAAGAGCGGCAAGCTTTCCGCGCCTCCGGCAAGCAGCCTGCTGCAGGCCATCTACCCAGCCGCCGAGCCGTACTTTGCCCTGCCCTCGCCATGGCCCACGCAACTCCTCGACTCTCGAACAGAAGCCCCCGCCGAGCCGCTCACCACACTGAGCCTCGCGGCCAGCGAAGACGCTGCCCCGCAGCCTGAACCTGAAGGCAAACACCTCGTTCTGCAGCGCATACCGCTCGACGTCCACCCCGCAGAACGCTTTGACCGCGTTGCGGCAGAACGCCTGGCTTACGTTTCCGTAGCCAGCACACCGCTCTTTCGCCGTCCTGAAGGCTCCTTTGCCGCAAGAGCGTTTGGCAACGTCGTTCACCGTTACCTGCAGCTGCTCTCGGACCGCATGGCCGCAGGGTCTGAAGCATCCACGCTTCTCCACGAGCTGGAAAGCTGGAATACGCGCCTGCTCACCAGTCTCCGCAGCGAAGGCCTCTCCCCCGCACTCGCCACGCGGGAGTCCCAACGCGCGCTCGGCGCACTCCGGCAGACGCTCCTCGACGAGACCGGAAGCTGGATTCTCTCCCCGCACTCCAGCGCCAGCAGCGAATCTGCTTTGGCGACACCAAAAAGCTCGTTGCGTGCCGACCGGGTCTTTCTCGCCGGCTCAAGTCCTCTACTCCCCGGCCAGGACACCCTCTGGATTGTCGACTTCAAAACCTCCGAACAGGGCACCGCGACCGAAGAACGCTTTGCACAGCAGGAGCTGCAGAAGTATCAGGCACAACTGGAAAGCTACGCCGCGCTCCACAGTCTGCTTCCGGCTACACCTGCCAACATCCGCGTCGGCCTTTACTACCCTTTGCTGCCTCGTCTTATCTCCTGGACGCCTATGACGTAACTCCGCTTCTCACTACTCTTTAGCGTCATCAACTCACCCGCTCGTGGCACTCCCGTTTTCAATTTCGGGTGGTATCCTCGGCACAGGACAGCGGAACCGGCATGCAGAATTCGTTCTGACCTCAAGCCGCCGAGGCCGGAAAGGAAGTGCCAATCATGACCGCATATCGTCCGCTCGTACTCTGTGTCGACGACGAGAAGGTTGGCCTTCAGGTGCGCAAACTGCTGCTGGAGCGCTCCGGGTACTCCGTTCTCACCGCTCCGGATGGTCCAGCAGGTATCGCCGTCTTCTCCGAGAACCCGGTTCAGGCTGTCGTCATCGACTTCGCCATGCCGGGCATGGATGGAGGCCAGGTGGCAGCAGAGATGCGCCGACTGAAGCCAGAAGTTCCCATTCTGCTACTCTCCGCCTATTTAGGTCTTCCTCCGGAGTCGACACAGCATGTAGATATCTATATGACAAAAGGAGAAGGCGCCCCGGCGCTGCTGGAGAAGCTAAGTCACTTCTTCCCAGACCACTCCACTGTCCCCCAGTAAGACCCTGCGAGTCCGGCATGAACCTCACCCAACTTCATCGTACGTTTCTGCAGGTGCTCCTGCTGCCTGTCGTCGTGCTGCTTGTGGTGGCCGCAGTCTCTGTCTGGCAGATCAGCTCCGGTGTCCGTACCGTCGAGCGCATCACCCAGCTGGACCGCAATATCTCCTACAGCGTGGCGATCAGCAATCAGATCTCGGATGAAGATGCAGGCCTTCGCGGCTTCCAGATCACCGGCAACGAAATTTTTCTGCAGCCCTACCAGATGGCTCCCCGGCCACTGCAATCTCTCTTCAAAAACCTTCGCCAAAACTTGATCCAGCTGGGGGAAAGCACCAGTGACATCGATCAGATTGAAGCGGCGAACAACCGCTTTCGCGCACAACTCGGCCAATCCATCATCGATGCGGTCAACGCAGGCCAGTACACCTCGGATCCCGGCCTGAATCTACGCGAAAAAGCGCGTACAGATGCCTTGCACGATGCACTCCACACCTTCGCCTACAGGCAGCGCGACTTGCGGGATGCAGCCGTGGAGCACTTCCACCACACCGTAAAGCATCTGATCGAAGTCGCCATCTGGCTCGCAATCGTCATCGGCCTTATGATCGGCATCTTTGCGCGCGGACGCCTGCATGCCATCTCCATCGCATTTCAGACCACGCTGGAAGCTCTGCGCAAGAACACGGAAGAGATTCACGCTTCCGAGCAACGCCTGCGGACGATCCTCACCTCCATCGGCGATGCCGTCTTTGTCTGCGACACGCAGGGGCGCATCGAGATGCTGAATACGGTTGCCCTCGCTCTCATCCAACGCCCCCAGGACGAGGCGCTGCACCAGTCGCTCGAAACGCTCCTCCCGCTTTTGGAGGAAAAGTCCCACGAACCGCTGGCCCCTGTTCTCACCTCCATCACCCAACAAGAGTCTGGCAGCAGCATCACCCGCCAGGGCACTCTGGTTGATCCCGGCGGTCAGGAGCTCGTCCTCGATGCCAGCGCCTCCATCATTCTGGATGCGTTCGATCATCCAACGGGTACCGTCATCGTGCTGCGGGACGTCACGGAACAACGCCAGACCCTCACCACCCTGCTCGCCACGGAAAAGCTTGCCGTAGCCGGCCGTCTCGCCGCCACCATCGCGCATGAGATTCACAACCCGATTGATGCTGTGATGAATTTGCTCTACCTTCTGCGCAACGACCCCACGCCAGAAGAACGAACCGAATTCCTTAAGCTTGCGGCCAGCGAGCTCGATCGCGTCGTTCAGATCTCACGAGCCATGCTCGGCATGTACCGCGAGTCCAAAACACCCGTTAAGGTCGATATCGCAGAGCTTCTGGAAAGCCTGAGCCTTCTCCTCGAACCGCATTTTTCTCAGGGAGAGGTCACGCTGGAAAAGCATCTGCTTCCCGGCGTCATCGTCATGGGCTACCCCGCGGAGCTGCGGCAGGTCTTCACCAACCTGCTGACCAACGCGCTCGACGCCTGCGCTCCCGGCGCAACCGTCAGCATCACAATGCAGCGCGACATCCAGCCACATCAGCTCCGCATCAACGTCACCGATACAGGCACAGGCATCCCCGCCGAAACACAGGCACACCTGTTCACGGCCTTCTACACCACCAAAGGGGAACAGGGTACGGGGCTCGGCCTCTGGGTGAGCCGCGGCATCGTGGAAAAACACGGGGGACGTATCCTGCTAAAGTCCGATACCTCCCCCGCTCATCATGGCACTACGCTCTCGGTGCTGCTTCCGCGCGCCTCAGCTGCGCTTATGACAGTAGGCGGGTCAGCAGACGCGCCGCCTCTTCACACTCAATCGCTGTAACGTCACGATGCGTCACCAGCCGCACCGTTTTCGGACCGATTGCACTCGCCAGAACACCTTCCGCCTTCAGCGCTGCAATCAGCCAGGCAGAGTTCCGCTCGCCGTTCAACTCAAAAATCACGATATTGGTCTGCACGCGGCCCAGGTCCACTGAAGCCCCAGCACAAGCGGCGACGGCCTCCGCCAGGGAACGAGCATGCGCATGGTCCTGCGCAAGCAGCGCCGGAGACTCCTCAAGTGCTACGAGACCGGCAGCCGCCAGCAGCCCAGCCTGACGCAAACCTCCTCCCAGCGCCTTGCGCACCGCGCGGGCCCGCTCCATCGCCTCCCTTGAACCCAACAGCATCGACCCCACCGGAGCCCCCAGGCCTTTTGACAGACAGAACATCACGGTGTCGAACCCCTGGGTCAGCGTTCGTACATCCGCTCCCAGCGCTGTGGCCGCGTTGAAGATGCGTGCACCATCGCAATGCGTGCGCAACCCAGCGCTCTTCGCGCCTTCCCAGATCTTCTCCAGCTCAGCCACCGGAGTTACGATTCCGCCGGCCATGTTGTGCGTATTCTCCACCCACGCCAGCGAGGTTTGCGCCCTGAAGTACAGCTTGGGCGAAATCGCCTGCTGCATCCGCTCCCAGGTCAGCACCCCCTTGTCCCCTGCCACCGCTCTGGGAATACAGCCGCCGAACGACGCTACCGTCCCCATCTCCCAATCCAGCAGATGCGCATGTTCCTCGCAGAGAATTTCCTGTCCGGGCTGCGTATGCAGCTTGACCGCAATCTGATTGCCCATCGTTCCTGAGGGCACAAAAAGCGCGGCCTCGCGCCCGAAGAGTTCAGCCGAAACCGCCTCCAGACGGTTGATCGTTGGGTCTTCTCCGTACACATCGTCGCCGACTTCGGCCTCTGCCATCGCCCGGCGCATAGCCTGCGTCGGTTTTGTTACGGTGTCGCTGCGAAGATCAATCATCATTTCCTTTTCCCTATTCCTGCGGCTTCCGGCTATCCGGTTGCATGGCTAAGCGGCAACAGGCTCCAGAATTCGTCCAAAGACATCATTCGAAACCAGACGTCCACGCAGGGTTAGCCCCCAGCGTCCCGCATCCTCCCACATCAGCTCCGTGCCAACCAGTTCTCGCACGTTCTGACGCAGGGCCTTCACCCGTACCGCGCCGAAACGCTCCTCCAGCGCAGCGATCTCAATTCCCTCCAGCATACGCAGGCCAAGAAAGACAGCCTCTTCAAAGGCTTCATCCTGCTCCACCGTTTGCGGCAGGGTTCGTGTCTTCATCCCGTAGGAGGCCAACTCCTCCGCGTTCGCAAAACGCAGAGCGCCGTCTCCCTCGGCTCGCAGCAACATAGAATGCGCATCCAGTCCAAAACCAAAGTACGGTGCACGCGTCCAGTACTTCCTGTTATGTGCGGACCGGAATCCTTCGCGGGCAAAGTTCGAGATCTCATACTGAGAAAATCCGAGTAGCGGCAGCTCCTTGCAGGCACGCTCATACATTGCGCTCGCCAGATCTTCACTTGCCACACGCGTCGCGTGGAATCGTTCGCCGCCGCGCAAAACCTCCGCGCCGAGCCGCGAGTCCTCATCAATCTCAAACAAATAAACGCTCAGATGCTCAAGCTCCGCTTCACCCACCATGCGCAGCGTCTGCATCCAGCTCTCCATCGTCTGCAGTGGGAGCCCCGCAATCAGATCAGCCCCCACATTGGCCACGCCAGCTCGATGCAGCCGATGAAACTCCTGCAGGCACTCGTCCCCGGTGTGCGACCGCCCCACGGCCTGCGCCTCAGCATCCACGAAGGACTGCACCCCCAGGCTGATGCGGTTGATCCCTTCCTCCAGGGCCGCACCTAACAAGGCATCGTCAATCTGGCCCGGAGCCGCCTCCAGCGTGATCTCCGCGTGCGGCAGCAGCTCAAAGTTGCGGCGCAGGGCAGCGAAGATGGCTCGTAACTGTTCCGGCTGCAACAGACTGGGCGTTCCGCCGCCGAAGTACACCGTATCGACAAGGTGGGGTAACGACGCTCCGATTCTGTCCGCATCCCGCCTGGCGGCATCAATTTCTTCCACCAACTGCGTGACATAGCGCTCCACCGCGGCATCGTTTCCGACCCCGCTGGCAAAGTTACAAAACGAACACTTCGCCTTGCAGAACGGCACACTCAGATACAGCCCCAAAGGCATGTTTTCCACCAACCGGCTCACCACATCATTCTTTCATGCGACCTGGAGAGACCTTCTAAAATCAAACGTAGAGATGCCAGAAGAGAAGAACCAGCCCCAGACGAAAACCCCAGCCAAGCGCGGCCGCGACGAAGACGTCGTCGGCAAGGTATACGATCGCCATCTCACCACCCGGCTCCTCGCCTACCTGAAGCCCTACACGCTCCAGGCGCTCGTTTCTGCGCTGGCCATCCTCATCAAATCGCTCTCCGATGTCTTTGGCCCCTACCTGGTCAAGGTCGCAGTCGACACCTATCTGGCTCCCGACCATCATCCCGGCTGGCTCGGCCGGCACCTCTCCGCGGACCCGACAAAAGGCGTCACGCAGATCGGCCTGCTCTACCTCGTAGCGCTTTGCCTGTCCTTTGCGCTCGAGTTCGTCCAGACCTACCTGATGCAGTGGACCGGACAGCAGATCATGTTCGACCTGCGCAAGCAGATCTTCCGCCATATTCAGCGACTGAACGTTGGCTTCTTCGACCGCAACCCCGTCGGGCGTCTCGTCACACGCGTCACCTCTGACGTTGATGCCTTGAACGAGATGTTCACCTCGGGCGTTCTCGCAATCTTCGAAGACATCTTCACCCTGACCTTCATCATCGTCATCATGGTGCGCATGAGCTGGCCCCTGGCCCTGCTGACTCTTGCCGTCATCCCAGGCATTCTTTACGCGACAAAGCGTTTCCGCGATCATGTGCGCGACTCCTACCGCCGCCAGCGCGTCGCCACCGCAAAGATCAACTCCTTCACCCAGGAGTACATCTCCGGCATGAGCCTCGTACAGCTCTTCAACCGCCAGCGCCGTGCCTTTCAGGACTTCTCCATCGTCAATCAGGAAAACAAAAGCGCCTGGAGCGATGCGATCTTCGCCTACGCACTCTACTATCCGGTAGTCGAGCTGCTTAGCTCCACCGCCATCGCTCTGGTCATCTGGCGCGGCGGCATGGCCGTTCTGCACAACACTGAGCTTTCGCTGCACGGCATTGTTCCGTCCGGAATCTTCCACACCGTCACCATCGGTGTACTCATCGCTTTCATCCAGTACGCTCAGCGCTTCTTCCGGCCCATTCAGGACCTCTCGGATAAATACAACATCCTGCAGGCCGCCATGGCCGCTGCGGAACGCGTCTTCAAGCTGCTCGATACCCAAAGCGAGATCGCGCAACCCGCTTTGCCCGTCACCGGCAATCGTAGCGGCCGCGTTGAGTTCCGCAACGTCTGGTTCACCTATCAGCAGCTCACCTCAGAGCAGACAGCCGCACTCGCCGCGTTTGCTCACCACACCGACCAGAGCACACTGCCCGCCGTCCTGCAGGAGGTCGAGTGGATTCTGCGTGGCGTCTCCTTCGTCATCAACCCCAACAGCACCGCCGCTATCGTCGGACACACCGGCGCAGGCAAAACCACCATCACGGCGCTGATGATGCGCTTTTACGACGTGCAGGCCGGGCATGTTCTCATCGATGACATGTCGACGTCCGCCAGCATGCCGCTGGACGCCCTCCGCAAGCGCTTCGGCGTCGTTCTGCAGGATGCCTTCCTCTTCACCGGCACCGTCAAATCCAACATCCGCCTTGGCTCCGAATGGATCACCGACGAGGAGGTCGAGCGCGCCGCCGACGAGGTCAACGTCGCCGACTTCATCCGTACGCTGCCCGGGAAGTTTGACGAACCTGTGCTCGAACGCGGCTCCACACTTTCCACCGGCCAGAAGCAGCTCATCAGCTTCGCTCGCGCCCTCGCCCACAAGCCCGGCATCCTCATCCTCGACGAAGCCACCAGTTCCGTCGACACCGAAACCGAGCTACGTGTTCGCTCCGCCATCGAGCGCATGATCACCGGCCGGACCAGCGTCATGATCGCGCACCGGCTTTCCACCGTGCAGCGAGCGGACACGATCCTTGTCATGCATAAGGGACAGTTACGCGAGCAGGGCTCCCACCAACAGCTCCTCGCTCTCCGCGGGCTTTATTACAAGCTCTACCAGCTGCAGTACAAGGATCAGGAGCTGACCGCGGCCGACTAACCCGCCCATAAAAACCTCTTATAGCTTGATGCCTACAGATAAGCGCTAACATCAATAGCGATATGTCTGGACAAACCACGAAGATCAATCGACCCGCACAGGTTCTGTTTGCCTCCCTTGTAGGCACTACCGTCGAATTCTTCGACTTTTACATCTACGCCATCGCCGCCACGCTGGTTTTCCCGAAGCTCTTCTTCCCGGCAAGCGACCCAAGCGCTTCGGTACTGCTCTCCTACGCCACCTTCGGCGTAGCGTTTATTGCGCGCCCCGTCGGCTCTGCTCTCTTCGGGCACTTCGGTGACCGAATCGGACGTAAGCGCACGCTCGTGCTTGCTCTTTCCACCATGGGTCTGTCCACGTTCGTGATCGGAATTGTACCCGGCTATAACGTAATTGGAATCGCCGCACCGTTGCTGCTGGCACTCTGCCGTTTCGGTCAGGGGATCGGCCTCGGGGGAGAGTGGGGTGGCGCCGTACTTCTTGCCGTCGAAAACGCACCGCCTAAGCGCCGTGCGCTCTACGGCATGTTCCCGCAGCTTGGCGCTCCCATTGGCTTCGTGCTTTCCGGCGGCATCTTCCTGCTTATCTCGAAATATCTGACCAACGATCAGTTCTTCCGTTACGGCTGGCGCATCCCCTTCGTCACCTCTGCCGTGCTTGTGCTGCTGGGGCTCTACGTCCGCCTGACCATTACTGAAACGCCTGTCTTCCAGGCAGCGGTCAAGCGTTCCGAGCCGGTCAAGCTCCCGATGGGTACCGTCATCACGCAGTATGCCGTGCCCCTCATCGCAGGCACGCTCACCTGCATTGCCACCTTTGTGCTTTTTTATCTGATGACCGTCTTTACTCTCGGCTACGGGACCTCCGTGCTGCACTACACACGAGACTCTTTTCTGTACATGCAGATGGGGGCCATGTTCTTCTTTGCCCTGACCATTCCTCTCTCCGCTCTCCTGGCGGAAAAGGGACGCCGTCCTGTGATGTTCGGTATCTCGATCCTGATCGCACTCTACGGCTTCGTCTTCGCCCCCATGTTCACCTCGGGCCACGCCGGCGTCTTCTGGACGCTCTCGCTTGGACTAGCGCTGATGGGTTCCACCTATGGTCCGCTGGGAACGGTCATCTCCGAGCTCTTCCCCACGGCTGTACGTTATACCGGCAGCTCACTCGCCTTTAGCTTCGGCGGCGTTCTTGGAGCTTCCGCCACACCGTACATCGCAAGCTGGCTGGCAAAACACTATGGGCTCAGGTTCGTTGGCTATTACCTGACGGTCGCGGCCCTGCTGACCATCTTTGGTTTGCTCTTCACCCGGGAGACCGCGCATGAAGAGCTGACGCTTCCCGCAGAACCGGTTTAACTCCTTTTCCCTTGAGCATCGAAAGGGGCGTCGCAGCCATAAGCTGCGACGCCCCTTTTTCTTCCTTCATGCCTCATTACATCACCGGAGCCTCAGGCCCGGACATCACAGCAAACAGTAGCTCGTTGAGCGTCATCTTTTCCATTGCCCTCAGGTTGTAGCTTGCCTCCCTTGGCTCCGTTTTCACCATCGTTGCTGGACACTGACACTTCTCAACTGCACCAAACAAATGCGCCATTACGTCGACATTCATTGATTTACCTCGCTCGATTGCTTGCGTTCATCGCTACGGTCTCCAGCGACTCCGGAGTCCCATTTCGCTGCGTCGCGCATCCACTGCGGACCGCAGGATTTGTCCCACTTATCTTTCATCGCTGCCCGAAAGCGCTGACGCTCCTCCGGGCTCATACCCGCCCAGCGGGCTTTCATGTGGCGTTTCCACTCCTGGCGCTCGCGCCGCTGCTGCGAGTACCCCATTCCACCGTGATGATGGAATCCTCCGAGCAGAATCTTGCCCAGAATCACCAATCCCACCGCCTGCCAGAACGTAACCGTCTTCAGCCCGAAAAGCTCCGGCATCAGCCGGTTCCAAAGGAACTGCGTGATCACACCAAACGCGAGCAGCCCCAGAAATACGCAAACGATCACTTTTAGAATTCGTTTCGACATTCTCATTGCTCCCCTCCCAGCCCGAAGCTTTGGCGCATCTGTTCCAGGCGTTTCCGCAGGTGCAGTACCGCATAACGTTTGCGTGCCAAAAGCGTGTTTTGGTTAATTCCTGTTCGAGCCGTCATTTCCTTGAAGCTTTCTCCTTCCAACTCATGCGCGACGAACACCTCGCGCTGTTCTACCGGCAGCTCCGCCAACGCTTCCTCAATCGCATCCGTCAAAACACGGCGGGCATAAAGCGCATCCGGACCATCCTCCGGCGAGGGCAGCAGGTCTTCCAGACAAAACCCCTCCTCCGCCATCTCTTCCGTGGGAGCATGCAACGACTGCGTCTTCTTCTTGCGAAACAGGTCCGTAATCCGGTTCCTTGCCACACGAAACATCCACGCCGTTACCTGCTCCACCGGCTTCATTAGCCGGTAGGTCTGAATCAGCTCGTAAAACACATCCTGCAGCACGTCCTCAGCATCACCCGGGTCCAGCACGCGGCGCCGGATGAAGTTCCGCAGACGCGGTCCCTCCTGCGCCAATGCGTCGGCAAAGCGCTCGTTCTGCTCCGCAATGCTTAGTCCCTGCTCTGCCATCAGGCTTCTTGGTGTATCCCTTCCGTGCTGCTACTCATGAAGACGAAAGAGCCGCCGAAATATTGCATGGCCGCGGCGACATTTCCCTCCCCCCCAACCCGGCCGCTCTGCCAGCCCTCTCAATAGGCCAGTCTTCTCCACGCTAATTGGCAGCGGCCGTCTTCGATGCCGCCAGCGCACACAGCTTACCGATCCGTTTGCTGCGAGACTCCGGCGTTTGATACGAGAAAACGGCAAAGAGCTCTCGTCTCCGCTGAGCAGGCGTCAGAAGCAGCCATCCCTTCTTTGCGGCTTCATTCTGGCGAAACGCCGCCTGAATCGCCGGAGGAAGCTCCGCCTCGGCATCCAGCGTGGAGAGCAGACGTTCCGCCATCTGCGCAGCCCGCTTCTGCCGCACGCTGTCGCTTTTCGCCTCTTCAATCCATTTGCCGATCTCCCGGCGCATCGATTCGCTCAGCCCATCGTAAAAATCACGCAGCCCCTCGGCCTCGTCCAGCACGGCATCCAGCTCCTCGGTCAGCAGCACCGGCCTGGGCTCAAGATCAGGCTCCAGAAGCACTTCGGCCTCATCTCCCAACCCTGCGCCCGCGCCTTTCTGCATCGCCCGGTTGACCAGCAATACCTGTCCGCCCAACACCGAATCCGGCAACAACGATGTTCGGAAGCTCCAACCGTTGATCGTCCCCCTCACCCGCAGGCGCAGCCGCTGCTCCCACACTTCAGCTGCAGAAAACGGCACCCGCACCACCGTCCACCCCAGTGCCGGATCACCCTTTTCCAACCGTGCCCGAAACTTACGCTGTAGCGCCTTCATGTGTTGCCCCCTCCGTGAAACAATAGTCGTTATGCCGGTTTCCGTCCCTGTGGCTGAAAATGCCACCTCCCTGAACCCCTCCGCGGAGCAGCTCCGCGACATCCGCACCACCACGCTCCCCAACGGCCTTCTGGTCCTCACAGAACGCATGGCGCACATGCGTTCCGTCTCAATGGGAGTCTGGCTCGACACCGGTTCACGCGACGAAGAAGAGCGCCTGAACGGCATCTCGCACTTCCTCGAGCACATGGTCTTCAAAGGCACCACCACGCGTTCTGCGCAGCAGTTTGCGCGTGAGGTCGATGCCATCGGCGGCAACCTTGACGCCTTTACCGGCAAGGAAACCGTCTGCTTCAACGTCAAAACGCTCGATGAAAATGCGCCCGTAGCGCTCGACCTTCTGGCCGACCTCGTGCTGCACCCAATCTTTGCGCCCGAAGATATTGCCAAAGAGCAGAGCGTTATTCTGGAAGAGATCAAGATGGATGAGGACAACCCCGACTACCTCGTCCACGAACTCTTCTCGCAGAACTTCTGGCCCGGCGACGCTCTGGGGCGTCCCATCCTCGGTACCGAGGAGACAGTAGCCAGCTTCGACCAGAAGCTCGTTCTGCAGGAGTATGCGCGTCGCTTCTCTCCCTCCAACATGGTCTTCAGCGCCGCAGGCAATATCGAGCACGACGTCTTTGTCGCGCAGGTTGAGCAAGCATTCTCCTCACTCAACGCCAGCTCGCACCAGAAGCTCGTCCGCACTCCTGCACCTACAGCTCAGCCGCACATCACGCTCCGGAACAAAGAGTCGCTCGAGCAGGTCCAGTTCTGCCTGGCCATGCCCGGTCTTCCGGTCGCGCACCCTGACCGTTACACGGCTTTCCTGCTCAACTCCATCCTCGGCGGCGGCATGAGCTCGCGGCTCTTCCAAAGCATTCGCGAGGACCGCGGACTGGCTTACTCCATCTTCTCTGAGCTCAGCCCGTTCCGCGATACCGGCTCCCTCGCGGTCTACGCCGGCTGCGCCGCGGACAAAACCCGCGAGGTACTCCGTCTCACCCTGCTCGAGTTCACGCGACTCAAGCAGGAACTCGTCAACGACGACGAGATCAAGCGCGCCAAGGACCAGATCAAAACCAACATGGTTCTCGGTCTCGAGTCCTCCTCTTCGCGCATGTCCAACCTTGCACGCCAGCGTATGTACTATGGCCGCTTCTTCACCGCGGAGGAGATCATCTCCGAGGTCGAGCGCGTTACCGCCAACGACATCCAGCGGCTGGCACAGCAACTCTTCCTCTCCGACCGCTTTGCCCTCACCCTGCTCGGCAATCTCGGAGATCTTTCCTTTGAGCGGGCCGAACTCGCCTGCTAGTGCAACTTGTGCTGACGGCGCGGTGAGCTGGTCTCTGTAGCCGCCTCCGCGCCACGGCCCACTTCTCCCAGAAAGATCGTGCGTGGTGGCAGCGTCAGCTTGTCCACTCTCTCGGAAACACCCTCGTCGCCGCCTGCCGCACCGCTCTTCGCCGTGCTCGCGGTCAACAGAGGACGAAATAACCCGCCCCGCATCTTTTGCGCCGCAAAATCCTTGCTCAAATCCAGTTCAACCGGCTTATCCGTATCGTTCAGCGCCACCAGCACTGAGCCCACAGTTTGTGATCCTGAAGGCGCACGGCGCAGCCACAACGTCACACCTTGCGCATCGCGGTCAAAGACCACCTGTGCGCCGTTACGCAAAGACCCGTTGCCGTGATGCAGCGCAATCAGATGACGGTAGAAGTTCAGCAGCGAGGCCTGATCGATATCCTCTGTGAAAACATTCTCCGCCGTTCCTGAGGCCGAAACAGGCTCCTTGAGCTCACCCGAGGTAAATCCCGGCAACGTATTCGGGTCCACCAGTGCCAGCGAGTCAGACTCCACTACTTTTGGCGTCACAGGAGCCGGCAACATCAGCTTCGGCGGTCGAATGTAGGGCGTAAACGCACCGTAGACCTCCACCTTCGGCTTCACCGCCGCTACCTCCGGCGTCGCCTTTTCGCGGGTCAGATTCGTAGGCGTCCACTGCATCGCCACGGCCGAGCCATCCTTGGAACGAAGTCCAAGTTCACGGCCCGCATCAAAGATCGCCGCACTGCGTGAAGCCAGCAAGGCCGCCGAGAGCGCTCTGTCGTCAATCGCCTGCTGATCGGCATCGCCCTCCATCTTCGCCACGCCGCTCAGCGCCAGCAACAGATTTTGGTTCGAGAGTTCTTTGCTGCCCACGCTCGCAGATAACTTGGAGCGCAGCGTCACCGCATCGGCCGCCGCAGTATTCAACTCGGCCGCAAGCGACAAAGGAGCCGCCGAGGTATTGACGCCCAGCGCCACCAGAACACGTTCTCCCGGTCCGTTCTGCACCAGTGAGCGCAAAGCGCTCATCTGCGCTTCACTCGCCCGGGAAGCATCCACCACCACACCGGCAGCCCCCTGATTCAGCCACGTACGCGCCAGAACCGGGTCCGCGGAGTCCATCTGCGCCAGAACCCGCAGATGAAAATCCCCTGCCTTCCGCGCCAGGTCGCCAAACTCATCCGGGGTATACGGAGGCCGCAGCACAATGGCATCGACACCTAGCTGCTGGATGTACCCCAGGCGCTGCTCGATCCCGGCCACATCGCCCTGCCCATCCCCATCGGAGTCTTGAAACGTAGACGGCCCGATTCGGTAGAAGACGGCGCGGCGCCACCATGGCTCAGACGATACGCCCGAACCAGCCCATCCCGGGCGTGCCAGTACCTGGGCATCTCCAAGCGCGGTAGCTCCCAGCAGGCAGCAGAGTACGAAGTGGCGGCAAAAAGATCGCATAGAAACACAGACGCATCCCGGAGATACACGGCTGTACTCACCATGCTACGGAAGTATTGCCTTTTCGGGTTACTTTCCGAGATACGTGCGGTAGCGCGACTCAACCACACCCGTGGCCTGCGCCAGATTCAGCTTGGAAACGTTGTACTGGTAGAGCGCCTGCACCAACTCGGCCTGCGCCTCGGTCACGCTTGCCTCCGCCGTCAGCACCGGCAAGTTATCATCCACGCCGGACTTGTAGCGGTCCTCTGCGTCAGAAAGCTCCTGCTTGGTCATCTCGACCTTGCTCTGCCCCACCGCCACCAGATCGTGCGAAGACTGTTCATCGAGCATGGCCGAGCGAATCTCCGCTTCGATATCGGTACGGATGCTCGCTTCCTGGTCACGCAACTCCTGCAACTGGGCTGAGACCTGTCGTTCTTCGCCGCGCTGCGCTGCCTCGCGGAATAAAGGCACCTTCAACGTTCCCTGCGCATTGAAGACGCCGTGATACATCCCGGTCGTCTCTCCCAGAAAACCATACGAGCCGTTGAATGCCAACGTCGGCAACCGTTCCATCTTCGCCGCCTTGTACTCACGGCGCATCACGTCGATGTTGCCTTCCAGGCTCAGAAAATCCTTCCGGTGCTCCATCGCGGTCGACATCGCGGTCTGCAGATCAAGGTCTACAAATTCGGCAAAGGGAGCCGTGTCCGTCAGCACCCACTGTTGTTCCGCGGGAACACCCATAATGCGATTGAGCTGGATAACATCCTTCTCAAGCTGGGAGCTCGACGAAATCGTCGTCTGCTGGCGCTGCTTGTAATCCACCTCGCTGCGCAGCGCATCCAGATTCGTGCCGACACCCGACTTTTTCCGGTCAACAGCCTGCTCAAAGGCCAGCTTGGAGGAAGCCTCCTGCTGCTCCGCGTTCTTCAGATTCGCCTGATCGGCCTGAACCTGCAGGTACGCCGTTCCAACCGCCGTCACCAGCTGTCCGCGGCTATTCAGGTAGTTCAGATCGACAACGGCCTTTTCCGTCTTCACCGCACGCCAGACCTCAAAATCCGGCAGGTTGATCAGCTCCTGGCTCACGGCAGCGGAAGCGCCCGTCGTGTTGATCTTGACGATCGAAGAAATCGAGTTCGGATCGATATTGAACTGTTCGGCCACCCCCGCCAAGAGCGAGGGCTTGAAGCCCATCGCCGCCAAATTGACCTCCATGGCGCCGCTCTGGGCAGAAAGCGTAATGTTCGGAATCAGGGCCGAGATCGTGGAAGAGGCCAGACCATCCACCTCGCGCCGCGTTGCGGCGTCGTACTTCAGGCGAAGGTTCCGGCTCAGGCCGTAGGAAACCGCGTCATCGAGCGAAAGCGGCAACGGGTTCGCCGTAGCAACTTCCACCGAAGCGCCGTCAGGCGCCTGCTGGGTCGATGCGGGCGTAAACACCGCTCCGGAGCCTGCGGTTTTGCCCAGATCCGTTTCCTTTTTTGCCTGTTCCGTCAGCACCGCGCTGGGCGCCTGGGGCAACGGATCGGCCGTCTGCTGGGCAAGAGCAAGGGCCGGAGTGCCGGCGAGCACACACATAGCCGCGGTTCGAAAAATTCTGGAGTCCACCTTGTTCACTTCCCCTTAGATTGCCATGACACCCTCTTGGATGCGAAACCTATAGGAAATCGTTCGCTGTCCCCGTACCTATCCGGATCACCTTCCGGACTCCCATGCGTCTATACTCGAAACCGGTGCATATTTCTCCGCCGCGCCCGCGGCAGGCTTTCTTCCGAAGGACCGTTTCATGAAGACCAATCGTTTGCGCACACTCCGTAACGACGCCGAAGCCGGCTTCACGCTCATCGAACTTCTCATCGTGATGTCCGTCGTGCTCATTCTCATGACGCTCGCAGTTCCGGCCATGCAGAAGACCATCAAGCGCGCCAATGAAACGTCGGCCATCAACAGCCTTCGTACGTTGAACCAGATGGAAGGTCAGTACAACTCGACCTACCCCACGCACGGCTTCTCCTGCTCGCTGGCAGCGCTCGGCGGCAAGCCCGGCTCCGGTGTTCCTACGCCTGAAGCGGCGCAGCTGATCCCGGAAGATCTGGCAGCCGGAAACAAGGCTGGCTATACCTTCACCATCTCGAACTGCACAAAAACCACGGTGAACAATCAGGATCAGTTCAACAGCTACCAGATCACCGCTGTCCCCAACTCTGTTGGTCACTCCGGCGATCGTGGGTTCTGCACGGACGAAAACGCGCAGATCCACTACGACTCCAAGGGTGGCAGCAACTGCACGGATCTTCTTCAGTAACCATCCACGCAAAAAGAGGCTGCCGCAACCGGCAGCCTCTTTTTGCGTCCTATCCAAAGACCAACATGAACCGTCGTAACCTCTTCTCCCTTCTTGCCTTCTTCTCTCTGGCGCTTCCTCTCTGGGCCCAGCGCCCTTCTGCGGCCTCGCTGGCCAGCAAGGTGGATAGCCATTACAACCGGCTCCACTCGCTCGAAACCCGCTATACCGAGCGCTACCGGGGCATGGGGCTGGACCGTACCGAAACCGGGACCCTGCTCCTGCGCAAACCCGGCCGCATGCGCTGGAGCTATGACTCTCCCGCCGGCAAGATTTTCGTTCTGGACGGCAAGTACGCTCTCTCTTACACCCCCGGAGACCCGCAGGTTGATCGCATACCGGCCAAGCAGCTGGACGATCTCCGCTCTCCCCTGCGTTTCCTTCTGGGCCACACCGAGTTGGACAAAGAGCTTGAAGGCCTCACCCTTTCTACGGTCTCGCCCCAGCTCTTCAACCTCTCCGGGACCCCCAAAGGAATGCAGAACCGGGTTCATCTCATCACCCTCACCGTCGATGCCACTGGCCTGATCCACGCCATGCGGATCGAAGAGGCGGACGGCGCCACCACCGACTTCAGCTTTACCAACGAGCATGAAGATGTGGCCACCCGCGATCAGGACTTCACCTTCACCCCTCCGGCCGGTGTGACCATCGTTGATGGCGCCAAGCCGATCTAGCTTCCGGGCACCGCAATCTGCCGGACGCTTCTCTCTGAAACCTCTGAAACCGCTGAAAGAGGCGTTCTTTCAGAGGTACCCCAGCCCACCCCACAACGCGGCCTCATGTACCGTAGCTTCATGCTGTTTCGCTCTCTGCTTGCCGTCGCCCTCGCCGCTCCCTCGCTCGCAGCCACCGCCCAGCTGCATCTCATTCCTGAGCCGCGCAGCCTTACCAGCAAGGGAGACGCCGCACTTCGCGGAGGCGTGAGCGTTCTCTGTGAGGGTTGCGACTCCGAAGACCGTTTCGCCGCAGCAGACCTGCAGCAAACCCTCGAGCAACGCGGCATTCCCTCCGGCAACGGCTTCCGCATCGTGCTGCATCGCCTCGCACAGTATCCGGAAGCAGGCTTCACTGACGCGATGAAGCCCGAAGGCTACACAATTGCCGCGAGCCCGGGCACACTCACCTTGACCGGTGCCTCAGCCAGCGGCGTTTTTTATGCCGCGCAAACGGTCAAGCAGCTCATCGTCGCCTCTCCAAACGGCGGCTTCGTGGTGCATCTGGCCGACATCCGCGACTGGCCTGCGATGAAATACCGCGGCCTGCACGACGATCTTTCCCGCGGCCCGGTCGATACCCTCGACTTTCAGAAGAAGATCATCCGCACCCTCGCAGCCTACAAAGACAACATCTACTCCCCGTACTTCGAACACACCCAGCAGTACGCCTCCAACCCCATCCCCGCACCTCCCGGCGGCAGCATGACCGCCGACGATGCCCGCCAGCTCGTCGCCTACGCCCGCCAGTACCACATCACCGTCATCCCCGAGCAGGAAGCCTTTGGCCATCTCCACCATGCCCTCGTCTGGGAACAGTCCTCGGCTCTGGCTGAAACTCCTCACGGTTCCGTGCTCGCCCCCGGACAGCCCGGTTCTCTGCCTGCCATCAAGAGCATGTTCACCGAGCTCGCCGCACTCTACCCCAGCCCCTTCCTCCACATCGGCGCGGACGAAACCGAAGAGCTCGGCAAGGGACAGACCAAGCCTGCGGTCGACAGCCGCGGCCTGGGCCCCGTTTACCTCGACTTCATGCAGCAGATCGTCACCACCCTGCAGCCTCTCAACCGCCGCCTGCTCTTCTGGGGCGATATCGCAGAGAAGTCGCCCGATCTACTCAAAGCCATGCCACAGTCCTTCAAGCAGCAGACCATCGCCGTGGCCTGGGGCTACACCCCGCAACCCAAAGGCTTCTCGAAGTACCTGAAGCCTTATCTGGACGCCGGCTTTGAAACCTGGGTCGCCAGCGGTATCAACAACTGGTCGCGCGTCTATCCCAACAACAACTACGCCCTGAACGACATCCAGCAGTTCACCCGCGATGGTCAGGCCATGGGAGCCACCGGCCAGCTCAACACCATCTGGTACGACGACGGAGAGGCCCTGGCCTCCAATAACTGGTACGGCATCCTCTTCGGTGCCGCCGCCGCCTGGCAGCCCGGCGAGTCTTCCATTCCCGACTTCCAGAACAGCTATGGCGAAGTCTTCCACGGTGACCTTACCGGCAAGCTCGACGAAGCGCAGCGAGAACTGATGGCCGCTCACGCCCTGCTCAAGTCCGCTAAAGTCGGAGATGGCTCCGATGGCCTCTTTTGGCTCGATCCCTGGTCGAAGGACGGCCAGCGCTATGCGTCCATGATGCGTCCCATCAATGCAGAGCTGCGCCAGCACGCCGAGCACGCGCTGCGTCTCATCGCAGAAGCCCGCGCCGCAGCGCCCGCACCGCAACAGCCCGTCGTCTACTCGCTTGTAAACCAGTTACCGTCTAACCCAACCTCTCTGCGCGAGACCGACGCGATCGACGCGCTGGAGCTCGGGGCACGCCGCATGGACTTCATCGGCCTCAAATTCCAGCTCGGGGACGAGATCCCCCAGATGTACGCCCGCATCTCCTCGGAAGCGCCTGCAAACGCCTCCACGCATAAAGGACAGCTCGACATCACCATCGAGTTGGCGGACATCAACGGCATCAACGGACGCTTTCAGGACATCAAGGACACCTACGCGCTGATCCGCGACCTCTACATGCAGCTCTGGCTCCGCACCAACCGCCCTTACGCTCTCCGCCCCGTTCTCGATCACTACGACTACACCAACGGTATCTGGCTTGGCCGCATCGACCGTTTCAAGTCCGCGCAGCGCCAGTGGGACGATCTCCACACCCTGCCCCCAGCCTCCGATCTCGGCTTCCCGCCAGCTTCTTAACCACACAGGACGCCCATGCCCTCCTCGACCCTCAGCGCTCGCTTCCTGCTCACCGAAGATCGTGTCCTCGAGCATCCTGTCCTCACACTCGATAGCGCAGGCCTCATCGAGAGCATCCATTCTGATCCCTCTGCACCGCACCAGAACGACACCCTTACCGCGGCCTCGCTCGAGATCCACACCCACGGCGCCCTCGGCCACGATGTCATGTCCGCCTCTCTCTCGGAAATGGGCGAGGTACAGCGGTACTTTGCCCGTCACGGCGTTGCGCACTACCTGCCCACGACCGTAACGGACTCCATCGAGAACACCCTTCGCGCGCTCGACAAGCTGGCCACGCTGATCGAATCTCCTACGCCGCAAGAGCAAGCCACCCCCGTGGGCATCCATCTCGAAGGCCCGTTCCTCTCTCACGCCAGGCGCGGTGTTCATCCAGCGCATGAACTTCAGCAGCCAACCCTTGAACTTTTCCGTCGCTTCTGGGAGGCTTCTCGCGGCCACATCCAGCTCATGACCCTCGCGCCAGAACTTCCCGGAGCGCTTGAGCTGCTTGACTCCACACGCGCCCTCGGCCTGCGCGTCACCCTCGGCCACTCCAATGCCACCTTCGCGGAAACAGAAGCAGCCATCGCCCACGGAGCCGCGTCCGTCACACACACCTTCAATGCAATGCGTGCGCTCGATCATCGAGAGCCCGGCATCCTGGGCGCCGCGCTTACAAACCCCAACCTTTACGCTGACCTCATCGCCGATGGCGTCCACGTTGCACCAGCGGCGGTTCGTCTCTGGTGGAACGCCAAGCGGAACGCACGCGCCATCCTGATTACAGACTCCATGTCGGCCACCGGCATGCCGGACGGAGCCTACTCACTGGGCGGGCTGAACGTCACCGTCCGGGGCAATCGCGCCGCTCTGACGGATGCTCCAGAGACCCTCGCGGGCTCCGTGCTCACGCTCGACGCCGCCATTGAAAACCTGCAGCGCTTCACCGATGCGTCTCTGGCTGAGGCCACAGCGGCTGCCAGCCATACGCCCGCCGCCATGCTCGGCCGCCCGGAGCTCACCGCACTGCGCGCAGGCGCTCCCGCACACCTCAATCGTTACGACGCACAGGGCCGCCGTACCCAAAGCTATTTGTTCGGCAGGCTGCTCTAGCTACTGCATCCACTTAGTTCGCAACGCGCCGCGCCGGGCCAGCCACAACGCACCTTCGAGCGGCTCCACGCTGCTGTCTGCGACCATGAACTCCGGCAAGCCCGCCAGAAACGCGCGCCGAACCGTTCCGATCCGATCGAGAACGCTCCCGGCAAACGCCACACGCCGGGCCTCCTCCAGCTCCGCTCCCGAGGCCAGCATCTTTTCCGAGACCAGACGCACCAGTGAGGCCAGCTGCGCGCCCCCTCGCGACAGCACCTCCGTCGCAACCGCATCGCCCTCTTCCGCGCACCGCGAAACCACCTGGGCCAGTTCGCCGAAGTGCGGCCGCTGCCCGAGATTGGCGTATCCGACCAGCTCCGCCAGCGAGCCCAAACGCCAGAACTCCTGCGCCGCATCCAGAATCGTCGAAACCTGTCCGCGATCTCGCGCACGCAACGCAGCCCGCAACCCCTCCAGGCCGATCCAGAAACCAGCGCCTTCATCGCCCAGCATCGGGCCCCAGCCTCCGCCTGTCACCGAAAAGCCGTTAGCGCAACGCCCCAGAACATTCGATCCCGTTCCCGCGATCACCAGGATGCCCGGCCCACCGGCCCACGCAGCCTCAAACGCAATCTCTTCATCGCCCACAACCTGCGGTTTTATTCCGCACAGCTGCTGCATCACGCCCTCGCACCACTGTCGCACCTCCGCGATCGAGACGCCGGCCAACCCCACGCAAGCCGCTTCGACTTCGCCCGGGGAGCTGCCCGCCTCCTGCAGCGCACTGTGAACCAGCGCGCGCATTCGCTCGGTTGCAAGCGCCTCGCCCACATGCATCAGCTTGACCGTCTCGCACCGGGAGCGGCCCAGTACCTGACGCTCATCGGCCACCCAACAACGCGTACTCGTTCCACCTGCATCGATTGCGACAAACAAAGCAATGGCTCCAGCCCGTTATCATAACCCGCAAGCACTCTGGGAGATCTCTGCCGTTGTCCTCTGCCGCGCTCATCCTCGCCGAACCCGCCGTCCTCACCCGCCTCCGGCCCTTCGATCTCGCCATCGTTGCCCTTTACCTCGTCGGCATTACCCTCTTCGGCCTCCGCTTCCGGAAGAAGAACACCGGCGGAGCCAAGAACCTCAAGAGCTACTTCCTGGCCGATAACGCCATCCCCTGGTGGGCCATCGCTCTCTCGGTAGTCTCCGCCGAGACCTCGACCCTCACCATCGTCTCCATACCCGGCCTTGCCTACGGCGGCAACTTCGGCTTCCTCCAGGTCGCGCTCGGCTATCTGCTCGGACGAGTCGTAGTCTCCTTCCTCTTCCTGCCGCGCTACTACGCAGGACAGATGCTGACCGCCTACCAGCTCATCGACCAACGTTTCGGCCGCGCCCTGCACAAAATCACCGCAGGTCTCTTCCTGCTCACGCGCGCTGCAGCCGAAGGCGTTCGTGTCTTCGCCATCTCCATCGTGGTCGGTATCGCCATCGGCACACGCGACGTGCTCTCCATCTCGATCATCTGCGCGCTTACCCTGCTCTACACCTTCGAAGGCGGACTGGCCGCGGTCATCTGGACCGATGTCGTCCAGATGCTCATCTACGTCGGCGGAACGCTCGTCGCGCTCCTCACGCTGGGCACCCACGTACACGGCGGCTGGCATGAGATCGTGCACGCGGCCGGTGCCGCCGGCAAGTTCCACTGGCTCAACTTCGCCTTCAACCTCACGCAGAACTACACCTTCTGGGCCGGTCTTCTCGGAGGCACCTTCCTCACCATGGCGTCGCACGGCACCGATCAGCTCATGGTCCAACGCCTGCTCGCTGCTCGCTCCCTGCGTCAGGGGCAAGCCGCGCTCTTAGGCTCCGGCGTCGTCATCTTTGCGCAGTTCGCTATGTTCCTGCTCATCGGCGCAGGACTCTGGGTTTTCTACCGCCAGCAGCCCGGCCAGCTCACCCCTGGTCTGGGCTCCGACCGGCTCTTCCCCACCTTCATCGTGCAGCAAATGCCTTCCGGCATCGCTGGGCTTCTCATCGCCGCCATTCTCGCGGCGGCCATGAGCAACCTGTCGGCCGCGCTCAACTCGCTTGCTTCCACCACGGTCGTCGATTTCTACGTTGCGCTCTTTCCCGCAACCACCGACAACCAACGCGCACGGCTGGCTCGCAGCTCAACCCTCTTCTGGGCTCTCGTCCTCTTTGCCCTCGCCCTCGCCACCGCTGCCGTAGGCGGTAAAGGGCACGTCGTTGAAATCGCGCTTTCCATCGCCAGCGTGGCGTACGGCTGTCTGCTTGGCGTCTTCCTGCTCGGTACGCTCACACGATTCGCCACGCAACGCGGCGCCAGCATCGGCATGATCACGGGCTTCCTGCTCAACCTCTGGCTCTGGCAAGGTCACTTCCCGCAACACCTCGGTCCGCTTACCATCCCGCACATCGCCTTCACCTGGTACGTTCTCATCGGTGCCGTGGCCACCTTTATCGTGGGCAGTGTCGCCAGCCTGCCGGGAAAACGGCTCTCTTCCGCCGCCGCACTCTGCGTCGTGCTGGCCACCACCACGCTGCACGCGCAGCAACCCGCTCCTACCCACACCCCACCCCGCATCGTCCACTTTGACCCGCCCGTGCAGGCCAGCCATTATGACTTCTCCGCGGTCGATCAAACCATCAACGACGCCATTGCGCAGCACAAGTTGCCCGGCGCCGTGCTCGTACTGGGCCACGGCGGACGCATCGTCTACCAGCACGCCTACGGGCTCAGAAAGCTCGACGGCGAACCCGGCCTGAACGGCCAACCCGCGCCCGCCGAAGCCATGACCGAAGACACGCTCTTCGATATGGCTTCGCTCACCAAGGTGCTCGTCACCACCACCGCAGCCCTGCAGTTGTATGAGCAAGGCAAGCTCACGCTCGATGCTCCGCTCGAACGCTACCTTCCGGCCTTCAACCCCGCACACGACCCTCAGCGTACCGCCGTCACCGTGCGCCTGCTGCTCACCCACACCTCCGGCGAGCCCGCCGATATTTCTCTCAAGGACCCCTGGGGCCTCGCCGCACCGGATCGCCTCGAAGGTCTTCGCCGCGCCCTGAGCTCCCCTCTGGAATCTGCTCCCGGCGCCATTTTTCGTTACTCGGACATCAACTTCCTGCTGCTCGGCGATCTCGTGGAAACACTCTCCGGCCAGCCGCTGGACGAGTACGCCCAAAGCCATATCTTCCAGCCGCTCGGCATGACCGAAACCCGCTATCTTCCGCTCGCCAAAGCCTGCGGCCCCCACCTGCAGCGTGGGGACACGCTCCTCTGGCAGCCTTCCATCGGGCACATCGGCGTTACCTGCCCGCAGGGCTTCTGGAGCACCTCACTGCTCAGTCGCATCGCGCCCACCACGCACGATGACGAATCCAAAAACGATCCGGCACAAAACCCCGGCTTCGACCTCCTGCTCCGCGGCACGGTCAACGACCCCACCACACGGCGCATGGGCGGCGTCGCAGGCCATGCCGGCGTCTTCTCCACCGCGCACGACGCCTCTCTCTTCGCGCAAGCGCTGCTTGACAAGCTTCTGCGCAACTCCGGCCCCTTCCCTCTCGCTCAGGCCACTCTTCGGCTCGCCACTACCGCGCAGCAACCCGCAACCGTACAGCCCGGCACTCTTCTTACGCTTGACTCCAGCATCCCTACCCCGACCCTGAAAGCCGCTACCGGCACTCCGGTACACGGGCTCGGCTGGGATATCAACACCGCCTACTCACGGCCACGCGGTGCCGTCTTTCCCACCGCCGCCCCAAGCCTTCCCACCTCCGTCACGCCCAGCTTCGGTCACACCGGCTTCACCGGCACCTCGCTCTGGATCGACCCTTCGACCGATACCTTCGTGCTGCTGTTGGCCAACTCCGTCCATCCTCGCGGCAACGCCTCTCTCTCCCACCTTCGAGGAGATGTCGCCACGGCCGCAGCGCTGGCCCTTCGTCACTCCATCCCCGGCGCTCCGGCAGATGCTTTGTCCACGCTTACCGGCATCGACGTGCTTGAGCGCGATCACTTCGCACAGCTTCAGCCCTTCCAGCACATCGCGCTCTTGACCAACCAGACTGGCCTCGACACTCGTGGGGCGCGCACCGTCGACCTGCTCCACGCAACCGGAAAGCTGCAATGCATCTTTACCCCGGAGCACGGCCTCTTCGGCAAGCAGGACACCGAGCACCTCGCAGCCGAGTCCGACGAGATCACGCACCTTCCCGTCGTCTCCCTCTTCGGCCCGCACGCCGTCGACAAGCGTCCCACACACGCGCAACTGGCCGACCTCGACGCCATCGTCATCGACCTGCAGGACGCAGGCGTCCGCTTCTACACCTACGAAACGATCCTCGGCTACTTCCTGGAGGCATCCGCCTCTGAAGCCTCTACCTACCACCACACCCTGCCGGTCATCGTGCTTGACCGCCCCAATCTTCTCGGCGGCCTTACCGTTCAGGGCCCGGTCTCCGATCCCGGCCTCTCCACCTACACCAACTACACCTCGCTTCCGGTGCGTCACGGGCTTACCTTCGGCGAACTGGCCCGTTACTTCAACCGCAATCTGCACGCGCCTCTCACCGTCATCGCCATGCAGAACTGGCACCGTGAGCAGTACTTCGATCAGACCGGGCTTCCCTGGACCAATCCCAGTCCCAACCTTCGCTCCATCAACGCCGCCGTCCTCTACCCCGGCATTGCCCTGCTCGAGCAAACCAACATCAACGCGCTTGCGGCGCGTTTTGCGGGGGGGGGGGGGGGGGGGGGGGGGGGGGGGGGGGGGGGGGGGGGGGGGCGGCATCGGTCGCGGCAGCGCAGCACCCTTTGAGTTTCTGGGGGCTCCCTGGATCGATGCCCCCTCGCTCGCTCTGGAGTTCAGCCAGCATCCTGTAGCCGGTGTCCGCGTCGAAGCTACCACCCTGTCCATCGCCGAAGACAGCAACCGTTACCCCTTCCACGGGCAAACCGTTCCCGCCCTGCACTTCGTCGTAACGGATCGTACCCAGCTCGATGCCCCGGCCTTCGGCCTCGCCCTGCTCTCCGCCCTGCAACAGCGGTATCCCCAGCAGTTCACTCTCCGCAAAGCCGCAACCCTCCTCGCCAACGACGCCACCATGCAGGCCCTCATCTCCGGGACAGCCCCCGCGGCCATCATCGCTGCCTGGCAACCCGAACTCGCTCGTTTCCAGCAGGCTCGGCAAGCCTTCCTGCTTTATCCGCCTGCAGCGGATCCTCTGCCCGCCAGGCCGTAATACGGCACCTCAGCTTCCGAGACACATCGCATCTAAGCATCGCTCAGCTATAGTCAGAAAGTACCGTTCCCTCGACACAGCGCATCCCAACCTCATCCGCAGGAGATCGTATGTACTACAGCAACGGGAACTTTGAAGCCTTCGCTCGTCCTCGTAAACCCGCAGGAGTGGACCACAAATCCGCGTACCTCGTCGGCAGTGGGCTGGCCTCTCTCGCAGCCGCAGCCTTTCTCATTCGCGACGCTCAGATGCCTGGCGACCGCATCACGATCCTCGAAGCCTCCCGGATCGAAGGCGGAGCACTCGACGGCGCCGGCAACGCGGAAACTGGATGGCTCATCCGCGGTGGCCGTGAAATGGAAAATCACTTCGAGTGCCTCTGGGATCTCTACCGCTCCATCCCTTCTCTTGAAGTCGAAGGTGCCTCGGTTCTCGATGAGTTCTACTGGCTCAACAAGGACGACCCGAACTACTCCCTGCAACGTGCCACCATCCATCAGGGGCAGAATGCCAAAACCGGCATGGACTTCACGCTTACGCGCAAAGCCCGCAAAGAGATCATCGAACTCGTTCTCGCTCTCCCTGAACAGCTCTACGACAAGCGCATCAATGAAGTCTTTAGCGAGGACTTCTTCGCCTCCAACTTCTGGCTCTACTGGCGCACCATGTTTGCCTTCGAGGAGTGGCACAGTGCGCTCGAAATGAAGCTGTACGTCCAGCGCTTCATTCACCACATCGACGGCCTGCCCGACTTCAGCGCGCTCAAGTTCACCAAATACAACCAGTACGAGTCTCTCGTCCTGCCGCTCATCACCTGGCTCCAGAAGCAGGGCGTAAAGATCCGGTTCGACACGCAGGTGATGAACGTCCTCTTCGACCTGCAGGCGGAGCAGAAGCTCGCCCGGCGCATCGAATGGATCCATGAAGGGCGCGTTGGCGGCGTGGATCTGACCGAAAACGATCTGGTCTTCATCACCAACGGCTCACTCGTGGAGAACTCCACCTGGGGAGACCATCAGACCCCGGCAGGCTTCGACCCCATCGTGCACGACGGCGGAAGCTGGCATCTCTGGCGCAACATCGCCGCCCAGGCGCCCGCCGAGTTCGGTAACCCAGACAAGTTCTGTACCCACACCGAAGAGTCGCAATGGGCATCGGCCTCCATCACCACGCTCGATGAACGGATCCCTGCTTACATTGAGAAGATCGCCAAACGTCCCACACGCAGCGGCAAGGTCGTCACCGGCGGCATCGTCAGCGTGCGCGACTCCTCCTGGCTTCTCAGCTGGACAGTCAATCGTCAACCGCATTTCAAGCAGCAGCCGGACAACCAGACCGTTGTCTGGTTCTATGCTCTGTTCACCGACCGCCCCGGCGACTTCATCAAGAAACCCATGCGTGAGTGCACCGGTGAAGAAATCACGCAGGAATGGCTGTACCACCTCGGCGTACCGATCGCAGAGATTCCCGCGCTCGCCGCCAGCGGAGCCATCACGCGCCCGTGCATGATGCCCTTCATCACGGCTTTCTTCCTGCCGCGCAACGGCACCGATCGCCCCGCCGTGGTTCCCGCGGGTGCTCGCAACTTCGCCTTCATCGGCCAGTTCGCCGAGTCCACGCGCGACTGCATCTTCACTACGGAGTACTCCGTCCGCACCGGCATGGAAGCCGTCTATCAGCTTTTGCAGGTCGAGCGCGGTGTGCCCGAAGTCTTCGCGTCCATCTACGACGTACGCGAGCTGCTCAAGTCCACGTCCTTCCTCCGAGACCGCGAAAAACTCCCCATTCCCGGCTTCGCCAAACGCTACGTCGAGAAAACCATTCTCGGAAGAATGTTGGAAGAGTACGGTCTGATCTAACGCCGGCTGCGCTCGTTCCGTGTCACACGCTGCTCTCTACTCTTACGCGAGCAACGTTTCTCCCCACCCGGCCTTCCGCTCGGTGGGGAGAAACGCCTCAGGCGACCTCGTGCCCGTGCGCAGGCACCAACAGGTCTTCGATCCGCACCGGCAGAGAACGCACGCGCACGCCCGTGGCGTGATACACCGCACCCGTTACGGCAGCAGCCACGCCCGCCATGCCAATCTCCCCCACGCCCCTCGCACCCAGGGCGTTCAGGTGGTAGTCCGGGTAATCGAGAAACGTAACGTCAATCTTCGGACAATCCGCATTTACCGGCATCACATAATCGGCCAGACTCGCATTGATCGGGGCTCCCGTCCGCTCGTCATACTCCGTGCTCTCAAACATCGCCATGCCGATGCCCATCACCACAGCGCCTTCAATCTGATTTTGCGCTGTCCGAGGATTCAGCATCCTTCCCGCATCAATCACCGTAACCACGCGGCTCACCCGCAGCCGTGCAATCTCCGGCTGCCAGGTCACTTCCACAAACTGCGCCCCGAAGCTGTGAAACGAGTAGTCGTTATGCGCCCCCAGCGTGCCGCGCGACTCCGCATTGCCACTGACCGCCTTGATGTTCGCCAAGCGAAGAACCTCTTCCTGAGAAAGAGCCACACTGGTGTCGGCCTTCAGCCGGACCACTCCTTCCACCAGCTCCAGATCGTCTTCGCTCTTGCCCGCAAACGGCGAATGCTGTGCCCGCAGAGCAACCTGCACAAGCGCCTTCACCGCATTCTGCGCCGCGCTCAGAACCGCCGGAGTGATCGTCGCCGTTGTCCACGACCCGCCGCTGATCGGCCCATCCGGCAAGCGAGTATCCCCGAGAACGACCGCTACCTTTTGCAGCGGAATCCCTGTTTCATGCGAAACAAGCTGCGCAAAGGTGGTGTAGGTTCCTCCGCCAATATCCTGCGTGGCGCAGGTAACGCGCGCCGTTCCATCCACGAGCAGCTCCACCATCGCCTTCGCTTCAATCCGCATCGCTCCCCAGGAGCACGCAGCCACTCCCCAGCCAACGGTCATCCCTTCTGCGTTCTTCATCGAGCCGACCGCAGGATTCCTTTGGCTCCATCCAAATTTCTCCGCGCCCACCTTCAGGCATTCTGCAAGGTGTCGCGAAGAAAACGGTTTGCCGCTGCTCTCATCCTTCTCCGGTTCATTGAGCAGCCGCAGCGCCACCGGATCCATCTCCAGCTTGACCGCCAGCTCATCCATCGCGCTCTCAACCGCGTACAGTCCCGGAACCGCTCCCGGCCCGCGCATCGATGTCGGCGTCCCCACATTGCGCCGCGCCATGCCGCTCGTAATGTCAACGTTCGGGCAGGAGTACAACAGCGCCGTAGCCTCACCGCACCCTTCCGAATAATCGTCGGCCATCGAGGTGTGGTTCACATAGTTGTGAACGATCGTAGTCAGCTTGCCGTTGGTTTCCGCTCCCAGCTTCACCTGTTGATCAATCGCCGGCCGGTGACCCACGCTTTGAAACATCATGGACCGGCTCACCACCAGCTTCACCGGTTGATTCAGGTTCCTGGCACAGGCCGCAGCCAAAGCCGAGTGCGGCCACGGCCACAACTTGCCTCCGAAGCCCGATCCCAGAAACCGTGTAATGACCTGAACATTCTCTGGCGAAACGCCAAGCACCGCCGCCAAAGTATCCCTGTGGTTCACAATGGCCTGCGACGTCTCATACAGCGTGAATCGGCCGTCGTCATACACCGCAACCGTGGCATGCAGCTCAATCGGATTGTGCGTTGCTGACGGCGTCTTGTACACCGCGTCATGCTGCACGGCTGATGCCTCAAACGAAGCCGCGGCATCTCCGCGATGGGAGCCCCGTCGCATCGACGGCGTACTCAAAGGAGTTCCCAGCAACGTTCCATTGATGTTCAGTGGCGTCTGTTTGTAGGAAACCCGAACCGCTTCCGCAGCTGCGCGCGCCTGCTCCACTGTCTTCGCCACCGCGACACCAACGTACTGGCCGTAGTAACGCACCTCAGCATCTTCCAGCGGCGGGCGCCGTTCGTCCTGAATCATCGAGAACCCGGCAGCTGGCGGCGTGCGATACAACGGCCCGATATCTTCGTGCGTGTAGACCGCAACCACGCCGGGCATCTTTCTGGCCTGGGAAGTATCCACCCCCGTTACGGAGCCGCTGCTGATCGTCGCCGTAACAGGCCACGCATACACCAGATCCGGAAAGTTATGGTCGGAGGTGTACTTCGCGGTCCCGGTTGTTTTGAACGGACCGTCGATACGCGGCGTCGAAACCCCGATCACCTTGCTCTCGAACATGGGCTTCGGATTCGTTTGTGTTTCCTGTGCCATCTTCATCACCCTCAGGCCTGCTGGCTTGCCTGCATCAAGGCATGTGTCAGGCAACGCTTCGCCAGCTCCACCTTGAACGCGTTTTGTGACTGCGGTTTCGCTGCGCGCAACGCAACCTCCGCGGCTGCCCGAAAGTGCTCCGCCGTCGGAGCTTTGCCCCGTAGCGCCTCTTCGGCCTCCGGCGTGCGCCATGGAATCGTCCCCACACCGCCCAGAGCGATCCGAACAAACGCGACCCTTCCGTTCTCCACCTTCAACACCACCGCAGCGGAAGACAGAGCAAACTCATACGACGCACGATCACGCAGCTTGAGATACCCGCTCCGCGCGCCCTCCGGCAGAGCCGGAATCGTAATGTGTGTCACCAGATCGCCCGGCACCAGCACCGTTTCCTGCTGCGGTGTGCTGCCCGGCAACAGGTAGAACGCGGAGATCGGCACCGAACGCGGCCCCTTCACTCCGGTCACGTGAACCGTCGCCTCAAGCGCCATCAACGCAACGTTTTGATCGGAAGGATTCGTGGCAATACAGTGGGCACTGGTTCCCAGAATGGCGAGCATCCGGTTATGTCCCTCGATCGCCGAGCAGCCGCTGCCAGGCTCACGCTTATTGCAGGCCGTCGACGGATCGCGATAGTAAACGCAGCGAGTCTTCTGCAGCAGATTCCCCGCCGTGGTTGCCATATTGCGCAACTGCGTCGAAGCTCCGGAAAGAATCGCCTGCGACAACACCGGATAGGCCGCGCGCACACTCTCATCGTGCGCCACCGCGCTGTTGCGCGCCAGTGCCCCAATCCGCATCGTGCCATCCGGAAGACGTTCTATGCCGTTCAGCTCAAGACCGTTGATATCCACCAGCTTGCGCGGCGTTTCCGCATTCAGCTTCATGTAGTCAACCAGGTTTGTCCCGCCCGCAATGTAGCGAACCGACGCTCCCTGCTGTGCCGTCGCCGCACCGGCTTGCGACTTCACGGCATCGGAGATCGAAGTAGCAGTGCTCCACTCAAAAGGCTGCATCAGGTTCTCCTAAAGAACACCGTTACGGCGGCATGCCTGCACGGCAGCCACAATATTCGGATAGGCGCCGCAGCGGCAGATGTTTCCGCTCAGAGCTTCCTGTACATCGTTATCCTCAGCACCCCACGGCTCATGAAGCATTGCTGTCGCGGACATAATCTGCCCGCTCGTGCAATAGCCGCACTGGTAGCTGTCGTGCGCGACAAACGCCGCCTGCATCGGATGCATCTTCTCCGGCGTTCCGATTCCCTCAATCGTGGTGATCTCTTTGCCTTGCTGCATGGCTGCAAACAACAGACAGCTATTGGCTCGCTGACCATCCACATGAATCGTGCACGCCCCGCACTGTCCGTGGTCGCATCCTTTTTTTGTTCCCGTAAGCTGCAACGTCTCGCGCAGCGTGTCGAGCACCGTCGCGCGCGAGTCGATCCGCACGCGATGCTCCTCTCCATTCACCTTTAACGTGACGGGAATCATCCCCGGCATCACGCCAGCCACACCCGTTGGCTCCGGCTTAGCTGTTTTTTCCGTAGCCGCATTCGCCGGCGAAGCAATCGCTGCCGTGGCACTTGCGATACTCATCGCTCCCGCGCGCGACAAAAAGGAACGTCGGCTCAGCTTCTCAAGCGACGTCATTGCCTTGAACTCTTCTTCGCCTTGTTTTGACATGCCATCTCCCTCAGAAAGCCATGCTTCTATGGATGAGAATAGAAGCAGCAACCACTTGCATCCACACTGTTCGATCAAGCCTTGAGTGATGCCGCAGAATCCGCTTTCCGGCAAGCACACCCTTCGCCCTGCCAGCAAAGCAGCTCCCGCCGGCCTGTCCGATCCCTCTCGTTCCTCTTCGTCCATGGACGAGCGGCAAACATTGCATCAGGGCTTCATAACCAGAGACGTACTCAGCCCTATCTTTTTCTCAAGATAATCAGCGCGGCGAGATCGCGCCATACCAATCACGCCAAACTTCAGGCGGACTACGCTACGCTCTTCGCGGAAGTCCTGCATCCTGCGTTCAACCCTTCCGCTAAGCCGGCTTATGAGGACTACTGTGGCTAATTCTTAGCCTTCACAGGAGTGACAACACCAAAGTAGGGATGAGAGCCCAAATCAAGAATGACGATGGAGTCGAAGAAGAGGGCGTTGCCCAATGCTCCCGATGCACCAAAGATGTTGTCGTGGAACGAAGTCGGACGGGAGGGTGCAGAGGTCAACAAAGCGTGCGCATAGACTTGCTTGCCGATTTCCAGAGAGCCAGTCGTCGGGGCCGTGAGGTATTCCACATTTTCGCCCCAGGTTTGGGCGACTTTGTGCGTTACGCCTGGGGAATTCAGCTGCATACCCGTAGCCTTCCCCCACAGCGAAAAGTCCGTAGCTATCTGGTCCGGGCTCGTACCGGTGTCATAAATCACATCGATCTTACTGCCGTTGAGCTGGACATCGTCGATGAACAGCTTGCCATTGCGAATCTCGGCTGGCACCCACTCAGCGGCTCGGCTCAGGGCGTCCGGCATATCCGCCCGATTCAGTAAACACACTCGCTTCTTAGGAAAGTCGATGACAAAGGTGCGACCGACAAGCAGGTCGAGGCCCACTGTTCCCTGTACATCGGTAGCGGAGACGTTCTCCATACGGAAGATAGGAATACTGGGAAGCGTTGCACCGGCAAATTCAATTTGCTTGGCGAGCGTGAAATCTGCCTTCTTCACCCAGCCTGATCGTTCGCCGGAACCGTAGGCGATGACGACGTCTGCACCTGTGTCGAGTTGGTACGAATACTGCTTGCCAGCGATGGTGATGGGCACTCGAATGCCTGCTTTGGCCGTGTTCGCATCAGCAAACCAGTCGAAGCGGCTACAAGCCAACCCATCTGTCGTTGGTACCGTTGCAGCTGATACTCCCTGAGCTATCGCTGAGGCTGTTAGTGACGCGCCAACGAGGAGAAGCAGCAAGCAAAGCTTTTTCATCTGTCGAGTCTAAATGGATAGTGCCGTTGGTTATGATTGCTCCCGATAAACGCCGTTGTCGTCCTTTAAGATCGCTGATGACAAGCCGACATATGAGGACTTACAAAATCGAACGCTCCGGATTCCGTAGGATCCGCTAACTTGGCAAGCGGTAGACCTCGATGTGAATACCCTTTTTGACAAGAACCACGTAGTTTCCTGAAGCCACTGTAGCCAAAAGCCCCGTGACGCTACTCCAATCATGCGAGAGGGGAATAGTGAGCAAGCTCTGCTTCGTTGTCGTCGAGATCACGTTCGCTGTATGCGCGGAAGTTGTGACGATCATGCCGTCCGCGTGACTCTTTCCTTCTCTGCAATCGTCCAGTGCCAGATGTAGCTTCTCATCGACGTCAAGCTCTCGGCAGCCAAGAGCGAAGTTCAAGGGTTCAGTGGTGTGCGGACCAGGTAAAACCTCGACGGAGGTGACATGTGCTCGACTTAAAAGAACAGCACAGCCAACGCTTACCTTCGCGATTGCGGGTTTTGTCCATCCCGTTGTGCCAGCTTGCAGCTTAGTCACAGAGTCATACTCACACAGATCTTGTGCAAGCAGCGTTGGCAGCTCGAGCGCAGCTGCTGAGTAGTGGTCGGTGACGGTGCGGGAAGAAGGTCCAACCTCGGTGAGCCGTCTGTCCAGACCTGTCGTGATGAGGTCATCATTGTCATCGAAGGCCCAGACACTATCTGCGAGCAAGGGATTGGTCGTAGTCTGCCGAGATATTGGGGTAAAGCTCTTTAAATCAATCAGCGTAATAACCGCGCTTCGATTGCGCTTGGTCGCTCCGATGGCTCCACTCCGATAATTGATACGCACCAGGATGTACCGGCCATCCCTGCTCACGTTGAGATCAGTGTCAATTGCAACCTGCGCTCCCTGACTTTTCTCTCCGGTGATTTCCAACGTAGCTTCCGTTGGAGTCTTCGTGTCCCATCCACGCAAGCGTTTAAGTACCCCTTCCCCATCTGCTTGAGGGACAAGAATTAACAGGCTTTGCTGATGGTCAAGCAGAACGACACTGCTTGGCAGCATGATCTGTTCGCTCAGGCCGAAGCCATTCCTCCGTTCCTCCTTGGCGTGAAGCGTATAAACCTCAAATGGAATAGATGTCTGTGCCACACCGGCGCCGGAGAGTACCGCAGTCAGGACCAAAGAAGTCATTGGAAAACGCATGAGAAATCATAGCAACGCATCGATTCTCGGTGCGAAGTCACGTTTCTGTGACCTTGGCCCGGATAGGTAACGATAAACGCCGTTAGCAGAAGGACTACATCCTGCTTTCTGCACCTCCTCTAAGCCAACTTGTGAGAACGAACCCTGTACTAAAAATTTCCTCGCGACGTCCCGCCTCGTCGTGCATCGAAACCGTGGACGCGAAAAAGCGGCTAACTGGAGACAGCTGGCCGTCCGCTCTACGCCGAGAGCGAATTTCATCACTCTTATGGAGCGGACACATGTTTTTTATCGCTGGTCTTACAGGACACGTGGGCGGAGCTGCGGCACGGCAACTCCTCGCCAGGGGCAAACAGGTGCGCACAGTCTTGCGCACCCCGGAGAAGGCAAAGGCTTTTGCAGATCAGGGCGTGGAGATTCGGCAAGGCGACCTGAATGATGCCGAGCTGCTCGCCCATGCACTGGAAGGCGTTGAGGGAGCGTTCCTCCTCATGCAACCCACATTGACCCCACCACCTGACTTTAGCGACGCCAAGGCATCGCTCGGCAGCTACACTGCGGCTCTCGCAAAAACGCCAGTACCCCGCCTCGTGGCGCTTTCGTCCATGGGTTCAGAGAAGACCGAAAAGCTCGGGAATATTACCTCGACTTCCCTGATGGAGCGAGCCTTCAGCAACCTGCCGTTTCCCACCGCCTTCGTACGGGCTGGTTCGTTCTATGAGAACTACGCGCGTGCTCTTCAAACCGCACAGCAGACCGGCAAATACTTCAGCTTTCAGCCTGTCGACCTCCCGTTTCCCTCCATCGGTTCAATCGACATTGGGAATCTGGTAGCGGAACTTCTGCTGGACGGATGGACGGGAAAGAAGGTCATTGAACTGGGCTCTTTGACGACGGCGAAGCAGATGGCAGCGGCTATCAGTAAGGTGCTTAACCGCACCGTTGATGCGCAAGCTATCCCCAGACAGGCTTGGGCAGAGACCTTACAGCACTTTGGTTTGCCCCCTGGTTCCACAGGCCCATACGAGCAAATGATGGACTCGATCAGCAACGGATGGATTACGTTTGGTCAGCCCGGCACTGAAGCGATGCCTGCAACCCAAACACCGGAAGAGTTCTTTGCGAAATTAGCTAAGCAGTAACTCTGCTTGTACTTGATGCGCGGTGCTCAGTCACAAAGGACATGCGCTCCTATGCCCGAGCACCGCGCTTTCATTTCAGCAGCGCATGACGCTGCTTCATTCTTCTGTCAGTACCGAGAAACGCCCTTGTCGTCATTGAGGATCGCTGATGACAAGCCGACTTCGCAGGAGTTTACCGTTCACTTTTCGGGAGCCAAGGTCTGCAGCACTTTGCCCTTGTCGTCAAGGAAGAGGATGCTGGCTTTTCCTTCAGCCGAGACCTGAAGGCGGACGCGCTCTTTACCGTCTGCAGCCGCCAAGGAGATGCTGGCGACCCCCTTGCTGTCTCTGCCAGCCCAGACTCTCTGCCCTCCAACGTCGTTGACCTGGAGTCCAGCAAAGTGGTTCTCGCTGTCATCGACTCCAGCAAGCTGGATGGTTTGACCTGCGCCGTACCGGTCAAACGAAAGGCTTGCGCCGGAGTCCATGACTTGTCCTTTGTCGTTTTTGTGACCGCTAAATATCAGGCCGCCGTTCTCGCTGCCCTCATCGTTGTAGAAGATCAGACCTGCCTGCGGTCGCGCCTCTCCCATCTCAGGGCGTTCTTTGCCCTTAATGATTACTGGGGGAAGCCGTTCTTTATTGGAAATCACCATACGGAGCGTGCCGTCTGACTCGGTCACGTTCAAACGATGGACGCTAATCTCATCGAAGTGCTTCGGCTCGGACTTTGCGCCCATGAGGACTACGGCAAGAAGCGTCGTGCTGACCACGCTGGCATAGATTAGTAGGCCTTTTTGAAACGTCTGAGTCATAGCACCTCGTTCAGAATGCGGGGTTCTTCAGTTGAGTAATGCTAAACGCCGTTGTCGACATTTAGGATCGCTGATGACAAGCCGACTTCTCGTTACCGATCCATCTTTAGCTGCTTACGAGGGGGCAGCTAATCTAGTCTTATCCGGTACTGATGAGGGGTTGAATGTTTAGCAGACTCTTGAGCCGCAACAGTCTACTTTGGGCAACATTGGCGTGCTGGTCATGTCTGGGTGTTCGTGGTGCCTTTGCCGCGTGCCACTTCAGGAATGCGGCCTCCGACAATGCTGTGACGTACCGCTTCGCATTGGACGAGACTCCTTCGGGGCGTCGCTTCCTTATAACGATGACCTTCCGCGTCAAGGCCAACACGCCTACAACGATAGAAATCCCTTCCGAACTGATCAGCGATCTTCACGTTACGAGTCCTGGCGCAAAACTGAAAAACACAAGTGATGGGGACATGGTGGTGTCCGCTTCGAAGTCCGGCTTGGTGACGGTCTCGTACACGCTTCGCAATGGACTGTCAGGCCCACTTGTTCATCCTCGTGAGTTTCAGCCCGTCATTCTTGACCAATATGCTGAAATTACTGGTGACAAGGCCCTCATCTGGCGTAAGGACGACGACCAAGCGCAGGTGACAGCGAACTTCGATTGGCAGGCCCTGCCTCCAGAGTGGGCTGTGGCTACGAGTTTCGGCGTTGCTTACCCCGCGACGACGGATGACTCAAAACAAATCTCATCGTCTTCTCGAGATCGATGCCAGACGTATCGCGGTCCGTGGAGCGGCGTGAACCAAGCTTTGTTTGCAGCAGGAGATTTTCGACTTCACCGTTTTCCGATTGGCTCACAATCTGGTGTGCTGGCTGTTCGTGGTACATGGACCTTTTCCGATGAAGAAGCTGCGAATGAGATTGGGCGAACCGTTCAGTTAGTTCGTGATTTCTGGCATGACGATGCCTTTCCTTTTTTTCTTGTGACGTTACAGCCCTTTGATCAAGACCATGGCAGCAGTGATGGAACGGCCTACACGGACGCCTTCTGGATGTATGTCTCTCGCAAGGACAATATCAACAGACTTCTGGGCCAGTTGGCTCATGAGTCTTTTCATGCCTGGAATCCGCTCAAGATGGGATACCTCTCCACGACGGAGTACGCGAAGACCAAGTGGTTCAAAGAGGGCTTTACGGAGTATTACGCGCAGAAGCTTACCCTTGCTGGTGGTGAGCGGAGCACAGAGCAAGTCGTCTCTTCGATCAACAGAGACCTGCTCGCATTCCCTGCCTCGACGAATGAGTATGTGCGAGGACGCATCATCGCTTTGTGGCTTGATGCCGCAATAAGAGAGCGCTCGAACGGTCAGCACTCCCTTGACGATGTGATGTTGCAGTTGGTCAGAGACCGTCAAGAGGCACTCACCGAAGAACGCATCTATGCGACGATTCAGCCATTCCTCTCAACGGAGCAGCTTGGGGCATTGAAGAAAGCAGCAGATTCTGGAGGCGACCTGCCTGCTCCAGATAAGATTCCAGGACTTTCAGCTTGTTATCGAGCTAGGCATGGGGAGTTTCCCACCTTCGATCTAGGGTTCGACTTCACCAGCTCACGAGCAGCGAAAACAGTCTCGGGTGTGGACCCGAGTGGGCCGGCATACAAAGCTGGATTGCGCGATGGGCAGCAGATAGTGGGTTGGGACGTTGATCGCGGCAACACGGAAAGACAAGCTGCGGTCACTGTGCGTATCGAAGGGCAGGAGCAGAGGATCTCATTCCGACCACTTGGAGAACCGAAAGCTGCGTGGCAATACCAACCAGAGACAGACGCCTGCGCAGCCAAACCAACCTCTACGACAGCGTATTAGTCCTCATAAACGCCGTTAGCGGAAGTACCGCATCCTGCGTTCAACAATTCCACTAGGCCGGCTTATCGGTACCAACCCAGCACGCGTGTGGGCTAAGTGCAGGAAGCACGTTGTCGGGCAGGCGATTACGCGCCTCCGGTAAAAACGGCTAATACGCCTTCGGATGGGGCAATGGCCGCTGGGCCCGTCGATGATTCGAATGTATCCATGACCATGAAGCGGAGACCATGAAGCGGAATCCCTCCATGAGGACGGTGGAGCCTGGGGACCAGAGCAGGCCTAGCTGAATTGCAGCTTCGGATTCGCGAAACGTACCCCTGCCCTCTTATAAGGGTCGCGCCCACACCCCACTAGGAGCACAAGAACCTGCCGAAGCAGGACCGCAATCAACTTTTGATTCGGCCGTCAGAAGCGACGACACCCCGGCAACAACGCTTGCCTTTGGGAGCCAACACAGCTGGCAATCTCTGCCTGCACAGGATCTCTCCCGCAGCAAAGCCTGCACCACTCGCCGTTACTCGATCAAAAGGATTGGGATTGGAAATAAGTAAGATGGTCGGGGCGGAGGGATTCGAACCCCCGACCCTCTGCTCCCAAAGCAGATGCGCTACCAGACTGCGCTACGCCCCGACTCGTACTGACAGTTTATCTCAGCAAACCCAAAATCCGATCCACCACTCAAAAACAGAGTGGTTCATAACGAGGTGCCCACATGGCTCGTCCCTATTGGAGCGGACAGATTCAGATTTCGCTCGTCAGCTTCGGCGTACATCTCTTCGTCGCCACAGAGTCCCGAAGCGAGCTCCACTTCCACCAGATTGACCGACACACCGGTGAGCGCGTTCGCCATCAAAAAGTGCTCGCCTCCGCGCTGGAAGGCTCAGCCGACGAAGCCGACGACCCGGTCGAGCGCTCGCAAATCGTCAAGGGCTACGAGTATGCGAAAGGCCAGTATCTCCAGATCGAGCCGGAAGAGATCGCGCAGCTTCGTGTTCCCTCCAGGCACACTATGGAGATCACACAGTTTGTCGACGCCGCCTCCATCAACCCCGCATATTACGAAAAGCCCTACTTCGTCGTTCCCTCCGCAGACACCCAGACAGAAGCGTTCCTGACCGTGCGCAAAGCCATGCTCGACACCGCAAAGATCGGTCTTAGCAGGATCGCCTTCGGTGGTCGCGAGCACCTCGTCGCACTCGCACCGGCAGGCGAGCAAAGCACCGGCGGCATCATGGCCTACACGCTCCGTTACGCCTCCGAGCTCCGCAACCCGCAGGCGTACTTCTCGGAAATCAAAAAGCAGTCTCTTGAGCAGGACTCTCTGGCTCTGGCCAAAGAGCTCATCCAGCGTAAGTCGGCCTCCTTCCGGCCCGAAACCTTCATCGATGGGTATGAAACCGCTCTCAAAGAGCTAGTGGACGCCAAGCTCAAGCATCAGCCTCTCCCCAAAGAGACCGCCCCCAAACGCCCACAAGGCAAGGTCATCAGCCTCATGGACGCACTCCGCCACTCCATGGCCACCGAGGCCGACGCCACTTCCTCGTCCACCCCGGCCAGAAAACGGAGCGCCGGCTTGAAGCTCGTCAAAAACGCCGCAAAGAGCTCTGAAACAAAATCCTCCGCAAAAACGGCTGCGACGAAAACCGCAAAATCCAGCAGCTCAAAGAGCGGTAAGCGTAAGTCGGCCTAAACACTTCCACGTACAAGGGCATATCCGGCCAATGAGCAAGAGGAAGGCCTCCCAATCCGTCTCCAACACCTCTGCCGACGCTGTCGACGAACAGCTTGCGCGCTACCGCTCCATGCGGGACTTCGCCGTAACCCAGGAGCCCGCAGGCAACCGCAGCCGCAGCAAAGCCTCCTCCACATCCCCTCTCCCCTTTGTCCTCCAGAAACACGCAGCCTCGCATCTCCATTACGACTTTCGCCTTGGCTGGGCTGGCGTGCTCAAATCCTGGGCGGTCGCCAAAGGCCCCAGCGACAACCCCAAAGATCGGCGTCTCGCCGTTCAGGTTGAAGACCACCCGCTTGAGTACGGCGGCTTTGAAGGCATCATTCCCGCAGGCCAATACGGTGGCGGCACCGTCATGCTCTGGGATCACGGAAGCTGGACACCACAGCCTGGCAACGAGGACGTCGACGCCGCGCTCCTCTCCGGCTCCCTCAAATTCGAGCTCCACGGAACCAGGCTGCACGGCAAATGGACGCTCGTGCGCATGAAGCCACGCCCCGCAGAAAAGCCCACCGCCAAGCCAAACTGGCTTCTGATCAAGGAGCACGACCGCTTCGAGCGCGCTCCCGGCGATCCCCTCATCACCGACCAATTCCCCAACTCCGTCCTCACTGGGCGAAGCCTTGACCAGATCGCCTCTCAGGAAGATCACATCTGGAACTCACAGCAGACCAACAGCGGCAAACAAGCCTGGACACGTCCGCGAACCTCCACCGCCCCGCCCGTCAAAAACCCGACGCGCGCCACCGCTCGTGCAAGCTCCAAATCCGCCCCCAAAGCCACCGCCGCACTCCAGCGACAAATCAAAGTCTTCGCACCGGAAGAACAGCCCGCCTTCACTGCGCCGCAACTCGCCTCCCCCACCGCACAGGCTCCCAACGGCGACTCCTGGCTGCATGAAATCAAGCTGGATGGATATCGCATCCAGGCCCGGAAATCCGGCAACTCGGTCAAGCTGCTCACCCGCACCGGCCTTGACTGGACCCACCGCATGCCAGCCCTTGCCGCCTCCATCGCCGCGCTGCCCTTCGAACACCTCACTCTCGACGGTGAGGTCTGCATACTCGACGAGCACGGCATCTCGTCCTTCGCAAGACTTCAAGCTTGGTTTCAGCAAACCGAGCACAACCCACTCATTTACTTCGCCTTCGACCTGCTCCACCTAAACGGACGCGCCGTGCACCGCCAACCCCTCCTGCAACGCAAGGCACTGCTCAGCGAGCTTCTCTCTTACGCTTCCGATACCACCCTCCAGCTCTCGGAACATCTCTCCGGCTCAGGCCCCACCATCTTCCATAAGGCCTGCGAACTTCACGCCGAAGGCATCGTCTCCAAGCGTGCCGACGCCCCCTACCATAGCGGACGAAGCTCGGAGTGGCTGAAATCCAAGTGCCTGCTCGAGCAGGAGTTCGTCATCACCGGCTACACCGACTCCCGCACCGCTCCCCACCAGATCGGCGCCCTGGTGCTTGCTCTCTACGACTCCCACGGCCAGCTCCACTACGCCGGACGCACCGGAACAGGCTTCTCCCAAAGCCAGCGAAGCAACCTCTACCGTCAGCTCAGCCCCCTCAAAACCGCCCGCCCTGATTTCAGCAACCGCATCGCAGCCCAGGCGGAACACTCCGTGCACTGGGTCCGCCCCGATCTCGTTGCGCAGGTCCGCTTCGCCACCTGGACTAGCGACAATCTGGTACGTCAGGCGGCCTTCCTCGGCCTGCGGGAAGACAAGCCCGCCCGCGAAGTCTGTCGTGAATCCTCCGCAGTTCCTACCCCCAAACGCCCACGCACACTTTCTCAGGAACGCGCCATGCCACCCTCCACCTTTCCCGCCCTCCACCTCACACATCCCGGCAAAGTGCTCGATGCCGCCTCCGGCCTCACCAAGCAGGAGCTGGCAGAGTACTTCTGGGCAATTTCGCGCTGGATGCTTCCCCACATCGCCAACCGCCCTCTCTCACTGGTGCGTTGCCCCGAAGGCACGGCCGGAACCTGCTTCTTCCAGAAGCACTACACCCATAGCCTGCCTTCAGAAATCCGCTCTATCTCCGTGCAGGACAAACGCTCTAACGGCCCGGAGCCATACATCACGCTCGACAGCGCAGAGGCTCTCACCTCCCTCGCGCAGATCGGCGTCCTCGAGCTTCACCCCTGGGGGGCAGGCAACCAGGACCTCGAACACCCCGACCGCCTCATCTTTGACCTCGACCCCGACGCCTCCGTGCCCTGGCAACAGCTCGCCGCAGCTGCAGCAGAAATCCGCCTCCGTCTCCGCAACGCCGGCCTGCAAAGCTTCCTCAAAACAACCGGAGGGAAAGGTCTTCACATCGTCGCTCCCATCCAGCCTGAACACGGCTGGGCAGAGCTCAAACGCGCAGCGCACCAGTTCGCCCTCTCCCTCGAATCCTCCAACCCCGCGCTCTTCCTCACCAAAATGAGCAAAGCCGCTCGGCGCGACAAAATCTTCCTCGACTATCTGCGCAACGAACGCGGCGCCACAGCGGTTGCCCCTTACAGTCCGCGCGCGCGCTCCGGCATGCACGCCGCCCTGCCGCTCCCCTGGTCCGCTCTCCGGCTCCACGAGCCCCCCAGCTTTCCGGTCAAAGACTTTTCCCGCTGGAAAGCCGCGCTGCATCCCGACCCCTGGAAGAAGTTCTTCACCACAGTCCAATCCCTGCATCCGGAACAGCTCTCGGCCAGATAACGCTCCACAGCCCAACGCTTTGCTCTCTCCTTGCATCGAAGCAAACAAGGAGAAACACCCATGAGCAAGGCCGCCGCCAGCAGAAGAACGACGACCGCCCCCCTGCCCATGCCGGAAGCGGACACGATCCACCGGCAACACCCGTCCGCCATCAGTTCGGTCGATCCAGAAGCAGCCGAAGGGCTGCTCTCCTCCGCACAGCTGGGACAACGTATTAAACGCCTCCGCCTCAAACGCTCCATGGGGCTGGTCGAACTGGGCAAGCAAACTGGGCTTTCCGCGAGCTTCCTCTCTCAACTGGAAACAGGGCGTGTCGTGCCCACACTGCGCAACCTTGCCCGCATCTCGCTCGTCTTCGGCAAAGATCTCAGCTACTTTTTTGAAACCTCCGACGCAGCCGTTTTCCGCATTCAGCGCAAACGCAACCGCGCCCGTCTGCCCATGGGACTCACGCCCGAGAGCCCGGATTACATTGCAGAAAGCTTCGGCATCCTGGTCCCTGAAGGCGGCCTGCGCCCCTGCATGGCGGAGTTCCTCCCCGGTCAGGAGCGTTCTGCCTTTCAGCCCGAACGTTACTGCGGCATCGAGATGGTCTACGTCCTCTCCGGCGAAATCGCCCTGCTGCGCAAAGGCGAGGAGCACAACCTCCAGACAAAGGACGTGCTCTACATCTCCGGGGAAACACCGCGCAGCTACCGTGCTGCCGGCGACCAGCCCGCCGTTGCCCTCATCATCAGCTTCGACCAGGAGCCCGGCGAGTTCCGCCGCCCCAACCGGCGCCACTCCGCACAGCGCGACCTCGAAGCCTGATTTCAGCCAAAAATACGACTTCGGCCGCCGGGATGCCGCAAAACCGGTGCTAGGATAGACGTTTCCCTTTTCCTGATAAGGAGTGCGTCGTCATGGCAGCATCCGTAGTCCCCGAAGTTTCTTCGACGGGCAGCAGCGCCCTTCCCGAAATCCAGCATTGGGTTGGTGGAGCGTTCGTCTCCGGCACCTCTGGCCGTTTTTCCGACGTGTATAACCCCGCCACCGGCCAGAAGCAGGCGCGCCTCGCTCTGGCCACCGACGCCGAAGTCGATGCCGCCATCGCCTCTGCAGCCGCCGCCTTTCCGGACTGGTCCAACTGGCCACCGCTACGCCGCGCGCGCGTCATGTTCCGCTTCCGCGAGATCTTCGAGTCGCGCATGGACGAGCTAGCCGCCATCATCACCCGTGAGCACGGCAAGGTCTTCTCCGACGCCAAGGGCGAGTGTACCCGCGGCCTTGAAAACATCGAGTTCGCCACCGCCATCCCGCAGCTTCTCAAGGGTGAGTACACCGAACAGGTCGGCACCAACATCGACGCCTACAGCGTCCGCCAGCCCCTTGGCGTCGTCGCCGGCATCACGCCCTTCAACTTCCCCGCGATGGTTCCCATGTGGATGGCTCCCATGGCACTCGCCTGCGGCAATTGCTTCATCCTTAAGCCCTCCGAGCGCGACCCGTCCGCAGCTCTCCTCATCGCTGAAATGCTCAAGGAAGCCGGTCTCCCCGACGGCGTCTTCAACGTCGTTCACGGCGACAAGACCTCCGTCGATCGTCTGCTCGAACACCCTGACGTCAAAGCCATCAGCTTCGTCGGCTCCACGCCCATCGCCGAGTACGTCTACGCCACCGGCACAAAGCACGGCAAGCGCGTGCAGGCTCTTGGCGGCGCAAAGAACCACATGATCGTCATGCCCGACGCCGACCTCGACCAGGCCGCCGACGCACTCGTCGGCGCAGCCTACGGCTCCGCTGGCGAACGCTGCATGGCCATCTCCGTCGCCGTCACCGTCGGCAAGGAAACCGCCGACAACCTCCTCGACAAGCTGAAGTCCCGCATCGATACGCTCCGCATCGGCAACGGCGCTCCTTCCTCCGAGAAGGAGCCCGACCTCGGCCCGCTCGTCACCAGCCAGCACCTCGCTCGCGTCGAAGGCTACATCGACCTCGGCAAGACCGAGGGTGCAGAGCTGCTCGTCGACGGCCGCACCGCCGCGCTCCCCGCAGGCGAAGGCTTCTTCCTCGGCGCGTGCCTCTTCGACCACGTCAAGCCCGAGATGAAGATCTACAAAGAAGAGATCTTCGGACCGGTCCTCGGCATCGTCCGCACCAACACCTTCGAAACCGCGCTGCAGCTCATCAACGAGCACGAGTTCGGCAACGGCACCAGCATCTTCACCCGAGACGGGGACACCGCCCGCGACTTCGCTCGCCGCGTACAAGCAGGTATGGTCGGCATCAACGTACCGATCCCCGTTCCCATGGCCTTCCACTCCTTCGGTGGCTGGAAGCGCTCGCTCTTCGGCGATCACTCGATCTACGGCCCCGAAGGCATGCGCTTCTACACCCGCATCAAGACCATCACCGCACGCTGGCCCACGGGCATCCGCACCGGCGTTGACACCACCATGCCGACGCTCGGCTAAGCGGCTCTCTCTGGCTGCGGCAAACCACAGTTGCAGCAAAACGCCGTGCAGGCTCACCTGCACGGCGTTTTGCCTGCAGAGCAACCGGCCCGATTAGTCCGCAGCCATCGCCAACGGTGACTTCACCGTCATTCTTCCGTACTGCCGCGGCGAGCACCCCATCTCCTTTTTGAACGCCTTACCAAAGGCGCTCTCCGAGCGGTACCCCAGCGAACAGGCAATCTCCGCAATCGAGGCATCCGTACTCCGCAGCCTGTCTCCCCCCACCAGCATTCGCCACTTCGTCAGATACTCCAGCGGAGAGGCGCCCACGCTCTGCTTGAAGCGTTCCGCAAAGACCGAACGCGACATCCCAACACGCTCTGCCAACGACTGCAGCGTCCAGGGCGCTCCCGGCTCTTCGTGCATACAGCTCAGCGCAGCGCTCATCTGCTTATCCGCCAGGGCAAACAACCACCCGACGCCGGCGCTTGCGCCATCCGCCAGATGCAGACGCAGCGCCTGCACCAGCATCACGTACGCCAGCTGCTGCGTAATCAGCTCCACTCCCGGACGATTCGCGCGCAGCTCCTCCTCCATCCGCTCCAACGACCAGCGCATCGCCGCCTTATCTTCCTCTGTGCGGATATGCACCACCGGAGGCAGAGCGTTCAGCAGAATCTCCGCATGTTCTCCCGCCAGCACAAAGTGTCCCCCAGCCATGTACACCTTGCCGTCCAGCGATTCGGTGCACAGGCTCTCCAGGGCGCCGCTCTCCCGCAGCACCGTAAAGTCCATCGGCTTGAGCGAAAGATCCGTCGTCAGGCAAAACGGTCTGCCGCGCGGCAGCAGGAAGCAATCGCCCTCCGTCACCGGGATCGGATCAGGCACGCCCTCCACCTGCAACCAGCAGCGGCCACGCAGCAGCGCATAGCACTTGATGCCTTTATGTTTCGGCCACTGGATCGCCAGATCGCCGGTCAACCCAAAGCCGCGCGAGACCAGACTCTGCGGCTTCAATAACGACAGAACATTCGAAAGCGGATCCATAAACAAAACACCTTCCGGACGATTAGACGAAACATGCGGACTTTAGGGATAGATCGTATGCCGTTTCATCCACATCTAGCTTAGGACAGGACGAGGGCCCCGTCCTGCGTGCTCATTGTTTGTTCCAACACGCGGACCGGCGAACCACGCTTCCCCCTCCGCGCAACGCCTTCGTATCGTTCCAAGGAGAATGCACCATGCGAATCTTCCTCACCGGTGCCACCGGTTTCATCGGCTCGGCCATCGTCCCCGAACTGCTTCAGGCAGGCCATCAGGTCCTCGGCCTCACCCGTTCTGAATCCGGCGCAGACGCGCTCCGCGCAGCAGGAGCCGAGCCGCACTTCGGCAACATTGAAGACCTCGACAGCCTGCGCAGCGGAGCAGAAAAAAGCGATGGCGTCATCCACTGCGCCTTCGATCACGACTTCTCAAACTTCGTCGCCAACTGTGAAAAGGATCACCGCGTCATCACCACTCTGGGAGAAACGCTGCACGGCTCCGACCGTCCTCTGGTCATCACCAGCGGTGTTGGTCTCGGCATCGCCGGTCCCGGACAGAGTGCAAAAGAAGACGTCTGCAACCTCGAACACCCCAACCCGCGCAAGCTCTCGGAAATCGCGGGCAACCAGCAACTGGACCGTGGCGTCAACGTCTCCGTCGTTCGTCTTCCCCAGGTGCACGACACCCGGAAGCAAGGGCTCATCACCCCGCTGATTCAGATCTACCGCCAAAAGGGCGTCGTCGCCTACGTCGGCGAAGGCAACAACCGCTGGCCCGCAGCCGCCGTCCACGACGTCGGCCGCCTGTATCATCTGGCCCTCGAGAAGAAAGAGGCAGGCAAGCGCTATCACGCCGTCGCCGAAGAAGGCATCCCGGCGCGCGAGATCGCTGAAGTCCTCGCCGAAGGCCTCAAGCTTCCCCTGCTCAGCGTCACGCCGGAGCAAATGCCGCAGTACTTTGACTGGATGAGCATGTTCGCCAACCTCGACATGGTCTCCTCCAGCACCTGGACCCGTCAGTATCTGAACTGGACTCCCACCGGCCCCAGCATGATCGAAGATCTGCAGGCCATGCAGTACTAACCCCGCAGGCGCGATGCAGACTCAACCCGCTCTGCCTCGCGCCGCCCCCCTCTATCTGCCTGCTCCGCTATTCTGTAGACGGTAGAGTCCTATGCACGCCCCCATCACAGAAGCGCAGATCGACCTTCTCGTCGAAACCTTTTACGCCCGCGTCCGTCAGGACGAGGAGATTGGTCCCATCTTCCAGGCCGTCGTACAGGACTGGCCGCACCACCTCGCCACCCTCAAAGACTTCTGGTCCTCCGTATTGCTCGCCACCGGCCGGTACAAAGGTGATCCGATGATGCGCCACCTCGCACTCGGGCTCGACCCCCAGCACTTCACCCGCTGGCTCACCCTCTTCGCCCAGACAGCCCGAGAGATTCTGCCCGAAGCAACCGCAAGCCTCGTCATCGCCAAATCGCAGCGCATCGCGCAGAACCTCCAGAACGTACTTGCCTTCGAGAGCAAGCGTCCTGCACGCTGATCGCCCACCCGGCACACTCCCCGCTTCTACAATTTTGCTATGGCGCAAGAACGCTTCCAGCCCACCCTGGCACGGGCCACTCGCTTCGCCGCCTCGATCCAGGCAGCTCTTCCCATCCTGATGGCTCCCATGGCTGGCGCCTCCTCCGTCTCACTCGCTGCGGCGGTTGCCAACACAGGCGGCATGGGTGCCTGCGGAGCGCTGCTGCTGTCACCGCAAGCCATCGTCTCCTGGGCAACAGCCTTCCGCCAGCAGAGCAACGGGCCCTTCCAAATGAACCTATGGGTTCCCGACCCACCACCGCACCGCGACCTCGACCTCGAAGCTCACCAACGAGCCTTCCTCAGTCAATGGGGACCCGCCGTACCGGACGACGCAGGCGACACCCCGTTGCAGGACTTTCACGCGCAATGCAACGCGCTGCTCGAAGCCCGGCCCACAGCCGTCTCTTCCATCATGGGTCTCTTCCCGCCTGCGTTCGTGCAGCAGCTCAAAGCCCGCGGCATCCTGTGGTTCGCCACCGTCACAACGGCCGAGGAAGCCCGTGCCGCCGCCGCCGCCGGAGCCGACGCGCTGCTCGCGCAGGGTGCTGAAGCCGGCGGCCACCGTGGTAGCTTCCGCGCCGACGCGGCCGAAACCGAGGCCGGCGGCCTCTTCTCACTTCTCCCGCAGCTCAGTGACGCCGTCTCCCTTCCCCTCATCGCCACCGGCGGCATCGCCGACGGCCGCACCATCGCCGCCGCGCTGTTGCTCGGAGCCAGCGCCGTGCAAATCGGCACCGGCCTGCTCCGCACGCCCGAAGCCGAGATCCACCCCGCCTATGCCCAGGCTCTCGGCCGCATCGAAGCTCATCACACACGCCTCACGCGCTCGTTCTCCGGCCGCACCGGCCGCGCCATCCGTACCCGCTTCGTTGAAGCCGCCGCAGCTCCCAGCGCACCTCCCGCAGCACCCTACCCCGTGCAGCGTGCCCTCACACGGCACATGCGCGAGGAAGCCGCCACGCAGAACGACCCCGAACGGATGCAACTCTGGGCCGGCCAATCCGCCCGGCTGGCCAGCACCCAGCCCGCTTCCGTCGTTGTAAAAACCTGCTGGGAGCAGGCCTGCGCGCTCCTCAGCTGATCCGGAACGGACGATCGTGCTTCCTCCGCAAAAATACCGTTTCCGTCACGCGCACAAGCCCCTGCGCGCCTTATGCCTGAGCTCAGGAAAGTGTGTCTCCTTCCCTCGAAAAACTAACTTCGGCCCCGAAATCCATCCATGGCCACGATGCCAACCCATTCACCGACGCCACCGACCTCATCTCTCCCTTCTCATTCCTGCCAGCTCAAACACACGGTACTTCTTGCACAAAGAGAAAAGGCGGCAGGCCCCATGGCCCACCGCCTTCTTGTTTTCTACTGCGAACCTTAGCAACAGCCGCCAGCAATCGAAGGAATCAGCATAATCTCATCGCCGTCTTCAAACTCGTGCGTATCGCCGCCGAGAAAGCGAATGTCCTCATCGTTCACATACACGTTGATGAACTTGCGCAGCTTGCCAGAGTCGTCCTTCACATTCTCCGCCAGCGCCGGAAACTTGCTGTCGAACTCCGCGATCAGACCTGCAAGATTCTTTGCTTCTGAGGTAAAGGTCTTCTGTCCATCCGTATGACGGGCCAATGCCGTCGGCAACACTACCTTGATGCTCACTTCACTCCTCCAACCAGCTCCGCATCCTGCGGCGCTCCGATCAACGACGCATCCGATGCCCGGAGGTACGCGTCAAACTCTGCCAGGCGAGGCTTTACCGCCGCCTCCTGCACAAACCGGCCCACCAGCGCATCGGTCGTCTTCAGACCGTTGCCCGTAATCACCGAGACCGTAAGCTCTTCCGGCTTGATGCGGCCCTGCTGGTACAGCTTCTCAGTCACCGAGGTCGTTACACCGCCCGCCGTCTCGGTGAAGATGCCTTCGCACTCCGCCAGCAGCTGCATGCCGTCGACAACTTCCTCGTCGCTCACATCCTCAGCCCATCCGCCCGTGGATTGAATCATCTTTGAAGCCGCCGGACCATCTGCCGGGTTTCCGATCGCCAGGGAACGGGCAATCGTATTCGGACGCTGCGGCTCAATCTCATCCCAGCCATTCTTGACCGAGTGCGAGATCGGCGAGCAACCCGTAGCCTGCGCACCGAAGAACTTCACCGGCTTATCTTCCACCAGTCCCAGCGCGATCAGCTCGTTAAAGGCCTTGCGGATCTTGCGGATCAGCGACCCACCCGCCATCGGGCACACCACGTTATCGGGCAGCTTCCATCCCAGCTGCTCCGCAATCTCATAGCCCACCGTCTTCGAGCCTTCCGCGTAGTACGGGCGAAGGTTCACATTCACAAAGCCCCAACGGTACTCGTCCGCAATCAGCGTGCAGAGACGGTTCACATGGTCATAGTTGCCGTCGATGCGCACAAGCTTCGCGCCATAGACCAGCGTATTCAGAATCTTTGCCGGCTCCAGATCTGCAGGCACCAGAATGCAGGCGCGAATTCCCAGACGAGCCGACTGTGCCGCCACAGAGTTTGCCAGATTACCGGTCGAGGAGCATCCCACCACATCAAAGCCGAAGTGTTGCGCATTGGCCAGTGCAACAGCAACGACGCGATCCTTAAAGCTCAGCGTCGGAAAGCAAACAGCGTCGTTCTTCACATAAAGATTCTTCGCGCCGATACGCTTGCCCAGACGCTCCGCCTTCACCAGCGGCGTAAAGCCAACAGGAAGGTCGGGCTGGCATCCTTCCGGAATCGGAAGCAGTTCCTTGTAGCGCCAGATATTAGCCGGACCGGCTGCAACCGACTCCTTCGTAAAGCGGCCGCGCACGCTCTCCAGGTCATACTGCACCTCCAGCGGCGCCAGGCAATCAGGGCAAGCCGACAACGGAACATTGCCAAAGCCCTTCTTGCACTCCGGGCACTTCAGCTCATACACGGTACACTGCGAATCCGACATGAAACGTCCTCCCAGCAGATCTTGCCCGGGAACGTCGCTGAGACTTACTTTCTCTTGAAGAGGGCGCCGCGTTTCAGCCCACAGGAATTTTGAGTACGCGGATGCAGTCACCTAAAGAGGCTGCCACCGAATCTCATGTTCCCTGCGCCTTCCAGGAGAGAGTTGACACCGGTACGCCTTTGTTCTGTCCGGTTGTCGTGGCGTCTCAGGGCTCGTCCCTCAGCCACTCTGCATGAAATCCGCCCACTTGCGTGGGTGAATGGATTATTTATAGCACCAGCGTTGACTAGAGTGCAAACACCCTGGCCCGTAAGCCGTACCCTCCTGGCTTCCTCCCCAGCCTTACGCTGGCTCGTACCCCAGGTTCGGCCCCAGCCAACGCTCAGCCTCTTCCAGCGTCCAGCCCTTGCGCTCCGCATACTCTGCAATCTGATCGCGATCCATCTTGCCTACCGCCAGATACCGTGCCTCGGGATGCCCGAAGTAGATACCCGAGATACTCGACCCCGGCCACATCGCAAAGCTCTCGGTAAGCACGATTCCCGTCTGCGCCTCCACATCCAGCACGCGCCAGATCGTGCCCTTCTCCGTATGATCCGGACACGCCGGATACCCCGGCGCAGGACGAATGCCGCGATAGCCCTCGCGAATCAACTCCTCCGGCGTAAGGTTCTCGGTCAGGCCGAAGCCCCAATCATCGCGTACCTGCTTGTGCAGTCGCTCCGCAAACGCCTCAGCAAGACGATCTGCAATCGCCTCCGCCATGATCGCCGAGTAGTCATCGTGCTCCGCGCGGAAGCGCTCGACGATCTCCTTCAGCCCAATCCCGCTCGTCACGGTAAACATCCCGATCGAGTCCTTCAGCCCCGTCTCCTTCGGCGCAATGTAGTCGGAAAGCGATCGACACACATCGCCCTCACGCACCGCTTGCTGACGCAGAAAATGCAGCACCGTACCGTCCGCCAACACCACGTCATCGCCCACCGCATTGGCCTCGAACAAGCCATACACGCCGCGCGCCGTCACCCACTTCTCGCGCACCATGCGCTCCAGCATCGCCTTGCCATCGGCCAGCAGCTTGCGCGCCTCTGCGCCCTGTTTCTCATCGTCAAGAATCCGCGGATACAAACCGCGCAGCCCCCACGCATGGAAGAACGGCGACCAGTCAATGTACTCGGCCAACTCCGTCAGCGAGAAGTCTTCCAGCACCCGCACGCCCGTGAACGAGGGCTTCGCCAGGTCTTCCTCGCGCCACGCAATCGGCGTCCGCAGCTTACGCGCCTGTTCAATCGGCACCAGCTTCTGTTGCGGCGCAGAGTGCTGCTGACGCACCGCCTCATACTCGGCCGCATGCTTGCTCTTGAACTCCTCTGAGCTCTCTTCGCTCAGCAACGCCGTCGTCACCGGCACCGCGCGCGAAGCATCCAGCACATGCACCACCGGCTGCGAGTAATGCGGTGCAATCTTGATCGCCGTATGCGCACGGCTCGTCGTCGCACCGCCGATCAGCAACGGCACCTTGAATCCCTGCCGCTCCATCTCGCGCGCCACATGCACCATCTCATCGAGCGACGGCGTAATCAACCCGCTCAATCCAATGATGTCGGCCTTCACTTCCTTCGCGCGATCGAGGATCTTCTCCGCAGGCACCATCACGCCCATGTCGATCACCTCGTAGTTGTTGCACGCCAACACCACGCCCACGATGTTCTTGCCGATGTCATGCACATCGCCCTTCACCGTCGCCAGCACGATCTTGCCCTGCGCCTTCACCTCAACGCCCGCAGCAGCAAGCGCGGCCTTCTCGGCCTCCATGAACGGCGTCAGATACGCCACAGCCTTCTTCATCACGCGCGCCGATTTCACCACCTGCGGCAGGAACATCTTGCCCGCACCAAACAGGTCGCCCACGACGCTCATGCCCGCCATCAACGGGCCTTCGATCACCAGCAGCGGACGCCCCAGCTTGGCGCGTGCCTCTTCCGTGTCGATATCGATGTACGTGTCGATGCCCTTCACCAGCGCGTGGCTCAAACGTTCTTCCACCGTGCCTTCGCGCCAAGCCTCGATCTTCTTCTCTTCAGCCGCGCTCGTGCCTGCACCAGCAGCCTTCAAGGCCTCGCCAAACTCCACCAGCCGCTCCGTCGCATCCTCGCGCCGATTGAGCAACACATCCTCAACCAACACCTTCAGCTCCGGCTCAATCTCCTCGTACACCTCCAGCATGCCCGCATTGACGATGCCCATATCCATACCCGCGCCAATCGCGTAGTACAGAAACGCCGAGTGCATCGCCTCGCGCACCTTATTGTTGCCGCGGAAGCTGAACGAGATGTTCGACACACCACCCGACACCTTCGCATGCGGCAGGTTCTGCTTGATCCAACGCGTCGCCTCAATGAAGTCGACCGCGTAGTTGTTGTGCTCCTCCATGCCCGTCGCCACGGTCAGGATGTTCGGATCGAAGATGATGTCTTCCGGCGGGAACCCAACCACATCGACAAGCAGCCGATACGCACGCTCGCAGATGCGAATCTTGTCCTCATACGTCGCCGCCTGCCCCTGTTCGTCGAACGCCATCACGACCACAGCAGCGCCATACTTCAGCACCGTGCGCGCGTTCGCCAGAAACTTCTCCTCACCTTCCTTCAGCGAGATCGAGTTGACAATTCCCTTGCCCTGCAGGCACTTCAGGCCGGACTCGATGACCTCCCACTTCGAGGAGTCCACCATGAACGGCACCTTCGCCACTTCAGGCTCACTCGCAAGCAGTTGCAGGAAGCGCGTCATCGCGGCCACGCCGTCGATCATGCCCTCGTCCATACAGATGTCGATGACGTTCGCGCCATTCTCCACCTGCTGCCGAGCCACGCTCACAGCCTCTTCGTACTTACCTTCCTTAATCAGCTTCGCGAACTTAGGCGACCCCGCCACATTCGTACGCTCGCCAATCATCAGGTACACGCCCGGCTGCTGCGTAAACGGCTGTGAACCCGAAAGCCGCAAAGGTTTTGTCTCGACTACACTCACGCCTTCACCAACTCTCGATCAAAACTCCGTGGAGCCACACCCCGCACAGCCTTCGCAATCGCCGCAATATGCTCCGGCGTATTGCCACAGCATCCACCGGCAATATTGATCAGCCCATCCTGCGCAAAGCCGCCAAGGAAGCGCCCCATATCCTCCGGCCCCAGATCAAACCCCGTCTCCGACAAAGGATTCGGCAGACCCGCATTCGGATACGCACTCACCGCCGACGTCTTCGCCTTGCCCGAAAGCTCCGTCAAAAATGGGAACATCAAATCCGGCCCCAGCGAGCAGTTCAACCCCACGCTCAGCGGCTTCACATGCGCGACCGCATTCCAGAAAGCCTCCGTCGTTTGCGCCGAAATCAACGTCTCGCCACCACGACCCACAGCCGCAGAAATCTGTACCGGCAACTCCAACCCGTCCTCGTCAAACACCTCGCGAATCGCCACCAACGCAGCCTTCGCATTCAGCGAGTCGAAGATCGTCTCCACGAGCAGCGTGTCCACACCACCCGCAATCAGCGCGCGCGTCTGCTCCTTGTACGCCACCAGCACCTGATCAAACGTCACCACACGGAAGCCCGGATCATCCGCATCCGGCGAGTTCGAAAGGCTCACCGTCAGCGGCCCAATCGCACCTGCGACGAAGCGCTGCACACCCGTGTCATTCGCCACACGGTCCGCCCACTCACGGCACTGCCGCGCGCTCGTTTCGTTGATCTCCCACGCAAGATCGCGCAGCATCGGGTTCTCCAGCACGCTCTGGTAGAACGCAGGATCCTTCCGCTCACCACGCTCACGCGGGTCTTCCACAAAGAACTCGCTCTGCGAGATGCTCGTCGCACCAAAGGTATTCGTCTCGATAATGTCCGCACCAGCCTCCAGAAACCGCCGATGAATATCGCAGATCATCTTCGGCTGCGTGATCGAGAACAGGTCGCCGTTGTTCAGCATGTCCTTATCGGCATCAGCCCAGCGATCGCCGCGAATATCCTTCTCGGTCATGCCATACGTGCGAATCGTTGTCCCCATCGCGCCATCGATAATCGCGATACGCTCATCCATCAATTTCCTGAGCGGGTGAATTCCCTGCATCTGCAACTCCTCAAAACATCAGAACAAAGGCGAGCCCGAGGGGCTCGCCGGTATCGATTCGAATCTGGTTTGTTTCGAATCTTTCTTTTCTCTACGAAAGCGCCTCGGCCTTTTCTGTACCGGAGTGAGGAAGACCCGCTGCAACAGGAACCAGCAAATCTTCCTTACGCATCACCATCGTAGTCGCGTTCAGGCTCGCCAGCTCAAACCCGTGTCCGTGCGTAATGGCATCCGTCGGACAAGCCTCGACACAGTAGCCACAAAAGATGCAGCGGTTGTAGTCAATGTTGTAGACCTTCGCATAGCGCTCTGCCGAAGAGATTCGGTGCTCGGTTGTATTCTCGTCGGCCTCTATGTAAATGCAGTTCGAAGGGCAGGCAGCGGCGCACAAAAAGCAGGCCACGCACTTCTCCAGGCCGTTCTCATCCCGCTGCAGCTGGTGTTTACCGCGAAAACGTTCCTGGAAGATCGCGCCGCGCATTGGCCCTTTGCCGTCGGGATAGTTCTCCACCTCGGTCGGCTTAAAAGCTTCACCCAGCGTAATCGACATCCCTTTAGCAATGGCGCCAATATTGCGAACGATCGACATGCGGACAGTATACGGCTTTCTTGTGATATAGGACGTCCGATTCTGACCCGTGCGAAATTCGCACAAATTTTCCCCGGACGGCTTCCCTGAAAGGGCGTACCCTTCCCCCATGAAGCTTTCGATGCCTCTCCTTTTTGCGGCTCTCGCCCTTTCGCCAGCGGCTTTCGCGCAGGACCAGACTCCAGCCGCGGCCATGCCGGCCCACAAGCCCGTGCCCGCCTCCCACGGCCTCAACGTCATCGTCGAAGGCCGCGTCACCACGCTCACCATCGAAGACCTCACCGCTCTCCCGCAGGTCACCCTGCACGTACACAACGCGCACAGCAACGGCGACGAAACCTACTCCGGCCCACTGCTCGCTGACGTTCTCGCCAAAGGTGGTCTGACCCTTTCTTCGGAGAATCAGCACATGTTGCTGCACTCCGCCCTCGTCGCCACCGGCACCGATAACTATTACGTCCTCTACGCAGGCGCCGAAGCCTTCCCCGACTTCTCCAAGGGGCAGATCATCGTGGCCATCATGAAATCCGGTTTGCCGGACACCGACGGCGGACTTATTCAGCTCATCAACAATACGGACAAGAAACCGGCCCGTTGGGTTCACGGACTCCAGAACCTCAGCCTTATGACCATCTCGCAGAACCCCGGACACTAGACCCGGCCTCACCACAAACGCACGCAGAAAGGCCCCGGAGCATTCCGGGGCCTTTTCTATTGGTCCATCCACGGTTTGTGGTGCCCGGCTCAAGCCGATCAACTCGTCCTGCCAGGGAGAACCAGAACAGCGTTACCGAGGCAATACCGCACGCATCATCCCGAACTCTCCCGTCCATCGTCCCAGGTCTTCGAGCAGTCCCTCGCCCTGCACCGGCATCAGCTTTACGCCACGCCCCGCGGCCTGCATCACCGGTCCGTTTCCTGCAGGATTCACCGCCTCCACCTGCGCTCGCAGCTTCCGGGCCATCTCCAGATCGAAGCCCTCGCTCACCCACACCGTTGCTCCGTTGCGAACCAGCAACACATCCCCTTCGCGGGTGGAGTACACGCGCTCATCGCCGCTCTGCTCCTTCTCCGGCACGCGCTTCAATCCGTCATACTGCCGCGGGAGCTGCATCTCGAAGACATGAAAGAAGCTCTCCGCCGAATCCGGATTCTTCCACTGGGAGCTGTACAGAATCGCAATGGACTTTGTCGTCTGCTTCTCCTGCTCGGTAGCATCTTTTTTCTGCGCGGCAAGATACACCCCTCCGCTCCAGTTCGGAGCCAGAGCGGTAGCCAGCGGGCGTCCCCCGAAGAGCTCTGCCGTCATGCGCACATCCAGCTCGCCCATCACGCCCACGTCATACGGCTCCCAGCCGGCCTGCTCCAGCGCCGGATGCAGATCCGGCAGATGCAGCAGAGGCATCGCGGTCTTCGCAAGATAGGCCTGCGGATGCAGAATCTCAGCACTCGTATTGGGCGGAGCATCCAGCACCCCGGTAAAGGCGCGGTTGGTTCCCGCCTTCATCAGAATCTCCTGCTCAAACCCCATACCGCTCGTATACGGGAACAGCAGCGACTGCTGCAGCACCAGCGGCGCTCGCGACAGAATCGGGGAGTCGGACTGATCGCCTGCACCGTTCTGCAGCTGCTCGCCCAACTGTGGCACATCCTTCAGCGTCTTGCCCATCGGCCGCAGCATATAGTCGGCAAAGCTCACCATTGCCTGCCCTTCGAGCACCGCTTCTCGCGCCGTCCCGGCCTCATCCGTGGCCACATGCTCGTTATCTTCCTTCACCGTCTTGGCAATGCCCTCCGGCTCCGGGTCTTCCCACTTCCGCAGGCCAAGCTTCTGGTCCTGCAACGCATGCGTCAGCTCATGCGCCATCACCGGCTTCTGCTGATCAATCGGAACCCAGTCCAGCAGCGTCATCAGCTTGGTCTTGTTGTCATAAAAACCGGCGATCTGCTCCGTCAGCAGGTTCAGCAGAAACGGACGCAGCTGAAAGTCCTGGTCCAGTAGTCCGAACTTCTTCAGCACCAGCTCCGAGCGCTCCATCCGTTTGTTCGACTTGTCCTCGTCAAACTTCACGCGCAGCTCTTTATTCACCGCATCGCGATCGACAAAGACCAGCTTGACCGGCTTATGAATCGTAAGCCCCGTATCCTTGCTCGCAAACTTCAGAATGTCGTCTTTGCTCGCCTGCAGGTCTGCCTTCTGAGCCTCCGACAGCTTGCTGTCGGCCCCCGGCGCCGTCTGAGCCATCAACGGCAGCGTCACCGCCAGAAGACCAATCCCCACCAAACCTACCCCAGCGCTACGATCCAAACCAACGGCCTCCTAAAGCAACTCACGCTAAGCACGAGTCTACCCACACTTTTGACGCTTGCGCAGGCGAGGAGTTAGTTTCTCGCTCCCTTCCCACGCCTTCGCTCCACGCCGTTCCTCGCCTTCCGCTGCATCAGCCGAGCGCGCCTCATCTCTCAGGCAACCTCGCCCCGGCTCCCCGCACTCGTACGATGCTTCCCCGATCACTACAATGGACAAGACGCCGCTCGCATCTCGCCCGCGGCCCCTATCATCCAATCGAACGACGCATGATTTCTCCAGACCAGATCCAGCCGCTCCTCGAATCCGCCGCTCTCGCCCGCCTCGACGGCCGAGCCTTCCTGCGCATCACTGGCTCCGACGCCACCCGCTGGCTCAACGGCATGGTGACCAACTCAATCCAGGCGCTTCAGCCCGGCCAGGGCAGCTACAACTTCCTGCTCAACGCTCAGGGCCGTATCCAGGGCGATAGCTACATCTACCGCGAGCACGGCGAACCGGTCACGTTTCTGCTGGAAACCAGCACCGAGCAGATCGAAGCCCTCCAGCAGCTTCTCGATAAGTTCATCATTATGGATGACGTCGAGCTTTCCCCCGCCCTCACCGGCGAGCCGGGACTTCTTCTGCTCGGGCCCTCCGCTCCAGCGTCTCTGCAGCAGCTCGGCCTGACCGCTCCCGCTCCCCTCAGCCTCACGCAGGCAGAGACCGCGCACGGTTCGCTCCTGATCCTCACCCCCCAGCAGGCCAACCGGTTCGAGCTCTTCGCGGCGCCGTCCACGCTCGCCGCCCTTCAGTCCGCGCTCTCTCTGCCTGAGGCAGGCGCTGATGTGCTCGAAGCCGAACGCGTCCTCTCCGGCACTCCGCTCTACGGCACCGACATCCGCAACACCGACACGGCCAAAGACCTTCCGCAGGAGACCAACCAGCCCCACGCGCTGCACTTCAATAAAGGCTGCTACCTCGGCCAGGAGATCGTCGAGCGCATCCGTTCACGCGGACAGGTCCATCGCCTCTTCACCGCCTTCGAGCTCTCCGGGGCTCTGCCCACCGAGCTCCCCGCTCCGCTGGAGGCCAACGGCAAATCCGCTGGCGAGCTCACCTCCGTCACGCAGATCGGCGACAAGCTCTACGCCCTCGGCTACGCCCGCCGAGAGTTCCTCGAGATCAAGACCACAATCACCTACGCCGGAGGCCAGGCCATCCCGCGGAAATAGCGCCTCCGGCCAGCCACCCGCCCCCCGTTCGCATCACAATCACCACCATCATCACGACCGGCTAAAATTCAGCCAACGAGAAGAGTCCATGTCCGATAAGCCATTCGTCATCAATGACCGCCGCAAGTTCACCGCCGAGGGCGAGTTTCGCCCGGACGTTCCCCACGAAGAGCGCGCCCCCGAGCCTACCGCCAGCGAAGCTCCCGCAGCCCCGGCCACCGAAGCCGTGCGTGGCCCTCAGCTCGTCTCCGAGCCGGAAGCCGCCGCCCCCGTCGAAGCGCCCGAAGCTCCGCCGCTGCCCGAGATCCCTGCCGAGCAGCTCGAACAGGCGCGCCGCGCCTACGACGCGACCGTCGACCGTCTCGACACCGCCGTTCGCGCCATGGACCCCGGCGGAAAGCACCTCCCGCCCATGACCTTTGACCGCCTCGTTCAATCGCTCTACATGCAGGCCCTGATCCAGCTCGGCGGCGCGCCTGAGCCCGGACAGCCGGCACAGGTTGATCTCATGGGCGCACGCTCCACCGTCGACATGCTCAACGTCCTCGCCGAGAAGACCAAGGGCAATCTCTCGCCCGACGAAGAAAAGCTCCTCCAGACCGCGCTCTTTGAAGGGCACATGGGCTTCCTCGAAGTCACGCAGGCACTTTCGCAACAGGCTGCGCAGCGTAACCCCGGCGCTCCCGGCTCCATGCCTCCGGTCCCGGGCGGCCCCAGCATCGTCCGCTAAAACGCGGCCCTGCCACCCCGTCCCTCACCCGGAACGCACGCCTCTTCAGGATCGTCTTTTGAACGCTACGTTGACCTTTTTCGGAACCGGCACCTCCATGGGCGTGCCTACGCTCGGCTGCACCTGCGCGGTCTGCACCGATGCGTACACGCCCGGATCGCCCAACCGCCGAACGCGAGCCTCCGCTCTGCTCCGCTACAACGGGCACAACGTGCTCATCGACACCGGTCAGGACTTTCACGTTCAGGCCGTTCGCGAGCGCCTCATGCGTCTCGACGCCGTGCTCTACACACACGGCCACGCCGACCACGTCCTCGGTATGGACGATCTCCGTCCCCTCTCCTTCGGCAAACCACAGGGGCTGCCCCTCTACGCCGACGACGCTACCGCGCAGGTCATCGAACGCATCTTCGACTACACCTTCCGCAAGGTCGATCGTTATCCCACCTCCGCGCGCGTGGAAATGAATCGCCTCTCCACCGAGCTCGGCACCACGCTCGAACTCTTCGGTGCCACCATCGAGCGCATCCCCGTTACCCACGGCCGCAACACCATCGCCGGCTATCGCATCGGCTCCTGCGCCTACCTCACCGATATGAGCGATATCCCCGAGCCCAGCCGCGACCGTCTGCAGAATCTCGACATCCTCATCCTCGACGCCCTGCGCCGCGAGCCGCATCCCTCCCACGCTCATCTCGACAAGGCCGTCGAGCTCGTGGAGCTGCTCAAACCCCGCCGCGCCTTCTTTACGCACATCTCCCACGACCTCGACCACAACACCGTCAACGCCGAGCTTCCACCGCACATCCAATTGGCGCATGATGGCCTTACGCTGGAGTTCTCCCTCGCCTCCTTTCCAGCAGAGGCCTCCTGATCCCGTGCGCTCCCGCGTGCCAACCCCGCCTCACCGTTGCCCATGAAGATCTTCCGTTCTCTCTCCGAATTCGCACAGGCCCACAACCCCGATCTCCGCACCGTGGTCACCATCGGCAACTTCGATGGCGTCCATCGTGGACACACCATGGTGATCGAGAGCGTGCGCGCACGTGCCGAAAAGCTCGGAGCGCTGGCCGTTGCCGTCACCTTCGATCCTCATCCGGTCACCGTGCTGCGCCCTGAACGCGAGCTGCGCCAGCTCACTCCGCTCGACGAAAAGCTGCGACTGCTCGAAGCCACCGGCCTCGACGCCACGCTTGTACTTCGGTTTGACGACGCTCTCCGCCAGACCACCGCGCGCGCTTTCGCCGAAAGCGTTCTGCGTGACGCCATGCATGCCATCGAAGTGCACGAAGGCGAAAACTTCCGCTTCGGACACGGCGCTGAAGCCGACATCGCTTCGCTCGCCCAGCTCGGCCACGAGTGCGCCTTCGAGGTCCGCGCCTGGAACCCGCTCGTCCTGCGCGGCTCCCCTGTCTCTTCCAGCCGTATTCGCAAGCTCATTGCCGCCGGTGCGCTCTCTCAGGCCCGCGCCCTTCTCGGCCGCTCCTTCAGCGTGCGCTCCACGCCCGCACACGGACGCGGCTACGGCAGCAAGTACACCGTGCCCACCGTGAACCTTGCTCCCTACAGCGGCCTTCTGCCGGAGAACGGCGTCTACATCACCACGTTACGCATCGGCGAGGGGGCCTTCGAGCGCACCTTCCGCGGCGTCACCAACGCCGGCAACCGGCCCACCTTCGGCGCCGATAGTTTTGCCGTCGAAAGTTTCCTCTTTGACTTTGAGCCCCTTGAGCTCACCGAGAGCACGCCGCTGGAGCTTACCTTCCTCGCACGTCTCCGCGCCGAGCAACGCTTTGAATCGCCCGAAGCGCTCAAAGCCCAGATCCTGCGCGACGTGCAGAAAGCCCAGCGTTTCTTCGCTCTCTGCGACGCAGGCATCGCCCACCCGCTCCGCTAAGACAGCCTAGCGGCCCGTCCCCGCATGCGGCTGCACCGCAAAGGACTCCTGATAGTGCAGCACCGGCTTTGGCTCCGGTACCACCCTGGGGCGGGTAACGCTCGCAGGCTTAGCCGCGCCTCTCGCAGGAGACTCCGCCGGAGACGCGTCCGCCGGGGCCATCCGATTATTCACCGCCGGTGCATGCGGTGCGTCGTCGTCCTCGTCTTCATCCTCTCCCGGCTTCGCGGCGCCCGTCTTTGCGGCGGAGGACGCAGGCGTCACCGGAACCTCCAACTGGCGCTTCGGTGCGTTGTAGGTGGAGAACTGTTCATTCGGAACATCCGCCACCGCGCTCTTCATAAACTCCATCCACATCGGCAACGCAGCCTTGGCTCCCGTCTCCTTGTCGCCCAGCGTCTGCGCCGGATCGTCAAAGCCCATCCAGGTTCCACAGGTAACGGAGGGCGAGAAGCCAAGGAACCACGCATCGGTAAAGCTGTTGGTCGTTCCCGTCTTTCCACCAAAGGCGTGGTGCATCTGCGACGCGGCGGCAGCCGTACCCTGCTGCACCACCGCCTCCAGCAGCACCATCATCTCGCGCGCAATGTTGACCGAGATCACCTCGCGCACCTCGGGCTTCGGCTGGTCGAGCGGCAAACCATCCGCCTGCGTCACGCGCCGGATATAGTGCGGCGCAATCCGGATGCCGTCATTCGGAAAAACCGAATAGCTGGCCACCTGCTCCGTCAGCGTAATGCCCGCGGAGCCGATCGCAACCGGCAGGAACGTCGGCAGGCGCGAGGTCACCCCAAAGCGCCGCGCCACCTCGATCACCTTCTTGATCCCTACCTTATCGGCCAACCGCAGCGCAGGAATATTGCGGGACTCCGCAAACGCATCGACCAGCGACATCTGCCCCCGCCAGTTCGACTCATAGTTGTGCGGCGTATACGGGCCGTTCGGCGTATAGAAGCTCGCCGGAGCATCCAGTACCGTGTCATACGGCTTCATCCCCGCCTCAAACGCCGCTACATAGTCGTACGGCTTGAACGAAGAGCCCACCTGGCGCTCCGCCTGCGTCGCCCGGTTGTACTGGCTCAAGGCAAAGTCGCGTCCGCCCACCATCGCCAGCACTTCACCGTTCGAGTTATTCACCGCCATCAGCGCGGCCTGCGCGCCCGAATCCTGCTCCAGCACGACATGCAGCGGAGCATCCGGGTTCACCGGTTTCGGCTCCACCGCCGTCGACGCATCCAGCTTCGAGGCATCCGGAATCGTCGAAAGCGTCACATGCCCCGTTCCTACGCGGACGTAAACAATGTCGCCCGGCTTGGCCAGCTCCGTTGCCTTGATCTGCTGCGTCCACGCCCAATCCACCGGCGTCATCGTGGCATCCATCTTGCCAATCCGCACCGTCATACGCCCCGGGGTAACCTCGGTCACCAGCGCATGGAAGTAAGCCCCTTCCGTAATCGGCATCTGCCAGTCAGGATGCTTGTACTCATCCAGCTCCTGTCCGCTTGCCAACACATTCTGCAACCGGCCCTTCCATCCGCGCCGGCGCTCATACGTCGCCAGCCCGTCCAGAACCGCCTTGTTCGCCACGCGCTGCAGGTTCAGGTCGAGCGAGGTATACACACGCAGCCCTGCCCCATGTGCTTCCTCCACGCCGTACTCGCGCTCCAGCTGACGCCGCACCTCTTCCACAAAGTACGGAGCCTCTGTGCTCGACGGCGCTTCGATCTTCAACCCTAGCGGAGCCAGCTTCGCCTCGGTATAGTCCTCAAGCGAGATCTTGTGATCCTCGTACATCTCACTCAACACCAGGTTCCGCCGCTTCAGCGCACGCTCCGGATGGCGCACCGGCGAGTACTCCTCCGGCCCCTTCGGCAACCCCGCCAGCAACGCGGCCTCCGGCAACGTCAGATCACGCGCATGCTTTGAGAAGTAGTAGTTGGCTCCCGCCTCAAAGCCATACGTTCCGCGCCCCAGATAAATCTGGTTTGCATACAGCGCAAAGATCTGCGGCTTGGTAAAGTGGCGCTCAATCTGCAGCGTCAGAAAAATCTCCTGCAGCTTGCGCCCATAGGTCTTCTCGCTGGACAAGAAGAGATTGCGCGCCAGCTGCATCGTCAGCGTCGACGCCCCCTGCGACCTCTGCTTGGAGTGCAGATCCTTCCACGCCGCACCCACCACGCGAATCAGGTTCACGCCGCCATTCGTCATGAAGTTCTTGTCTTCGATGGACAAAATCGCGTCACGCAGCACCGGAGGGAAATCCGTATACGGCACCACCACGCGGCGCTCCAGCGCAAAGGATCCAAAGACCTTGCCATGCACATCCAGCAGCTCGGTCGTCGTGCTCGGACGGTAGCGCTCCAGGTCCGTCATCTGCGGCAGGTTGATCGAGTACATCAGCATCAGCCCGACCATCACGCCAAAGACCGCGGAGGCGCAGATCAGCAACCAGAACGAGGCTCTCGCCGCAATCTTGCGCGAACGAAACTCCGGCTCCCTGAACGGAAACTCACGCATGGCGCGCCACAGCGACTCACGCACCTTCGGCGCACGCTTGCGCAACGACTCCTTGGTTCCTTTGCTTTGCACGGCCTCACCATCTTACGATGCCAACGCGCGCAAATGCTTCGCCTCGACCCCGCAGCAAAAAACTCTTCTCCCGAAAACCGAAAAGAGGGACAAGCCAGCGGCCTGCCCCTCCTCCCTCAACGCTCGTTCCGCCAGGCTTAGGCGGCCTTGGCCTTCAGCAGATCCAGCCCCTTGTTCAGCTGATCATCCGCAGCTGCGGGCGATGCCTGCTTCTTCGGTGCATTTTTCTCCGCGCCAGCCACCTTCGTATCGTTCGTCTCCGAGTCATCGACATCCGGATCGGTCGTTGCAACCAGCGTTCCCGGTGTCACGCCCTCATCCTCAAACTTCTTTCCGTTCGGTGAGGCGTACTTTGCCACCGTCAGCAGCAGCGCGCCACCATCCGGCATCTCGAAGGTCTTCTGTTGCGAACCCTCGCCAAAGGTGCGCTCACCCACCAGCTCAGCACGTTTGTTGTCGGCAAGAGCAGCTGCCACAAGCTCCGCAGCGCCATACGTTCCGCGATTCACCAGCACAACGACCGGCGAGTTCGTATTCACCGCCTTTGAAGCCTCGGCGGTATACGTCTGCTTGGCTACAGTCTGGCCTTCCAGCGTCGCAATCGTTCCCTTATCCAGGAAGAGGTTCGACAACCGTATCGCTTCGGCCATATCGCCGGTGGAAACATCGCGCAGGTCGAGCAGAATCTTCTTCGCAGGCTGTGCCTTGCCGGCCGAGCGAATCTTGCCTTCGATCGCCGAAACATGGTCCTTATCCACCGACGCTGGCTTCAGATACTCAATGCTTCCGTTCTCATACGCCGTCTCCTGCACCGGAGCCTCCGGCATCACGACGCGGCTCACCGTAACCGGCTCAGGCTTGGCCGAACGCGGACGCAACACTGCGAGCTTCAGCTCGGAACCCGGAGCACCCGCCATCATCAGCTGAATCGTGGCCAGAGAAAGATTACGCGTATCCTTGCCTTCAATCGCTTCGAGAATATCGCCATCACTCAAATCAGCCTTATCCGCCGGCGAGCCAGCCGTTACGCTCACCACCGTCGCATAGCCAAAGCGCTTTGAGACCGTAACGCCAATCTGGGCCTTGCCCATCTTCGCGTCCTTCCAGGTCTTAAAATCCTCCGGCGACAGGTAGCTTGAGTCCGCATCAAGCGACTCAAGCAGCCCACGCATCGCACCATGCGTCACCTTCGTGATGTTCGGTTCCTCAACATAGTCGCTCTGAATGTGTTGCAGCACCTCGCCATACACATTGATCTGCCGGTAAGCACCTTCCTGATGCTCATCCCCTGCGGCGTGTACCCCACTCCAGTTCACGCCCAGAAACAAACCGAGCAACACCACAACCGACACACCCAGCAAACCTAACTTCGCACTCTTCGGCATACCGCTCCAGATAAGAAAACCACTCGGACGCACCGCATCCGTTTCAGGTCATGCCTTTTAGACTTGCCCGATTGGGAAATGATACTCCCCGCCGCGCAGAAACGAGCAGATCGGCGAACCGGCGCGTGTTCCACACCCCCTATTCCCTAAATCGTCTCGCTGCCGTAGAATAGAGAAGTTGCTGTTTCGCGGATCGCCCGCTGGAAGCACGACACCCCGGCGGTGTAGCTCAGATGGTTAGAGCGACGGACTCATAACCCGTAGGTCACTGGTTCGATTCCAGTCACCGCCACCAGAAAGCCCAACGAAATCAATAGTTTAGAGGCGACCTCGAAGCGGGTCGCCTTTGGTTGTTTTTGGGCATGGGATACTTTTGCGCTACAAGCGACACAAAGTTGTGCAAAACGCAAAAAGAGACCCACGGTGCGGTAACCCGTGGGTCTCTTTTTCGCCCAACTATATATATGTGTGCTCTCGTCCTCACTCCCCCATCACCCCATAGGGACAACCGGTCTCTGCCATCCGGCGCACCTGCCCCGCGGGGATGAGCACCCTGCTCCCTATCCTGCGATGCCCCAGCTTACCACTGGCCACCATATAGTCCACCGACCGCACCGACACCGACAGCAGACGCGCTGCCGTCTTGCGGTCATAGAGGAGAGGTTCCACTGCTTGCGTCTGTTTGCGTTCCTGTGCAACGTTCATGGGGGCTAATACCCATCGCCCCGTGCGTAAGGGGATTATTGCCCGCTCATTTTGCTTGGCGCTATACATCGCGCTATACAGCGCCGAGAAAAAAAATAAGTGGATTAACGATCGCCATTAATTGTAATTAAAACGGCATGATCACAGCTGAGCACTACCCCCTACGGTCACGCAGTGAGCACCGCCGCCCCACCCGCAAATCCAGCCGCAAATACTTCCGGGAGCAGCTTGGAAACCACCCCGACGCAACCGTCGTAATCGCAGTAGGCAACCGCCCCGTCGCCGTCTCTCTCCCGAGATCTTCCGGGAGTTGATCGACAGACACTCCGGTCCTGGTCGTGACCTGCCCTGGATGATCACCATCCCCCGCAAGGGCTGGTTGGTCGTCGTCCCGCGCCCGCGGGGAAAGGTGCGTGGCAATGGCTAGCTATATCGCCTCTCTTGTCCGGACTCGCTACTACGACCCTACACCGGCTCTCCGCGCTGAGCTGCTCCGGCGGATAGACGCCTCTGTTGCCTACCACTGTGCAGCGCGTCGAGCCTATCACCAGAGGGATCGCACGATCATGGATGAGGCGCGAAGCCGAGCTCTATGGGCGTGGCGCGACGCAGAGCGATACGCGGAGGAGATTGGCGTCAAGATCGATGCCCGCATCGCGGGCACGACGATGCGGGCGTATGCGATAGGATACGCTGCGGGTATGTCACAGACATGGGTAACGATCCCCGGGAGATAGCACCAAAGGTTGAAAACGCAACCGCCTGGGAGTCCACCCAGGCGGTTGCGTTTTTGGGGCTAAACCTCAGCCCCCTCAATATCCGGCTGCCGGAACGGGCTTTCGACATCATTTTCCCTTATCCTTTCAACGGCATCCCGTACCGCCGTAACATTCAAGAACCAAATGTTGGAGTGGTTTGGCCGCACGACGCGCCGAATCAGCCCCTGATCCTCCAACTCGGCAGCTGCCTTCTGTAGAGTTTTCGCGTCGAGACCAGTGTCAGCGCAGAGAGTCGGGTACCCAACGTATGTGGAGTATTGTTTGCTCTGATCCGCTCGGAGGGCCAAGTGATAATAGAGTGATTGCGCCGCTTTTCTGAACAAGCCGCTATTACGTGCGTCCCTCAATATATCCAACGTTGTGAGTTTCTTTTGCATCGTTTTCTCCTGGGGGCTGATACTCGGATCGCTCAGCAGATTCGGTATACTTCGCGATTTTTTGCCCCACACATAGCGGCAAAAAGTCGGACTCCTGGAAATTACGAATGCTTACTCACATATGGGATTGAGTGAAAGGTACAAATCATTTGGGGTCAGGGGTACAAATGATTTGCACCCTTTGTACCAATGTTTTGGGTCAGGAGTACAAGCTATTTGGGGTGAACTATACCAACCATTTGTACCTTTTACCCAAATAGTTTGTACAGTTCCGGGGTGTTTCTGCTTGGAATGGTCAATCCGAGCGAACTTTTAGTCCGCATGGGAGGCTCAGACCGAATCTTTAATCTTGTCTGCCCGATTTATTTTTTCGAGATTGCCGTTTTTTTAGAAAAAACACCCCGCCGTATCAGCTTTTGTCAGTTTTTATCAGTTTTTGCCTTTGTCAGTGGTTAAGGGACCGTCATCACAATCGCTGCGCGATGATGAGGGCCTATGGGCCCTGATTGATGCAAAACAAGCAACAACAACAACGCTGACATACTCCAGTCGCTTATCGCTCCCTACGTACGCCAGCAGAGGCAGAGACGGTCATACGGTCGCTTATCGCTCCCTCCTGCCCTCATAGCCGGGGATAATGTCCGACCAACCCATATAGAGAGACACCCCCAGCCCCAGCCCCGCGCCGGAATCCGCCCGCCACGCCATCGCTGCACCATCGGACAGGGGAATCCATGCCCCGGCCAGCAGCGAGCCCGCCACGCGCATATATGGATAACTCCTGACTTACTCCTGACCCGCCATTAGTTACCCGCGATAATCCCTGCGCAGAGGGACGGGAAAGTATTAGCCCTCCATGCACGGGGGATCGTGGTTACGTTATTTGGCGCACTCCGACTACCGCACCTCTAGGTAGGAGGGGAAAATCATGACCCCAGAGACAGTAATGGATATGCTCCTACTCGAGCTAGCCGCGCGTCGTCAACACGGCCTAACCGATGACTCGTCATCGCAAGTAATCGATACGTATCGGCGTATGTATGTGGCAGCGCTGGCCCGGGAAGGACGGGAGTCATCGCTGCCGGATGAGCCCGAGGCTTTCCTCAGGCTGGTAAGCGGAGAGATCGAGTCCCGGCTCCACGAGCGCAATCGTCGCAAGCGGGCAGGTGCGCGATGAGCCGCCGCCCCTCGCCCAAAAAACCCAAACGCACATGGCGTGATGTCCCCGACACGCGTCATCGCTCCTACCTGAGCTGGCCTCAGCCTGAGTCGCTACATCCATCCGCCGCGACGATTGAGGCGGCGGCGGACGGCGACAGACACGCACGGGCGATAGCGACAGCGTATCGATGAACGGCGACGGTGGGAGGCAACCGATGATCCACCCCACAGGCGTACATCTGCTGTACCAGCTATCGGAGCGGCTGCGCACAGACCTCACCGACGATGAGCGCGGCCACACGCGCAAGACCATCGGCAAGCTTGCGTTGCACTTTTTTGGGCCGGGGGACAAGGCAATCCGCCGAGCAGCGCAAGCGGCGATAGAGGTGTTGGTCGCGCAGAGTCCAGACGACAAGTTAGTGGACGATCTACTTAGTACATTGGCCGCCGTAGCCAAACTGCCAGTAGATATCTACCCCGACCCTATAGATGCGATGGACATGATCGTCTCCATCGACCGTGATCTCCAGGCACTGATCGTGACGATGGAGGGGAAACAATGATGGAGACACAGATTACTGCTTGCCGCCGGGCCTCTATGCGTGAGGCTAAGCGGCGAGGCCTATCCACTGAGGACGCCGAGGAGATCGCACAGGATGTCAGCGTCAGACTCTGGCAGCGGCTTGACGCAGGCACGGATATCAGGTCAATCGCTGCGTGGTCTATCACCGCAACTAGGCGGTTAGTCATCGATCACCGCCGCAGGAGTAAGTCAGGCAAGCGGGGTGCGGACGTAGTCGAGTCGCTAGAGGCGATGCAGGAAAGGGATGATTTACGTCTAAGTATGTAGAGAGATGAAAATCAGTGCCAATGCGCACGCATGCGTAAGTGCTACTGCCCCGCGGCGAGTTGCAGCCCTTCCCCCCTTTTGGGCTCCTCGCCGCGCCTCTCGACATACTGAGGACACACTGATATGAGCACATTTTTTGAAAAAATCGGCCACGGCGTAGAGGTCGCGGCGAAGGATGTAGCGCACGTCACCGTCGAGGTGGTGGACTATCTGCCCCACGTTATCAAGCTCCTGGACGATACCATCGCGCATGAGGCTGACGACGACGGCGATCTCTCCACCTCCGCAACGATCTCGGGCGCGGAAACTGATTCCTTGTCGGCCGACGGTGCGGATACCCAGACGTCCACCTACGGGGATCTCATCCTCTCCAGCTGGCCTGCTGTATCGCTTACCGCCGCTGCAACGTTGGCCATCGTCGCTTCGGCCAGCAGCTATATCTCCGGCAACGCCTCGGCGGGCTATGGCACGGTCACCGTCAACATCGGCTCTACATCGACCGTCGTGCAGCGGTGGAGTGCCACCACGGCGCAAGCCACCTACACGGCAAACATCCCGGCCAATACTCCGCTTAACACGATAACCGTTGAGGTCGCCGCTTACGGCGGCACCGTGGCCGCAACATCCGCCAACAAACGCGCCTCATCGATCTTCGCGGTCTCTCTGACGGAGGTCTTCATCCAGTAACGAGAGAAAAATGACAATCAGCGATAAGGGCTTGGCTTTGGTCAAGTCCTTCGAAGGTTTGCGCCTCGCAGCGTATACGGATAGCGCAGGTATATGGACGATAGGTTACGGCTCGACCGCCAATGTTAAGCCGGGGATGGTTATCACGCAGCAACAGGCTGATGACCGTCTCCGCGCTGATATGGCGCAGGCGGAACATGCCGTAAACATCGGCGTCCGCATTGCGCTCAACCAGTCTCAGTTCGATGCGCTTTGTGATTTTGCTTTCAATGTCGGCATCGGCAACTTCCTCAAATCCTCACTCCGAGAGGTCCTCAACGAGGGCAACTTTGTGGATGCCCCTGCTTTGTTTTCTCAATGGACGAAGGCCGGTGGCAAGGTGCTCGATGGACTCGTTAGACGACGAGCCGCCGAGGCCGCTCTATTCGCATCTCCAACAACTTAAGGAACCAAATGCCAGAATCAACCGACCAAATTATCCTCTCCGAGCTCCGCGACCTAAGAGACGAGGTCAATCAATTCACTCGCGCCGCGGAGGGCAGGCTTTCAACTCTGGAGGCCGGAATGTATGATCTCCGCGGCAACGGCCAACCGGGCCGGGTGAGTCGGCTGGAATCCCGCGTTCATGAGCTCGACCGCTGGAAGTACAAGCTCATGGGTTATAGCTCAGGGGCAGCCGCATGCATCTCGGTCGCAGCATGGTGCGTTGAGTATCTCCTTAAATAGAAAAGCCCCTCTGCCTGTGTTAGGTGGAGGGGCTTCCTTATTTAACGAGGTAGTTAACAGTCTGCCGCAGAGCAACCTCAGGTTGCTGTGCGGCTCCCATTCTGGGGTGACGTGTCACCCTACAGCCGGTGCAGAGCACCGCGTCTTTTTCTTCGGAGCGGAACAGAGGCCAGAGGAAGCCACAGACGCAGCAAGGCCGCCCCCGAAGAGACGGCCTGCGCAGGCAGTCAAGCTGCGATTGGGTGTCGCAGAACTCCCCACTCGTACTCCCACCGGCCAGATTTGGCTCCGGCCTCCAGCAGCTCATCTACTGGATAGGCTGTAACAGCTTTAGGGATTTCAACGGCAACGAATTTGGGATTGCTGTGGAGTTCCGATTCGCACCCAAGTTCCCGGAAGCCATCTCTCGTCGCTTGCATGTCCGACACGTTAGAGACGTAGAGGCGAACAACACTGTTCCCAGAAGGATGGATGACGCTCTCGAACTGCAACCGCCCCTCAGTAGGAACGACCGCGACCACGTCGCCGCTGCTGACCCCCTTTGCATAGAAAGGTATGTTGTCGATGCAATAGCCATCCTCTTTTTCGTATCCCCATAGGCTTTCCCACTTGTCTGGCGGATAGCCGTCCGCATCTTGCTCAAGTTCAAAAACGATCTTCTTGTAGTTCTCTTCCGCCATATTCTTCACACGTTTCTGTTCGCACTCGGCGAGCTATTGCTGGTTGGGAAGCTTGTCGGATTTCTTGATGTTGCAGTCGCGGCACAGATGCTGAGCGTTAGATGGATCGTTTGTTCCACCCTTCGACTTCGGCTGGATATGATCCGTCTGGCCCTCGGTTCCTGGAGGCGTCACGCCCTTTTGCGATTTCTGTCCGGGAGTGGTTTCGACTCCACAGTTCTGGCACTTTCCTCCCGCTGCATCTTTTGCTCCCTGCTTCGTCCCGGATGAGAAGTTTCCTCCCGCCTTCGCCATCGCCACCCCTGCCGTGGTCGCCACTGCTGCGCCATCTACGGTGACCGCAGTCGATACGACGTTCGCAGGAACTCCAATTGCAGCTCCAACACCAGTCGCATCCAAAACCAAGCCACCGATGTTGCCCACGGTCCCCAGGACTACTTGTCCCGCTCCCTGAGCAAGCGCGAGCCCATCCCCAAGCGCCTGGCCATACTGTCCTCCAGCGCTTGGGATATTGACACGTCCAGCTCCCATAAGATTGTCCGAACCAAAAGCATTCGCGACGCCCCCTATGAAGTCCAAGACTTGGTTCCCCGTACTGCAATCCGGCGGGCAACCATGGCCGTCAAGATCAGGCTTCGATAACGGGTTGTTCCGAACATAGCCGTAGAGATTGAGTGACTGTGGATCATCAAGATGGCTGTACGGAACGGCCTCTGGAGAAGAACTCCAGTCGGGCGACATCCATCGGCCCATCGAACTCGCATAGTACCTAGCCCCGAAGTAATCCAGCCCCGACTCCGCGTCTCTTTCTTTGCCGGTGAACTTGTATGCGAAATGCACAAAGTGTGGAATGCAGTCGTAGGTATATTCGGTCTGCATCGTAGCGATGTCTTTCTATCGGCTCTGCCGAAACAGGGAGCCCCAGAAGAGCGGGACGAACATTTTTACCGCGTTCGCTCCCCCTAAAGCACCGTGCTTCGTCAATCTGCTCCACAGTACAAGGACAGTCGCTGCATAACCGATGCCGACGAGAACACAGACCACTAAAACAATGATGAGGAACCCAGGCCATTTCATGAAGTCGAAGCTCGCGAAGTACCAGATGCCATTACGCCGGATGAACTGCGCCGTCGCGCTGGCATCGAGTGAGTTGCCGTCATCCGCTTTGTAATGCACTCGGACGGGTACGGAAGCCGAGTCGCCTGTAATGACTGGAGCGCCATCGTTCGGGATGACGCTCAGTTCGTATGGGCCTGAGCTGAAATGCCCAAGATTCTTGTCCCGCTCTGGGCCGCTGAGCGTCGGGTCTAGAACATCTGAGGGGACTTTGGCGTGATTGGACAGAGCCGCCAACAGGCCGGTTATCTGGTCAGCATCGCTCTTCGATGCTTGAGCCCGCGCGGAGAGAGACATCGTCACTCCTAAGAGGCCCAGCATCACTATGAGTAGAGTTTGTTTGCACTTCTGGAGTTTGATCATGGCTGTGGCTTTATCACCGGTTGATTGATCTTGTTGGTAGTGCCTTGGAAATTGCTATTCGATGTAGCGCCACCGGAACCGGACACGCCGTTCCAAGTTACGCTCAACGAGAGCGAGCCGCCCACTCCGGGCGTCACACCTGCCGAAGCACTCACGCCGTTCGTTCCCACCGATGCAGAAGCATTTGCTCCGACGCCTACGGCACCCGTAGCGCTGCCGGTGATAGTGACGGGCCCGATGGTGATCTTTTCCGTTTGTGAAGCTGAGAGAACGTCTGCGTTTGCACTAGCTCCGGCACCGACTTGGACACCTTTGCCACCGCCCACACTAGCTCCAACATTCGCGCCAGCGTTTGCCGTCAGACCATCCATCTGCGTGGTTGAGTGTGTGCCTTCATTCACGGTCGCAGAGGCAACAGAACCGCTGACCTTTGCGCCCACGCTGGTATTCGCACCATAGGACGCTGAAGCGCTAGCCGATCCGGTCGCCGCTCTGGCTGATGCAGATAGGCTTCCATTGCTTGCGCTTCCTTGTCCGAGCGATCCATTTGCAGACGCACTAGATGAGTGGCTAGAAGACAACCAATTTATAACGGTTTGGCAGACACTACAGTCTGGCCAGTGCCCATCTGCGTCCGTTTTGCTCAACGGATTATTCAGCACATAACCGTACAAATTCAGACTCTGCGGATTGCTGAGATCGGCGTACGGAACACCCTCCGGAGTCTTGCTCCAGTCGGGGCTCATGAAGCGGCCCATCGAACTGCCATAGTACCTGGCCCCGAAGTAGTCGAGTCCTGATTCCGCGTCTCTTTCTTTGCCGGTGAAGTGGTGCTCGGTCGCATCGGATGCAGATCCTGATGAAGTCAATCCATCTCCGAAGGGAAGACTGGCAAAGCTGCTGACCTTCCCATCAGGCGTCACCTCGACCCGCTTGGTTCCCAACCAGTCATTCAGCGCGAACGTAGTCTCAGAGCCCGATGCAGGATTGGAGTACGTCGCCACCAATCCCGTACTCGCAAAGACATTGCTATGCGCCCAGCCCCACTGTCCCGAGCTCAGATTGAATTCGGTCAGTTGCTTGCCGTCCGTATCTAGCACGTAGCTTACCATCGGGCTAAACCCGTTGTTGGAAACATTGCAGCTAAATACGCTGATCGGTCCCTTCGCCACGCGATTTCCGTTCCCGTCGTAAATGTATTGTGTAAACCCTCCAGTCTCGTTCGCAATGGCGCATAGCCTACCTTCCGCGTCATAGAGTGAGCTCGTTATCCCGTTCTTGCCCGTAAGATTTCCAGCCGCGTCATACTGCATCGTGTCTACGGAAGAGGCAGGCACAGACGCCAGCCCGATGCCGACAGCCCGATTATTCGCTCCTGCAAATTGCACGGAGCCGGTTGGAAATCCGGCGAAATTGGAGCTCTGCAAAAGCCGGTTGCCGAAGGAATCATAACTCCAGCCTAACGTCGCGCCGGCAATATTGCTTCCCACGTAGGTTCCACTGTATGCAAATGCGGATATCAACCGGTTCAAGCCGTCATAACCATACGTCCAGTTTCCCATCACGGAATCCTGCACGTTCAGCAAATTGCCGTTCGGCGCAAAGCCACCCGTAGCCGGGATCGTATACGAATAAAGGACAGTAGACTGCGCGATACCGTCCGCTCCTCCTGCCATGCCGCTCACCGACGCCGAAAACGAGGCCGGCTCAGTAGGAGAACTGTCGCTGACAACAACAGAAATTGGCCAGTTAGTAGTCAGCCCGACTGCATTGCTATGGAGCGTTATTTCCTGCCCGGAAGCCGTTGCGGTAAAGATGCTGCTGCCGGCACTCTGGAGGCTGGCGGCCAACGCGCTTGCAAGAGACTGCGGCGTGCTACTGGAACCCCATGGGATCGACACATTAATTCCATTTACCGTAACTGAGATCGTGCCGGCATCATAACCAGAAATTGCGCCTACCCCTCCTCCCTCTAATGAGGCTCCGGAGGCTAAACCCCAGAAATCGGCGCCGTTAGAGATAGAGAATGCATAATTCGAGGCCTCGCCGGTCGCGATACTGGTCATCGTAACCACACTGCCCGAGGAAGTGGCGCTCACTGGAGAACCAGAACTATTGAGTGCAGCCGCCAGCGCCGATGCCACAGTTACGCTTGTGCTGTAACGACGATATAGCGCCACAGCCGTAAACCCATTGACCGTCACCGAAACACTCCCGGTGTCGTATGTAACGGTGCATTCCGCTTGTTGGGACTGGGCTTCTGAAGAAGACTGTGTCACGTTCTCCGCGGATTGCACAACGACTCCCCCACCGCAACCCGTGGAACCTTCCGTCCCGCTAATCGTGACCGTTGCGGTGCCTGGTGTTGCCGGCGCGGTGATTGGTTGCTCAGAGCCGAGAATGGTGATGGAGCCTGAGCTACCTGTCGCTGAAATTGCTGCTGGCACCGTTCCAGTATCGGTCTCCGAAGCCAGTCGAAGACGGCTATCGTAAGCTCGCGCCATGCTCACCGTCGCAGTGGAAGTCGCGGAGTTGATGCCAAATTGCGCATTCTCCAGCCCCGCGGGACCATAAGCTGGTGCAGCAGCATCGATCGAGGTGGCCTGGAATAGAGTCCCAGGATGATTGCCTGTGTCCGCCCAGGAACTCGTTAAATGGCTCAGTCTGCCCGCACTGTCATAACCGGAGGTCAGGAGAACGCTTGGAACTGGAATGCCATTGAAAGTTGCCGAGGGATTTCCGTAATTGGAGCTAGGATCAGCCGGATCTCCCGTGAAAACCGCGGCTGGGATACCGTTTGTCGATTCGATTATGTTGCCGGCCAAATCATAGCTTAAAGCAAGATGATATGGGGCGTTTGGCGCCGGGCAGTTGGCGGGGGTACATTCGATCAACTGCTTGATGCGCCCCATGGCGTCATAGGCATACGGTGTCAGTTGGGAGAGTGTAATAGCTCCATTGCTCACGGTTTCTTGTGTAACCCGCCCAATTGTGTTTGCTGCACCTGGGACGGAAGAGGTGTCGTAAGCGAAAGCCACACTAGGAGTTCCATCAGAATAGATTTTCGCGGTTAGACGATTCAAATTGTCGTACAAAAAGTGCGAAACTATTCCGCGTGCGTCAGTCTTGTATAGGAGATTGCTGTTGGCGTCATAACCGCCCGTGCAGGACGTGGCGACCCACTGTCCGTAGCAAATCGTGCCTACCTCAGGGTTTATAGACGTAATTAACCGCGATAACGAATCATATGTAAATGACCGTTGCACAGGAGTCTCGGTCGAGGTGCCCTTTTGAGTCACCTGCGTCAGGTTATTGAGCGCATCATATACATATTCTGTTTCAAGATTGTGGGGGTCGAGCTGACTACCATGTTCAATTACTTTAACGAGCCGTCCTAGGCCGTCGGTCGTGCGGCTCCAGGAAACACCAGACTCGTCAGTCGTCGTTGTAGTCGCGCCACTCACGTTGGTAATTACAGTGCTGCCGTCGGCGTGTTGGACTAAACGAACATTACCCAGAAAATCTGTCGTAAAACTATCGCCCGCGCCGGAACATACCTTCGCCGAACCAAAACCAGAACCCGTAAACGGATTTGACTGGAACTGCAAATGATTGGCAGCGTCGTAGCAATAGTCAACCTGTAAGTAACTTCCGCCTGGAAGCAACGTAGCAACGCGGCTCTTTCGCCCCAAACCGTCGTACAGCGTATCAGTTTGCATCCAAGTACCGGAGTTCATCTTAACCCTACGGTGAACGGTCAAAAAATCCGGATCATAGGTTATTTGTACATCACCTCCGTCAGGGCTAACGATCTCTTGAGGACGGCCTAGAGCATCGAAGGTTGTAGTGGTTGGATTCGTATTTTCGTCAATAGACGATGTAGTTGCACCGGTGACGAGATCATGGCCAATAGTCGAAATGTGTTGGACACTGTTTGTCGTTGGTCTCGTCACTTTCGTAATGAAGGCCCCGCCTTCGGAAGGGTTCACTTCATATATCGTGGAATTTGACATCGCATCGGTACTGCTCTGCGTCAGTCCAGTGTCAAAATAGCTTGTGTGAGTTACAAGATTACCGCTTGTGGTATTGAGCCAATTCGTCTTCGTTGTCGCATTACCGCGAACAGTCCCTCCAGAGCTGTCCCGTTGCGTACTCACTCCAGAACTAATCAGTGTGCTCTCATCGTACTGCGTAGATTGATACGCGGATAGGGAATCTCCGCCACAATCGCCGGCATAAGTCGACGATGAGCTTGTTAGATTCAGTAGATTGGCCGTCATGTATGTGCCGACCTGAAACGCTTCGTACTCATTTTGGCTGCATTGGATAAGAGCGCCCGGAGAGCTGTTGCCAACGTCGTACTTTCGTGTGGTTATGAGCTTTCCATAGGAGCTGGCTCCGCTCTGGTTCAGCTTGTTGTCATATTCGTACTCGACTTTTGACACAGTTCCGCTTGCATCCGGCAGTGAAGTCGTCACCCTCGTGGGAAAAACGTTTATGGGTTTCTTATATTCATCTAAGTCCAGATAGTACGAGGACATGTAATCCGTGTGTTCCGTCTTTAACAAACCGAAGCTGTGATCGGTGTAGGTCGCATCGGTTACGTAGGCTGGGGGACCTCCGAACCCTGTGATCGTATGTTGAGATACATCGCCGAGAGCATTGGTAATCGTCCTGCTGTCGTACGTATCCGACTGAATTGGTGATCCGTCACCTGGATCGACTGTACGCTTCGTAATAGCTTGAGTCATGAAGGCGCTGCCGAGCGGAGGGGCATAGCTGAACACAGGTACTGACTCCCACTCATAAGCAATGCTACCGCCGCCCGGTAATGTGATTTTTGTCAAATTTCCAAGACTATTGTTGTAATCGAATTTCCAAGTTGGGCTTGTTGACCACGATTTCCCGTCATATAGAGAAACGCTTGTAACAGGATATATAGTCCCTGAAGCTTCTCGTATCTGATCACCGTCCTTATCCGTTCCATCAAAGTTAACCAGTACGCTCACAGGCGTCTTACATGCCTTAATCTGCGCCGGTTGCCCATTTGGGCCCGGGTAAGTGATAATGGAAGATGCGCCATTTGTGCCGCAAGATGGGTCGCTTGCGCCATTCAGGAGTTCTTGGTTCTCGTCGTAGGTTCTCCCCATGGTATCCGTGATAACGGTAGAAGAGTTCACAACGCCGTAGCTTAAGAAGTTCCCGTTAGAATCTTCTATTCTCTCGGTTCCGTCTGCAGCAACGGTTGTTTTCACTCCGTTAGCATCGATTACCCAGCTAGGCGCAACGGCAAATTGCTGGCCGTTCGCTCCTCCGTTCTGCACCGTGAACGAACCGACCATGCCAGAACCATCGACAGTGGCATATACGTTCCCTAAAGAATTAGTGACGGGAACTGCTATATGACTGCCCTGCTGCCCGTCGGTGATTGTGACCATCCAGCCTGGATTCCACGCCCCCCGGATGAAGGCTGCATCCGTGCTTAATGCGCGAATCTGCTCAGTATTTCCCGGTACGATCCACGTTGACATGCAAGTTGGATCGGCACCGGGGCCGTTAGGCTTGCAGGTCTCTTTGTACTTAAAAATTGGGGTGTCGTAGGAAAAAATGACGCCGAAATGAAGAGTTCCTCTTTGCGCGAAAGACAACAGCGGAAGACGTACGGTCAATCCGCGAGTGCCCATACTGACATTATCGAGGCCGCTTGTTGATGCCGCTCCGTAGGGAACGTACCCTGGTTCTGCCGTATTTGCCCCCTCAAATTGCGCAAGGAGCGTTTTCTGACATGCGAATACCAAGAGCAATCCGGACAGCAGCCATGGAGATCTAGCCCTGACGCTCAATGACGGACACGTCGGCCTGCCCAAGCATGATGATCGGGCAGAGCGCCAGGGCACACCCAGAACCTTCCTTGCCGATAGAAAGCTTTGTGATCGACGGGAATGCCAAGTTGGGTTGATACGCCACAAAAACGGAAAGGCCGCTAATTTAGTTTTAAGAAAAAAAACCGCAACCACTAATATGGAAACGCCCATAAGCGCACGATAGGAAGCATTAGAACGCATGAAGCTCACCAAGGCATACGTCTGAAGATAAAGGGATTGTTATGCATAAAATGCAATGTCTAGTGCCACTTTGTCAAATCGCTGACCTATGACCAACCACATAAGACTGGTTTACCCGGCATACTTTGTGCCAGTTGGAATCATAAAAACTGGTACAAAGAACGCCCTGCAGGCCACAACATCACGATTCCCCGCCCAGACCGCATTCCACACTCAAAAGCTTGCTTGTCCGCGAGGCGGGTTTGAGCACGACCACGGCGTGCTATGTCGGCCAGAACCTCGTCGGTGCGGACGTGACATTCATAGAGGCGGGTCCCGCTGATCCAGAACGAGACTAGACAGCGTGTGCCAGCTTCCTCGTATTTCATGGCGACGTTGTAGCGGACGGGCGGCAATCCCCGGCGAATGGACTCAGCTATTCTCACTCGGCCAGCAGCCGTGAAGTGGTGACCGTTCGGACATATCGCCCCAGAGAGCGCCTATCGAGTTTGGTGTCGAATCCGCCATGGGCGAATATGCAGTGGAATGGCTAGGTGGCTTTTCCCCTGTTCAACACCGACATCGCGCTATGCAGTGAGGAATGGTCCATGTGAGCATACCGTGCGCTCATCTGGATCGTTTTATGCCCTGCTGCCTCCTGGATCACTTTCAAACTGCAACCAGCTTGGGCCAGGCGGGAGCAGAACGTGTGGCGGAGGTCATGCCAGCGGAAGTTTTTAATTTTGGCTTCTTTTAGAGCCTCCGTCCACCACCGTTTATTGTCCGTAATCCCGAACACGATATAGTCGGGAGACTGATTGGGTCGTTGCTCCGAACGGTCACGACGATGCAGTGGCAAACTTCTTGAGTTCACGGAAGGCAAAAATAACGTCATCGATCATGGGGACTGTGCGATTATCCCCGTTCTTGGTGTCGACGAGTATGATGACCCTACGTTCGAAGTCAATGTCTCTCCATCGCAGCCCATATTGTTCGCCCCGCCGCATCCCTGTCCCAAGGGCAATATCGAGCTCATAGACCCTATGGAGCAGCCGTCTCTTACGCTGCTCGTTATTCGGACCGCAAGCGTCGATTGGATGCTGGAGCACCGCTCTGATCCTCTTCTCCTCGGCGGGAGTGAGGAAGCGAATCACACCGTTGTTGACTCGCTTGAGCCTAACCTCTCGCGCGGGATTTACGTCCACCTTGTCCAGCTCTTTGCCGTAGCGGTAGATCGACGACCACGCAACCTTGAAGTGGTTCAGCGTGGCTGGAGCACGATTCAACGAATCCAACCAGTCCGCGATCTCAAAGGGGCGGATGGATTTGGCAAGACGATCACCAAACGCCTCTTTAACCCGCCGCACTCGGTAGATTGCGTTGTACTGATCCTTGTACTGCTTGGGGTGGCTCTGAATGTAGCGCGTGAGGTCGTCGCAGAGATCCCCCACGGTCACACCCGAGTAGGTTGCAAGGTGTTCCTCTTCCGCGAACGTGCGCGGAACATCTTTAGATGACCGAGGGAGGTTCCCCTCACCTGTCCGACGGAGGAGGTTGGTCTTGTCCACGTATGCGACGGCAGCGGCTCTGTCCGTCCCGAAAGACCTTCCGAATCAACTTGCCATCTACCCTTACTCTCGCATACCAGTTTCCCGATCCCGGTCGTTGGAAAACACCTTTTACCGCCGCTGGTTTGCGTCCCATCTCGTCCCTCTCTACCTGCATACGTGAAGAGTCAGATACTTTGGGATACTCGTGTACCGCATATCTTGCGATTCCTTGCAGCGAATCCGCGCTAAGTGAACCTTCGTATCACATTGATTCTTAGGATGATATGTCGCATAACATTGCAACGAGTCGCAAGGTGCTGATAGCATCAGATTGCACTCATAACCCGTAGGTCACTGGTTCGATTCCAGTCACCGCCACCAGAAACACCCCTTCTTAAAAGAGCCTTGCGACGAGCCCCCTCAACCCGCTCACTGTTCGCCACGGTTTTCCTCTTTCTTCCAAACTGCGCTTCCAACGACCTTAGCTGCCGCGTGGCTCCGTATCTGACCATGCTGTACCTTCTCGCCGGAGCGCTGGCACTGCTGCTGCTCGTGGTCATCGCCGCGGCTATCCACCAGTACCGTCGCAATAAGCGCGTGGAGCTGAAACCAGAGTGAACGTTCTCGGAGTGATCCCCGCAAGGCTGGCCTCGACGCGCCTTCCCCGCAAAGTCCTTCGCCCGGTCCTCGGCCGCCCCCTGCTCGCCTGGGTCTACCAGGCAGCCCTCCGCTGCCCTGAGTTCTCCTCCGTCGTCATCGCGGCGGATTCAGAAGAGGTCATGACGCTCTGTCGGACCAACGGCTGGCCAGCCGTGCTCACGGACCCCGAGCTTCCGTCCGGCACCGATCGCCTCTACGCTGTCTCCCGCAAGATCCCCGCCGATATCTACGTCAATGTGCAGGGTGACGAACCACTCCTGCAGCCAGGCCACGTCACCGCGCTCCTCCAGCCCTTCGTCCACGCACACGTCGACGTCACCACGCTCAAAGTGCGCTGCACGCCGGAGAACATCGAGAACCCCAACGCCGTCAAAGTCGTCACAGCGCTCGACGGCCGCGCTCTTTACTTCTCCCGGGCCACCATCCCCTACAACCGCGATCAGGCGCCAGACGTACCGTACTTCAAGCACCTTGGCCTCTACGCCTACCGTGCGGCCGCGCTTGAGCGCTTTGCCCAGCTTCCCCCCTCCGGTCTGGAGCAGACCGAGCGGCTCGAACAGCTCCGTCTGCTCGAAAACGGTCTCGCCCTTTACGTCTCCGAGACCGAGCACGACACCGTCGGCGTCGACACCGAGGCCGATCTCGAACGCGTCGAAGCGCTTCTCGCCCAACGCGCCTGACCGCTCCGCACGCCCCATCCTAAGGCATGAGAAAAGGCCCGGAGCTCAGTCAGAGTTCCGGGCCTTTACCGTGTTGAAACGATTTGTCTACACCGTCGTGACAGAGAGCCTCAAACCGCCCTCCGACGAGAGCAGCTTCGCCGACTCCAATGAAGCCACCACCCAGTCCGCACCGGACTGCGCCACCTGCTCGGCCGTATGCGAACTGACCACGCCCAGCACCCGTGCCCCGGCCGCATGTCCTGCCTGGATTCCGCTCGGCGCATCCTCCACTACGATGCAGTGCTCCGGAGCAAACCCCAGCAACTCCGCGCCCTTGCGATACGGCTCCGGATCAGGCTTGCCCTTCTGCACCATGTCCGCCGTAATGCAGGACTTCGGCAAAGGCAGGTTGGCCGCCTTCACCCGCGCCTCCATCAAGCGCGTGCTCGCCGAGGTCACAATCGTCCAGCGATCCAGCGGCAGGCTCTCCAGCAACGCCCGCGCTCCCGGCAGCACATCGATTCCCTCGACGTCATTCACTTCCAGGTCTTCGATAAACTTCAACGCTTCGACCGGATCTTCATTCGGAGCAAACTGCTTGACCAGGTCCATCGCACGCACCCCATGCGGAATCTTGAAGGTGCTCCAGTTCGGCATGCCGTAGTGCTTGGCCCAAATCTGCCAGCACCGCTCCGCACTGGCGATAGAAGACACCAGTACACCATCCATATCGAACAACAGGCCCTGGGCCTGAATCTCAGCCATTACGTAATCACCCTTCCAGCACAAACTTCTGTGCGGCTTCGAGCACCAGCTTCACGCTCTCCTGCGAGCAGCTTTCGCAATACACCCGCAGCAGCGGTTCCGTTCCGCTGGCACGCAGCAACAACCAGGTCTCTGCGGCGTTTGGCTTGCCCGCACACACCGGGTTATCCAGAAAGAACTTGATGCCGTCGAGCGTCTCCGTCCGCAGCACCTTCAGTCCTGCGATCTCCGTCACGCCAGCCTTCGCGCGTGCAATCGCAGACTCCTTGATGTCGTTCGCGATATGCATATCCACGCGACCGTACTGATGCTCACCATACTCTTCCTGCAGCGAAGCCACCAACTCGCCCAGTGTCTTCTTCTCATCTGCCATCACATTCGCAATCAGCAGACTGTTCAGCAGACCATCGCGCTCCGGCAGATGCTTGGAGATGCCAATTCCTCCCGACTCTTCACCGCCGATCAGAATTTCCTGCTCCAGCATCAGGTCGCAAACAAACTTGAAGCCGATGCCGTGCTCATGCAGCTTGCGGCCGTACTTGGCAGCAATGCGGTCCAGCATCTTCGTCGTATTGAAGGCGCGCGTCACATCGCCGGGCCACCCCTTGCGCTTCAGCAGCCACTCCAGAATCACCGCGTAGATCTTGTGCGCATCCACCACATTGCCGTTCTCATCCACCGCGCCGATACGGTCCGCATCGCCATCGGTAATCAGACCGGCATCGCACCTGGCCTCCACAACAGCCTTCCGTGTAGGCGCAATGTGTGGCAGAATCGGCTCCGGATTGATCCCCGGAAACGCCGGGTTCCACTCCGAACGAAACTCCACAAACGGAATCCCTGCACGCGTAAAGATGCCCGCCAGATACCCCTTGCCTGCTCCGTACATCGTGTCGATCAGGAACTTGTAGCCCGAGTCCTTGATCGCCTTCAGATCGACAAACGACTCCAGCGCTGCAACGTACTCCGGGGAAAAATCCAGCTCTTCGATCGCTGCTTTCTCCGGAGCATCCGCCAGCGGCTTCAGCAGATAGCTTTCAATCGACTTGATGATCCCCGGCGAACCGGAGCCACCATAGCTCGCCTTGTACTTCACTCCGTTCCACTCTGCCGGGTTGTGGCTGGAGGTAATCATCACCCCGCCCGCGGCCTTACGTCCGCGCACCGCAAACGACAGCTCCGGCGTCGGGGTCACCTTGTTGGCCAGCACCACCGGAATCCCCGCAGTGGCCAGCACCTCCGCCACGACCTTGGCAAACGAGCGCGAACCGAAGCGCGTGTCATAGCCGATCAGCACGCCAGCCTTCGCATCTTCCTGCTCCAGCACATAGTGGGCAATGGCCCGTGCCGCAACCCGCACGTTCGCATACGTAAAATCGTCCGCGATAATTCCGCGCCATCCGTCCGTGCCAAACTTCACGACTGTTGTCTGTTCGCTCATCGTTTCCAAATCCCAAAAAAAGAAATTGCCCCCTGGTGCGAAGAAAGCTTCCCAGCAAGGGGCATCATGTTTTCCCGCGGAGAACACGATGCGATCGCGCTCAGCGGTTTCAGGCCCTAAACATCAACATCGCAGCGTAGCTGCGTTTACACCAGATCCAGCTTCCCAGCCTTCTTCAGCTCGCCCACCACCTTGCCCACTTCCTGCGAGCCTTCGCGCGTGGTCACCAAAATCGCATCCTCGGTCTCCACCACCACAATGTCCTTCACGCCCACCAGCGCCACCGTGCGCTCCGGCGCATACACGTAGCAGCCGGAGGAGTTGATCTGCACATTGAAGCCGGCCTGCACCACGTTGTTATTCTCCGGGTCCGTGTTCTCGGCAATAAACTCGTGCAGCGCCGCCCACGATCCCAGATCGTTCCAGGCAAAGTCCGCCGGCAGGCAGTACAGATGGCTCTCCGTCTCCCCCTTGGCCGACATCGGCTCCAGCACCGCATAGTCAATCGAGATGCTTTCGCACTGCGGATACAGCTCCGCAAACACCGCATCGAACTCTGGCGTTCCGTAGGCTGTGGCAATCTTCTCCAGAAGCGGAGCCATCGCCGGGGAGTGCTCACGAATCGCATTGGCCAGCGTACGCGCCGACCACAGGAACATGCCCGAGTTCCAGACATAGTTACCGCCGCGCACAAACGCGCGCGCCCGGTGCGCATCCGGCTTCTCCGTAAAGCGGCGTACATGCCGCACCGGAATCGCCTCGCCCCCTACCGTCACCGCCTGCGCCGCGCCACCCAGCTCAATGTAGCCGTAACCCGTCTCAGGCCGCGTCGGCGGCACACCCAGCACCACCACATTCGGCCCTGCGGCCGCCAGCTTGATGCTCGCTCGCAGAATCATCTGGAAGCGCGCCACGTTCCCGATCGTGTGATCGCTCGGGAAGACCCCGATCACCGTCTCCGGCGCCTGCCGCTCAATCAGAAACGCCGCCAGCGCACAGGCCGGGGCCGTATTGCGTGCCTCCGGCTCATGCAACAGGACCATCCCCGGAACCGCATTGAGCTGCTTATCGATCGTGTCGGCCAGCAGCGAGTTGGTGATCACCCAGACCGCATGCTCCGGCATCATGTCTTCCAGCCGGGCCACTGTCTGTTGAATCATCGTGCGCTCGCCATCCAGCGCCAGCACCTGTTTGGCACGGGCCTTACGGCTTCGCGGCCAGAAGCGAGTACCGCTTCCTCCCGCAAGAATGACTGCAGCGAAGCTGGGCTTCAACTTGATCGTTTCCTTGGACATGTTTTCTATATCCTACGCTGGCCCGGCAATCCGGCAAGCCCGCTTACGCGAGCTTGCTCAGATACGCCCGCAGACGCTCCACACCCTTGTCGATCACGTCGGCCGAAACGGCATACGAGAGACGAATGTGCTCCTTGGTGCCAAACGGCTCGCCCGGAACACTCACGATATGCGCCTCGGTCAGCAGCTTGGACGCCAGCTCGCTCGCCGTATGGATACCGTTCTTGCCCAGGAAGTTCTTGATGTTCGGATACACATAGAACGCACCCTGCGGCACCGTGCACGTCAGGCCGGGGATCGTCTTGAAGCCTTCCAGCACGCGGTCACGCAGCTTGATGTAGTCAGCACGCATCTCCGCCACACACTCCTGCGACGACGAAAGCGCGGCGATGGAAGCGCGCTGCACAATGCTCGACGTATTCGACGTCGACTGCGACTGCAGCTTGGCCATCGCGCCGATGATCTGCTTCGGTCCCAGCGCAAACCCAGCGCGCCATCCGGTCATCGCATAGGTCTTCGAAAGCGAGCCGAGCACCACAATGTGCTCCTTGCACTCGGTCAGCGTTGCGCCCGAGTAGATGTCGCCATCAAACGCGAGGTACACATAGCACTCGTCGAGCAGAGCATAGATGCCGCGCTCATGGCACAGGCGGATGATGTCGAACAGATCTTCCTTCGGCAGAATCGCGCCCGAGGGGTTCGACGGGAAGTTCAGAATGATCGCCTTCGTCTTCGGCGTAATCGCCGCTTCGATCATCTCCTTGGTCACGCGGAAGTTCTCCGCCTCGCTCGTCTCGACAAACACGCACTTGCCGCCCACGAACTCCACAATATCCTTGTAGCTCACCCAGAACGGCGTCGGGATGATCACTTCATCGCCGTGGTCGATCAGCACTTCTGCCGCGTTGAAGATCGCCAGCTTACCGCCCGCCGAAAACACGCACTCTTCCGGCGTGTAATTCGTCTTGAAGTCCGCCGCATGGCGATCCACGATCGCCTGCCGAACCTGGGGCACACCCGCAACCGCGGTGTAGCGCGTAAAGTTCGAGGTGATCGCTTCAATCGCAGCGTCTTTAATGTGCTGCGGCGTGGAGAAGTGGGGCTCGCCCGCACCGAAATCGGCCAGGTCAATGCCTGCAGCCTTCATCTTCAGCGCTTCTGCGGTAATGGCCATCGTGGCCGAAACTTCGATACGGTTGATGCGATCTGTAAGCACCTTCGCAGGTGCTGCGACTGTTGCTGAACTCATAAGTTCAGTGTACCGGATACGGTCGTGTAATCTGCACGGCCACCGAGCCCAATTCGCACTGATTTCTTGCGCTCAAATCGCCGTGCGACACATACCCTCTAGCGCACCTTGCCACGCAGACGTTCAAGCACCAGCGGCGGCACCAGCCCGCTTACATCTCCGCCCAGCTGCACCACGCTCTTGATCATCCTCGAGCTCACATAGGTGTACTTCTCTGCCGGCATCATAAACAGCGTCTCCAGCTCAGGAGCCAGCTTGCGATTCATCATCGCCATCTGAAACTCGTACTCGTAGTCGGAAACCGCACGAATTCCCCGGATCACGGCACGCGCGCCGATCGAGCGCGCAAACTCCACCATCAAACCATCGAAGGTCGCCACCGTCACGTTGCCTAACGGGGCCACCGCCTCGCGAATCATCTCCTCGCGCTCCGGCTCCGTAAACAACGGTGTGCCCTTCTCCGCATTCCGCAGAATCGCCACCACAAGCGAGTCCGCAAGCTTTGAGCCGCGCTCGATCAAATCAAGATGACCGTTGGTCAACGGATCGAAGGTTCCAGGGTAGATGGCTGTCAGCATCGCCCCCCAAGCATAACCGCACACCGTTGCATCCACAAAAAAGCGGCGCCGTTTCCGGAGCCGCCTTCTCTTCTCGCTGTCTGCTGCTTACTCCTCGCGCGTCAACAGATACGACTGCACGTAATCCTTCACGCCCTCTTCCAGCGTCGTAAACGGCTTGGTATAACCGGCAGCCCGCAGCTTATCCACCTTCGACTGCGTAAAGTACTGATACTTTCCGCGCAGCTCCTCCGGCATCGGGATGAACTGAATGTTTGCGTCCTTGCCCATCGCGCTAAAAGCAGCCGTTACCAGGTCAACCCACGTCCGTGGCTCGCCCGTACCGCAGTTCAGCAGCCCGCCGGGTGAGCCGAACTCCTGCAGAGCAAAGTGCAGCGTCACATCCACCGCATCCTTCACGTAAATGAAGTCGCGCTTCTGCTCGCCGTCCTTGTACTCCGGCTTATAGCTCTTGAAGAGCCGCACAAAACCATCGGTGCGAATCTGCTCGAAGCTCTTGTTCACCACCGAGCGCATATCGCCCTTATGGTCTTCATAAGGTCCAAAAACGTTGTAGTACTTCAGCCCCACAATGTGATCGAAGAGATCGTGCTTCAACGCCCAAAGGTCGAACATATGCTTGGAGTAGCCATACATATTCAGCGGCTTCAGGTTGGGCGTCACCGTATCGGCATCGTCATAGCCCAGCTCGCCTGCGCCATAGGTTGCCGCGCTTGAGGCATACACAAACCGCACCTCATTGCTCAACGACCAGTTACACAACACACGCGTGTACTGGTAGTTATTCCGCAGCAGATAATCCGCATCCTTCTCTGTCGTGGCCGAGCACGCCCCCAGATGGATCAGCGAACGTGCATCCGCATACGCTCCATCCTCCAGCAGCCCCAGAAAATCCTCCGGCGCCACAATGTCCTCATAGTGCAACCCGCGCAGGTTCTTCCACTTTTCGTCCTTGCCCAGTTCATCCACAAGGATCAGTTCTTCTTCGCCGCGCGCGTTCAACTCCGCCACAACGTTGCGGCCGATAAACCCCGCCGCTCCGGTCACAATGATCGGTTTTGCCATGCCCCCATCCTAAACGCGCTTCCGCACATTTGGTGCTCCCCACGCACCACGCCGCAACAAACGCTCTGCAAAAAATGAGGGCCGGCAGCTGAACATCGTCAACCACCGGCCATCTTCTCGTTTTTGCTCTGGCTTAGGCCTGCGGCTTGGGCACAAACAGCACCATCTGCGAGCTATACGCGGGCCATGTCGCCAGCATCTTCTCGGCCAGACGGCTCTCGGCCAGCTCCTTGTGCTGCTTCACCAACCCATGCAGTTCAGCCTGCTGCTCCGGTGTCGCATCGTCAAAGCGGATAGCGTCCAGGAACTCCGTGTGGAAGCGCGTATCGCGCAGGATATCGCCATCGACATCCCACACCCACGCAGCTCCTCCCGTCATACCCGCACCGAAGTTGATGCCGATACGTCCCAGGATCACAACCTTACCGCCGGTCATGTACTCGCACGCATGGTCACCTGCGCCTTCCACCACCGCCGTCACACCGCTGTTGCGCACCGCAAAGCGCTCACCCACGCGCCCTGCAGCGAACATACGGCCGCTCGTCGCACCATAAAGCGCCACGTTGCCCAGCAGTACATGCTCGTGCGACTCTTCGGCCGCACGGCCCTCGGCCCGCAGAATCAAATCCGCGCCGCTAAGGCCCTTGCCCACGAAGTCATTCGCCTGTCCGGTCAGAATCAGCTTCGTTCCCTCAGATGCGAACGCGCCAAAGGACTGTCCTGCCGTCCCGTGCAGATCGAACGTAGCATCTACCTTGTCCAGCTCGCCCTTCACCCGCAGCAGCGCCGCCTCACCTGCAAGCCGTGCTCCCACCGAGCGATGCTCGTTGTTGATCTTGGACTTCACATAGAAGGGTTCGCCCTTCTTCGCAGCCGCAATCGCCGGAGCCACCCAGGGCTCATCCAGAGGATGATCCTCACCCGGCCGCGTGTTGAAGCCCCCCATCCACCGCATCGGCCCATCGCCCACCTGCGCCAGCATCGGCGTCAGATCCAGATTGCCCTCAAAGCGCACCTGCTCCAGCAGATCCACACGCCCGATCGCTTCTTCGAGCGAGCGCAGACCAAACTTCGCCAGCAGCTTCTGCAGATCGGCAGCAATCTGCTGAAAGAGCACGACAACATGCTCCGGCTTGCCGCGGAACTTCGCCCGCAACTCAGGCTTCTGTGTCGCAATGCCGGTCGGACAGGTGTTCAGATGGCACTGCCGCGCCATATCGCAACCCAACGCCACCAGCACCGCCGTACCGAAGGCAAACTCATCGGCACCCAGCAACGCGGCAACCAGCACATCGCGCGCCGTGGTCAGGCCGCCATCTGCACGCAACCGCACGCGGCCACGCATACCGTTAGCCCGCAGCAGCTGCTGCGCTTCCGCCAACCCAAGCTCCCACGGGTTGCCCGCGTACTTGATGCTCGACAAAGCCGCAGCGCCCGTTCCACCCACGTTGCCCGCAATCACAATAAAGTCGGCATACGCCTTCGCCACACCGGCCGCAACCGTACCCACACCGATCGACGAAACCAGCTTCACGCCGACAGACGCCTTCGGATTCACCCGCTTCAGGTCATAGATCAACTGAGCCAGATCTTCAATCGAGTAGATATCGTGATGCGGCGGCGGCGAGATCAGGCTCACCCCCGGCTGCGCATGGCGCAACCGCGCAATCAGGCCTGAAACCTTGTGCCCCGGAAGCTGTCCACCTTCACCGGGCTTAGCCCCCTGCGCAACCTTGATCTCGATCTCCTCCGCGTGGGCCAGGTACTCGGCCGTCACGCCGAAACGCCCGGAAGCGATCTGCTTGATCTTGTTGTTCAGGCTCACGCCCGTATGCACCGCAGGCGCCTGCACCAGCTCGGCCACCGCAGCGCCGCCGCCCGAGCCATTCACCTCCAGCGCCGCGCCGCCATCTCCCTTTGGAGACACCGGTGCCGCTCCCACAGGACGGTACACCGCCGGATCTTCTCCGCCCTCGCCCGTATTCGAGCGAGCGCCAATCATATTCATCGCTGCCGTAATCGTCTGGTGAGCCTCCGGACTCAACGAGCCCAGGCTCATCGCGCTTGCGATAAAGCGATGACAAAGCGTTTCCGGCGCCTCTACCTCTTCAAGCGTCAGTTCTGCGCCTGCCGGACGAACCTCCAGCAGCTCCCGCAGCGTCGCCGGTTCGCCCGTATCCACACTGCGCGAAAAGATCTGGAACGCGCTTGCCGGGTCTTCCGCCGGAACACCCTGACGCGTCGAGCCCATCACCGTCTGCAGCGCCTTCACGTTCAGCGGAGCCCACTTGTGCGGTTCGCTCACATCCGACTTCCGGAAGCGCACCCAGCCGTAGTCGGGCAGATCGTTCGCCGCCGGCGTCTCCAGCTGCGGAGCCTTCCAGCTCTCGCGCAACCGGCGATCCAGCTCCGCAAAGCCTACTCCGGAAAGCGGTGCAGGCGTTCCTGGGAAGCAACGGCTCACCACGCTGCTATGCAGGCCCAAAATATCGAACAGGTGCGCGCAGCGGTAGCTGTTCACCACCGAGATGCCCATCTTCGACATGATCTTGGCAATACCGGCATCGAAGGCCTTCAGCATCAGCTTCTCGCCGTCAACATCCTCCGGAGCCATCGCCTTAGCGCTCTCCAGCGCCAGCCACGGGCACACCGCACCAGCGCCGTGGCCCATCAGCACAGCCAAATGATGCACATCGCGCGCATCGCCAGCCTCTACCGCCAGGCCGCACAGCGTACGCAGACCGGCCGCCACCAGCGCTTCGTGCACAATGCCCGTCGCCATCGCCATCGGCACCGGCAGCGCCGACGCACTGGCGCCACGGTCGGTCAGCACAAGAATCCGCGTTCCCGAGCGCACCAGCTCCACCGCCTCGCGTGCAAGCTGATCGGTAGCCTGCTCCAGCGAGAAGTTCGGGGCAAACGTGCACTTCAGCTCATCCAGGCGCAGATCTTCCCTATGCGGATACTCCCCCGCGCGCAGCGCCGCCATCTGGCCCAACGAAAGGAACGGCGAGTCCATCGAAAGACCCGGCAGCGGAGCATGCTTATCCAGCATGTGCGCCCACGGGCCCAGGCGTGAATGCAGGCTCACCACCACGCTCTCGCGCAGCGGATCAATCGCCGGGTTCGTCACCTGCGCAAAGCGCTGGCGGAAGAACGCATACAGCGGGCGCGGCGACTTGGCCAGAAACGCCAGCGGCGTATCGTCGCCCATCGACCACACGGCGTCCTTGCCCGTCGTCGCCATGGGCTTCAGAATCATGTTGACGTCTTCCTTCGTGTATCCGAAGCCCTTCTGAAGACGCTGCAGCTCTTCGCCCGAGGCCACCTCACCCACCGGCAACGCCTCTAGCGGCGTATCGTCGGCCAGCTCGACATACGTTGCACGCACATCGAACTCATCGAGCATTTCATCGTTGTGATAGATCTTGCGCTCGGCCATATCCACGCCCAGCATCTCGCCCGGCCCCAGGCGGCCTGACTCGATCACCGTCGCCGGATCAAGGTCCACCAGCCCGGCTTCCGAGCCAGCCACCACAAGACCATCGCTCGTAATCGCGTAGCGGCAGGGACGCAGACCATTGCGGTCCAGCGCCGCGCCTACCACCACACCATCCGAGAACGCAATCGCCGCCGGTCCATCCCACGGCTCCGTCACATCCTGGTGATACTTCAGGAACGGGTGAAAGCGCTTGGTCATCGCAGGCGGCAGCAGCATACGCACCGCCTCGGCGATCGTGCGTCCGTTCTGCGAAATCAGTTCAATCGTCTCGTCCAGCGAGGTCGAGTCCGTGCCATCCTTGGTCAGCACCGGCTTGCACTCCACCGGCAGCGACGAGTCGCGCGCATCCATACGGCCGCGGTTACCCCACACCGTATTGATCTCGCCGTTATGGCCAATCTTGCGCCCCGGCTGCGCACGATGCCACGCCGGAAGCGTGTTCGTCGCATAGCGCTGGTGGAAGATCGCAAACGGCGTCACATACTCCGGCGACTGAAGATCCGTGTAGAACTCCTTCAGCAACCGGCCTTCGCACATCGACTTGTAGACCAGAGTCGTAGAGCTCAGCGAACAGAAGTAGCCTTCTACCTCTCCGTTCTCCACCGCGCGCTCAAACTGCTTCCGTGCCAGATACAGGCGGCGCTCCATCGGCCCCACATCGTGCTTGGCAACATCCTTCACCAGCACCTGCCGAATCACCGGCATCGTCGAACGGGCGATCTCGCCCAGCACCTCAGGCCGCGTCGGAACCTCACGCCAGCAAATCACTTCCAGCTCCTGCGAACGCAGGCAGCTCTCCACCACACCGTCAATCAGACGGGCGTTGGGCGGCGTAAACAGCATGCCCACACCCAGCGTCGCATCCTCGGCCAGCTCCACGCCCGCGGACTCCAGCAGCAGCTTGCGCGGCACCCCCGTCATCAGGCCAACGCCGTCACTCGAGGCGCCATCTGCGGCAACCGCGCCACGATGGGCCAGTCGGGAAAGCGCCGTAAGCGCGTCGTCGAGAATCTTGCGGCTGGGCTTATACAAAGCACTCGCGACAAAGCCAACACCGCAGGAATCATGATCAAACTTGGGATCGACCAGCGAAGTCGGCTTAAACGACGAAAGCTCCCCACCGTGGGCAAGAATGCCCGCAGCCGCGGCCGGATTGACGGCACGGGTGCGAGTCGGTGAGAGCTGTTCCAGGGCGCGGCCTTCTTTGGCGCGCCAATCGTTCTTGGATGATTGAGCCATACCACACTATACGTCTGAAAGCCGTTCAGGCCAAGAAGGAATGTATTGAAATCCGGCGAATTTCAAAAGAATTCGAAACAATTCGTAACCAACAACCTTTTCGCCCTGCCCACACCGGCAATCGAGCTCCTCGCCAGCATCCATGCGGCTTTACGCCTTCCCCGCCCGAACGAAAAACAACCGGACGATTCCCACAGAAAACAACCGCTCAGCCCTTGACAAAACAGGCAATGTATATTTATACATAACTTGTGGATTTTTATTCATCGTGGCGCTTCCACAGCGTCACGTTTTTCTTTTGCTCGCAACGTTTGCCCCGAAAAGGCTGAAAGGAGACCGTCGGCAGCATGAAAGTTCAGCGTCACAGCGCCATCCGCGCCCTGCTCGTCAAAACCTCGGTCGCCAATCAGGACGAGCTTCGCCGCAAGCTTGCGCAGCGTGGCATCCACGTCACCCAGGCCACGCTCTCACGGGACATTAAGGAGCTGAACCTGCTCAAGGGTCCCGGCGGCTACGCCCTGCCCACCGCCTTTGCCGATGCCGAAGACGACGACGAGCCAGAGCTGACCGACGTTCTCGAGAACTTCGGTCTTGAGGTACGGCAGGCGCAGAACCTGCTTGTCTTCCTCACCACCACCGGCGGCGCGCAGCCCATCGCCGCTCACATTGATTACGAAGAGTGGCCCGAGGTTGTCGGCACCATCGCCGGAGACAACACCGTCCTCATCGTCTGCCTGGACAACAAGAACGCTTCGGCCCTCAAAGCCCGTCTGGACGCCTACCTTGCCTAACGCTGTCCCCAATTCGCTCCGTGTTGCCGTCGCCGGAGTCACCGGCTATGCCGGCGCTGAGCTCGCACGCCTTCTGCTCGACCACCCGCGCTTCCGCACCACAGCACCGCTCTTCCTCGGCCGGCCTGAGTCTGAAGGCGGTGCCGCCATCGCGCTCACCTCGCTCCACCCCCAGCTCTCCGGCCTGCCCCACGCGGACGAGGCACAGGTTCTCCCCTTTGACTGGAATCAGTTGCAGCGTGAGGGCGTCGAGCTGATCTTCCTCGCCACCCCGCACGAGCAATCCCGCGAATGGTCGCAGCAGGCGCTGGCCCACAACATCCGCGTCATCGATCTCTCCGCCGCCTGGCGTCTGGACACTCCGGCCTACCGCGCCATCTATAAGCTTGAGGACACCCCCGCGACCGACGCACTCCAGCGGGAGGCCGTCTACGGCTCCCCGGAACTGCACGCCGCCGCTATCAGAGAGGCGCGGCTCGTCGCGAACCCGGGCTGTTACGCCACCAGCGTCATCCTCGGGCTCTCGCCCCTCGTGCGTGCCAACCTTGCCGATCTCTCCGCCGGCATCATCGCCGACTGTAAATCCGGCGTTTCGGGCGCAGGCAAGGCTCCCACGCCCAACACCCACTTCATGTACGCCGCAGACAATCTCTCGGCCTACGCCATCTTCGGTCACCGCCACACCGGCGAGCTTTATGAGCAGCTGCAGCTGCAGCCCGAGCAGATCCAGTTCACGCCGCATCTGCTCCCCATTCCGCGCGGCATCCTCTCCACCATGTACGTGCGCCTGACTGAGCCCACCACCCAGGCCGCCATCCAGAACCTCTACGACGAGTTCTACGCCCACGCGCCTCTGGTGCGCGTCCGCCGCTCGCCCATGACGCCGCAGATCCAGCACGTCGTCCGGACCGCGTTCTGCGACATCGGCTTCCAGCTATCTCCTGACGGCAAACGCCTCGTCCTCATCTCCTGCCTCGACAACCTGCTTAAAGGCGCCGCCTCGCAGGCCGTCGAAAACATGAACCTGATGGCAGGCTGGGACCAGGCCGAGGGCCTGCGCTAATGGCCCACCCGATCCAGACCCTCCGGAATCTACGACGATCGCGCCTTTTACGCTAGGCCGCGCCCTTCGTCCCCTTTTCAGTTTTCGTATTTCTACTACTTCGCATCGTGCCCATCGGAGCAACCCATGAAATTCGTTGTCAAACTCGGCGGCGCTGGTCTTGAGAACCCCGCCACCCTCACCCTCGCAGCCAAGTCCATCGCCGCCCTCGTGCAGGACGGCCACAAGGTCGCTGTCGTCCACGGCGGCGGCAGCCAGCTCACCAAGCTCCTTGCCCAGATCGGCAAGAAGAGCGAGTTCGTCGCCGGCCTCCGCATCACCGACGCGGAAACCCGTGATGCTGCGCTGATGGTCCTCGGCGGCCGCGTCAACAAGTCGCTCGTCGCCGCGCTCAACAAGGTAGGAGCCTCTGCCGTCGGGCTCACCGGTGGCGATGGCCACGTCTTCAAGGCCCGCAAGAAGCACACCGAGCACGACCTTGGCTTCGTCGGTGAAATCGCCGCGACCGATCCCAAGTGGCTCGACGCCATCTGGGCCATGGGCGCCATTCCCGTCATCAGCTCCATCGCCCTCGGCATGGACGGCGAGTACTACAACATCAACGCCGATGAGATGGCCTCAGCCTGCGCCGTCGCCACTAAGGCCGACGCTCTGGTCTTCCTCACCGACGTCCCCGGCGTCAAGGGTGCGGACGGCGAAGTCATGCGCTGGCTTTCGCTCAAAGACGTTCCTGCGCTGCAAAAGTCCTCCGTGGTCTCGGGGGGCATGTTGCCCAAGCTCAACGCCTGCAAGGAAGCACTCGGCGGCGGTGTTAAGCGAGTTCGCATCCTGCCGGCTGAAGCCGCCGATCTGCTGACGGCCTTCAGCTCCGAACGCATCGATCGCGGCACCGAGGTGCTCGCAGCTTAACTTCCCGGCCGCTCTCCATCCCTCCGGCCAGCACCACCCGGGCACGCCGTCACGCCGTGTCCTACGATCGAACGAATTTAGAGCGGCTCGCGCCGCAGGCAACGTTACAAGGAGTCCCCATGTCCCTCGCCGACCTCCAAGCCACTGAATCCAAGCTTCTGTTCAACACCTACGCCCGCTATCCCCTGCAACTGGTCCGTGGCGAAGGCGTGCATCTCTACGACGAGAACGGCACCGCCTACCTTGATCTGCTCTCCGGCATCGGTGTCTCCGCGCTCGGCTACGGCCACCCGGCCATCACCGAGGCCATCACGAAGCAGGCCTCCACACTCATCCACACCAGCAACCTCTTCTACAACGCCGTCACCAGCGACCTCGCGCTCCGCCTCACCGAAATCACCGGCCTCGACCGCGCCTTCTTCTGCAACTCCGGCGCCGAAGCCTGGGAGGCCGCGCTGAAGCTCGCGCGCGCCCACGCGCTTCTACTGCGCAGCGAAGGCAAGCAGATCGGCACCAAGATCCTCGCGCTCGAGCACAGCTTCCACGGCCGCACCATCGGCGCCGTCTCCACCACGCACAAGGCAGCCTACCGCGAGCCCTTCGCGCCGCTCATGCCAGACGTCGTCTTCATCCCGCACAACGACATCGAAGCTCTCAAAGCCACCTTCGACTCCAGCTTCTGCGCCATCGCCTTTGAAGTCCTCCAGGGCGAAGGCGGCATCAACCCCATCTCGCAGGAGTTCCTCCAGACCGCGCGCACTCTCTGCGACACCTCCGGCGCGCTCCTGCTGCTCGATGAAATCCAGTCCGGCATGGGCCGCACCGGCAAGTGGACCGCCTACCAGCACTACGGCATCCAGCCCGACGTCACCACGCTGGCCAAGCCGCTCGCCGGCGGTATCCCCATGGGAGCCATGGTTGCCACAGAAGAGGCGGCACGCGCCTTCACCCCCGGCATGCACGGCACCACCTTCGGCGGCAATCCGTTTGCCTGCGCCGTTGCCGTCGCCGTCATCGACGCTATCAAAAACGAAGGCCTGCTGGCCCACGTCGCAGAAGTCGGCGAGTACTTCAAGCAGCAGCTCATCGCGCTCTCAGGCAAGCACCCCGCGATTAAGGAAGTCCGCGGCACCGGCTTCATGCTCGGCGCAGAGATTGAAAACGCTGACCTCGCCAAGAGCATCCTCGAAGCCATGATGTTCGACAAGCACATCCTGCTCAACCGCACGCACGAAACGGTCCTGCGTTTCCTGCCGCCGTATCTCATCACGAAGTCCGACGTCGACCACACCCTGAAGGCGCTCGACACGCTCTTCACCGCGGCCGCAGAAAAGGCCAATTCCGTAGCGGCTGCCTCCTGAGTTCCTGATTCCGCCTAATCCGCGGGACAAAACAGCATCGCCGAGATCGACGCACCACCCACGATTTCGTATCCCTGAATCTCTTGCATCACCGGAGCACGACACCCATGGATCCCATCATCATCCCGACCCGCGGCTTCTCCTCCAAGGCAGCAGCCGCCCTTCAGTCCGACACCGCCTTTACAGAAATCGCCAAGGGCCTGATCGGCCGTGACCTCTGCTCCATCGCCGACCTCTCGGCAGAGGAGCTCGCCGCCATCCTCGAACTCGCGCACGCGGTCAAGGAGCAGCCCGAAGACTTTCGCCACGCCCTCGATGCCAAGCAGATGGTCATGTTCTTCGAGAAGGCTTCCCTCCGCACCCGCCTCACCTTTGAAGCGGCCATGAACACCGTCGGCGGCAACGCCATCTTCGTCGACCAAACCAAGCAGCCGCTCGGCGAGCGTGAGTCCATCCCCGACGTCGCCCGCAACCTCGAGCGCTGGATGAACATCATCGTCCTCCGCACCTTCGCACACGAGACCGTCACCGAGATGGCAGCCAACTCCAGCGTGCCCGTCATCAACGCGCTCTCTGACCTCGAGCACCCCTGCCAGGCCATCGCCGATTTCATGACCCTCGAAGAGCGCTTCGGCGCCCTCGCCGGCCTCAAGTTCACCTACGTCGGCGACGGCAACAACGTCTGCCACTCGCTCATGCTCGCCGCCGCGCTCCTCGGCGTGCACATGACCGTCGCCACCCCCAAGGGATTCGAGCCGAACCTCGACGTCATCCATAAGGCTATCGAGCTCGCGGAGCAGACCGGTGGAACCATCACCCTCACCCACGACCCCGTCAAAGCCGCAACCGACGCCGACGCCATCTACACCGACGTCTGCACCTCCATGGGACAGGAGCACGAAGCCACCAAGCGCACCCCCATCTTCGCTCCCTTCCAGGTCAATGAGTCCCTCATGTCCAACGCGCGCGAGTCGGCTGTCTTCATGCACTGCCTGCCCGCCCACCGCGGCCAGGAGGTCACCGACGCGGTGCTCGACAGCAACCAGTCGGTCGTCTTCGACCAGGCGGAAAACCGCATGCACGCCCAGAAGGCGATCGCCCTCATGCTTCTCGGCGGCGCCAAGCGCCTGCCCAAGAACAAGGTCCGCCGCTAAAGGGTTTGAGCAGCAGGCTTCTGCGCTGCTGCTCAAACCCGCGGAAAAGCACACCGAACGCTAGAACCCTCAGCGCGAACACGAGAGAGAGCAAGATGTCTACCACCACCGAACAACCCGCCCTCAAAATGTGGTCCGGCCGCTTCCGCGAGCCGCTCGACCGCACCTTCGAGCAATGGCAGCGCAGCTTCCCCTTTGACTGGCGCCTGCTCCCGCAGGAGGTCGCCGCATCCAAGGCCCACGCGCAAGCCATCGCCGCTGCTGGTGTTCTTACCCCGGAGGAGCTGGAAACCATGCTCGCCGGTCTTGAACGTGTCGGCGAACGCGCCATCAACTGGGCACACCGTATCTCCGCCACCAGCGGACAGATGGACTACGAGACCTCCAACGCTCAGGTAGGCGCAGCCGTCGTCGCCTCCGCGCCCCAGGCCGAAGACATCCACCACTACGTCGAGCTGGAGCTGACCAAGGAAGTCGGCGCGCTTGCCCTCAAGCTCCACACCGGCCGCTCGCGCAATGAGCAGATCGCCACCGACATGCGCCTCTTCGTGCGTGAGTCCATCGACGTCACCACCGCAGGCCTCATCCACTGGAGCTCCGCCCTGCTCTCGCTCGCCGAACGCTGCGGCGATGACGTCATGCCCGGCTACACGCACCTGCAGCGCGCTGAGCCCGTGCTCATCGCACACTGGCTGCTGGCCTACGTCTCCATGCTCGAGCGCGACCTTTCGCGCTTTGCCGACGCACGCGCCCGCATGAACTTCTGCCCGCTCGGTAGCGGCGCCATCGCAGGGGCCACGCTGAAACTCGATCGCTCCATCGCAGCGCGTGAGCTCGACTTCACCGCGCCCACGCCCAACTCCATGGACGCCACCTCCGACCGCGACTTCATGCTCGACTTCGCCCAGGCAGCCTCCACGCTCGGTCTGCACATCTCGCGCTTCGCCGAAGAGCTCACCCTCTACGCGACCGCGGAGTTCGGCTTCGTCGATCTGCCTGAGGCCTTCTCCACCGGCTCCTCCGCGATGCCGCAGAAGAAGAACCCTGACCTCACCGAGCTGGCTCGCGGCAAGAGCGGCCGTCTGCTGGGTGCCGCCACCGCGCTCGCCACCATCGTCAAAGGTCTTCCGCTCGCCTACAACAAGGACCTCCAGGAAGGCCAGGAGCAGATCTTCGATATCGCCGACACGCTCGCCGGCCTTCTCTCGGTACTGCCCAACTTCACCCGCGCGCTGCGTTTCCGCCAGTGCGCCATGGCCCACGCAGCTGAGACCGGCTACCTCAACGCCATGGCCGCGGCAACGTATCTCTCCAACAAGGGCGTGCCCTTCCGTAAGGCCCATGAGATCGTCGGCAACGCCGTACGTCTGGGGCTCGACCGCGGCCTGGAGCTCAACAACCTTCCCCTCGCCGATCTCCAGACGCTCTCGCCCGAGTTCACCGAGGACTTCTTCGATGCCGTCGACATTCGCGCCACACTCGACTGCCACGACAACCCCGGCGGCACCGCCGTCTCACAGGTCCACATCGCACTCCGTGCCGCAGAGGCCCGCATCGCCCTGCTTGCCGCAAAAGGAGGAGCTCTTGGCTAGCGATCCCAATATCCGCGCCCACAAGGCCCGCCTGCAGGACGCGCAGGACATCTTCAACCTCGTCAACTCGCTCTCCGGAGACGGCACGCTCCTGCGCCGCTCCTACGCCGAGATCTGCGAGAACATCCGGGACTTCACCGTCGTGCAACGCGCCACGCCTGACGGTGAGGTCACCTTCCTTGGCTGCGGGGCCCTTCACCTCTACGGCCCGCACCTCGCGGAGATCCGCTCCATCGTCGTCAAGCCCGAGTATCGCGGCCTTGGCGCCGGCGATGAGCTGCTCGAAGCGCTCATGCAGGAAGCCGAAGAGCATACCGTCACCAGCGTCTGCCTCTTCACCCGCATCCCCGAGTACTTCGCACATCTCGGCTTCCGCGTCGCTGACCGCGACGCCATGCCCGACAAAATTTACAAAGACTGCCAGACCTGCCCGCGCCTCTATGCCTGCGATGAAGTCGCCATGGTCCGCGGCCCCCTGCCCAACATCTCCGTCCTCGGCCCTCGCACCATCCAGCGGCCGGAGCTGGTGCAGATCAACGCCGTCGCCCACGAGCTCACCGGCACGCGCTAACCGCAGCTCAAGTCAAAAAGCAATGGGGATGGAAGCTCCGCCCCCATCCCCATTGCTTTCTTAAGCTTCCAGCAAAAACCTCCTGCTACAGCTCAGGGTTTGCCAGATACTTTTCAAACCAGGCCACATGCTCGGCCACGTGCAGCCCGTCGGCCAGCGCATGATGCGCATGAATCGACACCGGCATCGTCCGCCTGCCATCCGTCTCCGTCATCTTGCCGAAGGTAATCTTCGGCGCCGAGTCCTTCACCTCAAAATCCCGCGCATGCGAGAGCGAGGTAAAGTCCAGCCACGGCAGCACCGAGTAGCGCACGATATTCTGCTCCGGGTACCGTTCCAGATCGTTGCGTTCCTTCACCTCGGCCAGCACAGCCGCCGCATCCTCAACAAACGCTTTAAGGTTGCGCTGAAAGCCATAGTGCCCAAAACCGATCGTTCCGTTCTCGCGCCCCACCGCGCTGCCTCCATGGATCGTCTCGTAGAGCCTCACGCCACCATGCGCAATACGCAGGCGAAGGTTCTCCACCTCCTGGATCGCCATCAGTGAGCGATGCTGCAACGTCAGAAACACAGGCAGCCCATGCTCCTTGGCATAGCGATAAGTCTCCGTGCAATCCACCCGCACGCAGATACCGTGAAACGGTTCCGCGAAGCGCGCAAAAAACTCATACACGGCGCGACGGTTCCAGCTGGCGAGGTCGATCTCAACCGACTCCACGCTCAAGGTCTTTTCCATAGCCTTTAGGGTAACGCTCCCCTTGTGCCACACGCCATAAAACACAACGGCGACCCAGGGCTTCTCTCCCAGGCCGCCGTTGCGGTGCTCTTCTCTCGCGGAGAAGCTCAAGCTGTTTGCCGATCGGCGGACTTACTCACCCGCCGAACCATCTGCAGGCTGATCCTGCGCTCCCGTAATGCCCTTGTTGACCAGGATCGTAATCACCACGCGGCGGTTCTGAGCCTGTCCAGCGCGTGTATGGTTATCCGCCACCTGGTTGGTCGTGCCCATCGCAGCCGGAGCCAGGATGCGCGTCATCGGAATCGCCCCACTCTGCTGAATGATGGACAGCACATTGTCGGCGCGCTCACTGCTCAGCTTCTGGTTCCGTGTCGGATTCCCCACGGCAGAGGCGTATCCCTGCACCTGAATCATGAAGCCCGGCGTACTGGAGGCCTGCTTCAGAAAATCCTGCAGGGCTTCCTTATCCTTATCGCTCACTGCGGAGCTGCCATTGCGGAAGCTCACCGTCAGCGAACCCTTCTCGGCATACTGATCCAGCTGGCCGATCCGGCTGTTCGTCTGCCCAATTGCCTGGCGATCCTGTCCCTCGGCCTGCTGCGCCGTGGCAATCAAACGGCCATGCTCATCCAGCTGCTGGCCCTGCGAGTCCAGATCACGGCGTTGGCTGCGAATCTGATCCTGCTGCGCGGCCATCTGCGCATTCACCGGGTTCAGCCCCGCATCAATCTGCTGTGCGGTGCGCATCGAGTTGCGCGAAAACTCTACCTTCTTTGCCACCAGCTGGTGGTCCGGATCGTACGAGCCTTCTACCTTCACCGCCAGCCCCGGCACCAGAGCGGCCACGCCCAGGTCCTTATGGCTCCAGCCAAGAAAGCCGCCCTTCTCCGTCGCCTTCGTCGAATCCGACAAGACCACGGCCTGACGCGGGCTGCTATCCGTCTTCACATACATCGTTGGGCCGTCCCGTCCCACAATCAGCCCTTCAACGTTCGCTTCCTGCGCATACGCAGAAGCACCTAGCAGCGTAAACATTGCAACAGACATGCCCAAACCGCAGACGCGTGTGAATTGACGTTGACTCTTCATTACTTCGTACCATCCTTTATTTTTTCGACCAGCCGTCGAAGAACAGCGCAGCTTTCGGCTGCCTCTTGTCGTCCGGAAAAACGGCCTGCAGGACAGGGCTTTTTCTTGGTCCGACCCATGCTTAGACGAAACCACCCTCGTCACAGGATGCCTGACGCCTTGTAGCAGAAATCGTATACATCTTGATCACCGCCAAAGGAACATTCACCGAATAAAAGCTCAGAAAGGTTGCTCGCCCCTCTGTTGCATAAAGAGGTACAACCCGCCTCCCAGAAAAAGAAAACCGGCAAAAGAAAACCGGCGCGATCTACCACTCCGCACCGGCCTCCTTACACTTTTTTGGCGTTACCAGGCGTTGAAATAACCCGCCCGTTCGCTCATCTGAATCTCGCGCCCGAACAACCGGCTCAGCTTCTCTTCGTTCAGCAACGCGGACTTCACGCCATCCTGCACAATTTTGCCTTCGCGCATCATCACCACGCGCTCCATCTCCGGCAGAATATCGGCGATATGGTGCGTAATCAGCAGAATCGCCGTCTGCTGCCGCGCCAGCTCCTGCAACAGCTCCCGCAGATCCTGTTGCGCGGCCAGGTCCAGCGCATTCGTCGGCTCATCCAGCAGCAACATCTTCGGGTCATCGGAATGCCCCACCCCACGGTTGCCTGCAATCGCCCGCCCGATCATGATGCGCCTCTGCTGCCCCGCGCTCATCTCGCCCACCAGCTTGTCGCGCAGCCGTTCTCCGCCCACCAGCCGCAGTATTGCTGCGGCCTTGTCGCGCATCTCCTCGGTCACCGTAAGGTTGGGCCAAAGCGTCGACGCCCCAAAGAACCCGGTCAGGATTGCATCGTAGCCTGACGTGCTCAGCGTCTGTTTTCCGGGCAGCTCAGCGGCCACCACGCCCATGCGACGCTTCAGCTCGGTCAGGTCCCAGCGCGCACGCCCCATAAGCTCAACACTCGTCTCCGGCTTCACCAGCGGATACAGCTCGCAGGTGATCGTCTTCAGCAGCGTCGACTTCCCGCATCCGTTCGGGCCCAAAATCACGACATGCTCTCCACGGCCGATACGAAGGCATCACATCGTCCAGAATCACAGCCGCCCCACGCGCCACAAACACATGCTTCAGATCAACAATCGCCGAACCGTCCAACATTGCTCCTCGTTTCTTTTCCTGACTTCCACAACCTGCGCGTCCCATCCACCGCAGCGGCTCGCGTACCGGAGCCCCTCGCTCGTTCGAACCCGCAACCAAACAGCCTGCGTTCCAAGCATATCGCTCCCTGCCAACAGCGCAGGCTCAACACGTCCTGCCCGCAACACGCTGGCCTACAAAGCTGGCTCAGGCGCGTTGTCCCTCCGAGCCTGCGCGCTTGCACACGCAGTTCAGGCAGCCATGTTCCGCGCAGCTCGCGCACGTCTTGATCAATTGTTTGCGAAGCGCCGCACGCGCGCGATGCACCCGCACCCCCGCATTCGACGCGGAAAGTCCATGCTCCTGCGCAAACTCCTGCACCCTCTGTTCCCCCAGATCAACCGCGCGCAAAATAGCGGAGTACTCCGGCTTCAAACCCGCCACAATCCCCTGCAGACACCCGCAGATCTCCTCCTGCAGCTCCACCGGCGGCTGTGCTGCTGCCGCTCCCTCCAGCTCGCGCGCCCACGTCTCCAGAGCCCTGCTCCGCGCCTCCTGTCTCCGGTAGCTGTCAATCACGGCGTTCCGCAGCAGGCGATAGAACCAGCTCACCGCCGATTCGCTCTCGGCAAACTCGTCCCTATGCTGGTACGCCCGCAGATACGCCGTCTGCAGTATGTCTTCCGCCAGCCCCGCATCCGAGACGCGACGCTGCACAAAGGCCAGAAAACCTCTTCGCCTTGCCAATAGCTGATCAAGAATCGTCTCGCTCATAGCAATCCCGGGTGGAAGGTCTGCACCCCCCACCCGGTCTCCTTCAGCCACCGATCCTGCAGGTGCAGATCACACACTCGCAGCTATCGCCGCACGGACAGTTTTGGCATTTCATCGTTGTCTCCTTTGGACGCTTCAAAAAGCGTCTGCCCTAGAAACGCACCACCCGTCCCACTCTTACACCTCGACTCGCGCCCCGCTCCTCTTTTCCTCATCGCAGGCCCTCCTTCCTCATTCGGGTGTGGCTTCACTTCCAACCCAAACGCCAAGAGGATAAGCTCTCGCTCATCCTCTTGGCTCCATTCACTCTGCTGCGTTTACTCGAAGGTACGGTTCCAGCGCACCAGCACATGCGTCTCGCGCTCAAAGCCCAGCACGCTCACGCTCCCCGTGCCCAGCACCAGATGACGTCCATTTACAGCCTCCAGCTCCATCCATCGCGCGGCCAGAATCCGCAGCACATGCGCATGGGCAAACAAAGCCACCTTGCCGCCGTCGGGTACCGCAGCCAACGCGCGCGCAATCACCTTGTCCACGCGATCGCCCACCGCTTCCACGGCCTCGCCGCCAACCACGCCATCCTTCCAGATATCCCAGCCCGGCTGGCCCAGCTCTTCGCGAATCGTCTTGGTGGACTTGCCTTCCATCTCGCCGTAGTTCCACTCCATCAGGTTCGGCTCCACCTGCATCTGCTCGCCAAAACCCGCAATCCTGCACGTCTCCTGTGCACGAATCATCGGCGACACCAGCACCTCGGCAAACGCCGTGTCCTTCAGATACTCCTTCAGCTCTACCGCCAGCTCTCGCCCGCGCTCCGTCAAAGGAATATCTGTCGTCGACGTATGTGCTCCGCTCAGAGACCACTCCGTCTCTCCATGCCGAACCAGCCAGATCTCTGCTTTACTCACGAACAGCCCTCCATATAGCTACTATAGCCACCTGCCGAGCGGAACAAAAATGCGCCTTTATGCCCAGATTGGGCCTTTTGGGGCCTCGCAATCCAGATTTTCCCCTGCAAACCGGTGCAGGCGCATCGGATTACCGGTATCCATAGAACACGCTTTCTCTTTTTGCTTTGTCATCCTTTGCTGAGTTTTACAGGTAAGCCCGTATGCAAGACCAAGCTGTTCTCCCCCACCAACACACAAGAGTGGGCTCAATACGCATCGCCGCCACCAAGCCTCAATCTTCACGAGCCTCCAGCATGCAGCTTCTGCGTGCCTTTGCGGCTTTAGCGATCGTGGCATCGCATGCAAGTACCCCAGAACATGATTTATCCCTGGGAGCAATTCGTGTAGATGTTTTCTTTATCCTGAGCGGTTTCGTAATGATCATGGCCAACCGGCGCATCTACGAAAACACTATCCCGGTCTACACGTTTCTACGCCGGCGCTTCATCCGCATCGTGCCGTTGTACTGGCTTTTTCTTACGGTGCTCGTCATCGCATACCGGCACAAACACATACCTGCGGGCTATATCCTTTCGTCCTATTTTTTCATCCCTTACCGGGGAGATGGCCCAACGGCGATTCACTACTTACCTCTGCTCATCGTCGGCTGGACCCTTTCGTTCGAAGTCTTTTTTTATCTCGGCCTCGCCCTTTGCATCTGGCTACGAAAATCACCACTCTGGCTTGCCATCCCCTTTTGCCTCCTTGCGCTCTACGGCCTTCACAATCCTGAACCCACCCACGCGATCCTTTCTCTCTTCAACTACCACTTGGTAGAGTTCCTTGCCGGAATCGTGTTTGCCTATCTGTACAGACGGGGCATTCTGTTTCCACAATCCGTAGCCGCGTTCACACTCATCGGCACGCTTGTTCTTCTGTATTCCAAGCGCTACAGACATGAATTCACCAATAGCCCAGACTTGATGCCCCTGGCGGCCCTTCTCGTTCTGAGCGTGCTCTCCTTCGAGCCGCAAATCCGCAAATACACACCACGCGTCATCGAACAGCTTGCAGACATCTCTTATCCGCTGTACCTCATTCATCAGCAGTTCGTCATCTTCCCGCTGCAGGGGTTCCTCAAGAGATTGCATCGCACCCCAACGACTCTTGCGGGCTTCCTCTTCGAACTCTTCATCATCTACGCAATCTCCATCACCGCCGCCATCCTCATTCACCGCTGGATCGAGATCCCCATACTCGCCCGATTTGGCGTCCGTATCGGCGGCCACAAGCCATCGCCAGTTCCAGTTGCGGCAACGGCATAGCGGCAGCAGCCTCCGCCGACTTTCGCCTTCTTTACGCCACCCAACGACTTCTCTACACTCAAAGCATGGACTTCCAGCTCCAGACCGAATACTCACCCCAGGGCGATCAACCCCAAGCCATCCGCGAGCTCGTCAACGGCGTCAACACCGGCGAAAAGGACCAGGTTCTTCTCGGCGTCACCGGCTCCGGCAAGACCTTCACCATGGCCAAGGTCATCCAGCAGCTGAACCGCCCCGCGCTCATCCTCGCGCACAACAAAACCCTCGCCGCGCAGCTCTACCACGAGTTCAAGCAGTTCTTCCCCAATAACGCCGTCGAATACTTCGTCTCCTACTACGACTACTACCAACCCGAGGCCTACATCCCCTCCGGCGACCTATACATCGAGAAGGAATCGACCATCAACGACGAGCTCGACAAGCTCCGCCTCAGCGCCACGCGCTCCCTCTTCGAGCGCCGCGACTGCATCATCGTCTCCTCGGTCTCCTGCATCTACGGCCTCGGCTCGCCCGAGGCCTACTACGGCATGCTCATGCTGCTCGAGAAGGGCCAGAAGATCAAGCGTGAGGACATCACCCGCCGCCTCGTCGAAATCCTCTACGAGCGCAACGACGTCGACTTCCGCCGCGGCACCTTCCGCGTCCGCGGCGACATCATCGAGGTCTACCCCACCTACGACGAGAACGCCTTCCGCATCGAGCTCTTCGGCGACGAGATCGACTCCCTCTCGCAGATCGACCCGCTCTTCGGCACAGTCAAGCAGAAGTACTCGCGCCTGCCCATCTACCCCAAGTCCCACTACGTCGTGCAGCCCGAGCGCAAGACCTCGGCCATCAACTCCATCGTCTCCGAACTCACCGAGTGGGAAGCGCAGCTTGAAAAAGAAGGCCGCTTAGTCGAGGCCCAGCGCATCCACCAGCGCACCCGCTACGACCTCGAAATGATCAAGTCCGTCGGCTACTGCCACGGCATCGAAAACTACTCCCGCCACTTCAGCGGACGCCTCCCCGGCGAGCCGCCCCCCACACTGCTCGACTACTTCCCCGACGACTACCTCATCTTCATCGACGAGTCGCACGTCACCGTCCCGCAGCTCCACGGCATGTGGCACGGCGACCGCTCGCGCAAACAAAACCTCGTCGACTACGGCTTCCGCCTCCCCTCCGCCCGCGACAACCGCCCGCTCCGCTTCGAGGAGTTCGAAACCCGATCCGGCCAGACCATCTACGTCTCCGCCACCCCCGGCCCCTACGAGCTCACCAAGTCCGCCGGCGTCGTCGTCGAGCAAATCATCCGCCCCACCGGCCTCGTCGACCCGCCCGTGGAAATTCGTCCCGTCAAAGGACAAATCGACGACTTACTCGCAGAAATTCGCCTCCGCGCCGAAAGAAATCAGCGCGTCTTAGTAACTACCCTCACCAAGCGCATGGCCGAGGACTTAGCCAACTACTACACCGAGGTCGGCGTCCGCTGCCGCTACATGCACTCCGAGATCGACACCCTCGAACGCATCAGGATCCTCCGTGACCTCCGCAAGGGCGAGTACGACGTCCTCATCGGCATCAACCTCCTCCGCGAAGGTCTCGATCTTCCAGAGGTATCGCTTGTTGCCATCCTCGACGCCGACAAGGAAGGCTTCCTCCGCTCGCAGGGCTCGCTCATCCAGACCATCGGACGCGCCGCCCGCAACGTCGAAGGCATCGCCATCCTCTACGCCGACAAGATGACGGACTCCATGCAGCGCGCGCTCGACGAAACCTCCCGCCGCCGCGCCAAACAGCAGGCCTACAACGCTGAACACGGCATCGAGCCCCGCTCGGTCATCCGCTCCATCGACGACTCGCTGGCCACAATCCTCAAGGCCGACTACCAGGACCTCGCCGAAGAAGCCGAAGACCCAGCCACCCTCAACTTCGCGAACCAGCAGGAACTAGACGCCCACATCGCCAAACTGGAAACCGAAATGCGCGAATCCGCCAAACAATTCGAATTCGAACGCGCCGCCAAACTACGAGACCAGGTCAAAGAACTCAGAACCAAAGAGTTCTTGTTTTCATAGGTAGTGATCGATGATGAGATTGCAGAAATGAGGTTGAGATGGCGATCATCAGTTTCGAGGAAGCGCTAAGACGCACCGAAGACATGAAGAGACATCTTCTGATTGGAAATGGATTCAGCATCGCGCTGTTTCCAAATTTCATGTACAAGTCTCTGTTCGACTCGACGGACTTTTCTGGTCATCCGCAAGCGAAGGCAGCGTTCGCTGCTTTGAATACAACAGATTTCGAAAAGGTCATCCAAGCGTTGCTCGAAGCGGTTGCTCTTTCTTCCGTGTATGGCGTGGACTCAGCTGCAAAAAATCTAATGAAACAGCATGCAGACGACCTGAAAGAACTTCTGGTTCAAGCAATTGCTGGCAATCATCCCGATCGACCGAACGCTGTATCTGATGATCAATTTGCAATCTGCCGAAAGTTCCTTGCGGCGTTTATAGGCCATGGTCGCTCAAAAGGTGTGAAGGGGAAGGAGCTCCGGGGCGCAGTCTTCAGCCTTAACTACGACTTGTTGCTGTACTGGGTGCTAATGCACAACGCACCGGAGGTGCGCGCCAGGGTCGGATCGGACGGCGAAGCGGAGTTCACGGTAGAGGGTGCTGAAGATCTGAAGTCAGACGACGGATTCAGGGCACCCGACGATCCCGACGCTGAATACGTGACATGGGAGGGTTTGGGAGTTGTTTCGCAATGCGTGAACTTCATACACGGCGCTCTCCATCTGTTCGACTATGGAACTGAAGTGCAGAAGAAATGCTGGGAACGATCAGGCGGCGTCCCCCTGGTCGATCAAATAAGAGCCGCCCTAGACTCTTCACGCTTTCCATTATTTGTCTCCGAAGGAAACAGTGATAGCAAGTTAGATCGGATCAACCATTCTGCCTACCTGCATAAATGCTTTCGCAATTTCAGGCAGAGCCTCCAGCACAAGGTCGCTCTATTTATTTACGGACATTCCCTCGCGTCGAGTGATGACCACATTCTGGAACAAATAGTAAAAGCGAAATTCCCTCAAGTTTTCATCAGCCTGTACAGCGATCCGGCCTCGCCGGAGGGTCGCGAGATCATCGCGCGTGGGAATGCTCTTGCAACCGCTAGGGGAGATGACTCCCCCCTCAAAGTCACCTTTTACGATGCGAGATCCACACCAGTCTGGCGCTAATTTAGGCATGAGAGCCTATAGAGGATCGAATAGGACACAATATTTGCCGCTTTTTCCTCACCCCTAAGCTTGACAGAACAGGTCTATTCTATATGTCAAGAGGGTGAAGCTATGGAGCTGTTTTTTGCCACTCATCAAGGGCGGGTAACTATAGGCAAGTGGGATCTCGACGCCTTCAATCTCAGCGACGGGCGGCGTGTTCTTTCCAAAAAGACATTCCGCGAAGTCTTAGAATTATCTACGAACGGCGGAAACACCGAGGCATTACGGAAGATAAGCAACCATCCTGCGATTCGCGGTACCGCCCTGGCTTCAGCAATGTCCGTGTTCGAGAGCCCGATAACCTTCAAATCCAATCGAGGAAAACTTACTGAAGGTTTTGAAGCCGAAGGTCTGATTACACTTTGCAAATTCATCCTGAAGGCGAGGGAGGCTAACGTTCTTCAATCCGCCGATCTGATGCGAACCGCTCGCGCCGCAGAAGGAATCATTGTTTCTCTAGCCAACACCGGTCTTATCGCGATGATCGATGAGGCTACAGGCTTCCAAGCGAAACGCAAGAAGGGCTCACTGCAGGACATCTTCGATAAGTTCCTACGGACTGATTACGAGGAATGGAACAAGCGATTCCCGGACGAGTTCTATCAGGAGATTTACCGTCTGCGCGGCTGGGAATGGAACGGACGCTCGGTGAATCCACCGCAGTGCGTCGGGAAGTTTACGAACTTCATCGTATACACGAGGCTGGCGCCCGGCATTATGGGCGAGCTAGAGTCGAGAAACCCTGTATTGGAGAACGGTGAGCGACTTGTAAAGCATCACCAATGGTTGAGCGATGATGTAGGCCAGCCCGCGCTGTCGCATCATATTTTCGGTGTGATCACACTGATGAAGGTTAGTGCGACTTGGCCTGCCTTTATCGCGAAACTGGTCAAGGCATTCCCTCAATATGGCGATCAGGCTTGGCTCGAGTTAGAAGATCTCGACTAGTTTCCTTTGAACTCGCGGTACAGCGAACGTTGTCAGAATTATTTGAGTCATGACAATGCTAGAACTGTACCTGCATGCCCTCCCCCATCCCCATCCCCGCCCCCACCACCCGCCGCCGCCCGCGCTACCTCGCCACGCCCTACACCATCACCACCACCCTCATCGCGGCGAACACCCTGGTCTTCCTCGCCATGCTGGCAAGCGGCATCTCCTTCATCTCCCCCACCGGGCTCAATATCTTCCGCTGAGGCGGCGACTTCTTCCCCGCCACCATCGGCGCCCACCAGTACTGGCGCATCCTCACCTCGATCTTCCTCCACTTCGGCATCCTCCACTTCGGCATGAACATGTACGTCCTCTTCCAGATAGGACCGTTCATCGAACTCACCTTCGGCCGCGTCCGCTACCTCGCCGTCTACTTCATCGCCGGCCTCCTCGGCAGCCAGGCGCATCCAGAGCTAACTTCGGCCTCTACGGAGCCGTCTTCGCCTTCCTCATAGGCCTGATCCTCGCCCCATCCCGTCCAGCGATCCAACAGAGCGAAACACCCGCTACATAAGCGAAAGCGCCGTCCAAAACGAAAACGCCACCCGTCTAAAGACGAGTGGCGCGCCGAACGGTCGCTCGCTTACTTCTGCTTAGCAATCACCAGTCCCGAGACCTTGTCATAAGTCGCCTTGGGCAGCACATTCTTGCTTAGCAACTGCATCTTGTTCGCATACGGACGTCCCTTAATAATCTTGTCCGCATACACATCCCCAATCCCCGGCAGAGCCTTCAACTGGTCCTTCGTCGCCGTGTTGATGTCTACCAACGCAGGCGCAGGCGTAGCCGCATACATCGGAGCCACCGGCTGCACCGCTCCCGCCGACACCGCCCCGCAAGCCCCACCCAATAAAACCGCTAAAGCCAGAACCGAACGCACAAGTTGCATCACAAGCTCCTAAAGCTGAAGTGAACCACGCCCGAAGAATACACGTCCCCTCAGCCGCAAATCCGAAAAACTGCAACCACCCCGTTACACCCTCAAGCCGCCAGAACCTGCATCGCGGTGAACCGCCCTATTTCCTCCGCCAGCTCGGCGATGACACCCCGAAGCTAAATCGATCCTTCGGCCCCTGCTCCAGCCCGAAATGCTGTCAAGCCCCCAGAACCGCAACAGTTCTTCTAACAAACACATTCCTAAAGGAATAGAAGTACAGAATTTCTTGCATAGTAGGACTGCAGAACTTTCTACAATAGAGAGTAGGAACAAAAAAGGCCGCCCACACATCGCGGGCGGCCTTTTTTCCTGCCCAAAACATTCAGGAGCACAAGACGATGAAACCAACCGTCACCATCCACAAACCCACCCTCAACACCAACCTGCCCGCTCACGAACATGCAGCCCGAGCCCGGCGTCAAGCAGCACTCAAACTCCCGAACGTCCCCACTCTCCGTCCGCCCACTCGACTAAAGCCCGCGCCCCGGCCTCGTCGCAAAACCTTCGGCTACCCTCAGGGCTAAAACGAAACATTAAGCACATCTCGCATACCTCACAAGAAGGCGCATCCTCATGACCGAACCCTCTCGCCTCCAGTGCCGTCACATCTTCACCGACGGCCACCGCTGCGGCTCGCCCGCTCTCCGCACGCAGGAGTTCTGCTACTACCACCACTCCTCCCGGCGCCCCATCCAGCACGCCGAGCTACGCAAACGCCGCTCCAGGCGCTTCACCCTTCCCACCCCGGAAGACCGCGCCGCCATCCAAAGCTCGCTCGGCACCGTTCTCAATCGTCTGGCCGCCGACGACGTAGACCCGCGCCGCGCCGGTCTTCTGCTCTACGGACTTCAGATCGCCAGCCTCAACCTCGGCAAACAGACCCTCCCCGTCCCGGCGGATACCGTCGTCGATGAGGTCGTCGAAGACCCCACCCACGGCCCCATCGCACCCGTTTCTCCCCTCAAAACACAGGAAAATCTTGGCACCCTCGCACTTCTGCTCCGCGAGTTCGACATCGATCCGGAACTCCCCGCTCAAACTCCGGCGTATCAGGACTTTGCACCAAAACAGATACCCAAGGGGTCTGCCTGAACGCCCATCCCGGCCGATTCCCGAAATGCGCTCGCAGCGCCGCTTTCCGCGCCACGTCCGCGGAATCCGTAACAGAATTCCCACTTCACTGCATTACCATTGAGTTACTCCAGCGGCATATAGAGTACTGAACCGTAAGGAAGAGGCTGCGATGAAGCACGGGGGAGAGTCGTACCGGCGCAAGCATACGCTTACCCTGTCTGCAGCCATCCTGGTCATCGCGCTCCATCTGAGCCTCAGCCTCTCCTTCCGCATGAGCCTCTGGATCACGCCCCTCAGCTGGCTCCTCCTCGACTTCCTCGCCCTCATCGCCACCGTGCAGGAGTCCCTCACCGCCCCCTCCAGCATCGCCAACCGCTGGCAGCTCTTCGCCCTCAGCTTCGTCTTCGCCATCGGCAGCCTTATCTGCATCCTCTTTGACGAAGCCACCAGCTTCGCCTGGCACAACGGCACCAGCTCCCTCAATAACCTCCTCCGCGCCTGCCGCTGGCTTCCCCTCCTGCTCGCCATCTGCACCACCGAAGAGCTCGACCAGCGTGAGAATCGCATCCTCGATCTGATCCAGATTTGCTTGCTCGCCTTCCTCTGCACCGTACTGTTCACTCCCTTCATCCTGAACAGCGCCTCCACGATCCCCGTCTCCTACCAGGGCTTGCTCATCAATACCTACGCCTACACCCAGTCGGTCACCCTCACCCTGATCGCCCTATTGGCAATCTTCACCTCGCAGCAGCCCACCACTCGCTTCTTCTACGCAGCCCTGTCCAACTTCCTCTGCGTAGGCGTACCTCTCCAGATCTGGTACAACCTGCTCTGCAACAACACCTGGCAGGTCCCGCCCTCGTCCCCGCTCTCGGTTCCCGTAGACCTCGGCCCCCTCGTCTACCTCGCCGCTCTCCAGTGGATGCACCCGCTGCGCAGTGCTCCCCCCCGCCACCGCAGCCTCATCCTCCTGCGCCTCGGCGCCCCTAGCTTTTTGACTGTTTTCGGTCTTCTCGCGAGCATGTCCGTTGCACTCATCGGAAAACATCCCTGGCTCGGTCTCGTTACGGCTCTGCTCAGTATCATGCTCTACAGCCTGCGATCCGCCTTCGGCCAACTGCGCCTCCTGCTCGCGCGCTGGGATCTCGAGGCTGCCAACAAAAGCCTGGAAGCGCTCTCGCTGCGCGATCCGCTTACCGGCCTCTATAACCGTCGCTGGTTCGCCGACGCCTATCCCCACGAATGGAAAGTAGCTCAACGCAGCAGAGTTCCCCTCTCCATCCTTCTGCTCGATATCGACTACTTCAAGCTCTTCAACGACAACCTCGGTCACGACCGAGGCGACGCCTGCCTGCAAGCCGTCTCTGAACTGTGTCTTCAGCAACTGCACCGCAGCACGGATTCTCTTGTTCGTTACGGAGGCGAAGAGTTCCTGGCGATTCTCCCTGACACACCGGAAGAAGGAGCCATCCAAGTCGCACAAAGGATCATTGCAGCCCTCAATCGTCTGCAACACCCACACCCTGGCAGCCCCTTCGGCCGCGTCACCCTCAGCATAGGAACCGCGACTCTGAGGCAGCACGATTTCAATCAGAGCGCGCAGTCCCTCATCAAGATGGCAGACGAAGCGCTCTATGCCGCGAAACGCAAAGGTAGAAACTGCCTCCAAAGCGCTGTAAAGCCTTTATCCCCTCCGTCAGGCTCTTCGACGAATCACTCTCCCTACGCCCATTGAACCAGCCAGGCAACACTCTCCACCAATCGTGCGACTAATGAAAGAATGGAAGACTTCGCTAAGAAGTTGCCCTGTTACCTCGAAGAACGCCTCGTAAAAACAGGGCCTCTCGGTTCGGAGATTTTCATGCTTCCCCAGCTTCTGCTTCTTCTTAATCTACTGTCGCCGCAATTCAATACTCATACGGCGCCCCCTTCAGGTGAACCTATTCGAAATGCGTTCGCAACGGCTTCGGAATCCTTACTGGATCAAGCGGCTATAGTCGACTTCACCGCCACTCCCGCGGCAATTGACTCCCAAATACAAACATTGAATACCGCGGATAAAAATTTGCAGGAGATGGTCGACAACGATCAAGAAAAGACGCTTTTAGAAGCGCTTGAGAGCCTTCTATTTACTCTGAGATCCTGCAGAATCCAGGCGCTCGACGGTAGCGACCTTTCCGCGTGCCAGAAGCGTATCGACAAAGAGCAACGCTATGCTCTTTCCATCCTCAAGAAGCACAAGGAAAATGGCATCTGGGTCGATGGTCCTCCTGCGTGAGACAATCCTACCCATGACTGACATCCCCAAACCGACCGTACGCCGTACCGGCTTGAGCCCGAAAGAACAGAAACTCCTCGCGTTACGCGAAAAGCTTGCAAACGCAAGCGCCGGGAAAAAGGCAGCGCCTCAGGCTGCTACGACGGGCTTTCAGGGCAAGTCGAGCTTTGCTGGCAAGAAGACCTCATTCCAGCGAAAAGCGACCTAGTTCATAACGCAAACCATCCCGCATGACGAATCGTTGTTCCATCATTCGCATGAACGAGACTTGCAGCGTCCCGGTCCGGAGAAAACACCCTGTAATCTCTATTTCCTGAAGAAAACCTGTTCCAGTGTGCAATCTGCAGCGAAGCCAAGCATGACTTTTCGCCGCTGAAACGGGTTCTTCTTTTCCTGCTCTTCCTTGAGTTCACGCCTGATGTATTGCGAGATTAGCGGCTCGGAAGCGCCTCTTGCGCCTCAATCGAGGCCCTGCGCTGTGACTCTTCCAGGGCAAGGTACTGGTGAACGAATGCAATCGCCATACTGCCCTCCCCAACCCCGCTCGACACACGCTTTATGGAGTCATGCCGAACATCGCCGGCACAGAAGATTCCGGGTAAGTTAGTCTCCAATAAAAACGGAACGCGGCTTCCGCTCCAGTTCGGAAGATCAGAAACGTCGCGTCCGGTGCAGATGTATCCGCGCTCGTCTCGCTGCAGATCCTTCGGCAACCAACGGGTGTTGGCATTAGCGCCGATCATGACGAACAAAGCATGCGCCTCGCGTGTCACGACCTCTCCATCCGCCGCGCGCGTGCTGATCGTCTCCAGGTGGTCTTCACCACCGACAGCCTCCACGAGTGTGTGCGTTTCTACCTGCACGTTGCTCCTGGTGGCCAATTGTCCGATGAGGTACTGCGACATCGTGAGATGCAGGCCTTCGCCGCGTACGAGCAAAGTTACAGAGTTGGCATAAGCGGAAAAATACATCGCCGCCTGCCCTGCGGAGTTTCCTCCACCTACGATAAAGATGTCTTTGCCGATGACTGTGCTGGCTTCCGTACGTGCAGCTCCATAGAGCACACCCCGGCCAGAGAGTCGTTCGACACCCTCCGCTTCCAGACGACGCCAATCAACTCCGGTTGCCAGAATGACCGCACGCGTGCTGACACGGTCTCCACCATCGAGCTCAACACAGTAACGGCCATCCGAAAGAGGTTCGATATTCTCCACCTCACGGGTCAAAACAATTTCTGCTCCAAAGTGCTGGGCCTGCTTGATTGCACGGTCGGTCAGCTCTTCTCCGGAGATACCACTGGGAAAGCCCAGATAATTTTCGATTCGCGAGGAGGTGCCTGCCTGCCCCCCTGGCGCAGCTCGTTCGACAAGCAGAACCCTCAGACCTTCACTCGAACCGTACACCGAGGCCGCTAAACCAGCAGGGCCAGCCCCAACAACGACAACATCGTAGTTTTCGTTCTTCGGAGAGGTTTGAAAGCCAAGTTCTTCAGCTACCCTTCGTACCGTTGGCGCTTCACCAAGACAATTGGTCTTATCGATGACGACTACAGGCCCCTGCAGTTCACGCGGCATGCAGCTTGGAATACGATCCGGCTCCTGCTCACGGTCAATCCACTCATAGGGGATCCGGTTCATGGAGAGGAAGTTACGAATGTCACGGCAGTCGGTGTCGTAGCGCGAACCTACGACCAGAACTCTCGCCGAAGGGAGTTCCAGAAGACGATCCCGGACAGTCTGCAGGCGGAAGTTCATGACCTGAAGGATCAGAGCACTGCAGGCGGCACTCTCGCGAATCAGTTCGTGCAGATCCTGCCGATCGAAGCGGGCGACTCGAGCACGTCCATTGGCCCGGATGGCCACCATCGTTGGCGTTCCCAGCAAGATGGGCAGTTCACCGAAGAAATCTCCACGCTTGTAGGTGTGGTAATCCTGGCGGCGTGCCAGCACTTCCTTGCTCAGAACCAGCTCTCCTTCGAGTACGACGAAGAAATGGGCCTGCTCGCCTTCGCGCAGCAGCCACTCTCCATCGCTGAGCTGCCAGTCTGCCGCTCTCTCGGCATAACGCCTGCGTAAAGCGTCATCAAGACAGTCGAAGATCGGAATACCGGAAAGCTGGGCCGGGGAAATCATAGCTCTATTCTCCCATCAGGAAGCCAATAGCGCATCAACAAGGTCTTTAGGCCGAATTGACGATATTGTCCGCCCGGAACTTCCGCGCAAGCGTCAAAAAAGAGCGGTGGGCGCCCGAAATACGCAGCGAAGGCCAGGCGATGACCAGATCGACGGTCGTGGCGGCCCCTTGCAGCGGGACAAAATGAACATCACCGGGGCCGAGAAAGCGCGATCCTTCCGGCACGATCGCGATGCCGTCTCCCGCCTCCACAAGAGCGATCACACCGCTGGAGACCGTTGCCGTACTCACAATATTGGGAGCAAACCCGGCTTCTCCGCAAAGCGTGAGGATTCGGTCAAACACGGCGGGCGAAGTCGCTCTCTCACTCATCACAAACCGTTCCTCTTCCAGTTCTCGCAAAGAAAGCTCTTTCCGGCGAGACAGGCGATGATCGCTCGGCAGCACGGCGTAGAGTCGCTCGGTATAAAAGCGCTCGGTACGAACACCCTCGCTCGAGCTTCCCAGATTAGGTCGTGTAAACCCAATATCAAGAGTGCCATTGGCGAGTGCAACCCATTGTTGCGACGGGACCATCTCTACCAAAGAAAGCTTAATGCGAGGAAACTGCCTTCTGAACGCCCGGATGAGCCGCGGGAAATATCGTCCATTGCCTCCAACGAAGAAACCGATCGTAAGCTTACCTTCTTCGCCATTTTTCGCCCGCTGGACAGTTTGGACTGCTTGGTCAGCGGTAGCGAGTGTTGCTTTTGCCCCTTCCAGGAAAAGCTCTCCCTCTGCCGTCAATCGTATTTGCCGCTGGCTCCGATCGAAGAGTTCTACTCCGATTTCCTGCTCTAAATCGCGAACCTGCTCACTAATAGCCGACTGGGAGACGTGGAGCGCACGCGCAGCTCTGCCAAACCCACCGGTAGCAGCGACGGAGACAAAGTATTGGAGATGCCGTAGTTCCATACCACACGATAGTACGCCCCCGTTCAATCTGTTTTTCCGATGCGTTAATCCGGAAGAAACTGCGCACCAGAGTTCAGGAGTTTGGGTCTAATACAACAAGCGGATCCCCGATAGTCTTGATTTTCAATATGATCGGGGTGTGTCGCACGTAGGAGCACTTCTTCCATGTGGATCGTAAAAGTTGCACTGAATCGACCCTACACCTTCATCGTCCTGGCGCTGCTGATTCTTATCCTGGCGCCGGTCATGATCCTGCGTACCCCGACGGACATCTTCCCGAATATCAATATTCCGGTTGTGGCCGCCGCGTGGACGTACACAGGACTGAACGCCGAAGAAGTTGAAGGTCGACTTACAACACCGTACGAAAAGGCATTGACGACGCTGGTGGACAACATCCAGCACACAGAATCCACCAGCTACAACGGATTCGCAGTGGTCAAGGTCTTTTTACAGCCCGGCGCATCCCTGGATACGGCTAATGCTCAGATCACCGCGGCATCGCAGTACCTTCTTCGCCAGCTTCCTCCAGGCATTCTGCCGCCGGAAATCATCAACTTTTCGGCGTCCAGCGTCCCTATTCTCCAAATTGGCGTCTCGGGCCGCGGGCTCGATGAACAGAAGCTAGCCGATCTTGCGACGAACACCGTTCGTCCGCAGCTGGTTACCGTGCCCGGTGCGGTATTGCCGCTCCCCTATGGCGGTAAACAGCCACAGGTCACGATCAGCATGGATCAGGCCAAGATGCAGTCAAAGGGCGTCTCTCCGGGAGATGTTCTTGCTGCTCTGCAGGCCCAGAACGTGGTCATGCCTGCGGGTACGGCGAAGATCGGCATCTCCGAATACGATGTCCGCTCCAATGCCGCTCCTCATAAGATCGAAGATCTTGACATGCTTCCGATCAAGCAGGTCAACGGTGTGATGGTATACATCCGAGACGTGGCTACGGTCTCGAACGGCGCAGCCTTCCAGACCAACATCGTTCGGCAGGATGGACGGCGCGGTGTACTGATCACCGTTCTGAAGTCCGGTACCGCATCGACTTTGGACGTGGTTTCCGGCATCCGTACGATGCTGCAGCGCGTTCGCCAGATCGCACCGCCTGATCTAGACCTGACCCCGCTCGGCGACCAATCCGTATTCGTACGCGCAGCCGTTACCGGCGTTATTCGTGAAGCGGTGATCGCTGCCGGCCTTACTGGTCTCATGATTCTGCTGTTCCTTGGATCATGGCGCTCGACGTTGATCATCGCGGTTTCTATCCCGCTGTCGATTCTGACTTCGGTAATCATCCTCGGTGCGATCGGCGAAACAATCAACACGATGACACTCGGCGGCCTGGCGCTGGCTGTCGGTATCCTCGTTGACGATGCGACCGTGACCCTGGAAAACATCGAACGCTTCCTCGAGGAGGGCTACCCTCTTTACGACGCGATCCTCGATGGTGCCGCGCAGATCTCGGTCCCGGCACTAGTTTCGACGCTCTGCATCTGCATTGTGTTCCTTCCCATGTTCTTCCTCAACGGCGTAGCGCACTACCTGTTTGTGCCGTTGGCAGAAGCGGTTGTGTTCGCCATGCTTGCGTCGTACCTGCTCTCCCGTACGCTGGTGCCCACGCTTGCGCTCTACCTGCTACGCCACAAGAACACCGCTCCCTCCCGTAATCCACTGGTCAACTTCCAGCGCGCATTTGAGCGTGGGTTCGAACGCGTACGCGCCTCCTACGAGAAGCTGTTGACCAGCCTCGTGCTTAGCCGCCGCATCTTTATTCCTATCTTCCTTTGCGGTTGCATCTGCGCAGGGCTGCTTGTGCCTTTCCTTGGTCAGGACTTCTTCCCTGCTTCGGACTCGGGAGAGTTCATTCTCCATGTGCGCATGCCGACGGGTACACGTATTGAAGAGACGGCTCGCACAACGGACCTGATCGAACAGCAGATTCGCAAGACAATCCCTGCGGATGAACTGAACAACATCCTCGACAACATTGGCCTTCCCTACTCCGCCATGAACACGATGCACGCAACCGACGGCACCAACGGTGCTGGCGATGGCGACATCATGGTCGAGCTGAACGAAGATCATAAGCCGACGGCCAACTATATCCGTACGCTGCGCGCAGAGCTTCCGAAGCGGTTTCCGGGAGTCGTCTTCTACCTGCTTCCTGCTGATATCACGACACAAATTCTGAACTTCGGATTGCCAGCACCGATCGACATCCAGATCCAGTCGGATCATCTGGATAGCGCGCAGGTGATTGCAAACCAGATGTTGACGAAGTTGCGTCAGGTGCCGGGGCTCACGGATATCCGTACTCAGCAGCCGCAAGACTATCCGACCATGAACGTCTCAGTTGAGCGCACCAAGGCGGAACAGGGCGGTTACACAACGCATGATGTGGCCCAGAGCATGCTGAACTCGCTCTCAGGCTCGTTCCAGATCACACCGATGTTCTTCCTGAACTGGAAAAACGGCGTGGACTATAACCTTGTGGCGCAGACGCCGCAGTATCGTATGAACTCGATTCAGGATCTTCAAAATATCCCGATCAATTCATCGACTGCAGCTCCACGCTCCACGCCTGAAGTTCTCGGTGATTTGGCCACGATTGAGCGTGGGAAAGAAATGCAGATCGTATCGCACTACAACATCCGACGCGTGCTGGACATCTATGGCAGCGTTCAGGATAGCGATCTCGGTTCTGTAGCTACGAAGGTTGAAAAGGTCATCAATGAGCAGAAGAAGACCTTGCCTCGCGGCACCTTCCTCTCCATGCGCGGTCAGGTGGACACGATGCGTTCCTCGTATACGGCACTTTTGGGAGGTCTTCTCTTCTCCATCGTGCTCGTCTACGCGCTTATCGTAGTCAACTTCCAAAGCTGGCTTGATCCGTTCATCATCATCACGGCGTTGCCTGCGGCGTTGGCTGGCATTGTGTTGTTCCTATTCCTCACGCATACCACTCTTTGCGTACCTGCACTGATGGGCGCAATTATGTGTATGGGTGTGGCGACCTCAAACTCGATTCTTGTTGTCTCCTTTGCCAAGATTCGTTTTGCGGAACACTCCAATGCCATCCTGGCTGCAATCGAAGCTGGAGCTACCCGTTTCCGCCCGGTCTGTATGACTGCTCTCGCCATGGTCATCGGTATGGTGCCGATGGCTCTTGGCCTGGGTGACGGCGGCGAACAGAACGCCCCGCTCGGCCGTGCCGTTATCGGTGGCCTTCTTTGCGCAACGGTAGCGACTCTCGTTTTCGTTCCCTGCGTGTTCGCCCTGCTACACAGTGGCGATAAGAAGAAAGCTGACAATCCGTCTCACAACTCTCCGGAGCCCGCTCATGCCTAACGAATCGACCCATAATCACGGCCAGCCTGCGGAAGATCATCTTCTGCAAAAGGAAGGCATGCACGATACAAGCACGACCTCTCCTTCTTCCAGTGAAACGCAGAATCCGCACAACCAGCCTTTGGTAATCGATACGAACGCCAAGCTGGGAGCAGGCCCCCGCCTTGCGGTGATCTGTCTCGTCGTTCTTCTGCTGATTGCGGTGATCTTCGGCATCCTGAGCCGCCATCATGCTTCCAGCAGCCTGGAAGACAAGACTCAGGCAGCAGCGGTTCCAACGGTTCAGGTCACAACAGGCTCCTCCGGTGCAGCCGCGAAGGAGCTTCTGCTCCCCGCGAACACCGAAGCGTATGTCGACACCCCGATTTACTCGCGTACAAACGGCTATCTGCAGAAGTGGTTTGCAGATATCGGCACGCGCGTGACAAAGGGCGAGCTGCTTGCAATCGTGCAAACCCCAGAAGTCGATCAGCAGGTACAGCAGGCTGAAGCTGAGGTGAACACCGCACGCGCCAATGCTGAGCTGGCAGTGATCACCAACAACCGCTGGAAGGCTTTGCTGGCCAAGAACGCTGTATCTCATCAGGAGGCCGACCAGGCTTCCAGTGACCTCACAGCTCGCCAGGCTGCCCTGAACTCGTCAGAAGCGAACCTTCGCCGGTTGAAGGAACTCCAGGGATTCGAGCGGATTTACGCTCCCTTTACCGGTGTCATCACGGCTCGTAACGTCGATATCGGCTCCCTGATTCAGGCTGGCGATTCGTCCAATATCCACGCGGAGCTGTTCCACATTTCGTCGATCGATAAGCTCCGTATCTTTGTTCCTGTTCCTGAAATCTACGCATCGGATGTGAAGAACAACGAACAGGTTCGAGTCACCTCGGATGCCTATCCGGGTGAGTCGTTCCAGGGAACCATTGTGCGTAACGCGACCTCCATCGACACGGCAAGCCGCACGCTTCGCACCGAAGTTGATCTGGAGAACCCCAACCACAAGCTGCTGCCTGGTCAGTACGCATTTGTTCACTTCCCGCTGCAGCCCAGCGCGCACTCCATGACTCTGCCTTCGAATACCATCCTGTTCCGCGCAGAAGGTCTTCGTGTGGGCGTTGTACGCAACGGCCATGTTCACCTCCAGCCTATTCAGATCGGCCACGACTATGGAGCGTCCGTTGAAATTATTGGCGGACTCGAGCCTGATGATCAGGTCGTCCTCAACCCTTCGGACTCTCTGATAGAGGGCCAGCAGGTTCATGTTGAAGGAGGTAAGTAGTGTCCACACGTCGCTGCACATCTCCGCACGGGAGCCTTTTGCTCTCGCTGGCTGCTGCAGCTGTAGTTCTGCCGGTCAGCGGGTGCAAAGTGGGCCCCAACTACAAAACGCCGCAGGCAATCCTGCCTCCGACAAACTCCTACAAAGAGGTTCCCCCGTCGACATACCATGATGGGTGGAACCAGGCAACACCGGCAGACGCTCAGCTGAAGGGGGATTGGTGGAGTCTATTCTCCGATCCTGAACTTAACACGCTGGAGCCACAGGTCGACAGCGCCAATCAGACGCTCAAAGCAGCAGAAGCCAACTTCCGCGCTTCGCGCGCTCAGATCGGCTACGCTCGCAGCTTCGAGGCACCCACCATTGGCGTATCCCCCATGATGGGCGCTACGCGCTACTCCTCCAACCAGCCGTACTTCAACAAAGCTCTTACGACGAACGGGGAAGGAAACTTCTCTCTTCCCGTCGATCTTTCGTATGAGCTCGATGTCTGGGGACGCGTTCGGCGTGGTGTTACGCAGGCAAGAAACAATGCCCAGGCCGACTTCGCGGATCTGGAGAACGCACGTCTTTCGCTCCACGCAGAACTTGCGCTCGATTACGTACGTCTTCGCTCCGACGATGCGCAGATTCAGCTCTACAACGACACGATTCTGGCCTACCAGCGCGCGCTCGATCTGACCTCGGCTAGATTCGAGGGTGGTGTCTCACCACAATCGGACGTCACGCAGGCTCAGACGCAGCTCGAAACAGCACGTGTTCAGCGCACGGAGATCAGCATTGATCGCACAAACTCTGAGCACGCTATCGCGGTATTGATTGGAAAGGCTCCTGCCGATTTTTCAATCGCTCCGCTTGTAGCAGCATCTCCAATCCAGAACGTAGCTGAATCGGGTCCGGAGTCGCGTCAGATCAAGGATGCTCCGCTCGTCCCGAGTCCGTCTTCGAAGAATACCGCTGCGGCAATCGGTCCCCTGCTTCCGGAGGTTCCTGGTGCGATGCCTTCTGTTCTTTTGGAGCGCCGTCCGGATATCGCCTCTTCGGAGCGCCGTATGGCAGCTGCGAATGAAGCAATCGGTATCGCTCAGGCAGCGTACTATCCCACCTTCTCCATCTCGGCCTCAGGTGGGTTCACCGGTACCTCGTTGCTGAATTGGTTCAACTGGCCAAGCCGCTTTTTCGCTGTAGGCCCACAAATGAGCGAAACGATCTTCGATTACGGTCGTCGCCGCTCAGTCAAACAGCTGTCGATCGCGCAGTACGATCAAACGGTTGCAACCTACCGGCAGACGGCTCTTACCGCCTTCCAGCAGGTTGAAGATAATCTGGCAGCCCTACGGATTCTCGAAAGCGAAGCCGACCAGCAGCACTCCGCAACAGCAGCCGCAGAACACTCGCTCCAGCTATTCAACGATCGCTATGAAGGTGGTGTAGACAACTACCTTCAGGTCATCACGTGGCAAACCAATGCACTCTATAACGAGCGAAACGATCTGCTCATTCAGCAGCGTCGTCTCGAAGCCTCCGTGTTGCTCATCAAGGCTCTCGGTGGTGGATGGAACGCGAGCTCTGTTCCGCACCTCTAATTGAGGTAGCCTAATAGAGAGCACGTTTGCTTTGGAGAACTCCAACGAACCCGCAATACCCCATCTGGCTACGTGATTGGCTCTGCATTCTTGGTGTGGCAGTACTCGCAATCTCTGGTGAATGCCTGATTGCAGCAGCCATGCGTAAGCTGGGGGATCTGGATGAGATCCGAGCCGTAAGCGGTTTATCCGGGGCCATCAAAGCTGTTCTTTCTAGTCCGATGTTTGTGATCGGAGCGCTTTGTATGGCCCTGAACTTCTTTGCGCTGCTTTATACGCTGAGTGTTGTGGCACTTTCTCTCGCGGCACCCGCCACGGCATCACTGACCTATATCGGAAATGCGATTGCGGCCAAACTCTTTCTAAAAGAGAACGTCGACCGTCGGCGCTGGGTGGCTGTAATCTGCGTTGCCGCTGGGGTTGTTCTACTGTCTCTCTAAGAGACGAACGATTCCCTCAGCGGGCAGTTCTGCTGCCATACAGGAGCGCCCAAGAATGGCGCCAGCGGCAAGCCTGCCACTTCGAACGCCACCTTCCATCGTGCTGGGCCATCCCGTATCGGTCCAGTCCCCGGCCAGATAGAGCCCAGCTCCAGACTCCTGCTGCGGCCTGTAAGCATCCAGCCCCGGAACAACGGAGAACGTCGCGCGCGCTTCTTTCAGGATGCCCGACTTTACGATCTTTGCCTGATTCATCTTCGGCAGAAAGCTTCGCAGCTCAGTAATCGCGGAGTTCAAAATCTCTTCACGCCCCATTTCAAGCTCCTGAAACGACGCCGAGATGACCAGCTCGATGTAGCTTCCCTGCTGCTCGAGACCGCGAATCCTCGATTTATCGAAAAGCCATTGAATGCGTGTATCGAGCAGAGCGCATTGGTCATACTCGCTCACATTCCGATCAAACCAGAGATGGATGGTGGTAATCGGCGCATGAACGAAGTGCTCTACCCCACGCAGGGGAACCAGCTTGGCTGCCTGCTCAAACGGAAGAGCCAGCACGACACGCTCAGCCACGCGATGGGTTCCATCCGAGAGCGAAGCCTGCCAGAGGCCGTCAACACGCTCCAGGCGCTCAACGCTGGCACGTAACTGCAGATCGGTTCCCTGCTGCTCCGCAAGCGATGCGATGCGCCCGAAGAAATTACTGAGAGGCTCCGTTGGAACTGCCATACGGCCCCCCTCCGCAGAGCGCACAAAGGCTTCGTGAAATACCTTACCGGCGTAACGCATGGAACAGCGCTCGAACGTATCGTTCAACGTTGCGATAAGAATTGGTTCCCAAAAATGCTTTATCGCTCGCTCAGTCTGCTTCGTTCGCTTGAGCCAGGAAGCAAAGCTCACATCGTCGCTTTGCGGCTTTCCGTTTAGAAACTCCGTCAAACCACGCACGATTGCAAGCTTGTCTGAAAACTCCAGCATCGGAGCACGTAAAAACCCGAGCGAGGCCATGGGAGATGTTCCACCGCGAAGCCTGGTCACTCGTCCTCCTGGCTCGAGAAAAGGAATCTCCTCATACCAACGCAGGTAGTTGTCCGCTCCACTTAGCCGGCAAAGATCCAGCAAGTTTGTGCAACAGCCAAGCAGTACGTGTTGCGAATCGATTACTTCCCCTAATGCTGGATGAGGATAGGAATAGGCCCGACCACCTACATACGGCTTGCGCTCCAGTAGCTGCGTCTTTGCGCCTGCCGCGCTCAGCGCTACCGCTGCTGCAAGCCCCGCAGGCCCTGCACCGATCACCATCACATCCGTAACAGCACTCATCAGAAGATACGGGCTCCCATCGCCTGCACCATGCCCACACTGAGAATGCGCACCTTCACCATATCCGGTACGCTCACACGGCGCTTGAAGACCGCTGCGGGGTCCGCGGCAATCCGGTCAAGCAAGCGGCGATAGATTCTGACCAGGACGCGCATTGCTGCGCGTGAGTCTTTATCCAGCAAAGGAATGAGCTGGTCTGAACGCCAGTACAGTCTCTGCGCTGTTCCCTGAATCCCCATCAGCAATTCAAGATCTCGTCGCTCCGGCGGTGCACCAGCCGCAAGGCTGTACAGATGGTCCACCGAAACGCCATACTCATGAAGCTTTTCTTCAGGAAGGTAGACGCGGCCACGTTCTGCATCTTCCTTCACATCGCGCAGAATATTTGTCAGCTGGAATGCGATGCCCGTATCAACGGCCAACTGTTCTGCACGCTTATCGTTGTAGCCAAAGATGCGGATGCAGACCAAGCCCACAACGGACGCAACAAGATAACAGTAGCGCTCCAGAGCGGCCATGCTCTCATAGACCTGCGCAGAGCCAACCGCGCTTACCGGATTTGTCACACTGACAATCTTTGTACCAGCGGGTTGCGGATCAAGATCCAGCGTCGTTCCCTCGACCAACTGATCCAGAAGCTCGTCCGGAATACCGAAGCGGCGCTGGGTGTCATTGACCGCAGTAAAGATGGGATCGCTACTCACAGCAGCGCGCGAAGCACGCCACTCCGCCGTCCACGCAGCCATAGCTGCACGGCGAGCCTCCAGCGACATCGACTCATCATCGGAAAGGTCGTCAGCCTTCCGCATAAAGGCATAAACCGCGCACATCGCATCTGACTTGTGCTTTGGTAAAACGCGAAACGCATAGTAGAAGTTCTTAGCTTCAGCACGCGCGATTTCGCGGCATATGCTGTACGCCTCTGCAATCTTCGTGGCATCGCTCACGTTCATCGAGTCCCCTGACGCCTTGGCAAAAACATCGCTTTCAATTTCCCCGTCATCGCACCAACCAGCAGGCGTGCTTTTGCGCCCTTCGTTACAACAGGCCGAGAACGGAGCGTGTTGTAGTCCTGCGCCACAATCGCATCCAGAATGGCGTGTCCGCCCTTGGCAAACAAAGACAGCGTCGCTGCAAGATCACGATCGACAAACTCTACGATGCGTTCGCCCAAAGTAAGCCGCGCTCGGGCATCGTCGACTAGAAACTTCATCATTGCCCTATACCGATCATCGAACGTTCGCGATGCGATCTGTTCCTCGGTGACACCAAAACGCAGCATGGCATCTTGCGGTAGATAACGACGTCCCTTCTCCCAATCTTCGGTTACATCCTGATAGAAGTTGGCCAACTGCAAACCGGTACAGATTTCGTCTGAGAGCTGCATCAGCTTGCCGTCGCGGTATCCGCTCACCAGCAACACGAGACGTCCTACAGGATTTGCAGAGTAGCGGGAATACTCTTCGAGCGTCGACAAGGACGCGTGGTGCGTGTAGGTCTGGTCTCGTTCAAAGGCAGTAATCAGATCATCAAAAGGCTGGCTAGGAAGATCACACTCTACGATAGTTGGCCTGAGTGCAACGAAGACAGGATGCCGCGAGTCTTCAGGATGTTCAAAGCACTGATGTAACATCGCACGCCAGGCATCCAGCAACCGGGTTGCGATCTCCGTGCTGCCGACCTCATCGCCGAGATCATCCGAGGTCCGGCAAAAAGCATACACAGAAAAGAAATGCTTCCGCAGCGTCTTCGGCAGGAAAAACGAGGCAACGTGAAAGTTCTCATAATGCGTCGTTGCCAAGCGCTCACACCATGCCTGGGCTTCGATCAACGAAGGTCGTTGCGTAGGCGTGCGATAAAACCCAGGCGCTTCCTGCAAGAGATCGCTGATTGCCATTGAGTCCTGCGCTGTTGTCACGCTACAGCCCTTTCGCTCTCTTCCACTCCAACAGATTCGCTCTGTTGCGGCACAATGATCGTCTTAATCTCGGGAGCGATACCTTCCGCCGGCCTTACCAGCATGCGCTTCAACACTTCCGGAACCTCTTCAAGCCCGGCCTTGCCGGTCAAGAATTTGCTGCACTCGAAGCGACCCGAGGCCAACATCTCAAATGCAGCTCGCGAGGTGGTCGGCGTGTGGTGAAAGCTTGCTTTTAAATTGATGTCCGAATAGTGAATCAGATTCGTATCAAAGCTCGCCGTCGTTCCTGCGGGAGGTCCGCCGAAGAGATTTACCATCCCTCCTTTGCGCACCATCTGCACCGCCCACTGCCAGGCTTCCGGTGTTGCGACAGCCTCGAAGACGACATCGGCCCCCCGGCCTTCCGGCGTAAGAGCACGGACTGCTGCAATGGGATCATCCACCTCGGACACACGCACAACCTGCCGCGCTCCAAGGCTTTTCGCCGTGGCCACCTGGTCTAACCGCTTCACTACGGCGATTACGTTCAGGCCCATCAATGTAGCGGCATGAATAAAGAGAAGGCCAATGGGGCCCGCCCCCAGCACAATCGCCGTTTGGCCGGGCTTTACTTCACTCTGCTCCAAACCGCGCATCACGCAGGCCAGCGGCTCTGTCAACGCAGCATGGGCAAAGGGCATATCCTGCGGTATCTTCAGCATATTCTTGCTGACGATGCGAGCAGGGATACGAATAAACTCCGCGTAAGCACCATTGTTGAACAGCAAATCGTCACAGAGGTTCTGCTGTCCGGCCTTGCAGTAAAAGCAGGCGTCGCAGGGAGCAGAATTCAACGGCACGACCCGATCCCCAAGAGCAAAATTCTTGACGCCCTCGCCGAGCTCGATAATCGTTCCGGCCACCTCGTGGCCGAAGAGCCGGTCGATCGTCAGCATTTTGGCGTGATATCCCCTGCGGAAGACCTTGAGGTCGGTTCCACAGGTCAGCGCCACGTCCACCCGCAGAAGGACTTCTCCGGGACCGGCAACGGGGCGCAGAACATCCTCTACACGTAAATCTTCCTTGCCGTGCAAAACGGCGGCTCTCATGGTGTCGGCCATCTCTTCCATTTTCTCACTCTTAAAGGTGCAACGCACAATAGCCTGAAGAACCTGCACCGTACTGCACACCCTCACGCATCTGATAACCTGACGCTCAACGGACCGCATGAAACTCGCATCCCCGGACACTTACGCAAAACGACTCGTCGCCTCGGTGCAGGACTACGCGCTGCTTGCCGGACAGGCAATCAGAAACATCTTTACGCGCCCGTTCTACTCCACCGACACGATCGCGCAGATGGACTACATCGGTGTTGGCTCGCTGCCCATCGTGATCCTCACGGGCTTCTTTACGGGTTGCGTGCTTGCGTTGCAGTCTGCAACATCGCTCAAAGAGTTCGGCGCCATTGAGATGACCGGACGACTCGTAACGCTGTCGATGGTCAAGGAACTCGGCCCAGTGCTCACGGGCCTGATGGTCTCAGGCAGAAATGCGTCGGGCATGGCCTCCGAGCTGGGCTCCATGAAGGTCACCGAGCAGATCGACGCCATGCGCGCACTCGGAACCGACCCAATTCGCAAGCTCGTCACTCCACGCCTTATCGCAACCGTGGCGATGCTCTTCTTCCTGACCATTCTCTCGGATGCCTGCGGCATCCTGGGTGGCTCTGTCGTTTCCATCGTGCTGCTCAAGCTCAACGGCTCGGCGTTCTTCCATACAGGCTACATGTCGCTGCGCTACGGCGATGTGATCGAAGGCCTGACAAAGCCCCTCTTCTCCGGCTTCATCGTAGCGACCATCGGCTGCTACTACGGGCTACGGACGACTGGCGGCACGAGAGGTGTCGGCAAATCCACGACACAGGCGGTTGTTGCCTCCTCTGTGCTCATCATTCTGTGTGATTTCATCGTGACGCAGATGATGATCGACATTTTTGGACGGTAGCGGCGAATGACGATCAGCTTCGAGCAATCGCCCTCCGATCCCGTTGTTGAGTTTCGCAACGTCTCTATCTCGTTTGAGCAGAACCACGTTCTGAACGACGTCAGCTTTCGCGTCTTCCATGGCGAAACCTGCATGATTCTTGGACCTGCAGGCGGCGGAAAATCAACACTGATGAAGCTGGCCAACGGGCTATTACGTCCCGACTCCGGCGAGATTTTCATCTTTGGCAGAGCCCTCTCCTCCATGACAGAACAGGAACTCTATGAGATGCGTGCGCATGTGGGCATGGTCTTCCAGGAGTCTGCTCTCTTTGATTCGCTCAGCGTGCGCGAGAATGTGGCATATCGGCTGGAAGAAGAGCACGTTCCTGAAGCAGAAATCGAAGAGCGGGTCGTTGCAGCACTTCGATTTGTCGAGCTGGAACAGGCCATTGATAAATTCCCGGCAGAGCTTTCCGGCGGCATGCGACGGCGCGTCTCCATTGCACGAGCGATTATTTCGCGCCCCGATCTGATTCTCTATGACTCGCCTACGGCAGGACTGGATCCGATCACCTCAACGACGATCGTCGATCTGGTCGTAAAGCAACGTGACGTCTCTCAAACGACCTCGCTGCTGATCACGCACCGCCTGCAGGACGCCTTTACTATGGCAACGAACCGATACAACCAGGAAAGCAACCAGATGGAGCCTCTTCCCGCGGGAGAAACGGACTCTCGGGTAAAGTTTCTGGTGCTTCATGAGGGGCACATCGTCTTTGATGGAACAACTCTTGAGCTGACACACAGCACAGATCCCTGGTTGCAGGCATACCTGGCCTAGAAACAGAACCTGCCTAGCGCTTCCAGGCCCCCAACAGGCGGCGCAGCACAATCAGCTCTCCCACGTGGTAAGCGTTATGGTCTGCAACCAGAAACGCCTCACGCAAAAGATTGTGGTTAGCCGACTCGGCCCAGGGGAAATTGGTGATCAGATCGTCGTCGCTCGCCTCATGCAAAAGCTGCTCAAAGGCTTTGCGATCCTCTCGGATCTGAACGACCGCTTTGTTCCAGGCAGTTGGGTTCGGGGGCTCAGGACTTTTAGGCCAATAATCCTCTGGCCATTGCAGCGGCTTGTACGAGCCATCCAGGTTGCGGCTGTAATCCAAAATATCCCGTTGCGCGATGCGCAGATGCTCAAGAATCTGCCAGCCGGAGTAGGGCAACCCATCCGGCACGACTCCCTGCAACCGTGGCTGAAAGCCCTTTACCGCATCGTCAAAGGTCGCATGGGCCTGTCCGCCCTCGATCAGGGCAAGCGCCTGCTTGCGCAGCTCCAAGCCAAGACGCGACTTGGGCTCCGCAGCACGTACAGATGCCGCAAGATCCGATTTTTTCGCATCCACTTTTTTTGTCTTCACAGCCTTGTTTGCTGTCGCCATACGTCCTCGTCGTACTGAATCCATCAGATGCTGGAGCTCAAGCGGAGGTCACTTCTTTGTCGGCTCAGGCCACAGCCATGCAGCGCCGCGTACACCACTAGAGTCACCATGCATGTTCTTCAGCACCGGCGTATTCATGCCGCCCCCAAAGGTGTAGTCGCCAATCCGATCCATCAGGCCGCCGTCGGCGTACAAAATATCCAGATTCGACAACCCGCCCCCTAAAACAATCGCATCGGGGTCGAGAATGTTGACTACCTGGGCAAGCGCACGCGCCATACGATCCTGCAGGCGATCGAGGGCTGCCAGTGCGTCGTCGGCCCCATCCGCTGCCGCATTCATGATCTCCGCGCCACGCCAGCGCTTGCCCGTAACGCGCTCAAAGTCCTGTTCAAACCCGGTACCAGAGATCCAAACCTCGTTGCACCCGGTCCGGCCGCAGTAACAGGGGGGACCAGGAAGCTCTTCAGGGCGGGCCCAAGGCAGTGGGGTGTGTCCCCATTCGCCACGGACCCCGTTTGGGCCACCCGCGATCCGGCCATCCACGGCGATTCCGCCACCACACCCCGTGCCGATAATCACACCGAAGACGGTTTCATAGCCCCTGGCCGCGCCATCGCGCGCCTCACTCACCGTGAAGCAGTTTGCATCGTTGGCACAACGCACGGAACGATCCAGAGCGAGACTGAGATCAGCCTCCAGCGGTTTACCGATCAACCACGTAGAGTTGGCGTTTTTGACCAGCCCGGTGGAAGGAACAACCGTCCCCGGAATACCGACTCCTACTGTGCCCTGTACGCCATGGGCCTGCTCCAACTGCTCAACCAGTCCTACGATAGCCCGAATGGTGCCCTCATAATCGCCCTTCGGGGTCGGGACGCGAATCCGTTGCAGCGCCACACCTTCGTCATTGAGTGCCATGGCCTCCGTCTTGGTGCCACCCAGATCAATCCCGATTCGCATCCGTTATTACGCTCCCGGCAGCCGGGTTAACGCTACCCCCAGCAGCACACCCATCACAATCCAAAACACCTGCCACAAAACGGCTTTCATTCGCCGCTCTTCAAAAAGCTCCGGCAACAGGTCTACCAGCGAAATATACAAAAAACTTCCAGCACTGACAGGCAGCAACCACGCAACGCCGATCGGTGCCGCCTCCCCCAACAGCATGGCCACCAACAAGCCAACCATTCCCGACATGCCCGCCAGAATGGCCAGCCACGCAGCCCGGCGGCGCTCCACTTCCATGTGCAAGAGGAGAGCAAAATCCCCCAAACGATGAGGCACCTCATGCAAGCCGACCGCGATGGCCGTTACCCACCCCAAACGCTTGTCTACAGCAAAAGCAGCGGCGATACTAGCCCCGTCGACAAGGCTGTGCGTGATAGCCCCCAACAGCAACGTAGAGGGACGCGAGCTACCGTGAGCGTGGTGATGAATCTCCTCACACTCCTGCTCGATCAATGCCGGTGAAGGCTCCGGACTTACGCCGATCACCTGATGGAAAAGCCGCTCGAAGCAAAATAACAGCAGCATTGTCATCGCCAACACAGCCCATACGCTGGAGCGATTTCCGAGTTGCTCAAGCGCCTCGGGCAACAGGTGGACTATCGCAGTTGCCAACAACACGCCGACAGCAACGCTGACAACATACGGCAAACGATCTCGAAGCCCTGCTTCTCTTTTCCCCGCAGATAGAACCGCTATTGCCGCCAATACCTGCACCGCAAGAATTGCGATTCCAGCTTCGATCCAAACCCCGTGCACGCCAAAAGCCTCCAACCAACCATCCTACGCACAACTGCTCCGGTCCTAGACGCAGAGCGCACAGCAAAGATGCTTTTTCTTGATCAGGGCCGGTTACGGTGTCACTGGAGGAACGGGACGCGTATCTCCAGGCTTAGCCGGCAAGGTGTAAATCACTTCCCCGGCTCGCGTGTAGTGCAGCTCTTCTCGAGCCTGGTGCTCAATTGCTCCGGGGTCATTCTGCAACCGGTCCACATGCTCGCGCAGGCGATCGTTCTCTACCTGAAGACGCTGCATCTGCAGCTGCAGATCGCGTTCTTCAGAACGCTTGTGCGCAAACATCGTGATGCCGTTATGGCCAAAGAAAACACCATAGCCCATCACTGCAGCCAAAGCCCCGACTCCGAAAGTTGCCAAACGCCGGCGGACATGAAAAAAGCGATCCCGGGCGGCCTCTGCCATGGCTGGCAGCCGATCCAACGTCCCGCTCTCGCTCTTATGCTCCAAGTTGTTCCTGTCACGCCCCTTACGGAGGGGGAAATTTATGGTTTTAGTATTTCACTTCTCATGTTATCCACAAGGCGAGCAAATGGGGCAGGAATCAAGCTCGTCACACATTTTTCCGGCGCACCGGAAGATCGTCAAATGAGGCGAAACCACAAGGCTCTTTGCTATCCTTTGGCAGGCTCGTATGCCGACACTTTTCGCCATCACGGTTACCGCATTCTTTGCCCTGCTCTGGGCAGCTTTTTCTACAGCGCGCCATATTCGTAAAACGAAGCAGCGGCGAAGTGCGGAAGAGGACTCTCCGGAAACGTCGCATCAGCTGGATACACGCATCAAACTCTCTTCCGAGACAGAGACGCCTGTACCGGCCAGCAACACGCCCAGCCCCGTGCAGGAGCGCCTGATCCCCCAGCAACAGGCCTCAAAGGCAGTCGCACCTCCTCCTATGCCACCTCCCGCACCTGCTGGTTCGGACACGCCCACTGGCGAAGTGCGTTTCCCTCTCTCTTCTCAACGAATTCGTGCGGCCGTACAACCGGAACCGGCCAGCAACGCACCACGGCCATCTCCATCTGCTCCCCAAGAGCCGCAGACCGCCTCCGCAGCCCCCAAAACGGCGTTCACGGACCTGGCGAAATCGTTGCAATCTGCAACCTCTGCCTCCCGTTCTGTCCCCGCGGCTGCTCCTGCCGCAAGCGCTCCGGCACGTTCCTGGGTAAATGCCGAAATAGGGGGAAACCTTTCTGATCCTCAGCTTCGACGCTCCAAAGGGCCCAGCCGCAGCTAAACTAGTAAAGGATTCGTCATTATGCACAATACCGCTACGGTTTCTCGCGCAACTTCTTTCGGCTCTGTGGCCAGAACTCTTCCCGGTCGCATCGTTCTCGGTTTGGCCGCAACGGTTGTAGTGGCTCTGGCAGCACACGTCTCATTCCCGCTGCCCTTCACGCCGGTTCCCTTCATCCTTACCCCGCTTGCGGTCCTCGGTGTAGGCCTGGCGCTTGGTCCTGTTGCAGGCTTCGCGTCTCTGTGCGCTTACCTTCTTGAAGGTGCTGCAGGTCTGCCCGTCTTCAGCCCATCAGGTCCTGGTGGCGTTTTGCAGCTGATGGGACCTACCGGCGGATACTTGCTTTCCTATCCTCTCGTTGCGGCACTGGCTGGCGGCTTAACGTCGGTCCTGCGCCGCTCTATGCCCTCCTTCGCCGCGGCTACGGCTGCCTGCTCTGCTGCAGCAGCCGTTTTGTTTCTCTCCGGCGCGACCTGGATGATGCATCTTCTGCCCGCGATGTCGCTCCACACTGTTTGGATCGCCACCGTGGCCCCCTTCCTTCCTGGCGAGGCCATCAAAGTTCTGGCCGCAGCAGGAACCTACTCCACCCTGACGCGCAAACAGCGCCTCTAAGACCCACCTAGACACTGAAGGACCAAATGACTCTCGCTGCATCTGATATTCGCGATATCTCTATTGCCCATAGCCCTGACTCCGACGACGCGTTTATGTTTTACGCCCTCGCGACGAACAAGGTTCGCGTACCGGGCTATCGCTTCAACCACACCCTAACCGACATCGAAACGCTGAACCGTAAGGCGCAGGTCGAGCAGTTCTACGACGTAACCGCGATCAGCTTTCACGCTTACCCCTACCTTCAGGAGAACTACACTCTGATGGCCTGTGGTGGCTCTGTTGGCGAGAACTACGGCCCGATGATCGTCTCGGCCAAGAACTACACCCTGGACGAGATCAAGAAGGTAAAGATCGCCGTTCCGGGCGAGCTGACGACCGCCTTCCTCACGCTGAAGCTCTTCGCCCCCGAAGTGGAAACCGTTACCATTCCCTTCGACAAGATCATCCCTGCGGTTGTCGCAGGCGAGTTCGATGCCGGCCTGATTATTCACGAGGGACAGCTGACCTACGGTCGCGATGGCCTCAAGAAGATCCTCGATCTGGGTGTATGGTGGCGTGAGCAGACCAACCTGCCCTTGCCTCTCGGCGGCAATGCCATTCGCCGCTCGCTGGGCACCGAGGTTCAGCTCATCACGACCAACGCACTGCGCGATTCCATCCAGTACGCCCTGGACAATCGCGATGCAGCTCTCGAATACGCTATGCAGTTCGCGCGTGATCTCGACACCACGCTTGCCAACCGCTTTGTAGGCATGTACGTGAACGAACGCACAATCAACTATGGCGACGACGGTCGTGAAGCCATCAAGAAGCTTCTGGACATGGGCTACGAGCGCGGCATTATCCCGATGAAGGCCAACGTGGACTTCGTAGGCTAAGAGCTTTCAAGCAGCAAACCAGCAGAGGCGACCTTCGGGTCGCCTCTGCTGGTTTGCTCAGAATGTTTTCCGCGGAAAAATTCCCGATTGCTTTCTTCTTTCCGAAAAGATCAAAGCCGCGCATGATGCGCGGCTCTGAAGGGCTTATGGTGGACGCGGTAGGAATCGAACCTACAACCTGTCGATTAAGAGTCGAATGCTCTGCCAGTTGAGCTACGCGTCCAATCCTTTGACCTCGTTGATACGAGGAGCGAACGTCTGGGAAGTTCGCTTCAGGATGTGCGGGAGAACCTCACCGCACGAATGTTAGTGTAGCACGACTTTCAGAACGAAGTGTTCCACAGGGCAATCTTCCTAAATCTTCCTAGAAGTTGAAAGAGACTCCGGCTTCCAGCGCGCGTGGTACCTGAGCCAAGAACAACGTACGACCGTCCGGAGCCAGCACAGGCGTGTATCCCTGCTCCAGCAGATTTGTCGCCATGACCACGGCATCAACTCCGTGCGGAAGATACTTCCCTCCCCAGATCTTCTGACGGATCACAAAGCTCAGGAATGCCTCGTCCGGGGTCGCGTTATAGGCATCGATCTGCGTCAGCGTGCTGACCGGCTGCCAGCGATACTCTCCACTAACCGAAGTGCCTGTGCGCTGAATGTGGCCGCGAATGGCTACCGAGGCTGCAGAGGCAGTGTGTCCACGCGTGGCGAGTGAAGTAACCGAAGCCCCAAGCTGCCCTGCACGAAGAGCCGTTCCAAGCTCATACTTCGCCGTGGCACTCAGAGCAGGCGTAAGGGCATGGGTATAGCTCACAACAGCACCACGTCCCTTGTAGCCTGCCGCAGCCAGCCTGAAGGTCGACGTCGTCGGGTCTGCAATCACCGGCGCTGCCTGCATCATGACGCCATTCACGGCCCCTGAGCCCATGAGCGCAGCATTCTGAATGCTGTCTCGGTAAACAGCTACGCTGGCGGAATCCTTCCCGAGCCGGCGGCTGAGACGCAGCTCGTGATGACTTCCCTTATCGCTAAGAGGCCTACCTAACTGATCGGTAAGCGGCGTCAGCTGGGGACGCATCTGGTCGAGATCATCTGCGCTCTGCAGCGAGCGGCCCGTGGCGTAACGATACTGTATGGCCCAATCACCTGAAGGCTGAATGTTGAGACGAAGATAGGGCTCTGAGATGATTCGCGACGACGCGAGCTTCTCCGCCTCTAACAACGTTCCCACATCAATCATGACCGCATCGCCCAAAGGAATTTCCTGCGTGCTCGCCATACGGAAACATTGAAAACCCGGCATGCCGTTTTGAATCAACTCGGGATGCGATGAAAACCCAGCGATCATTCGGGTCCGTCCGCCAAAGAGAACAGAGTGCTGGTACCCCACCGTCACATCAGCTGACGGTGCGACGGTGAGTGGAAGCTGAGGATCTCCCAGATCGGTGCGGAAAATCGCGCCGTCCCCGTCCTCTTCCACCCGATCCATGGTCAAAACCTGATGAGTGCCACCATGCCCAAAAGTCCCGTCGTCGTTCGTTACGGTAAGCCGGGCCTGCGCCGCGCGCTTATGAGACTCCGCCGCTGAAGTCGACATCAACTCCCCGGACTCCGGATCCACCAGACGCAACAACGGACGATTCGCAGTAGAGCGCAGGGTCCACTTCCAGTCATCCGTGGGCTCAGAGACACCGCGCCTCTCCACCGGCAACCAGTTTCCGGCGTCGAACAGTGTACTCATGGTGAAGTTGATAATCGCCTGGGCGCCCGCGCGCAAGCGAAGATTCGAGTGCGTCGTAGGAACGAAAAATGCCGCAGACGCACGCAGTTCGTACTTGCCGGGCACGACGCTGGGAAGAATATAGCGTCCGTGATCGTCTGTAAGGGTACTGGCTACGGTGGAGGCGTCTGCCTTGACCAACTCAACGAGGGCTCCCATTTGCGGCGTCCCATGAGCATCGCGCACTACCCCTGACACTGCCGCGGAGATTGGCAGGGCATACGCTCCCGTTGCCGCCATCAGCAGTGCTAGAACCGCAAACAGACTGGGGAATACTCGTTTCACCGCGCTCGCAGTACCTCGTGAGACGCGCCAAGGGCTCTCTCAAATTGGGGCAATACCCCGAGTAACACCACTTCCTGTGGGAGACGTGCACCTTGATGTCCGTGCAGCCTGCTGCTCCCCATTTTAGCCTTACTCTTGCACGATAAACGGAGCGCTTTCGGCAATCTGCTGCTTCGACACCCCATCATTTACCTTGATCGTTACCTGATACCGTCCTGGCTGCAAACTTGCCAGCGGCATGGTTTTTTCCAACGTCAGCTGATCCGCGTTCGGGTTCAGCTTGTCAGCATTTTCCTGTGCGCTCAAAACCTGTTTATTGCTAGCCAGATCAAGTACCTGATACTCGATCGTCGCATCATTCCGCTTATTATCACCAATTCCCAGATTGTAGACCTGCATCCAGAAACTAAGGTTTTGGTTGCGATGGAAGGTCACAGGTGCCTGTACCGCCGTTGGAACACGAGGACGCAAACGGGTGTTGCCGATAACGAAGTTTCCTGTGCCAACGTCCTTGGAGGGTACTCGCTCCATCTGATCTGCAAGAATCAGAGAGCTGGATGCCAGGCGATCGTCATCGAACTTGGGAACGTCGACCGAACGGCGCCACGATCCCAAGTGATCTGGGTTATGGACGTCCTTGATCGCGATTTCGATCTTGTACTTGCCGGGAGGAAGCGGCAACGCTTTCCAGTACACCGACATATTGTTCTTGGTTCGAGGAAGCAGCTCGGTCGGGGTTTCAACCTTCACCGTATCCTCAAAGGTCTGAACAACATGATGCGTCATGTTAGAAACACGGCCCAGAATATTGACCACGCCGGTAGAGACACCATCTTTGGTCTCGTAAGTCATATCGCCGTTGCGGATCTGCAGCGTCAACGGCACCATCACGGTGTCGTTGGTCAGCTTTACGTAATCCGTACGAACATCAAACAGGAACGGCGGTCCCGTCAGCACCTTCGAAGAGCTAAGAAACTGGTCCAAGTCCGCGAACTTAATTTGCGGAGGAGCAAATAGCTTTGAGAACGTCTCCAAGCGATCAAACTGTTTTGATTGATTGGACGATCCCATAGGACCGGATCCAAGATGCTCGAGTCCGCCGCCGGAGAAGCGATCTGCCTTGCTGGACTGACCGTTCTGCTCCCACATGGTCAGACCAGCTCCGGGAGTATGCAGCAAAGCGTCCTTCTCGGAACGATCGATCGTTGCGTGGTAGTCACCGCACATGCAGGTGTCGACAAATTCGATATCGATATTGTCCCCGATGCCTGCGAGATAACGGTAATGCCATACCTCAAACGGGAAGGTTGAGGTGCTACCACCGCCCTCTTCCATAGGACGCTCATAGGTGCCGCCCGAGGGATGAGAATCAATCGAGTCCGGCTTTCCGTAAGCAATATAAATATGGCCGCGATCCGTCATCCACCCAGGCTTGCCCGCGGCAAAATGCTCGTTGGCATAGATGATGCGTGCATAGTGCTGATCGCGATACTCGTTATCCAGCGACTCAGGATTGGGATTACGGCGCTGCCAGAATTCTTCGATAAAGGCATCGCGCTCTTCATCATTCGTCAGGCTCTTGAAAGAGCGTGTTTCTTCATCCGTAATAATCCAGCGGACGTCTTCATCAAGCCACTTCTTGTACTCGCCCTTGATTTCGGCTTTGGTGCTCTTACGACGCTGCAATTCGTCGTGATCGCTCAATCGGCGCTTGAGCGGATCCGGACGTTCTTCGGTCGGAGAAACCTTGACGACGCCACCATTCTGCTGCTGTGGTTGTTGCGGCGCAGCAGAGGACTGCTGCGTTGAGGTCTGCGGAGAAGCAGACGCATCCTGCGCGTTAGCCGTTGCCAACACGCCACCCAGCGTCATCAGGGCAAGACCACAAACAAAAGACATACGGATTCGATGCATCGAGGGCCGAAACTCCTGGGTCCCGGGGCGAACCGGGAATGGACTCAAGTTTACTCATCAACATCCATCGCGGCAAGGTTTTCCACCCAATCGATGCAACGTGACTCTACCGGAACGCATCGGAGCAGAACGCTTCGGTATTCAGCGTCAGTATTGCTATCATTTCCGGGAAGTTCCGCAGTTTCAGCCCCTTGAATCGCGCACGAGAGAGCACCATGGAACCATGCCCTCTTTCCCTGCGTATAAGTTGGTACTGCTGCAGGAAGACTCGAGGTTGCATCGCCACACTCCATGAACGCCAAGAAAATCCTTTTCCTTGTTCTCGGTCTTGTCGCTATTACGGCGATCGTTGTCGGCACCATTCTCCATAGCCGATCTGGAGTACTCGCAGTATCAACGGATAAGGCTGTTCGCCAGGAGCTGATTGCAACCGTCTCCGGAACCGGGCAAATCAAACCAAAAACCTACGTCAACGTAGGCGCCACTGCCTTTGGACGAATCACGCATCTCTATGTAAAAGAAGGCGATCACGTCAAAAAGGATCAAATGTTGGCCACCGTCGAGAGTGACCAGCCGGCGTCTGCCGTAGCAGCACAGCAAGCAACGATTGCGAGCAATAAAACTACGGTTGATAGCTATGTTGCGGCAGAGAAAACCGCAAAAGCGAATGTTGCCGAGGCGGACGCGGATCTGGAACAGAAAAAGCTGGACTACGACCGCGCGCGTCTTTTGTATGAAAATGCTTTGATCTCGAAGCAGGATTACGACGCGAAGAAAGCAGCCTACGACGTCTCGGCCGCCACGCTGCAACAGCGGCAAGCCGCCGTGGCGCAGGCGATCGCTCAGACAGCCTCCGCCCGTTCGACCGTTACGCAATCGGTTGCAACGCTCCGTGGAAACGACTACTCACTCGGCCTCACGCAGTCCCGCGCGCCATTTGACGCATTGGTCACGAACGTTCCGGTTCGAGAGGGCGAAACCGTAGTCGTCGGAATCCAGAATGCAGAGGGTTCAACGCTGATGACCCTGGCAGATATGAGCGTGATTACGGCTGAGGTCAAGGTGGACGAAACCGATATCGTCAACGTGCGCCTGGGGCAGCCCGCCGACGTGACCGTGGACGCCCTGCCCGGTCGCAGCTTCCGAGGACACGTTACAGAGGTAGGCGATCAAGCCCTGCTGCGGACTACCGGACTTGCTACTTCGCAATCGACTACCGGAACGGAAGAAGCGAAAGACTTTAAGGTCGTCGTCACACTCGACAACCCAACGGACGAGCTTCGACCAGGACTTTCCACGACCGCCAAGATTGTCACCGCCAATAAGCCGGATACGCTGACCATTCCGATCCAGGCTCTTGTGCAACGGGATTTGAACGCAGAAACGACTTATTACCAGAACCACGGGATGGACAAGGACTCGGTCAGCAGCTCCCTTAGCGGCAAGAAAAAGCCGGAGTTGGTTCAGGGAGTCTTTCTGATCGTGGAAGACAAGAAGAAGTTTCGCGCAAAGTTTGTTCCGGTCACGACAGGCATTACCGGAACCACGGATATCGAAGTGCTGAGCGGCCTAAACGCCGGACAAGAGATCATCACGGGCCGGTACCAGGTGCTCCGAACACTCAAGAGCGGAACAGCAATTAAACGCGACAACTCCCTGCAGAGTGGAAGTAGCGCCTCAAGCTAACCACCCACGTCGCGTCTCAACTGCACTACCCTTATTAACAAAGGCGGAGAGATTTCTCATGGCATTCGGCACAATTGCGACTCCCATACTCGACCCGGCGGCACGCATTGGTGCAAACGCTGACGGCCCCCATCCGGGTGACGTTATCGTGTCGGACAACCTCTGGAAGACCTACGAGATGGGCGACCAGCAGGTACACGCGTTGCGGGGTGTGGATCTGCGCATACGCCACAATGAGTATGTCGCCATCATGGGGCCTTCGGGCTCCGGCAAATCAACGCTCATGAATCTGATCGGCTGCCTGGACACGCCAACCTACGGCCGCTATTGGCTGAATGGCCATGATGTCTCCCAGCTGAACGACGACGAGCTGGCACGCATTCGTAACAAAGAGATCGGTTTCGTCTTCCAGACCTTCAACCTGTTGGCCCGCGCAACTTCCCTGCACAACGTGGAGTTGCCGCTGATCTACAACGGAACTCCTGCAGCTGAACGCACCGCACGCGCCAAAGAAGTTCTGACGCAGGTTGGGCTTGAGGCACGCATGGACCACAAGCCCAATGAACTCTCCGGCGGACAACGCCAGCGTGTTGCCATTGCACGTGCGCTGGTCAATCGTCCCTCCATCATCCTGGCTGACGAACCTACCGGCAACCTGGACTCAAAGACCTCCGTTGAGATCATGGCTTTGTTTGATGATCTACATGCCAAGGGGAATACGATCGTGCTCGTCACTCATGAACCCGATATCGCAGAGTTCGCTCACCGAGTGATCTCGATTCGTGACGGTTCTGTAGCCTCGGATCAACCAAGCTCCCGCGCGCGCGGCTAAGAGCATGTCGGTTCTTTAGAGAACCGACATGTGCTCAAACTGAATACGCTGCGTCCAATGCGTCTCCTGCGTTGGTTCCTGCCGCATCAGGTCCGTGCTTAGATACTTTTTGCTGTCGTCTGCAAAGACCGTAGCCACGACACAGTCCTCCGACATAGAAGCCGCCACCATTACCGCTCCTACAAGGTTCGCGCCGGACGAGATGCCGACGCCCAGCCCCAGTTCGCTGGCAAGGCGCTGCGCCATACGGATCGCGTCACCGTCGCTGACACCCAACGGACACCCGAGATCAGCCAACTTCACAATCTCGGGGATGAACTCATCGGAAATGCCCTGAATGCGATGACTACCGACCTTATACCCGGTGGAAAGCGTTGGGGACTCGCAGGGTTCAATGGGATGAACTCTGACATTGGGCTTGCGTTCTTTAAGGTAGCCGCCCACCCCCATAACGGTGCCCCCAGTACCAACCCCTGCGACAAAAGCATCAGGCGTATATCCGCTGGTCTCAAGCTGCTGCCACAGCTCCACCGCCGTACCAAGACGATGGGCGTCTACATTCGCAGTGTTTGAGAACTGGCGCGGCAAAAATGTATGGGGATTCTCTTGAGCCATGCGTTCGGCAAGCGCAATCGATCCAAGAAACCCACCCTCTTCCTTCGAAACCAGTCTGACCTCGGCGCCATAGCTCGTCATGAGGCGAATACGCTCTGCACTCATCCAATCCGGCATGAAGATGGTGACAGGATGCCCTAAAGCACGGCCCAACGCCGAAAAAGAGATTCCGGTATTGCCGCTGGTTGCCTCAACGATACGGTCTCCAGGCTGCAGCGCACCACTCACATAAGCCTGCTCCAGAATGTGCAGCGCCATGCGGTCCTTAATGCTTCCGGTCAGATTCTTCCATTCGCATTTGGCAAATACGCGGCGACGCTTTCCCTCCACCAGTAGCTCAATCACAATGACGGGGGTGTGACCAATCAGCTGACCCAAAGCCTTAAGCTGGCGCGTCTGAGAGGTACAGGCAGAGTCTGAAGAAGGGTTCGCGGAAGCAATCATACTCCTACGATAGTCATGCTTATGGAGCTAGAACAGTGTTTTTCAAAGCCAAGATGAGACTTTTGCCTTACATCATTAGGAGTAATGGCCTATATTGCCTTAAGCGATTCCAGGAGTGATCATGTCTTTTGAACTCGATGCCTTTGATCTCAAGATCCTGCATCTGCTGCAGGAAAATGCTCGCATAAGCTTTGCAGAGCTTGGACGTCAGGTGGGTATGAGTACCCCCTCCACGATTGAGCGCGTGCGCAGACTTGAAGAGCAGGATGTCATTCAGTCATACCGCGCTCATATCAATCCGGCGGCTCTTGGCTTTACCATGTCCGCCATTATCCGCGTCACGGTTTCAGGCGAGCGGCTTACCAAATTTGTTCAGCAAGCGGAGAAGGTACCGGAGGTGCTGGAGTGCCATCGCGTGACTGGAGCTGAGTCCTTTATCGTGCGTGTGGCTGTTCGCGATACGCAGCATCTGGAAACAGTGATCGACTCCCTGATTCCTTACGTCGCAACCAGCACCTCCTTGATCCTCACTTCCCCCATTCCCTGGCGGTCCGCACCGCTCAAACCTGCGGCATCATCACCAGGGAAAATGCGGAAGCCTAAGACTGACTAAACTCTCGTTTTGCAGCAAGCGATAGTTGCAGACGCGAAATACCGCTAAAGAGAATCGAAAAGCCAATCAACGTGCCGATGACCCAGATCGCGGCGGAGAGAAGGTGGAACCAAATCACGGCGGAGAGAATCAACGAAACCACACCATCCAAAAGCAACCAACCGCGTCCGGGTACACCACGCGCCCCCAGCCCCCCAATGAGCTCCGCTACGCCTTTGATCATGAGGTAGCTTCCGAGAAGCAAGGTGATTGTTACCAGACCGACGAGTGGATGCGTGAAGAGGAAGAAGCCAGCAAACAGGTAGAGAGCAGCGACAATGCCCTCCCAGATATGCGCGCCCGCTCCACGCGTATGCCAGGCAAACCAAAAGTGAACGACGCCCAGAATCATAAGAACCCAGGCAATGATTGAAGTTAATGCAATTCCTGCAGCAAAGGGGACCGCCAGAGCAACCGCGCCCACAAGAATCATCAGGACACTCAAGCCAATCGACCAATTAACGGATTCCCTTGCAATACGACGAAGGACTGCCTCTGCCATTTTTTCCTCCTAACGGCTATAAGTAGCTCTGCTCTTGGATGCAGATGTTCTGTCAACCGTGCGTTCGCAAACCGCGCAAAAGTCACGAATACCGCGCAAGAAGAAACTTCCTCTCCGCGACGTGCGAATCTCTTCAACGCAGTATGCACCACAGAGGTAAGATCGGCGAAGAGAAGATCGTGATGGAGCAAAACACTCGCCCTGGCCAGGCATTTCCTCAAGGCCCTACCCTTACAGGAACAGGCATCAATTTCAGTTTGTTCTCAGCTCATGCGCGAGCGGTACATCTCGTGCTCTTTGAGAACGCCGATGCGCTAACGCCAAGCCGAACCATCACGCTCGACCCAATCCATAACCACACCGGACATTATTGGCATATTGAGGTGGATGGGCTTGTTCCCGGCCAGGTGTATGGCTACCGGGTCGATGGCCCTTTTCAGCCCGATCGCGGTTATCGCTTCGATAGCGACAAGGTCTTACTCGATCCCTATGCAAAGGCCATCTCTACGGCTCAGTATGATCGCAAAGCTTGTTCTGCTCATGGCGATACGCAAAGTTGTTCCATGAGGAGCGTGGTTGTCGATCTGCATCGCTATGACTGGGAGGGTGATCGCCCTCTACGTCGTCCCTTCCGCGAGACTGTTCTTTACGAGCTCCACGTTGGCGGTTTTACGCGGCATCCAAGCTCTGGCTTGGTCAAGGAGCAGCGAGGCACCTTTGCCGGTCTTATAGAGAAGATTCCTTATCTCGTGGAGTTGGGCATCACAGCCGTTGAACTCATGCCGATCTTCCAGTTCGATGTGCAGGACGCACCCACCGGCCTGGAAAATTATTGGGGATATAGTCCGGTGAGCTTTTTTGCTCCGCATCTTGGCTATACAGCTGCCCACGACCCTCAACAAAGCCTGACCGAGTTCAGGGATATGGTGAAGGCACTTCACCGCGCCGGCATCGAAGTCATTCTTGATGTGGTGTACAACCACACCGCGGAAGGCGGCGCAGACGGACCAACGCTGTGCTGGAAAGGCATCGATAACTCGATGTACTACACGCTCTCCCCGGATCGGCAACGGTATGCTGACTTCACCGGTACAGGCAATACCCTCAATGCCAACCAATCCGTCGTTCGGCGCATGATTCTCGATAGCCTTCGTTATTGGGTTTCAGAGATGCATGTTGACGGCTTCCGATTCGATCTGGCATCCGTTCTCAGTCGAGATGAGAGTGGTGCACCGGTCTCAAACGCTCCGATCCTCTGGGATATAGACTCAGACCCAATTCTTGCGGGAACAAAGCTCATGGCAGAGGCCTGGGATGCCGGTGGACTCTATCAAGTCGGCTCCTTCTCTCGCGATCACTGGAAGGAATGGAATGGACGTTTTCGCGATGATGTACGGTCCTTTCTCAAATCAGACCGCGGCGTTGTCTACAACCTGCAGCAACGGCTGCTTGGAAGCCCAGACCTGTATAGCGAGCGCTTTCATCCACCGGAGCAAAGCATCAACTTTGTCACATGCCATGATGGCTTCACTCTGAACGATCTCGTCTCTTACGACGAGAAGCATAACGAGGGAAACGGCGAGCACAATCAAGATGGAGCTTCGTTTAACCTCTCCTGGAACTGTGGTGTTGAAGGGCCAACGACGGATGCTGCCATCGAAGCCTTACGAGCAAGACAAGTTCGGAACGCGTTTGTTCTGACGCTGATCTCGATTGGAACACCCATGCTGCTGATGGGGGATGAGGTTCGACGCACACAGCACGGCAACAACAATGCTTATGGCCAAAACAACGAGATCAGTTGGTTTGATTGGCGGCTTTGTGATGAGCAATCTGAGCTTAGACACTTTGTCTCAACATTGATCAAGATGCGCACGCACTTTGGCTTTACGTTCCGAGGTCATCATCTTTCGCTGCGTGAGCTACTCGATCAGGCGCACATTGAGTGGCACGGCGTTAAGCTCTACAGCCCTGACCTGTCAGAGAACTCTCATAGCCTGGCAGCGACAATCTATGTAGCGAACGGCCCAACGTTTCATCTGATGATGAACGCGTATTGGGAGGAACTCCACTTTGCGGTTCCACCTACGCCGGATCAGGGTGGCCGCTGGTTTCAGGTGCTCGACACCTTCCACTCCTCAATTGAGAGTCCAGAAACGTTTCAGGAGTTCATGGGAGAAACGTACACGGTGCAATCCCGCTCCATCGCTCTACTTGCTACGCACGGTGAAGAAAATGGATGGCATCGCGTCACCCCTAAGCCTGTCTGAGCTACAGGGCGAGAGGCTTGCCCTCCATAAGAGTCCGGCAATGACGTGCCATCTGCAGTTCCTCTTCTGCGTGCATTACGCGAACGATAGATGAGTCTTCAGCGGAACTAATCCCGAGGAACGTTAATCCCGTGCAGATGCGCTGACGTACCTCTGCGCTGTGCTCCCCAATTCCTCCTGTAAACACGAGCAGATCCAGCCCCCCAAGAAGTGCGGCGTACGCACCGATGTATTTCCTCACTGCGATACAGTAGGCCTCTACGGCAAGTTCGGCGGTAGTATCTCCGTCGTTTGCCGCCTTTACAAGCTTCTGCATATCTCCGTCGCCGCCAGAAAGCGCAGAAAGACCGCTCTGACGATTGAGCAGATCTTCAAGCCCATCAGCACTCTGTTCCGAGCTCCGCATCAGATAAAGCAAGACTCCCGGATCAAGATCACCGCTTCGGGTGCTCATAGGAACTCCCCCCGTGGGGGTGAGCCCCATCGAAGTATCGATAGAGCGTCCCTCAAGAACGGCGGTCACACTCGAACCATTGCCGAGGTGAGCAAACACTGCTTTCGTCGGCAGCTTATCTTTGAGGCGATACAGGACTGACTCATAAGAAAGCCCATGAAAGCCATACCGCAAAACGCCCTGCTCAAACAGCTCTTCCGGTAAAGCAAATCGAGCTGCCACCTTGGGCAAAGTTCGATGAAAGGCTGTATCAAAACATGCATAGTGGACTGCATCCGGAAATATTTGTTTCGCCTGCCGGACTAGTTTGAGAGCAAGCGGAATATGCAACGGAGCAAAATGCTCCGCTGCCTCAAGTTCCTGCAATACGTGCGGCGTCAGTTCCTGATGCTCTCGTAGATGCGGCCCGCCGTGCACGATGCGATGCACGATGGAAACCGGTTGGGTGTGCAAATGCGATTGCAAAGCAGATGCCAACGCCTGAAGTGCTTCTGACTGAGACTCGAGAATCGGTGATTGCTCCGCAAGAACAGAGCCATCGACCGCCTGAATTCTCAAGCTACCGGAGTCCTGACCGATCCCCTCCGCGCTTCCCGAGAGCAACAGCTCTTCCCCTCCGCCACCAGGTTGAAAGACTCCTAGCTTCAGAGAAGAAGAACCGCTGTTCAGAACAAGGATGGTGCTCTTCACACTCTCCGTCATATCCCACTCCTACTGAATAGGCCAAACCCAGTCGCGGATCTCCGGCTTGTCGATCCCTTCTGTATGAGCGTAGTTCATGTGCTCAATGATTTGCCCCTTGAGCCAATCCTTTACATGCGCTGCACTCTCCTGCAACCGAGGGACACGATCGATAACGTCAATCGCAAGATTGAAGCGATCAATTTGATTGATGATGGCAAGCTCAAGCGGAGTGTTGATATTGCCCCGCTCCTTGTAGCCGCGCACGTGGATATTGTCGTGATTGGTTCGACGATAGGAGAGCTTGTGGATCAAAGAAGCATAGCTATGGAAGTTGAAGATCACCGGCTTGTCTTTGGTAAACAATGAGTCGAAGTCACGATCAGAAAGACCATGCGGATGCTCTGTTTCCGGCATGAGACGGAAAAGATCGACAACGTTTACGAAACGAATCTTCAAGTCAGGAAAACGCTCGCGAAGGATTGAAGTGGCTGCAAGCGCTTCCATTGTGGCGACATCACCTGCACATGCCATGACCACATCCGGTTCACTCCCTGCATCCGTGCTGGCCCAATCCCAAATGCCAATGCCCTTCGTGCAGTGCTTAATCGCCGAGTCCATGTCCAGCAACGTGAGATGAAGCTGCTTATCGGAAACGATTACGTTGTAGTAATCCTCAGAGCGCAAGCAATGATCCGCTACGCTGAGCAGGCAGTTTGCATCGGGCGGAAGGTAAATGCGAACAACCTCTGGGCTCTTATTTGTGACGACATCGAGGAAGCCAGGATCTTGATGAGTAAAGCCGTTATGATCCTGTCGCCACACAAGCGAAGTGATAAGCAGGTTGATGGAAGAAATCGGTGCTCGCCATCCCAACTCACTCTTCGATTTCTCCAACCACTTGGCGTGCTGGTTGAACATGGAATCAATGACATGCACGAAAGACTCATAGCTTGAGAAGAAGCCATGCCGTCCAGTGAGTACGTAGCCCTCGAACCAACCTTCCAGAGTATGCTCACTGAGCATTTCCATTACGCGGCCATCAAGCGCGATCTCCGTGCCATCCGCATCTTCAGGCTTAAAGTCTGCCACCCATGTTTTTTCGGAAGCAGCATAAATTCCATCGAGCTTGTTGGAAGCCGTCTCATCTGGGCCAAAGACGCGGAACGTCTGCATATTGCGCTTCATTACATCCCGCAAATACTTCGCCAGATTCGCCGTCGGAGAAACATATCCCTGCGCGGGCTTCTCAACCGACACCGCGTAATCAGCAAAGCGCGGTAGATCGAGCGGACGACGCAGCAAGCCGCCGTTTGCATGAAGGTTTGCGCTGATACGTCGATTGCCTTCAGGGACCAGAGAGCGCAAGTCTTCAACCAGACGACCGTTTTCATCAAAGAGCTCTTCAGGCTTGTAGCTCCTGAGCCAGTTCTCCACAACAGTCAGGTTCTTCGGGTTCGTCGCAGGGTCTAATACCGGCACCTGATGCGCACGCCAAAAGTCCTCTACCTTGTGGCCATCCACCTCCTTCGGTCCGGTCCATCCTTTCGGAGAACGCAACACAATCATGGGCCAACGCGGGCGTTCAAAACTTCCGCTCGTGCGAGCCTTCTCCTGAATTGAGCGAATCTCCAGAACACATTGCTCAAGCGTGGCCGCCATCGCCTGGTGCATGAGTTCCGGATCAGCCCCCTCGACGAAGTAGGGCGTGTAGCCGTAGCCGCGGAAGAGAGCTTCCAACTCTTCATGAGAAACGCGAGCAAGGATCGAAGGATTCGCGATCTTGTAGCCGTTCAGGTGCAGGATCGGAAGTACGGCACCGTCACGAATTGGATTCAAGAACTTATTGGAGTGCCACGAGGTTGCCAGAGGTCCTGTCTCTGCTTCGCCGTCGCCAACCACGCACGTCACAATCAAATCCGGGTTATCAAAGGCTGCGCCGTAGGCATGGGACAAGCTGTAACCAAGCTCGCCACCTTCGTGAATGGAACCCGGAGTCTCTGGAGTGCAATGGCTTCCTATGCCACCCGGGAAGGAAAACCGCTGAAAAAGACGCAGCATGCCTGCTTCATCTTCACTGCAGTCTGGATAGATTTCGGAGTAATGACCTTCCAGGTAACCATTGGAAAGCGTAGCTGGAGCTCCGTGGCCGGGACCGGAAACATAGATCACATCAAGGTCATACTTTTTAATAAGCCGATTGAGATGGATCCAGGTAAAAGACTGTCCCGGATCAGATCCCCAATGGCCCAACAGCCGGTTCTTGATATGCTCCGGCTTCAGAGGCTCGCGCAGCAAAGGATTCGCACGCAAGTAGATCATGCCTGCCGAAAGATAATTGCAGGCGTGCCAATAGGCATTCATTTTCTTCAGTTCATCAGCGCTCAGGACACTCTTCGTTGCGACACTCATTTCGTTCTCCGTTGCTCTTGTGGGTTAGAGACACTCACTTGGCAGCGCCGATCGGCGCCACCTTCCAAATGTCGTTGCAATATTCACGGATAGTGCGGTCAGAGGAGAACTTCCCCGAACGCGCGGTGTTCAGAAGTGACATTTTGCTCCAGCGCTGTGCATCAGCGTAAGCAGCCGATGCCTCTTTTTGCACGGATACGTAAGAGTCGAAATCTGCCAGAAGAAAGTAACGATCGGTGCTCAGAAGCTCTTCGACCATCGGGCGAAAGACACTGGTGTCTCCGTTGCTGAAACGCCCACTCGATAAACCATCAATCACTTCTCGAAGCAGCGGATTGCGATCGTAATACGTGCGGGGCTGATAACCAGAGGCCAAAACATCGTCAATCTGACTTGTGGTCAACCCGAAGAGGAAAAAGTTCTCTTCTCCAACCTCTTTGCGAATCTCCACGTTTGCGCCATCAAGCGTTCCGATCGTAACGGCACCATTCATCTGGAACTTCATGCAGCCCGTGCCAGAGGCTTCCTTCCCTGCCATGGAAATCTGCTCCGAGAGATCGGCGGCCGGATAAACGCGTTCTCCCAAGGAGACGCTGTAGTCGGGAAGAAAAACTACCTTCAACCGATCGCTGATCTGCGGATCCTGATTCACCAGGTCACCCACGGTGCAGATGAGCTTGATCATGAGCTTCGCCATCACATAAGAGGGCGCGGCCTTCCCACCGAAGATGAACGTCCGTGGCGTCAGTTGAAGAGAAGGGTCTGCCTTCAGCTGGCAATAAAGAGCCAGAATATGCAGCGCGCTCAGATGTTGCCGCTTATATTCGTGGATTCTCTTTACCAGCACATCGAAGATGGATCCAGGATCCGTCTTGATTCCCTGCGTTTCGTCGATATATCGCGCAAGCTTTGACTTTGTTGTCTCCTGCGTCTTGCGCCAGGTTGCAAGAAATGCAGAATCGTTGGCATATTGCTCTAAACCACGAAGCTCCTCCAGATCCGTATGCCACTTCTCCCCAAGAGCTTCATTCAAGAGATCGGTCAGCGCTGGATTCGCCAACATGAGCCAACGCCTCTGCGTTACTCCGTTTGTCTTGTTGCTAAAACGTTTTGGAAAGGCTTCGTAGAAGTCGTGGAGGGTGTTTCGCTTCAGCAATTCAGTGTGTAGCTCTGCAACACCGTTGACAGCCTTGCTGCCAACGACCGCAAGATTAGCCATCCTTACCGACTTCTCTCCCTCTTCTCCAATCAAGGACAAACGACGAATTTTGTCCGGATCATTCGGAAAACGATGCCGCATCCCATCCAGGAAACGAGCGTTGATTTCAAAGATGATCTCCAGATGGCGAGGCAGCAGCTTACCAAACAACGGTAACGACCAACGTTCCAACGCTTCAGGCAATAGCGTGTGATTGGTATAGCCGAAGGTTTGCTGCGTGACTTCCCAGGCCTCCTGCCAGCCGAATCCGTTTTCATCCATGAGCAAACGCATCAACTCAGCGATACCGATGGAGGGATGCGTGTCGTTGAGCTGAACACTCCACTTCAAGTGGAACTCATTGAGCGGACATTGCTGCAGCTTGTGCAGACGAATCATGTCCTGCAGAGAGCAAGAGGTGAAGAAGTACTGCTGCTGAAGACGTAGACGCTTGCCTTCGTCTTTATCATCGCTGGGGTACAGAACTTTGGAGATCGTCTCCGACTCCATTTTCTGACGCACCGCGCCCATGTAATCGCCTGCATTGAATTCGCTGAGGTCGAAAGAATCCACCGCTTCAGCGCTCCACAAACGCAGTCGATTTACGAAACCGTTCTTGTAGCCCGGAATCGGTGTGTCGTGCGGAATCCCCCTAACGCGGGAAGCGGGCACCCAACGCCACCGCACCTGCCCCTGTTCATCGGTGTACGACTCGGTATGGCCGCCAAAGCCGACCTCGAAGCTGGCATCTGTGATGGAAAGCTCCCAGGGATTGCCATACTGCAACCACTTGTCTGTTCTCTCAATCTGCCAGCCATCATGAATTTCTTGCCGAAAGATACCAAACTCGTAACGCAGGCCATACCCTACAGCCGGTATTTGCAGCGTGGCCAACGAATCCATAAAGCATGCCGCCAAGCGACCAAGACCACCGTTACCTAACCCCGGCTCGGGTTCTGAAAGGGCAAGAGTTTGTAGCTCAACTCCAAGCTCCTGAAGAGCAATCTCACATGCGCCTGTTACGCCGAGAGCCTGTAGATTGTTCAGCAAATGTGGACCGGGAAGGTATTCAGCAGAAAGGTAGCTGACGACACGCACATCCTGCTGCTTGTACGTTTCGATGGTCGCGATCCACTGCTCCATCAACTGGTCACGGACCGCGCGAGAGAGCGCGTAATAACGCTCAACCTCAGTCGAGAATTCGAGGGGACGCCCTATCGTACGCGTCAGATGCTCCAGAAAGGATGTACGTAGACGCTCAATCAATACCGCCCGATGATTCTTCGCAGCTTGCTGCTCCATATCGATCTCCCGGTTTACTCGTTAGCGTTCTGCACTTGAACGGCGCATACGCTGCAGCCATTCCAGGGCCCGCGAGGAAACGGAACCGATTAGAGATCAGGCATGAAGTATTTCCTAAAAGTCAGGATCAAGATCAAGCGATAGCCCTCTGGAGCAGAAGCTCCTGCCTAGGAGCATACTCCTGGCAGGAGGATATCAAGTGAAATCCCCTCAAAGTGTGATGCACGTCACAGAGGACATTTGCTCCCGCCAGGCTCAACCGCTTTCCCTGGTCGGAGCATCTTTTATTGGAAGCGATACATGAGTGAGGCTAGATCCGGAGGCAACGTGAATCGCAAAACTCGATACGGTGGTTTGGTTGCATTGACTCCATGGTGATTACCGGGGGCCGAACCCGCCTGCGGCTGCGCTTCATATAACTTCCCATCGGGACCTGCAGCCATGGCATCGGGCCACTGCAAGAGTGGGCTCGTGAACACGGTCTCCATCTTGCCTCCTGCGAAACGACGCACAAGGGCATGATGCTCCAGGTCGCCGAGCAGGAGCGAACCATCCGAGAGCATAAGAAAGCCTCCAATTGGAATGATCGGGCCATCACTGAACACCCGCTGATCGAGTTCCTCTTCGCTTAGCGCAGTGTTCAGCAGGTCAGCGATTCTTACCTTCCAGAGGGTCCCTCCAAAGGGCACGGAAAAATACAGCCATTGATGATCCGGGGTGATCTCAATATCGTCCGCGTGCGTTACAGGTGGCACACCCGACGGGTCCAACACCTCTGCTCCGTCGATGACAAGAGCGGGATGATGAGGCGCTTTGGTCTTAGAACTTGCGCTCAGCAGCCGCCGCACACTTCCTGTGTCCAGATCAATTACGATCAGCGCACCTGTTCCCGACTCCGTTAAAAACGCATGCCGGCCTAAGACTCGTACATCATTCAGACAACTGTGCAACGGAGCTTGATTGGGGTTTAATCGGTACACCCGAGACATCCTGTCGGCCTTCAGGTCGAATGCAACGAGCTTCGTCTCTCCGGGCATCCCTGTACCGCAATCCACGACCCAAAGGGTCGAAGGATGATCCGGCTCAATTCGAACAGCATTGACCTGGCTAAAGCGGTTCTTCGTTGTTCCGGTGGAAGCATTCCAGCGGCCGCCAGGATAGGGTCTAACTTCCCCAGCCTTGTACTCTCCCAGTGAGAAGCTTTGGCTGCTGAGGATGTGTGGAAGAGAAAGGAATATCCGGCCCTCCCCACTCACCGCTGCACCGTTACTTGGATAAGGCGAAGCCACAACAGTCTCAACCGAGACTGAGGTTTGGGCGGCGCTCACCACACAGCAGTACAAAGCAACCAGGGCGGATACCATTTGCCTGAACACGATGAGGCTCCTTTTAATCGAGATCGTTCAGCAGAAGAGGAGAATACGAGGTCAAGGATGACAAGACGTTCATGCTATCAATAATTCATAGCCGAGAGATTGGCAACTCTACCGGGGCGCCCAGCAACGAACCACCCCCATTCAGACGGCTTTCTACTAAGCTGGTAGCAGGGCCTTGCGAGGCCCTTGATCAGGAGCTCACTTGTCGGACCAGAAGTCTTTCCAACCCTCTACCAAGGTGATTCATTCGAATCGCTCTTACGAGAAACAGTCCAATTCAATCCTCTTTCCGATCCATCAGACGGCAACCTACATTCACGAGAGCGTAGGCGTCACGAAAGGATACGGATACTCGCGCGGCGCCAACCCCACCGTCAATGCGTTGGAGCAGGCAATCGCAGCGATTGAAGGAACCGCATCCGCTCTCTGTTTCCGTTCCGGTATGGCTGCAATCACGACTTTATGCCTGGCGACGCTTCACGCCGGAGATCACGTAATCCTTTCCGAAGTGATCTACGGTGGAACGTCGCGGCTCTTTCATCAGGTACTTGGGAACTTCGGCATCGACTATAGCTTTGTCGATACTGCAGATCTCGAGGCTGTCGCCTCCTCCGTTCGCCCGGAGACCCGCCTTCTTTTTGTTGAGACACCCGCCAATCCGACGCTACGCCTTTCAGACATTGCAGCTTTGGCTCAGATTGCCCACCAGCACCCAAACCTTTTGCTCGCTGTCGACAATACCTTCATGACGCCTGTGCTGCAAAACTGTCTTGAGCTGGGCGCCGACATCTCCATGCTCTCCACCACAAAGTACATCGATGGCCACAACGCAACCATCGGCGGCTCCTTAGCCACACACAATGAACAACTCGTCGAGCGCTTGCGGTTAGTCCGCAAAACAGTGGGAACCATTCAACCCCCGTTCGACTCCTGGCTAGCACTCCAAGGCATTAAGACTCTTCCCGCAAGACTTGCTGCGCATTGCAAAAATGCCGGAGAGGTTGCGGAGTGGCTGGAGAAGCACCCTCTCGTTACACGCGTGAACTATCCAGGGCTCAAGTCTTTCCCGCAGCACGAGCTTGCGGTTCGTCAGCAGAAGGATTTCGGAGGGATGCTTAGCTTTGAGCTCAAAGCGACCACAGAGCAGACACTCCGCTTTATCGACTCCTTGAAGCTGTGCACCTGCGCTGAAAGCCTCGGCAGTGTGGAGACGCTCATCACGAACCCAGCGACAGCTTCACATTGCGACCTCTCTGCTGAACTGCGTTCTCGTCTGGGCATAGGTGACGGCCTCATCCGTCTCTCCGTGGGTCTTGAATCCCCCATCGACCTTATCGCTGACTTCCAACAGGCTTTCGCAGTCGTCTTCGGAGAACGGGAATGAAGTTTGCGACAAAGCTCTTACATGCACCCAGCAAGCTAAGTGATCCCTATGAAGCGATGGCCACGCCCATCTACCAGACGGCAACCTTCGCACAGGAACATGCAGATTCATTCGGCAGCTTTGATTACTCCCGTAGCGGAAACCCAACACGCGCGATTCTAGAAGAGCAGGTTGCAGCGCTCGAACATGGTACGCATGGTTACGCATTTGCCAGTGGCATGGCGGCCCTTGCAGCGCTTATGCGACTTCTTCGGCCCGGCGACGAAGTCCTGGCCGATTGGGATGTCTATGGCGGCACGAGCAGACTGCTCGCAAGCTCTCTCGAGCGAGCCAACATTCGCGTGCATTATGCAAATGCGACAGACACGACTTCTTTTGCATCCAGCATCACTTCGTCTACGCGATTGATTCTTCTCGAATCTCCCACGAATCCCCTTCTCCGCATTCTCGATTTGCAAGCGATTGCGAACATTGCGAAGGCTGCTGGCTGCCTCTTCGCAGTGGATAACAGCACCCTGTCGCCCTATCTACAAAATCCGCTTGAGCTGGGTGCCGATCTGGTCATTCATTCCGCTACGAAGTATTTAGGTGGGCATAGTGATGTGACCGGTGGCTTAATCCTGGTCAAAGCAGAAAAGCTAGCAAAAGAAATTGCCTTCATCCAGAACTCGGAAGGCAGCGCTCTAGGCCCATTTGATTCCTTCCTAATTCTTCGCGGGCTTAAGACCCTCAAGCTTCGCATGGATGCTCAGCAGCAAAACGCAATGAAGATTGCCGAGTATCTATCGCACCGCTATGAGGTTCACTACCCCGGCCTGACAACGCATCCAGGACACGACATCCAACTACGGCAGGCACGTGGCTTCGGATCGGTGCTGAGCTTCCGCGCCAAAACCGTCGAACAGGCCAAGCGCGTCACGGAAAACACGAAGCTATTCAAGATTGCGGTCAGCTTCGGCAGCGTGCACTCTACCATTAGCATGCCCAGTGCCATGTCTCATGCAAGCGTGCCTGCAGATCTTCGCGAGGCTCGCGGCATTCCAGCAGAACTTGTACGCTTATCGATTGGCGCTGAAGATGCTGAAGACCTGATCGAAGATCTTGAACGCAGCCTCCAATAAGCGTACTCACTTGACTCAAAGAGCGCAAAATAACCGCTGCTCAGTTTCCCCCTAAAAAGCACGCGTCTCTCAGCCGATTTCCAGCACGCTGAAGGATGCGTGCTTTTGCATGATCAGTTGCTCCACAATTGTGTAATGGGCTGACGAGATTGACATTGCCAATGGCCCACCGCAGATGTAAAGATCCTCGCCGGGGATTTCTCTCTAAAGAATTTTTCTCGAGTGTGAGTGTCCCGCTCGTACGCAATCGTTCATTGCGACGAGGGAACGCATTCAACAGCATAAGGACTGAAGTTCATGACTCCGAGCAGATACGGATTACGCTATTTTTCAAAATTTGCGGCGATTCTAACCATCTCGCAAGCGACGTTGCTTTCAGCGGCTTTGGCACAGTCGTCCGCCCAACCCTGGATGAATAAAAGTCTCTCCCCCAGCCAGAGAGCTGAACTCGTGCTGCAGCAAATGACGCTCGATGAAAAAATCTCCTTGCTGCACGGCAACGGCATGCCAAGCGCACCGCAATGGCAGATGCCTCTCAGCCATCTGGGCAACGGCGGTGCCGGTTACGTAGAAGGGGTCGCACGACTGGGCATTCCTCCGCTTGTGATCTCCGACGCGGCCTACGGTGTTCGAAGCAGCGGAGAAAACGGTCGCTACTCTACAGCGCTACCGTCCAATCTTGCAGCAGCTTCCAGTTGGGATCCCAACACTGCTTGCGAGTATGGAGCGCTTATTGGTCGTGAACTGCGCGATCTCGGCTTCAACATGACATTGGGTGGAGGCGTGAATATTACGCGCGATCCACGTAACGGGCGGACGTTTGAATACTCCGGTGAAGATCCGTTGCTCGCTGGAACTCTCGTCGGAAATATGATGAAGTGCGAACAGGGCGAACATGTTGTAGGTGACATAAAACACTATGCGATGAACGATCAGGAAACCGGTCGCAATATCGTAAACGTGCTCGCAAGCAAGAAAGCCATGCAGGAAAGCGATCTACTCGCGTTTCATATCGCAATTGACATCGCAAAGCCTGGTGCAGTGATGTGCTCTTACAACCGCGTAAACGGCGACTTTGCCTGCGAAAACGAGTATTTGCTGAAAAGCGTTCTAAAGCAGGATTGGCACTTCCCCGGCTTCGTACTTTCGGACTGGGGCGGAACTCACAGCACCGAAAAAGCAATTGCTGCAGGGCTCGATCAGGAACAGCCAATGGCTGATTACTTCGGCCCGAAGCTAAAGGACGCGGTTGAAGCGGGCAAAGTATCTGTTGCTGAAATTAATGATGGCGCTCGCCGTGTGCTTTATGCCGAGTTTGCTTCAGGAATTGTGGACGATCCAATTACAAAAAGTGTTCCCGATGTTGAAGACGGGCTCGAGGTTGCACGCAAGATCGAAGCGGGCAGTATCGTACTTCTCAGGAATCAGAATGCAGTTCTTCCGCTCGATGCCGCCTCGCACGGCACCATTGCGATTATTGGCGGTCACGCAGATGTGGGCATGATCTCCGGAGGAGGATCAGCGCAGGTTGATCCCCCGGGCGGCAATGCGATCATGCCGCCTGGACAAGGAGCGACTCATTGGCAGGATCACGTCTGGTTCCCGACCTCCCCACTCAAGGCCCTGCATGAGCAAATGCCTCATGCAGCCCTTACGTTCCATGACGGGCATGATCTGCAGAGTGCCGTGGAGCTTGCAAAGAAGTCCGATATCGCAATCGTCTTTGCATATCAATGGGAGTCTGAAGGCATGGATGTCCCCGACCTTTCTCTCCCAGAGAACCAGGACGAGCTCATTGAACAGGTAGCGGCCGCCAATCCTCACACCATCGTTGTGTTGGAAACGGGTACAGCGGTCAAAATGCCCTGGCGCGATCAAGTCGCAGGAATTGTTGAGGCCTGGTATGCAGGCAGCAATGGCCATAGAGCGTTAGCAGATGTATTGACCGGTGCTGTAAATCCTTCGGGGAAATTGCCCATGACCTTCCCAGTAAGCGAGGCTGACCTTCCCCGTACAGTAATCCCGCCTCTCTCCAAAGAAGATGAAGGACAAGGCACGCATGCGGTTAATGGAGAAGATCATTCTCTTTCAAGCTACTCTGTCACCTACGACGAAGGCGCTGAGGTTGGTTACAAATGGTATGAGGCCAAACAAAAACCGGTGCTCTTCCCCTTTGGTTTTGGTCTTTCCTATACGACCTACAGCTATTCGGCTCTTTCTCTCAGCTCACACGGGAAGACTCAGAACGCATCGTTCACAATTACAAATAAGGGACAGCGATCTGGAACAGAAATCGCTCAAGTCTACGTTTCTTTACCGAGCTCTGCTGGGGAACCATTTAAACGACTCGCCGGCTGGCAGCGTGTAGAGCTCAAACCAGGCGAATCGAAAACCATCACGGTATCCCTTGATCCACGCGTAATGCAGGTCTTCGATGAAGCAGCAAATCACTGGAAAACTCTCTCAGGAAGTTATCGAGTTTTCGCAGGATCCTCCTCTGCAACAACTCCTCTGAGTGCGGAGTTTAAGCAGTAGCCGATGGGCTCTTGTCTGGCCAGAGATGCTTCTCCTTGTCAGACAAGAGCCTCGCTTTTCAAGCGAACTATATTTGTAGGGGTAATGCTCGAGCGTAAGAATCAGGTTCAAGCGATAAGATCCTCGTACTCAGGATGACGCTTGATGAACGCGGCAACAAATTCACACTCAGGCACAACTCGTAAACTACGGCGTCGTACCTCATCGAGCACAGCATGAACGAACTTTGATCCAGCCCCTTTTCCCTGCAAAGAAGGTGGAACAAAAGTATGAAGCAAAACAATATTTTTCTCTTTCAGCTCATAGCTGAGAAAGATGAGTGCCCCATCAAGCGTCATTTCAAACCGATGATGTTCAACATTGTCCACGATCTCTGTCATAGGAGTTCCTCAACCATCTCGCGGTGCCAGAGAGACTGTTCTCCCCAGTCACCACTTGATGGCATGCAATTCTAGCTTTTTGCCGTGAGCGCACTCTTAGGATTCAGATTCTTGATGTGACCGCTCTCGGTTCCAGCTTTTGGATCGATCTGACAATTAATCAAGGCTGGTTTGCCTGCAGCAAGTGCGGCGGTAAGCGCCTGCGTTAGCTCTTTCTTGTCTTTAGCGCTGTAGCCTACCCCGCCAAACGCCTCGATCACCATCTCATAACGAGCATTTTGCATGAGCCTCGTCGGAGCAACATCACTCGGGCTTCCATGACTGGCTTCATCTCCGTGGTAGATTCCGCCGTTGTTTAAAATGACTGTAATAACAGGCAGATTATAGCGGCAGATCGTTTCGATATCCATTCCACTGAAACCAAATGCGCTATCGCCCTCTATCGCGACAACAGGCTTACCGCTTACAACGGCTGCAGCAATCGCATATCCCATTCCAATTCCCATCACACCCCATGTCCCCGTATCTAAACGGCGCCGAGGAGAGGACATGTCGATAATGTTGCGTGCAAAATCAAGAGAATTTGCACCTTCGTTTACCAGGTATGTATCGGGATGCTTTTCCAGAACATCGCGTACTGCGCTCAATGCGCTTGAGAAGTTCATCGGTGCGGGTTCAGCAGCAAGTTGAGCCGCCATACGCGTTGCGTTGTGCTCCTTTCGTGCAGCAATCTCCGCCACCCAGCTTTCTTCCGCCTGCACTTTACTCAATTCAGGATCAGCAAGCAATGCGCTCACCGATGAATAGATGTCGCCCACAATCGGTGCTGTGATCTTACGGTTACTATCCATCTCCGTGGGTTCGATATCAATCTGGATAAACTTTGCCGATGCCGACCACTGCGGGCTCTTTCCATGGCCAAGAAGCCAGTTCAAGCGTGCACCGATCAAAAGCACAACATCCGCTTCTGCCAGCACCAAAGAGCGAGCCGATGCTGCCGATTGAACATGACCATCAGGCAAAAGCCCTTTTGCCATCGACATTGGTAGAAAAGGAATGCCGGTTGATTCAATCAGTTTTCGAACTTCAGCATCTGCCTGAGAATAAGCTGCTCCCTTCCCAAGGACAATCAACGGCTTCTTTGCCTGCTGAAGTAGATCGATAGCGCGCGAAATTGATTCTTGCGATGGAATGCGTCGTGGCGCTGGATCCACAACCTGAATCAACGAGTCAGCACCCACCTGCGCATCTACGGTTGCGCTCAAGACTGCAGCGGGAAGATCAAGATAAACACCTCCTGGCCGTCCTGAGACTGCAGCTCGGATAGCTCGCGCCACTCCAATGCCGATATCTTCGGGACGTTCGACGCGAAAAGAAGCTTTCGTAAATGGCTTCGCAGCATTCATCTGGTCCAGCTCTTCGTAATCTCCCTGCTGAAGATCGACGATTGCCCGATCGCTAGAGCCGCTGATCTGGATCATGGGATAACCATTCGTTGTCGCATTCGCGAGTGCGACCATCCCATTCAAAAAACCAGGGGCCGATACCGTAAGGCAGATACCCGGCTTTTGCGTGAGATAACCAGCAATGGCCGCAGCATGGCCAGCAGACTGCTCATTGCGAAATCCGATGTAACGAATACCTTCGCTCTGTGCAAGACGAGCCAAATCTGTCACAGGAATACCCACCACACCATACATGGTGTCCAAGCCATTGAGCTTAAGAGCATCTACAACAAGATGGAAACCATCGGTCAACGTCGGCTGCACTACTTCGTTCTCCATTGAGGAGACCTCCTGCAATCTATTCATCAGAGGGGGATAACGGCCTTTACGATCAACGAATGCTTGCAAGTTTGAACGTGGACCGCAGAACAGAAGGCTTGAGGTCTTCTCGCATCGACACTAGACGAGAAGCCTCAAACCACTCAAGACATGTGAGTTTAGGAAGGTAGAGGACCGACAACGCTCTCCGTGCGCATCTTGGTAATTTCTTCTACGCTATAACCCAAAGCTGCCAGCACTTCATCTGTGTGCTCACCGAGTAGAGGAGACTCCGTGATGGTCGGCTGAAATTCAGAGAACTTCATCGGGCTACCCACCGTAAGGTACGTTCCGCGTTTCTTATGAGGCACTTCGACAATCGTATTGCTGGCGCGCAACGTTTCGTCGTAAGCGATCTCCTTCATCGAAAGCACAGGAGAGCACGGCACTTCGAACTTACGGAGGATATTGACCGCTTCGTACTTGGTTTTGTCCGCAAGCCACTTTTCGATCTCAGCGAAGATCTGAAGAATGTGCGGTTGGCGAGCACGCGCGCTGTTGTAGGCAGGATCGTCAATCCACTCTGGCTTACCGATTGCTTTACAGGTTGCTTCCCAGTTCTGTTCTTGAATCGTGAAGTAGATATATGCGTTCGGGTCTGTTTCCCAATCTTTGCACTTCAATACCCAACCGGGCTGACCGCCGCCGCCAGCGTTTCCGCCACGCGGTACGACATCCGTGAACGTACCGTTCGGATACTGAGGGTACTCTTCTAGGTAACCAAGACGTTCCAGACGTTGCTGGTCACGAAGTTTGACGCGGCAAAGATTGATCACTGCATCCTGCATTGATACAGAAACCTTCTGCCCCTTGCCTGTCTTTTCACGCGCAAACAGAGCAGTCAACAGGCCGATCAGCAAATGCAGACCGCTGTTGCTATCCCCAAGGGCCGCACCGCTCACGGTAGGGGGGCCATCCCAAAAACCCGTTGTCGAGCATCCACCACCTGCAGCCTGCGCTACGTTGTCATAAACCTTGATGTCGTTATAGCTGGACTGATCGTTGAACCCTTTCACAGAGCCGAAGATAAGGCGAGGGTTCAGTTCCTGGATGTGCTCCCAGGAAAATCCCATACGGTCCATCGCGCCAGGAGCAAAGTTTTCAACCAGCACATCGGCCTCACGAATCAACTTCTCCATGACTTCCTTGCCTTGAGGAGTCTTCGTATTCAATGTGATAGAGCGCTTATTGCTGTTTAGCATCGTGAAGTACAGAGCATCAGCATCCGGAATATCTCGCAACTGATGACGCGTCACATCACCGCCGTTGATACGCTCCACCTTGACAACATCCGCTCCATACCAAGCGAGAAACTGTGTGCAAACCGGGCCGGCTTGTACTCCAGTGAAATCAATAACCTTGATGCCTTGAAGAGGCAGACTCATGGCTGACATTCCTCCGTATTCTAGCTTTGGCATAACACATTGAGGGCAATGGGGTTTCCATATCGCATCCACGCATTCATACTGCAAGTCATTGCGAAAGTGTCATGCTGTTCATAACCTCATCTGCTAAAGCGAGGACAACGGACTCCCAATTATGAGCATAGTACGATGCATTCTAATGCGCCGTGACGGGAATCACATGCGTCCTCACGCCGTGCGAGTTAAAGTGAGAAGGGTCTTTCAACGCCCTTGAGGAGGGAGACACAGATTGTCCACTCACGGTAGTTCGCAGAAGGAGAATGTGGTTGCGGGCCCTTTCTCCGGGCTTCTCGTACTCGATCTAACTCACGTGCTCAACGGTCCTTTTGGCGTTACGATACTGGCCGACCTTGGTGCGCGCGTGATTAAAATTGAACCGCCTGGTCATGGAGATGACACGCGTACCTATGGGCCGTATCTGAACGACCAATCGCTTTACTTCAGCTTTGTCAATCGCGGCAAGGAAAGCATCGTTCTCAACCTAAAGGATGAAGGCGATCGGAATTTGTTTTTGAACATGGTCCGTCAGTGTGACGTCGTTGCGGAAAATTTCCGCGCTGACACCATGACTCGTCTCGGCTTCTCTTACGAAGAACTCTCGAAGATCAATCCACGATTAATTTACGCGTCGTCGTCAGGCTATGGACACACTGGACCACTCGCCAACTATCCGGCCTACGACACGATCGTTCAAGCGATGAGCGGCCTTATGAGCATTACAGGCTTTCCAGACGGACCGCCCACGAGAGTCGGCACTTCTCTTTCTGATCTCATCGGTGGCCTGTACATGTTCTCTGGAATCGCTTCAGCGTTATACGCGCGCGAACGAACAGGTAAAGGCTGCCATATCGACATCTCCATGTTCGATGGAACTTTCTCTTTTTTAGAGCAAGCTCTGATGGAGTACTCCGCAACCGGCACAGCACCAGGACGCATTGGCAATCGTCACCCCTTGATGACACCTTTCGACGATTTTGCGGCCAGCGACGGGCACTTCATCATTTGCTGCGGGAACGACCACCTTTTCCTCAACCTATGCAATGCGATTGGTCGGCCAGAGCTCGTACACGATTCTCGTTTCCTTACAGACCCTGATCGCACCGCTAATCAAGCAGTTTTGAAGGGCAAACTGGAAGAAACGCTAAAAACGAATACGGTCGCGTATTGGCTTGAAGTCATTCATAAGGCCGGCGTTCCCGTAGGACCCATTCTCGACGTGGCAGCTGCAGCGCAGCATCCACAAATTCAGGCACGCAATATGTGGATAGAAGCAGGCGGCATACGCATGCCAGGAAACCCGATCAAGATGAGTGGTTACGAAGACCCGCAGATTCGTAAAGGAGCACCAGCCCTGGATGAGCACGGCATAGCGCTTCGACAAGAATTTGCAGCTAAGAATTAGCAATTCAACCTTCCTGGATATCCTGCATGGTTTTTGAAAAGAAAAGCAGAACACATCATCTTATCTTTGATCGTTTGATGAAGCAGGCTCTTCATCACCCACCTACTCCGACAGCGGTGGTCTATCCACTCAGCGATGTTGCACTTTTAGGTGCGAGTGAAGCCGCAAAGGCAGGCCTGATCAGCCCACAGCTTATTGCTCCCCCAAAAGAGCTGTACAAGCTTGCAGCTGAACTGAAGGTCGACATCTCACCCTTCAAGGTTATCGAGGCCAAGGACGCACTGGACGCTGCCCGAAAAGGGGTTGCTCTATGCCATGACGGTCACTGTCAGATCCTCATGAAAGGAAGCCTGCACTCTGATGTTTTTTTGCAGCCTGCCATGTCTGCAGAAAGTGGCTTGAGGACGCAGCGTCGAATTAGTCATGCCTTTGTACTAGACTCACCGGAGTTCGAACGACCATTGATTCTCACGGATGCAGCAATCAATATCTATCCCAAGCTGGAAGAAAAGATCGATATCGTTCAGAACGCGATCGATCTGGCCCATGCCATAGGGATTCCTCATCCTCGCGTTGCTCTGCTTTCCGCTATCGAAACAATTAATCCGAAGATTGTCTCAACTCTAGACGCTGCGGCCTTATGCAAAATGGCGCAGAGAAAACAAATCGTAGGAGGCATACTTGATGGCCCTCTCGCCTACGACGACGCAATGATTCCCGAGGCGGCACAAATTAAAGCAATCGATTCTGAGGTTGCCGGAAGAGCTGACGTTATGGTCGTTCCTGATCTTGAATCAGGAAACATGCTGGCAAAGCAGTTTTGCTGGCACGGAAATGCAGAGGCAGCTGGTGTCGTTCTTGGAGCTAGCGTACCCATGATCCTTACAAGCCGCGCAGATAGTGCAAAGAGCCGACTAACTTCAGCAGCCGCTGCCGTGCTGATCACTAGGCACTCTGCAGCATAAGGGAATGGGCATGATCACCAAACAAGCATTATCCTCGCTCAATCATGTAGACAGCGCGCAGATAAGAAACTCTGCATACGCTCAAAAGGTCAGGAGCGGACGCATCTTAGGCGCATGTCTTGCTCTTGTTGCAGGATATCTTGACGGTTATGGCCTTTTGGTCTTAGGAACCTACGTCTCGTTTATGAGTGGCAATAGCACCCTTGCTGGCGTGCATAGTGGGCAAGCTAAGTTTTCACTGGCGATTCCCTCGGTTCTCGCGATTCTCTCCTTTGTTATAGGAAGCATTTTCGGTAACGCGGTCACGAGCAAAGTGCACAATCACTCTCACAGAATTCTCTTTGGACTGATTGGCATCATGATCGGTGGAGTTGTTCTCTTACACCCCCACCACAGTTATCACGATTACAGCGCCATCATGATTCTGAGCATAGCGATGGGTATGCTCAATCCTGCTCTTTCCAAGGTAGGAGCCGAGGCCGTCAGCCTGACGTTCATGACGGGGACGTTGAGCAGAATTGGAGGACACCTGTACTCTGCACTTGCTCAAGAACCGCTCAAAGACGCTCAAAGCAATACAGATTCGCATTGGGCACGTGCTTTGATTGACGGAAGTATCTGGTTTGGCTTTCTGCTCGGTGCAGGGCTATCCGGCATGTTGATTCATCGCCTGGAGGAATATGCACTGGTCCCTCCATGCTTTGCACTCCTACTTCTTGCCTTTCTTAGCCACTCGGATACTCCAGCAGGTGTTGCTCAATGAAAAAGATTGCATTTTTCTTGTTTGCTCCCTTGATGCTGTGCGCTATGAGCTCAACCTATGCAGGTGCACAGCGAGAGATGTACCCACGAAAAATGGGCGTTGAAAAAGTCAAACCACTGACCTGGGACCCCTGGCCTAAGTGGGTCACATTTGACATGGAAATCCGCGGGCGCACGGAAGAGCAAACCGCCCTGAATTATGTATCAGGCAAAGATAGGCTCTACGAACTAACACGCGTGCGCGGTGGCCTTACAGCGCGTCCTGTCTCCTGGCTTACCGCTTACATGCAGTTTCAGGACGCGCATGCTTTAGGTCTTCCCTTGCGAGATGTTGCGGCAAATCAGCGCGATGCATTCGACTTGCGACAAGGATATCTTGATCTTCACACAAAAAACGTACACTTCTTTGCTGGCCGCCAGGAGCTGAAGTTCGGTGATGAGCGCGTTGTCGGTATTAGCGATTGGACCAATACCAGCCGTACATGGGACGGCTTTGACCTTCGTTTAGGGCAAAAAAATACGGTAGACATCTTCTCTACATCCGTAGTGCTTGTCCACCCCACCAGTCTTGACACTCACGGTGCTGGTCTAACCTTTCACGGCGTTGAAGGCAACATTGCAACGCTCATACCTCATACGGTTGTGCAACCCTTCGTTCTGATACGTGCAGAACCACGTGTCCTTAGCCAGCAGGGCATTTACGGTACAGAAACAGAAGTGACTCCAGGCCTCCATTGGGATTCAAAACTACCCGTCGGTTTCGATACTTCCGGCATGGCGGACCTGCAGCGCGGCAGCTACAGTAATGATTCAATCCATGCAGGATCAGCCATCATACGATTTGGCTGGGTTGCCTCTCACCATTCTGGTAGACCACACATCGAATACGAGTACGACTACGCAACCGGCAATGCTCACACAAACGCGTCACGAATAAGCACATATGACCAACAGTACCCGAGTAACCACAATGCATTCGGACTGGTTGATCTTTTTGGCTTTCAGAACATCAAGCAGAACAGGCTGAACTTTACGCTAGCTCCTCGTCCCAATATGCTCTTTGCTCTGCAAGCAGAATCTCTACATCTCGCCACAACAGGTGATGGCATATACGCTAGCGGTGGAACAAAGACCTTTGGAGCTCCGAGCAGTGGTTTCTTGCAGGATGGCATCGGTACAGGGCTAGACTTATCCTTTAAGCACGTTTGGTCAGAGTCCTTCGTAACAAATACAGGAATTGGTCATTTCTTCCCGGGCTACGTAATGACGAGTTCAAAGCACGGCGCACCTGAAACGATTGCGTTTCTGCAGCTCACGTATCGCTTTAAGCTCGACAAGGCAAGCGATGGCCGCCTTGAAGTGGAAAAAGACAAGCACTCCAAATGATAAGCACCTCAGCGAATCTAAGTTCGCGTTTCGAAACCTCTGCTCATAATGCGTACATCCCATCATGATGCACGCTTTTCTTTCCTGCGATGGCCAGAAAGAAAAGCGCGGAAAACGCATAGGCGTTCCCTCTTTACTCCTCGAAGGAACGCCTGCAGAAATGGAAGTATCGGTCTAGTCAGAATGACTGGATTTCTTCGCGCACCATATTTTCCAGAGCACAACGAACAATGGAATCGAGAGTGCAACCCATGACTGCACATCCCATACACCGTCTCCAAGCAGCCCGGCTAGCAGTCCGTACATCGTTATGACAGTGATTACAAAAGCAGCACCATAGACTTTTCGAAATGAAAACTCTCTATTCATTAAGCACCATGAGCCTGTCTCTGCAATAGCTGGTCTAGCGCATCTTCAATGGGTCGCTTTCTTCGAGTAAACCACAGCACAATACCACTCACGAGAAGCAAGATTACAGCGAGGTCAAACAATGCCCACAAAATCTTTAAGGGCATCCCTCCATAATCGCCAAAATGCAACGGCCTAGACATCTCTAAAAGTCGAAGATACCAAGGAAGTGGTCTTATCAGGCTTATCTGGCTGGTCGATGCATCCACAAGAACCGGCGTAAACAGCTTCTCCGTTAAAGCTGTTCTCCCTTTTGTCCAAACAACAAAGTGCCTTGGAGAACCTACAATTTCATTGGGCAGCAGAACAGACGTTATTTCCATTTGAGGCAATGCGTTCGTCGTGTTCTCAACGGCTTGATCGATGGAAGAATATTTCTGCGGCGCCCGTTGGCCATGATAAGGAGCCAACAAGGCTGGAAGCGTTTGAGCCCGCCACAAAGCAAAGAGCGGCGAAGAAGCAGAATTCATTGCACCTGTTATGCCAACAACCATCGCCCAAGATAGGGTGACGATGCCAAGCAGGTTATGCAAATCAAACCAACGCACTCGGAGAGAAGAGTTCTTGCGATAGGTCCCGAAATCTAAACGTCGCATAAAAGGACCATAGACCAGGGCTCCTGAGATGAGCGCGAGAATGAACGACAATGCCATGACCCCCATCAACAGTTCACCTGATAACCCAAGAAATAGTTCACGATGCATGCGAAAGAGCAGATCTAAATAGGACCCTCCGAACTGCGGCTGCTTGAGTTCTTTTCCAGTGTGGATATCGTATGGGACTGCATGAAAGTCCAATGAAGACTTTGGGTTCTGCGTCTTGGTCATCGTAACGAAAACCCGCGGTTCATCTTCGTCAAAACCTATGGCATAGGGCCGCAGAGTCGGGTGAAGCAATTGAGTGCGACGCACTAAATCGTCAAGACTGACAGTTGGTGTTCCAGCTGCAACTACAACAGGATGCTCATGGGGTTGAGTCAAATCCATAAGCTCATCCATGAACACAAGAGGAAGTCCGGTAATGCACGCCACTAAAAGCAGTAGCGTGCATACGAGACTTGACCACTTATGCAGTTTGTACCAGGCACGTATCGTCTGAGGACGAACAAAACTCAAGAAGAGCATACCTTCCCCGTCCATCGCTGGATCACTGCACTGACCGAATCAAGATAGAGAGAGAGATGCCCTACCATTTCATCCCCACAGTGCCGAGAATGTTACGGCGCTGGCCATAGAAACATCCCGCAGAGGCACTCAAGCAGGCGCTCACATAACGCTTATCCGTAATGTTGGTGGCATTGATTGAAAGCTGCCAGTGATATTTCTCCGATCCAATACCCGGCAGGCTATACCGAGCCATTGCGTCAACGAGTGTGGAGGAAGGAACAGTAAAGCTGTTCGCATCATCGCCAAAGGTACGTCCAACAAAACGAACACCTCCGCCAGGATTTACCCCATGCGCAACACGGACCTGCGGAGCGTAGTCCGTCCAAAACGACAGTTGGTTACGCGGAGTGCCGTAGATCGCCTTGCCCTTCGTGATGCTCAAATTATTTTGAGGGTTGTTTGCATCGGTCACCATGTTTTGCAGCAAGCTATACCCGGCGATCACGCTAAGCCCTTGAGCCAGGTTCGCATGGGCATCAAGATCCATACCGCGTGAACGAACTGCCCCAGCCTGAACACTAAAGTTCACGTTCGAGGGATCGGTTGTCAAAACGTTATGTTCGTTCAAATCGTAGACAGAAAGAGTGAAGAAACCATTGAAGTTTCCCGGCTGGTACTTAATACCAGCCTCGTGCTGTTCTCCGGTCGTCGGGTTAAAGGTATTCCCATGCTGATCGGTTCCGATCTGCGGTTGAAACGAAGTGGAGTACGAGTAGTAAGGACTGATTCCATGTCCCGCTAGGTATACAAGTCCGGCGCGACCAGTAAATGCGTGATTGGATTGGTCCCCTTCCGAATCACCGCTCACCTTATCCACGCCATGAGTGCGAGTCCAATCTTCACGGCCACCAAGGGTCAATGCAAGACGCTTCCACTGAAGCTGGTCCTGTCCGTACACGCCTGTCTGGTGATACTTCACAACATCATCCCCCGCATACGAGGGTATGGCGACTGAAGCACCATACTTCGGGGAGAAGATATCCTGCGTAGGAAAATTGGTGAAATCGAAGCCGTATGCCTCATCGTACGGAAGGCTTTGATAATCCACACCCATCAAGATCGTCTGTTTTACGCCAGCACGATTTAATGTCTTTGCGGCATGAGTATCCAGCGTGTAGGCATCAATGTGTTCATTGTTTACAAAGGAATAGCGATCGATCGTACGTCCATCTGCTCGTAGATCTTCCGTGTAGATGTTCTGAAAATTGTCGTCGAGATGAAAGTAGCGGAAGTTCTGTTGAATATTCCATCCAGCACCAAGCTCCCGGGAAAACAGATAGCCACCGGCGTACTGCCGCCGCGAGTGCTTATCGAAATCAGGGTCTCCCGGATCAAACGAGGTTGGAATGATGCCGTTTGGATTTGGCGTGACTGTGCCTGATGCCGGCAGCAAGTTATAGAAGCCAACATGAGGGTCATACTGCCAGTTCAGCAATACCGTCAGGGACGTCTTTCCATCAGGCCGCCAGCTTAACGTCGGGGACAGCATGTATCGCTCTTGCTCTGCGAAATCTACTTGCTGATAGGTATGTCGCGCCAATCCCACCACACGATAGAGGAAGCGATTACGCTTATCGAGCGGACCGCCGAAGTCCCAATCTCCCTGCAATCGGTCATAGTTTCCGGGGGTAAAGTCAATTTGTCCAAAGGGTGTAACTCTGGGTTGCTTGCTCACCATGTTCGCTAAACCTGCCGGATAAGCCTGCCCGAAGAGCACGGATGCGGGACCGTGCAGCACTTCAATGCTCTGCAGATCAAATGGATCGAAGGAAGGAACCAGAAATCCAGCACCAGCGTTTGGCAAACGCATGCCATCCAAATACTCTTCCATCTGGAATCCTCGTCCCGTAAGAACTTCGTACGCTCCGGTACTGATGCCGCGCACCTCAGGTAACATACCGACGCTGTATCGGAGAGCCTCGGGCACCGACTGCGATGCTTGAACGTCCATCTGATCACGTGTGACGACGGAAATTTCCTGGGGTACTTCACTAATGGGAGTATCCGTCTTTGTTGCCGTAGAGGATGCCACAGCCACATAGCCCGAATCAGCATTCACAGTAACGCTGTTGCTTACCTGCTTCACGCTCAGAACGATACTTCCGTTGTGAAGACTCTCGACGGGTACAGTCATCGTAGAAAAACCAATCGCCGCTACCTGCAGAGTGCATCCCGCTCCAGAGCGAGGGAACGTGAAATGCCCCTGAGCATCGGAGTGTGCCTGCAGAGGAGACGCCTCGGGGCACTGCAGGATGAGCGTCGCCGCGCCAATTCGAGCTCCGGCTGGGTCTGACACAGCTCCTTCAAGAGCTTCGTTTTGCGCAAACGCGCTCGAGGAAATGAAGCTGCAAAAAGTAAGCAATACAGCTGGCCAACGAGAATGAGACATAGAAATCAGTACACCTTTCCATTCATCTCAGCGAGAAACGCAAGAGAATACTGCGTCAGCACCGCTGAGAGTTCGGCTAGGCCATACGCAGTGTTTGCGCGCCCGCCAATATGCGACCACTTCAGTCCGATTAGACTAGACCAAACTCCGGCTGGAATGCTCCGCGAATAGCGTCACGCTCTACGAGAATTCGGTCATTGGCTGATAAATATTTTTGATGGACACTCTGAAAGGCTGTTCAAGAATGCGACCCAGCCAGCCACACGGATGACAGGCAACCTCGACGAAGCGCCACCGCATTACGAAATCGAGAAAGCGAACGAATGTTCTCCGTGCGACAGCGAACATTAGCGGTCGACAGGGCCATTTGCACTGTGAGTGGAAGCACACGTCTGGCAGGACTAATATCATCAACTGATGCAGTCGGAATACAAGCTTGGCGACATACTAGCGAATGCCATTACACACGGCGTAGGAGCGGCATTAGCTTTAGCAGGTGCAGCCTACCTCATCGCAGTCTCAACGCGAGGGAGCAGTTGGACTGTTGTCAGTTGCTCTATCTACGCAGCATCTCTGATCCTGGTCTATCTTTGCTCTACCCTCTACCATTCTTTGGTACGCACGCGTGCTCGTCATGTCTTCCAGGTTTTAGACCACTCTGCAATTTACTTATTGATCGCAGGAACATACACGCCCTTCACCCTCGTCTCTCTGCACGGAACACTTGGCTGGTGGCTCTTCAGCATTGTGTGGTCACTGGCAATTGCAGGCGTAGTATTCAAGAGTGTCGCTCTTGGTAAGTTTGCCGTTGCCTCAGCTGCGATCTACCTCTTTATGGGGTGGTTTATCGTCTTCGCAGCCAGACCGCTGATTCATGCCATTAGCTGGCATGGCATGTTCTGGATCGCTGCAGGCGGACTCGCATACACCATAGGGATTATCTTCTTCGCCTATGACAGGCTGCGCTACTTTCATGCTCTATGGCACGTCTTCGTACTCGCAGGCAGTATTCTTCATTACTTTGCAGTGCTTCTGTACGTGGTTCCCCATAAGTACATCCGTTGATTGACCTTTTGGGCTGAACCACGGGGCGGAAAGTTGTTGGTTTAGTCTTCCCGGGCGTGATAGACACGTTCACTCGGCGCAGCTGATTCATCACCTGCTCAGGTCTATGCCGCGTCCTTACCATATCCAGATTCCTGTACACACTTCCTATGATTACAACTGGTACAAACTAGGCAGGACTAACCAGTTTTTTACTGTCCTGATAGGCTTTCTACCGCTCTTTCTATCGGGAGTCTTTGTTTTAGCGCACTCGCGTCTCACAAAACGCGATTGGCTCACTGCACTTGGAGTGCTTTTGGTTTTGAATGGAATAACCTTCCTACCTGAAAAATTCTTGGCAAACGTGAAAACCCATACAGTTTTTCACCCGGATACTATGCGAGATTTCTTAATTAACGTGGAATAACGTATACATGATCCCTCCCTCATAGATACTCTCTGATCAATCCTTCGTACATCTATCTATTGATCTGCAAGAGAGCAGGCATTTCGGGAAATCGCGATTGGCATTTCGCTCGTCAGGACGCTAGTCCGTGAACTTGAGTCAGGCTGCGTGGCAGCCGGTAGCATTGAAGCAACTCTATTAGTATTAGTCTGTTTTCAGATTGGGCTCAGTTATTTTCTGTTCATCACTCTCTATTGCCTAGCCTTTTCCTTTGCTAGTGAGTAACGCAGTTTTTGACGGCAAGGCAGCTATTAACTTTTGAATTCTTCCCACCACGACAGATGCCGGACGAAGAGAATCAATTGTCCTGGCTTCGGTTGAACAGTAGCCTTGCCACAGGTGTTTGGCGAAGACTTGCCATGCTCCAGTATTTCCGAAGTAGAAAAGTTCATTATTCCTAACCAAGAATAATTCGATCCCCCAGATGCGCACACAGCGTATGGCACATTGATGCTTAAGCGTCCATCGTATTTAAGAATGGGATGTTCTACAAAGATGGATGCGTATTTACCGGGTTTCGGAATGTTCTCCGCGGTGGGATCGAGCGTTAGCTGGATGCGGGCTATGCCCTTCTTGTCAGTAGGAACGAGGATTGCATTCGTGCGTTCTGTGCCAACCCAAACATTCACATGAGACGATTCTCCCACCATTGGGCGTCCGTTCTTCCCATTTATAAGAAGGATTTCTAGTGTTTGCGATGAGGCAACAGATGCCATACAAAACAGAAGAAGCAAAACTGATATCCTTAGCAAACCGAGTTGGGATCGCTGTTCCCCTTGAGAGACAGCTCTTCGCATCTGGTCATCGCTGATCAACATGCTGGATAACCTCCGGCTCCTGTCATGTTCAACTTCCAATGGAAAAAGGCACCGATTGGGTTATATACATAACCTGAATCGATATGGAGTATACCCTGATTAGCTCCAAACGGGATCGTGCGAGAGCTATCCATTCCCATATCTCCGCCAGGGCCGCTAACAGCATGAAGTGTTGGCCCATAGCCCACGGCGTACGTCCACCAATTGACAGGATAATAATGCCCGGCGGTCTGCGGCGATACGTTATCACATCCAACCGGTAGTCTAACGTCGATCCCAATACGCTCCAACGCGGCTCTGGATACGCGCAAACGCACTATCGCCGGAAAGCTCGCTGTCAAGGCTCATCTCTGACCATGACTGATGCAGGAAGCTCTTGCGGATGGTCTGCTTGCTGGCGGTGACCTTCTGCGGGGTAGAAAGGATGGTCGGATCGTCGTTCGTGATGTCCGCTTCCGTATCGGCAAGATCAAGCCAGAACGGTACGGTGAAGCTCTCGGCTCCCGCCTCAAGCTGGCTGGCAATCGCGCCGTTCTGGACGAGAACGCCGGACTGAAATAGGGCTGTGTTCACCATGCTGTTCTCGACCTGATAGGCCGTGAACTCTTCGGGAACGATAACGTCTGCAATTTGGACTTGTGCCATGACAAAACCTCGAATCAAAATGATGGAGCTTGATTCAGGCTTTGCCGACTGGCTAGACCCGCTTCGCGACTGCGAAGGGTGCTACATGGGAAGGATTGCGCGACTGCGCTTGAAGGAACATAGCGCACCTTTCCATTATGTGCAAGCTAGATATGCCAGTGAACGATGATGGATGAATTTTACTTTGAGGCCTTCAACTTGGCTTGCTCTTCAATCCATTTTGCGCTGAACTCAGGATCCGAGATTTCAGGGATGAGCACAGGTCCGCGCGCGAGCCTTTTGGTCCAAGCTGTGACTTCGAAGCCACGAATAATTCCTGTCGATCTCTCAATTCGAAGGATGACACCCGCAGTTTCCCCTTCCGTGTAGACGCACGGAGAGGCGGGTTCCGAAATGGAGACCCACATCGTATCGGCGAACTCGTCATGTTCGAAGGTCATCGCTTCCCCTCGTCATCGGTCGGTTTCGTCCAAAATATTTCGCCAATAAACTGACTGAACTTGCCGGAAGTTTCAAAATACCCGGTAGTCACGCGTCCTTTTTTCCCGCCCTGATCATAGTCACCCGGCTGCTGTACGCCATCGTAAATGACCGGAACGACCATTGGATGGCCCTCTTCAGCGAAATGTTTGGTGAAAATACACGTTTCATGACCGACGGCATCATCCAAGCTGCGCCGCGCGTCGTCAGGATTCGTAACGGTCTGGTATATGTGCTCTTCTGTAGCGGGGACTGCGTCATGGGCATGTTTTGATGCATGAAGGTCCATCGTCTTCTCATAGAGAGACACGCTGTTCTTCAGTACGTCATTCCGTACCCACAAGATGTTCTTATTGCTTGACAACGGGAGTTCCGTTCGCGGCTTTCAGCGCTTCGACAAGTTGCTTCTGCCCATCAAGGACCTGCTGCAGCGTGTTGTGCAAGGCCTGGGCCGTAGTAAGAGGAATAGTGACAAAAGCCTTGAGTTCCTGTACGCCTTTGGCGTTCGTCGGGTCAGCGCCTACCTCAGTGAAAAACAGTCGGACGTCGGTTAGCGACGCAGATGCCCCAACCGAGTTTGCATATACAGATCGCAATTCGTCAGGATTGGTAATTGGAATGTCTTGGGATTTCATCATCTGCGGTGCGTTCTTCACAGCGTTCCTCTGGTGTCACTCAATTTTATCAAACTACGTACGGACGGACTGGCACCGCTTCATACCAATGGTTATTAACCGAATCTACGAATGGGTCACTGCTCTGTCAACAATTTTTACCCTACATAAATGTACGCGGGTCATTCCGCTTGGATTGCGGTGCTGCCACTTATCCTGATAGTGCCGCTTGGTAATCCATTGTTTCACCAAACTCAAAGGCACATTCCGTGAAGCCGACATCTCGTAATCCTGCCTCTTTGATAATCTGCCCTGCTCATATCGACGTTGCTTGTCTACGCGATATGCAGGCTTGCACTGTCAGCAAAGTGACTCGCGCACTGCGGGGTGGAGCGCCCGCCCACCTAGCTGAATTACTTGGGTGTACCGGGGGTTTGATGGTGGAGTCTGTGCGACCCCGAGCCGGGCTACTGAAGGCTGTGTGCCGTATCAGTGCCGTACGGCACTCTACCAAGCCACCTAAAGCTATCTAAGTTATTGATTTGATTGGCGTCCCCGACGGGATTCGAACCCGTGTTACCGCCGTGAAAGGGCGGTGTCCTAGGCCACTGGACGACGGGGACGCTTAGAGAGTGCGCTCTGTCCCACCAGATGCGCAACTGCTTTAGTTTATCACGACAATGCCTATTTGTTACGGAACAAATATCCGGAACGAACAAACCGTCTCACGTTCGCATACTGCAGGAGAATATAGTTGTCCGTCATACCTGCAATGTAGTCTGCAACTACTCTGGCCAAGCCTTCGCTTTCAATCTCCGCAACATAGGATTCCGGCAACTCTTCCGGCTCAGCCATCCAGAAATTGAAAAGCTCCGTTACAACCTCTTCTGCTTTGCGATGCTCCTGCTCCAGCGCGTCACAGGTATAGAGCGTGGCGTAGAGATAGCGCTTCTCTTCCATGCGTTCGCCTTCAGCCTGCTCGCTGAAGACCGAAACACGCTTCCCCAAATGCCGGATTTCCCCCAGAGACTCCGCACCCGCGCTACGCACGTTTTCTGCCGTTGTGCGGATGAGGTCGATGACTAAAGTCTTTTGCATCGCCTGAAGCGCATCATGGAAGACGTACTTCTCCTCGGCTCCCGGATGAGCCTTCTTCACCGCTTCATAGCTACGGCGCAGAATGCTGACCTCGCTGCAAATGTGTGGCACTTCCAGCAAGCCGCTTTCGACACCATCATCGAGATCCGCTGTCAGATACGCAACTTCATCGGCAAGATCGATGAGCTGGGCTTCCAGCGGCGGCATTTCATCGAGAAAATACGCAGCCAGTTCCGGATGCGTTTCCACGCTGTAATCCCGCGAATGCTTGATGATGCCTTCTCGCGTACCGAGCGTCAGGTTCAACCCGCGATGTCCTGCATAACGCTGCTCAAAGCGCTCAACGATACGCAACGCGTGGATGTTGTGATCGAAACGTAACCCGTGCTGCTGTAAGCAGCGATCCAGTGCACGTTCGCCGGCATGGCCAAAAGGAGGGTGCCCAATATCGTGGACCAGCGCCAGGGTTTCGGCCAGATCCACGTTCAGTCCCAATGCTCCAGCTACCTGCCGGGCGACCTGAGCCACTTCGATGGTATGCGTGAGCCGCGAGCGAAAGTGGTCACTTGCGCGCGAGGTAAATACCTGAGTCTTGCCTGCCAGCCTGCGAAACGCGCGGGCCTGTACAACCCGGTCGCGATCGCGCTCAAAGGGGGTACGACCGTCTACAACCGCTGGGGCAGGATACTCTCGCGCGGCGAGTCGTCGTTCTTCCTCGCCAAATACACCGCATTGATGGATATCGAAATTCACTCGTGCTCTGAGTCTAGTGCGCAAACAGCCGGCCGCAGGTATCAAGGCTGAGACCGGCCCAACTCGCGCTCTACTTCTTTTCGTTCAACTTGGCGAAACGAACCCGTGCCGTCTCGAGCTTCTTTTGCACCTTCGCCACATCTTCAGGATCGGCCTCAGGCGGCAGAGAAGTCGCATACAAAGCTACCGACTTCTCCCAGGACTGAATGGAAGCCTGCAACTTGCCATTATGCGATTCGATTTCACCCAAATGGTCGTAAATCGAAGGATCCGTGTTCGTTCGCAACACAGCTTTTCGCTCATAGGACTCGGCGAGTGCATACTGCCCTTGCTTGTAGTAAGCCCATGCCAATGAGTCCAGATAAGCGCCGTTCTGAGGGTCGAACGTTACAGCCTTCTTGAGTAACGCCACCGCTTCATCGAGTTTTATGCCGCGATCTGCCAGCATGAAGCCGAGATAGTTTTGAATCGCCGCGCTATTTGGATCGATGGCCAAACCTTTACGAAACTCGATCTCGGCCTGGTCATACAGCTTCTGGCGCTCTGCAACCGTTCCACGATAAAAGTCGACAAAGACCTTTTCTTCAGGTTTCGTAGCCTGTGCTTCCGCCTGATCCAGAACGGCCGAAGCAGCTTTCCAGCGCTTAGCACGCACATTGATATCGGCAAGCGTAAACAAGGTATCGCGATCGTCTGCAGGCTTCCCCGTCAGCTGAGCCTTCGCCAGCTTAATCCCTTCATCAACCTGACCACTATCGGCTAGCTGTCGTGCGTAAGTAAGCTGCGCTCCATGATTCGCAGGCATCGCCTTTGCAGCTTTCTCCGCTGCAGCGAGAGCCGCCTTCCAGTCGTGAGCATCGCGATAGGTGTCTACCGTCGCATCGGTACCACGCAGCTGATACTCCCCACCGAGCGAGGACATTTCGGCATAAACCGCCACCGCATCCGCGGTCTTTCCCTGTTCCCGGTACACATTTGCCAGTCGATCAAGGAACAGAGCGCGGTTGGACAGATCCTGATCCGCATACTTGCCATTCGGCGAAGCGGATGAGTCGAGCGCTTCGCGGAAGGTTTTTGCCGCTTCGTCAAAACGACCGAGAGCATCGTAGACCAGCCCAAAGTTGTACTGCAGCTCCAGGTTGTTTGAAACCAGCGCGCTCGCCTTCTTCAGCGTTGCCAGCGCCTGATCGTAATTGCCTTCCTGACGCTCCAGTTCCGCTTCGCGGATCAAAGCCTGCGGGTCCTGCGGATCGCCTTTCAGGATCTCGGAGTAGACCTTTGCCGCAGCATCGTTCTGCCCCGACTCCAGAAGAGCCTGTGCCAGTCCCTTCTTGGCATCGTTATTGTCTGGGTCCTCCGCCAGCACGGCCTTGTAAGCCTCAACCGCATCCTTCGGTTGCTTCATCTGTTCATAAATGCCGGCCAACGCAAAGTTCATGCGGATGGAGCGATCTTCGGCCGGAATATCCGCGATCGCCTTCGCTGCGCGCTTCAAATCTCCCTGCTCGGTGTACATCCGTGCAAGGCTAAGCGCAACCTCTTCATTTTCCGGATCGATCTTCTGGGCGATTTTGAACTGGGCTTCCGAGTTCACCGAGTCGTGCGCCAGGCCATACAGCTGTCCCAGGAGCAGATGCGTTTCCAGCTTTCCCGGCTGCAACTTCGCAATCGTCTCGTACTCGGCAATTGCGGCCTGCAAAATCTCGTTCGACTGCTGACCTTCACCATTGCCGAGAGAACGCAGATAGGTACGCCCCAGCAGAGTATGCGCTTCAATGTCGTCAGGGTGCCTCGTCACCTGCTCCTTGGCTGCGGCAACCGCCTCACGCACGCGTCCAAGATTGAAGTAGAGGTTAGCCAGTCCATTGGCCAGAATGCGCGAATCAGGATCAGCGTCGAGTGCCATCTTGTACTGCTCGATCGCCTGCGTCGCCAGATCCTGACGTCCGCTTTGCACCGCCTGATCTTCATACATCCTGGCCAGGCCGTAGTGGTAGTACGAAGCAGCGTGATCCGACGGCTTCGCAGCAGGAGCGCTCTGCGCTGCTGCCGAAAAAGATACGAGAAAAAGTGCCAAAGCCGAACGGCGAACAAAAATCATTGAGAGGGTCCCTGGGAAACAAAATCCAGCGTCAGTTAGAAAATCCTACTCGCTTTTAGACGTAGCCGAGAAGCGAATCGCTTCCTGCAGGGTCCCCTCTCTTACTTCTGGGCGTGTTTAGCCATGACGGAAGTGTCGAACACCGGTGGCCACCATAGCGATTCCCAGCTTGTCTGCCGCCTCAACCACCTTGGCGTCGTTTACCGAACCACCGGGTTGAATAACCGCTGTAGCGCCAGCTGAAGCAATCGCCTCGAGCCCGTCCGGGAACGGGAAAAACGCATCGCTCGCAGCAACGGTGCCCGCAAGCGGCAAGACCGCCTTCATTGCACCAAACTTTGCGGCATCCACACGGGACATCTGTCCGGCGCCGATGCCTACGCTCTGTCCGAAGCCATTTTGCGCACGCGCATAAACAATGGCATTCGACTTCACATGCTTGCAGACCGTCCAGGCAAAGAGGAGCGACTTCACCTCTTCGTCAGTCGGCTTACGGGCGGTCATCACCTTCAGATCCGCAGCCGCAATCTTGATGTGATCTTCGTCCTGTGCAAGGTAGCCGCCGGAGATCTGCTTCAGCATTACGCCGGCAGGCTTTGCCTTGATCCGCAGCACGCGGAGATTCTTCTTGGCGCTCAGGACCGCGAGCGCTTCCGGGGTAAACTCCGGAGCCACAATCGCCTCGACAAAGAGCTTCGCCATCTCCACCGCTGCCGGCTCATCCACCGGGCGGTTGATACCGATCACACCGCCAAACGCCGACAGGGGATCCGCTTCGAGTGCACGCTTATACGCCTCCTCAACGGTGGCTCCCAGGCCAACGCCGCAGGGGTTCGTATGCTTGATGATCGCCACGGCCGTCGAATCAAACTCATTGGCCAGAGCCCAGCATGCATCAAGATCAACCAGATTGTTGTAGCTCAGCTCCTTGCCCTGCAGCTTTTCCGCGTTCGCAATGCCGAGCCCCGTGCCATCGGTATAAACCGCGGCACGTTGGTGCGGATTCTCGCCGTAACGCAGCGAAGCCTCGCGCGGAGCGATGATGCGAAGCGTCGAGGGCAACTCGTTCTCTGCAGCAACGCGGCGCTCCAGTTCCGAGGCGATTGCCGCATCATAAGCAGCAGTCGTCGCAAACACCTTGCGAGCCAGCCCCCAGCGCGTATTCTTGCTCAGTGCGCCGTGATTGGCCTTCAGCTCTTCGGTAAGCGCCGGGTAATCGGTCACATCCGTTACAACGGCGACGTCCTCAAAGTTCTTTGCACCGGAACGCAGCATCGAAGGACCACCGATGTCGATGTTTTCAATCAACTCTTCAAGCCCGACTCCCGGCTTTGCGGCTGTCTTTTCAAACGCGTAGAGATTGACGACCACCATGTCGATCGGACCGATCCCGTGCTCGGTTACCGCCGCCACATGCGCCGGATCCTCACGACGATGCAACAGTCCACCGTGAACAACCGGGTGCAGCGTCTTCACGCGACCATCCAGCATCTCCGGAAATCCGGTCAGCTCGCTGATGTCCTTCACCGTAAGCCCTGCGTCACGCAATGCCTTGGCGGTCCCGCCCGTTGAAACGAGTTCTACACCGAACTCTGCCAAAACGCGGGCAAACTCCACCAACCCGCTCTTATCCGTTACAGACAACAATGCACGCTGAATCTTTTTATGGTCGCTCATGCCACCCATGATTTTATCGGTAAACCCCTGTGCATCGAGCGATGATCGCCCAAAAGGAGCGCCGATTCCCCGCCTCACGCAGCACGATCCGGGATGTCTTTCCGGTTTGTTTCCAACACCTGGCGTATGCACACCCCGCTTCCTCGCTACAATGAGACCGTATGCTCGACTTGGGATTTGTACGCACGAACCTCGCGCTCGTGAAGGAAAAACTCGCGCTTCGCAGCGCGGAAACCGCTGCTCTGCTCGACAGCTTCGAGCCGCTCGATACCGAGCGCCGCGCCGCGATCACTGAGGTGGAAACCCTCAAAGCGCAGCGCAACGCCCTGTCCGCACAGTTCGGCCAGCTGAAGCGTGAAGGCAAAGACATTTCAGAGATTCAGCGCCAGACCGGCTCCCTCAAGGACCGCATCGCGGAGCTGGAAACCGCAGCGAATCTCGCGGATGAAAAACTCCAGACGATCCTGCAGACGATTCCCAATCTTCCCCACGATTCCGTTGCCAAAGGCAGTAGCGAAGACGAAAACGTCGTGGTGAAGACCTGGGGAGACCCAGTCCAGATCCAGGACGCGAAGCCTCACTGGGAGATCGGCGAATCACTCGGCATTCTCGACTTTGAACGCGCCGCCAAGATCTCCGGAGCACGCTTCGTCGTGCAGTACGGCTCCGGCGCAAGGCTGGAACGCGCGCTGGCAAACTTCATGCTCGACCTGCACGTTCGCGAGCACGGCTATGTAGAAGTTCTCCCCCCCACGATGGTGAACTCCCGTTCGCTGTTCAGCACAGGGCAGCTTCCCAAATTTGCCGAAGATCTCTTTCATTGCGACGACAAGGGCCCTTATACCGGTGAGTATCAGGACTCCGACCACTGGTTGATCCCTACCGCCGAGGTACCGCTCACCAATCTCTTCCGCGACGAGACCATCGACCTCTCCAACGGAAACATTAGCTTCTGCGCCTACACCCCGTGCTATCGCGCCGAGGCCGGCTCCCACGGCCGCGATGTGCGCGGCATGATTCGCCAGCACCAGTTCCAGAAGGTGGAACTGGTGAAGTTCACGACCCCGGAAACCAGCTACGACGAGCACGAAGCGCTGACGCGCAACGCGGAGACCGTGCTGGAAAAGCTTGGCCTACCCTATCGGCGAATGCTGCTTTGTACCGGCGACATGGGCTTCTCCTCAGCAAAAACGTATGACCTGGAGGTTTGGCTTCCCGGCCAGCAAACCTATCGGGAAATCTCTTCCTGCTCCAACGTGGAAAGCTTCCAGGCACGACGTGCGAACATCCGCTTCAAACCGGCAGGAGCGTCCAAAAGCGAGTACGTTCACACACTCAATGGCTCAGGTCTTGCCGTAGGCCGCACTTACCTTGCCGTGCTGGAAAACTATCAGCAGCCGGATGGATCCGTTCGCGTCCCCGAAGTGCTCGTGCCATACATGGGCGGCGAAACGGTTCTTCGCCCGCAACGCTTCGGAAAGGCGGTCGAGTAAATGTTTCGTACGCTCCGCAACTACTTCTGGTGGACCTACGACCGCGGCTCACTGCACTACGACATCATGGTGACGCTGATTCTGCTCTTCCTGTTTCTCGCGCCTCACTATATCGACTTCAAAGACAAGCCCGCGCCGCCCGTCACGCTGACCTCAAGCGAAGTGCTCGTCAAGCATGCTCTTGACGGTGACCGCCACATGATCTTCGAGATTCGCGCCAGCGATCTTGAAAGCTCAAACGACGGCAACCGTCTCGAAGCCGCACAACGCATCGTGGAGTCCATCGCAGGGCCGTCTACCGTAAGCTCCCTGAAGCCTGTCCTCGATACGCACGGCAAGACCGTCGCCTATGATGCAGCGGTAGCACGATAAATTTTCAGCTCACTACGCCGTGCTTGCGCATCGCCCACAACTCCTTGCGTCGGTTTAGCGTCTCTTTCTCTGTAGTTGTTTTCCCTGTTTGAGGAATAGTGCATGAAACTGATCGCCACAATCGTTCTCTCTGCCACCACACTGACCGCTGGAGCGCAATCTCCACAGCTGCAAACGGTGCTTTCCAGCCTCGATAAGGCAGCGCTCAGCTTCAAGTCCGTGCAAGCAGACGTGGTCTACGACAACTACGTCAAAGTGGTACACGACCACAGCAAACAGACCGGAAAAATCGTCATCGAGCGCCGCGGCAAGAACGTCACAATGGGCGCGGTCTTCTTCGATCCGGGAAACACGCAGCCCGCCAAGATCATCAACTACGATGGTTCCCTGCTGCATGTTTTCACCCCCGGCATCAATCAGGACGACCAGTTCAAGGCTGGCGACAATCAGGCCAAGTATCAAAGCTTTCTGACACTCGGCTTCGGTGGATCCGGAAAGGAACTATCCGAGGCGTGGACGATTACAGATCTCGGGCAGGAAACCGTGAACGGGCGCCATACCGAAAAGCTCGATCTCGTCTCCAAGGATCCGTCCGTACGCAACATGTTTACCCATGTCACGATCTGGATCGACCCATCGGACGGCCTCTCCGCACGCCAGGTCTTCTTCCAGCCGAACGGCGACTCCCGTACCGCGGATTACAACAACCTGCTTCGCAACAGCTCCATCAAAGACCGATTCTCGATCCCCCGGAGCCCAAAACCGCAGGTCGTCTCACACTAAAAACGATGTTTTCTTCCCCCGCCCCCGAAGTTGCTCAAACCGCTTCGGGGGCGGGTGTTTTTCGTGCCAAAGCAAATCCAGCCAAAAGCAGCACCACCGGAAAGCACTCCACGGTATAGCGCTGTTCCGCGTTATCGATCGTCAGCAGTAACAGGCAACGAGCCAGCACATACCCAAGCCCTGCCAATCCAACGATGCTGCCGCTCCAGCCACGCCACAACCACGCGCCTCGAAGAGCGAGCAGCAACAACGCAGCGTTGAGAGCAGCCCAAAGCAGGCAGATTGAGGATGCTCCGGGATGCAGGCTCCAGCGCCACCACGCAAGCGGCAGCCTGAAAAACTCCGTACGCGGCCGCAGCCACATATCTGCCAGGCGCCCCAACGGCATCACCACGAGGCTGCGCAGGGGATGAGCCCGTTCCCGTTCATCCGCCAGATGAGCAAAGAGCCTGTCGTTCGCAGGTGTCGCGCTCAAAACAGCGTTGTAAGCCGCATACGCGTTCTTCGTCTCCAGTCGCTGCTGCGGCGAATCAAACGCTCTTTCGGGTAAATCCTTCCAGCAAAGCGGTGCACCGTCCCACATCCAGTACGTGTTGACCGTGGAGAGATACTCAACACCCCAACTCCTGTACCAACGATTGAACCCGTTCGAAACAAACTCGCCGGCATCGTTGGCATACTTAGGGGCCAGGGGCTGGAAAACATGAAGCGTTTCCCAGTTACGCACCGTCCACACACTCAACGGTGCTGCGACGATCAGGCAAACGGCTACCGCCTGCTTCCAGGCCCTGCCTCGCTCGAGCAGCAGAAGCACAAGAACGCAGATCGCGGCCAGCAACCCTCTGTCGGGGCGCAGCAACACATCTGCGGCACAGGCTACCCCCAGCAAAAGCGTCCATCCCCATCGGCCTGTGGCACGCCAGCGCTCCATGCAAATCAGCGCCGTGCCGGTACAAATGATCGCCAGCGACTCCGTTAGAGGCAACGCATCGTACTGCGCGGTGAAGGGGCAGAGACAGAGTAGCCACAGCACGCAGAGCCCCGCCCGCTCGCCCGCCAGACGCATCGCCATACGGGCCAGAAACCAGCAGACGGTGAGCGCAAGGACGATCTGAACACAGACCGCAGGGAAAAAACTTTGCTGGCCGAATAGCGAAAAGCACAGCGCCAGAAAGAACGGGTATCCCGGCAGCCGGATCAGAGTGGGGCGGATTACATTCTCGGTAAGGCCGTAGATATGATGCGTGATCAGGTTATGCGCCAGATCCGCATAAACCACGGGATCACCCTCGAAGCGGGGATGCGTCCAAAGAAAAACGGCGCGCAACGCCGCTCCGGCCGCAATCGCAGCCAGCCACCAACCCTGTTTCCTCAGCCACGCGTACATGTCCCTGCATCATACTCATCAACCGCAGATAAAATATCCAGCGGAGCGTCCCACGACCGCGCATGAGTAAACCTGTCTTCTACGACCCACAACGCAAGCGCTGGAAACGGCTGCGCCGCCTCTTTGACTCGCTTGCCCTCATCGGCGCTGTTGTAGGGATTTTGTTTGTTATCGGTCTGGTGCGCATGAAGCCCATGCGCGGCCTGGACCTGCGCTCGGCGACGCGCCGCTATCGCGCGCTATCGCGCCCACCCGAAGCTGAGTTGCTGTCCAAGGAGAAGGGCAACCGCTCCTCGCATCGCCGCTCGGACCTGATGCCCTCTGATGTCGTCATGAATCAGGGCGAAGGGCTGCGTGCTGCCTTTTATACCGACGTGGATCCGGCCTCCATCGCTTCATTCAAGCAGCACGTCAAACAAATTGACCTGCTCTTTCCGGAGTGGCTGCATGTCATTACTCCTGACGGCTCACTGACCGCCTACTCCTCTTCGAACACTCCCTTCCCGGTTGTGGACTCTGCCGGGGTGCACGGCGTTGACCGGGAAAACCGTGTTGTAAAAGCGATCAGCGCAGCGCACGAAGACACCGAAATCTTTCCTCTGGTGAATAACTACTCGCCAACAGAGGGAGTTTTCGAGCCGTCTGTCGGTCCCTTCCTGCTCGACCCCTCCTCGCGCCAGCGCTTCCAGCGGCAGATCGACGAGTTTCTCGCGGCAAACACGCGTTATCGCGGTCTCACCTTCGATTTTCAGTCAATTCCGCCTGAGGCCCAGTCCGGGTTCCGCGCCCTCGTTGCGTCCATTTACGACGACCTGCACGCGCGAAATCTTCGGCTCTACATCACCGTCCCGGTCGGTGATGCCGATTATGACTACTCGTACCTTGCCCAGCATGCCGACGGTCTGGTCCTGATGAACTACGATCAGCACCAGAGCGGGACGCAGCCGGGTGCAATCGCCGGGCAGGACTGGTTTGAAAACAATCTGCGCAACCTGCTCACGCTTGTCCCGCGCGAAAAGATCATCTGCTCTATCGGCAACTATGGCTATGACTGGACGACGGCCATGCCCTCGCCAGACTCCAAGCCCAGCCGCCGTAGCCCGAAGCCTGCTCCCCCCAGCCCACCGCTCAATACCGACAATATTCTTTCGTCGACCAACCTCTCCACGCAGGAAGCCTGGGCCGCGGCCAACGACGCAGGAGCAAAGATTGAGCTGGATGATCCCTCGCTCAACCCACACTTTGCCTACGATGACGATGACGAGCATGTACGCCATGAAGTCTGGTTCCTCGATGCCGTTACGGCGCTGAACCAGATGCGCGTGGCTCGTGCTCTCGGCCTGCAGACCTTTGCGCTCTGGCGTCTCGGCACCGAGGACGACTCGCTCTGGCAGATCTGGGATAACCCGCTGCGCGCCAACCCCGCAAAGGATCTCGCCTCCGTCACCCCCGGATGGGACGTCGATACCGAAGGCGACGGGGATATCCTTCGCGTCACCGGCCTGCCCCAGACAGGGCATCGCAGCCTGTCCATGGACGTCGATCCGACGATCCCGAACCAGTACCTCTCCGTCGTCAATGAAACGATGGACTCCTACCCACTGCCCTATACGCTCACGCAGTATGGGTACCACCCGAAAAAGGTAGCGCTTTCCTTTGACGACGGTCCAGACCCAACCTGGACACCCAAGATCCTCGACATCCTGAAACAAAAGAATGTTAAAGGCACCTTCCTCATGATCGGCGAAGAGGCTGAAGACAATGTCTCGGTCATGGAACGCGTCTATCGTGAGGGCCACGAGATCGGCAACCATACCTTCACGCATCCGGATATTTCCGAAATCTCGCCGCGCCAGGCCACACTGCAATTGGACCTGACCGAGCGACTCTTCCGCGCAAAGCTTGGTGTCTCCCCTGTTTACTTCCGACCGCCTTACTCGATCGATCAGGAGCCGGATACCAACGATCAGGCCGCGCCGGTGCAAGCCATCCAATCGCTTGGCTACGTCATCGTCGGCAACAAGATCGATACGAATGACTGGGATGAACACCCGCGCAAGTCGCCGCAGGAGATCGTAAGCTCTGTCTTCGAGCAGATTCAGGAGTCTCAGGTAAAGACCTGGATGAAGGGCTCGATCATCCTGATGCACGACGGCGGTGGCGATCGCTCCGCAACCGTGGCTGCCCTTCCTGTCCTGATCGACTCACTGCGCGCACGCGGCTATGAGATTGTCCCGGTCTCAGAGTTGATCGGAAAGACCCGCGAAGAGGTGATGCCACCGATCACCAGCAAGCGGGAGCGTTTTTCCGCGTTCATTGATTCGGTCACCTTCTTCTTCATCTCCTTCTTCAACCATTTCGTCATCTACGTTTTCTTCATCGGTGACGTGCTGATGACCGCACGTCTGATCGTGATCGGCATCTGTGCTCTCATCGATCGCCTGCGCAAGCGGAAAGACTTCGCCGGTCCCGGGTATAACCCGCGCGTGGCGGTCCTGATTCCTGCCTATAACGAGGAAAAAGTCATCGCGCGCACGGTGCGCTCGGTGCTGATGTCGAACTACAAGAACCTTCGTATTCTCGTCATTGATGACGGTTCAAAGGACGCAACCGCAGAGATTGTTCGCACCACCTACGCCAAAGAGATCGCCGAAGGCCGCGTTGAGGTCATGGTGAAACCGAACGGCGGAAAAGCCGAAGCGCTGAACTATGCTCTGCAGTACGTGGAAGAAGAGATCTACGTAGGCATCGACGCCGACGGTGTCATTGCCCACGATGCGATCACACGCCTCGTCTGCCACTTTGCCAACCCCCACATCGGTGCGGTAGCCGGTAACGCCAAGGTGGGCAATCGCGTAAATCTATGGACGCGCTGGCAAGCGCTTGAGTACATCACCTCGCAAAACTTTGAACGCCGCGCCCTGGATCTTTTTGACGTGGTCATGGTCGTCCCGGGCGCAATCGGCGCCTGGCGCACGGCGGCGGTCAAAGCAGGTGGCTGCTACGCACCCGATACGGTTGCGGAAGATGCCGACCTGACGATGAACCTGCTCGAACAGGGCTATGCCGTAATTTACGAGGATCAGGCTCTGGCCTTCACGGAAGCACCGGTAAATGCCAGCGGACTGGCGCGCCAGCGTTTCCGCTGGAGTTTCGGCATCCTGCAAGCGGTCTTCAAGCACCGCATGGCGATCCGCAACCGTCGTGCGATGGGGCTGTTTGCGCTCCCGAATATCGTGATCTTCCAGATTCTTCTACCGCTGGTCTCGCCTCTCATCGACCTGATGTTTGTTGCCGGAGTCCTGCATTACTTCATCAACCTCTCCTTCCACCCGGAGACAACCAGCCCAGCTGACCTCATCAAGCTTCTGGTCTTCTTCGTTACCTTTCTCGTCGTGGACTTCCTGGCCTCGGCGCTTGCCTTTGCGCTTGAGCGCAAGCATCCTGCCAGCAAGGGAGATGCTTGGCTTCTGGTCCACATCTGGATTCAGCGCTTCACCTACAGACAGCTCTTCTCCTGGGTGTTGCTGAAGACCGTCAAACGAGCTATCGATGGAAAACCGTTCAACTGGGACAAGCTGGAGAGAACCGCCAAAATGTCCAAGGAGACGGAGACCATTACCGGCGGCTAGCGACAGAACGTCCTTCCGCACACCTCCCCCTCAAAAAAAAGCAGGCCAGCGCCGTTAGGAGCCTCTATGGATATCACCAGCATTAACGCCTTTACCAACGAACCGTTTACCGACTTCACCGATGCCGGCAATAAGCGCGGCATGGAAGCGGCTCTTACGCAGGCTCGCGAACACCTTGGGCAGGTCTACCCGATCATCATCGGCGGACAACACCTTCACCTGAAAACACAGTTCCACTCGACCAATCCGGCCAAGCCCGCCGAAGTAGTCGGTACGCATTTTGAGGCATCCGCTGAAGACGTTCAGAGCGCGATCGCAGCAGCACGCGCAGCGCTTCCCTCCTGGTCCCGCCAGCCGGCCATCGCTCGCGTCAAGCTGCTGCTAGACGCCGCGAAGATCATCCGCGAACGCCACTTCGAGTTCTGCGCCTGGCTTACGCTCGAGGTCGGGAAGAACTGGGCAGAAGCGGATGCCGACGTAGGCGAGTGCATCGACTTTCTGGAGTTCTACGCACGCGAAGCGTTGAAGCTTGACGGGACGACGACCCCGATTCAATACCCTGGGGAAAAGAACCTGCTGCGCTACGTTCCGCTCGGCGTAGGCGCAGTGATCCCACCATGGAACTTTCCCTTCGCCATCATGGCTGGAATGACCGCCGCGTCCATCGTGACCGGCAACACGGTAGTGCTCAAGCCTTCCCCCGATGCGCCCACACTTGCCGCACGCTTCCTTGAGGTGCTGGAAGAGGTTGGCCTGCCGGCCGGTGTTGTAAACCTTGTGCAGGGTGGCCCCGAAACCGGACGCGCGCTGAGCGAGTCGCCGGAGATCAACTTCATCTGCTTTACCGGCTCAAAGAAAGTCGGCCTGCAGATTCACGAGCACGCCGCCAAGGTTTTCCCCGGCCAGCGTTTCATCAAGCGCACCATCCTGGAACTCGGCGGAAAAGATGCCACCATCGTGGAAGCGGATGCTGATCTCGATGCAGCGCTCGACGGCACCGTCGCCGCAGCCTTCGGCTTCAACGGCCAGAAGTGCTCTGCCTGCTCCCGTGTCATCGTGGCTGACGCGGTGTATGACGCCTTCTGCGATGGCCTGAAGGAACGCGTGGAGAAGATCGTCTCCGGCACACCTGAGTCCAACGCCTACATGGGGCCGGTCATCAATCAGGCAGCCTACGACCGCGTTCTTGGCTACATTGAAACGGGCAAGAACGAAGGCACGCTGGTCGTAGGCGGAAAGGCGCTGAAGCCTGCCAACGAAGGCTACTACATTGCTCCTACGGTCTTCCGCGATGTTGCACCCGACGCGCGCATCGCGCAGGAAGAGATCTTTGGCCCCGTGCTCGCGGTCATTCGCTCCAAGAGCTTCGATGAAGCCCTGGAGATTGCCAACAACACCGAGTACGGACTTACCGGAGCGATCTACACCGGCTCGCGTGAAAAGCTTGACCGCGCACGCGAAGAGTTCCACGTCGGCAACCTGTACCTGAACCGCAAGTGCACTGGAGCGATGGTCGGAGCCCACCCTTTTGGCGGCTTCAACCTTTCGGGAACCGACTCCAAGGCAGGCGGTCCGGACTACCTGACGCTCTTTACTCAGGCAAAGTCCATCGCAGAGAAGCGCGGCTAAACAACCACTGTCAGCACAAACGAGAAAGCGGCAAGCAAGAATGCTTGCCGCTTTCTCATTTGTTGAGCATTAGCGCATACGGCGGTAGCCGTGCTCATAGCCGCGAAGATAAGCGTGCCGGAAGGCATCCCGATAAACCGGGTAGGGCCCCATTCCAGGCTGGAATCCGGGGGTATCGTGATACGCTCGCGTCCGCAGTGGTGCGCTGGGCATCCCGTTCATCACATCGCGTTCGCCGTCGGCTCGGCCTGTATCAAAACCGTTGCGCTCCGCAAGCTGCACCATCGGATTAATCGCAGGTGGTGGTGGTGGCGGAGGTGGTGGTGCATGATGAGAACATCCCAGGGCTGCGGCCAAGACCGTACCCGTCGCAAGAGAAACAAATAACTGTCGCAAATTCATATACTGCACCTCGCGATCCGTTCAAACGCGTTTCGTCTCAGGATGTTGCGGTGCGAACTTTTGTGGGATAGCGCTGTTACCTTGGTCGCATATCCGATAGGAAGCAGATGGCTAGCAATTTTCCCTCCTCCATGACCGTGCAAGTGATCCTTGCAGATAACCAGGCGATCTTTCGCACCGGTGTTGCCCGCGTTCTTGCCCTTGAAGAAGGCATGCGAGTCGTTGCTCAGTGCGCGGATTCGGAACGCCTGAAAGAAGCCATCGGAAGCCTCCGGCGCTCTGTCGTTCTCTTCCCTTCTTCCATCACCCAGGATCTGCACGAACTACTAGATTGGGTTGAGCAGGCCGGCTCCCACGCGGTCATGATCCTTGAGCACGGAGCAAGCATCGACGATTCAGTATTGCAGCGCGTAGAAGGCACCGTACAGCGCTCGGTAGCCGCCCCGCAGCTCACCGAGTGCATTTACCGTGTCGCCTCAGGCGAGCGCTCTGTACAGCGCACAATGATCCGCACCATGCCCTCGCCTGATCGCGTCGGGGCTCGCGTTGTAGAACGACTTACGCCCAAGGAGCTACAAATCATCGCACTGGTGACTGAGGGCTCAAAAAACAAAGATATAGCGGCTCAGCTAGGCACCAAAGAGCAGGTCGTCAAGAACTACCTGCGTTCCATCTATGACAAGACCGGCGTATCCGATCGGCTTGAACTCGCCCTCTATACCGTTCATCACCGCGCTCTGGCCGAAGCAACCGAACGAGCTCTGCCACGTAACGCCAAGCGGGCCTGAGTTCTGGCAATCGACGTGCTCTTTGCTGCTCGCATCAACCATCTCTGCTGCGACAATGGTGTTCTATGTTGAAGATCGCCATTGAAGAAGCCAACCTAAACGACCTGCCCGCCATGTCCCGCCTTCGAGCCGAGGACTGGGGCTCGGCCAACGAGTGGGAGCCACGCGTCACGGCATATATGATCCACCAGCAGACGCCTCCCTATGGTCTTGAGCCGCGCACTGTTCTGGTGGCCGTGGACACCGAAGAGAATGAAGTGATCGGCATGGCCGCAGGGCATCTTTCCAACCGATTCGGTTGTCAGGGAGAGATCCACTGGCTCGACGTCGACTCAAAGCATCGGGGAAAACGCGTCGGCGAGCAGCTCGTCCGCGGACTCTTCTCGTGGTTTAGTCAACAAGGCGCGCATAAGGTCTGCGTCACCGTTACGCCGACGAACGATGCCGCTCGCACGCTCTATGCACGCTTCGCCGCTGAGCCAATGGGCACCCACTGGCTGATCTTTCCGGATGTCTCCAGCCTTCAGGTCTCCGCTTAAAGCAAAACCGTCGCCTAGATGGCGACGGTAAAGCTGTCCTCGCTGCGTGTCACCGCTCGATATAGCGTGTCGCGCTCAAAGGGAATGCGACCTGCTTCGGTAATCAAACGTTCCAGATCACGACGGCGCATACCCTGCGGGGTCTCAGCACCTGCGTCGTGATAAATCTTCTCTTCAATCACCGTGCCGTCCAGGTCGTCCGCGCCAAACCGCAGCGCAATCTGTGCAATCTTCGGCGTCAGCATCTGCCAGTAGGCCTTGATGTGCGGGAAGTTGTCGAGCAGAAGCCGGCTCACCGCCACCTGCCGCAGGTCCAGCAGGCCCGTGGTCACCGGCAAGTGGTCGAGTGGCGTGTTCTCCGGGTGAAACGCTAGCGCGATGAACGTCTGAAAGCCGCCCGTCTCGTCTTGCACAGCGCGCAGCTTCAGCAGGTGATCCACACGGTCCTCGTCGTTCTCGATGTGCCCATAGAGCATCGTCGCGTTCGACTTGAAGCCCATCTTGTGCGCCAGCCGCGCCGTCTCCAGCCACTCCGAGCCGTCGATCTTGTGGTCGCAGATGATCGCCCGCACGCGCTCGGCAAAAATCTCCGCGCCGCCGCCCGGCATCGAGTCCACGCCCGCCTCACGCAGCCGTTCCAGCACCTGCTCGATCGTGAGCTTGGATCGCTTGGCGAAAAACGCCACTTCCACCATCGTGAATGCCTTCACGTGCACCTTGGGGATAGCGCTGCTTCAGCCCGCGCACCAGGTCAAGAAAATACTCGAGCGGCAGGTCGGGGTGCAGCCCACCGACGATGTGAAATTCCGTCACCGCCTCCGAGTAGCCCTCGCCCGCCGAGGCCCACGCCTCTTCGAGAGCCATCGTGTAGCCGGCCGGGTCGCCCTTCTTGCGCCCGAATGCGCACAGCTTGCACGCCGCGACGCACACGTTCGTCGGGTTGATATGGCGATTGACGTTGAAGTAGGTCAAATCTCCGTGCAAGCGCTCACGCACCAGATTTGCCATCCAACCCACGGCCAGGATATCGCCAGAACGATAAAGCGCGAGGCCGTCTTCAAAGTTCAGGCGCTCTCCGCGCTGTACCTTCTCTGCGATCGGCTCCAGAGCCGGATCGTCCGTTTGAAAACCGTGCCTTGGCTTTGCCACGTTGCTCGTCTGCATCTCTCTATATTACGTCCAGCGGATTGCGCGGGGAAAGCACCTCACCCATCCGCCGCACTTTCCCTAACCGGTTGTAGCCGTTTATTTCCCGTTGAATCCAGAGGTAACCATGCGTGGCTGAATCACCATACCGTCAAACAGAGAGGCCGCTACAAGGTGATCTCCCATCGGACGCGCAAAGCGCAACAACCAACCCGAATCCCAATACGTCACGCTGTAAGACGGCAAACCGACAGCAAAGGCAAACGGCGAATTTGCGGCCGTTATCAAAACACGGTGATTCTGTGCGTCGAAAAAGATGCTATTGACCTGAGTCAAAAAGAGGTTTTTCAGCGTCTTCCAGCTCTCACCATAATCCGTGGAGTAGTAAACCCCTTCGCGACCGCCGACCCAAAGATTCCCAAGCTCATCAACCCCTACGGCCCCGATCTGTGTCAGGTCAGGAGGCAGAGCAATCGCATCCCAACTCACACCCTCATCAGGCGACAGAGCCATACGCTTCAGGCTGGCAGCAAAGATCATCTTGCCGTGCTCGCCAAGGAAACGTACATCGGGCATGGTCAAAGCGCTTACCGGCGTCCACTCTAAACCTGCATTTGACGAACGCATAAGGCCACGCGACGTTCCTGCATAGACCGACTCACCCTGCTGCGCAAAGCTGTAAATCACAGCGTCCAGATGATCCGGCAAAGAAACCGCTGCAGCGTGCTCCGTCTTGGCAGCAACCGCTCCACGGTGCTGTGGCAACTCATACGCTACCGCTTTGCGATGAAGCGTCGTCCCGCGTGCCGGGATCTTCTTCGGAGCAGGTTTTGCTGCCGGAATATGCGGGTAGATCATGGCATTCGAACTTGCCCAGGTCCCCTGTTCCGTCATGCGATAAACACCATGTCCGGTTCCAGCCAGCAGTTGGGCGTTCCCGCCATTACCGAGGCTCACCAAACTGAAGACGTCGTTCCCATTCAGCCCCTGGCTTCTCTGCTCCCAACTTACGCCACCATCATGGCTTACAAAGACGCCGCCCGTTGTCTTGTCGTTAACAACCCCAACGTAGACCGTCGCAGGCACAGAAGGATCACTGGCATAAGCGTCCACCTGACGTGCGGAGAATCCAGTATTGGAGTCCGTAAAGGACGCGCCTCCATCCTCGCTCCGCAACACACCACCACGGTCCGTGGCCAGCAACACATGATTCGTGTTATCCGGATCTACAAACACATCATTGACGATCACATCAGCCGGTGTCATTCTTTGCCACAGCTGACCGCCATCAAGGGTTTTGTACAGGCCCTCCGTGGTTCCCGCGTATACCGTACGTAGTGCTCTGGGATCCTGCATCAACTTACGGGTACGCCGGGCGGTCGAAGGAATTCCCTGCACCTTTTGAAACTGAAGACCACCGTCGTTGCTCTTGTATATGCCCGAGCAGGCGCTGGCATATACGGTTTTGGTATGAACAGGGTCCACAATGATCGAGAAAACATCCGAGTCATCGATGACGCCGTTTTTGATATTGGACCAGTGCTCGCCACCGTCGGTCGTCTTCCAGGGAAGATGCCAGGTTCCCGCATAGATGATGTTTCCGTCTTTCGGGTCAATTGCGATGGATTCGACTTCATGGATTTCGACACTGCCCGGAGGGGAAATCTGTGTCCAATGTGTGCCGTTATCCATGGAACGGAAAACGCCCTTCAAGGTGCCTGCAACAAGCTCCTTCGGGTCCTGCGTCCCACGTGCCAGAGAGCGGATCGACTGCCCGCGCATCTCCGCCTGGTCATACCAATTCTTGCCACCGTCGATCGAAACAAAGAGGCCGCCTTCAGGCCGATCAATGACCCAGGCTCCGACTACTAAGCGCTTTGGATCTGCCGGATCGACGAGGATGTGGTCAATCACAAGATCATCACGGCGATCAATCTGCGCCAAACGACTCCAGGACTTCCCTCCGTCATGCGACTCATACACCCAGCCATTCACCGTTCCAAGGAAAAGGTGGCGCGCATCGCCGGGGTCAGCAGTAATCGAGCGAGCATCTCCGCCATACGGGCCAAGAGCAAACCATGGCACTGCCGCATGAGCAGCGGAAACGGCCCCAAGGCTGACTATCAAAGCAAACATTCCACGAACCAGCCCTAACCGCATCCTTGAGTCTCTAGCTCCTATCGATCTTTGTTATTTTATTAGACGCAAAACTTCTGCGACATGGAATCTACAGCGAATTCCGTGAGAAGAGAAAATCGAAAGGCCGACCGGCGAACCGGTCGGCCTTTCGGCTAAAGCAGGCTGAAGCCTACTTCTTGTGGTGCTTGTGGTGTGCCGGTGCGGTGCGCGGAACAGCCTTCACCTTTGCCTCGTCCACGGGGGTGAGGCCGGTGGTGTCCAGCGTTGCGCCAGCGGGAACAAGGGTGGTCTGGCTGCTCTTGGTGCCGAGCGTGCCGGTGTAGACCGAGATGCGCGAAGCATCGATGCCCTTATCGTTCACCAGGTATTCCTTCTCGTTGACAGCGCGTTCAGCAGCCTTATGGTCTGCCATCTTCTCTGCCGGCTCTGCGTTGCCAACTACGGCAAGTGCAGCCTGCGGATCGCGCTGTGCGCTGAGGGCGATGTCGTCAAGGCAAGCCTTGGCTTCATTGTCCACGCGAGTCGGACGCTTCTTATCGTGATCGAAAGCAATGGTGCAGAGGTTCTTGGTGACAACCGGCGGAGCAGGCGGAGCCTCAACCGTAACAGTGGTCATCTGCGAAGCCGTCTGGCCCTTGTCGTCAACAACGTTGCAGGTCACAGTAACCGTGCCCGGTGCAACACCCGTGGTCTCCAGCGTAGCGTTCGACGTATTGCCCGAGATCGAGCCGGCGGTCGCCGAGTAGCTGTAGGTCAGAGGACGGTTCTGCGGGCTAACGCCGTTTGCCGTGATCGTGGAGGGTTCACCCGGCTTTACCGTCGAGGGGTTCGCCGAGCAGCCAACTGTGGGCGGCTGGAACGCGGTTACCGTGAAGGTAGCCGTGCAATCCGACATCTCGCCCGGCTTGGAGCCCTGCGAAACATGGCCCTTCACCGTATAGGTTCCGGCAGAAAGGTTCTTTGTATCGACCGCAGCTACGTTCGAAGTTCCCGAAACCGTGCCCGAATCCGACGACCAGTTGTAGGTCGCATCCTTCTTCGGGTTCAGGTTCGTTGCGGTGCCAGTTACGGTCACAACATCACCCGGGTAGATCGTGCCGGTCGGAGCCGTCACAGCGCAGGCATAGGAAACCGGCGGAGGCGGAATGATGTGGCCGAAGTGGAACAGCAGACCGCTCGACAGTTCAACCGAACCGAGGTTGGCACGACCACCAAGCGTACCGCCCGTCGGAATCGAAGCCTCCGGACCGTAGTTCAGGTGGGTGTAACGGTAATCAGCCTCGAAGAGGCGAATGCCGAAAGCGTGGTTGTGCCAGGGGAAATCGTAATCCATACCGCCGCCGACCATTAAGCCAGCGCCCCATGTCCAGGGCTCGTGCTCATACGTTGCAGGGTCGTTGCTGTTCGGACCACCGCCGCGGATACCGCCGGCCAGGCCATGCCCGAAAAGCGTGAAGTTCTGCATCGGTGCACGGAAGATCGGACCTGCGTAGCCCGAGTAGAAGCCATCGTTCTGGCCATCAGGGTTTGCAACCGCGATTACTTCACCACCGAAGTACTTGTTGAAGTAATAGGCGAAGCTACCGATTGCGCCTACGTCCACGGACGAAAACTTCACATCAAAGGGCTTCACGGTGCCATGGTTTCCCATGTACGAGTAACCCAGGAAGAGGTCAGCGCGCGAAGGATTGGTCCCACTCGCAGGCGTTGTGCTGGGTGCTGTCTGCGCACTCAGACTTGTTGCTCCAAGGCTGACCGCACATGCAGCCAGCATAGACCGGCCGATATTGCGAAACCGACGTTGAGACATTCTAAAATCCTCCACTAAAAAACTAGCTCTATTCGCGGGTTTCATTTGCGTTCTTAACTACGCTGGCCCGCATACCAGTTTAATTCCCCAAAAGTTTACCGCAGAAGATTCCTGCCCTAGAACAAAAATCTCTGCAGCGCCTCAAGTTAGCAATCTACTCAAACACGTTCTTTGAGCAACTTCATTCAGTGCGACCTGAACCTTCCAAGTTATGACACAAGCCGTCACCCCTCGGATCAATCGTCTATGCCAGGTTCAGCGCTTGCTTGAACGTTCCGCGCTGTGACTGCATTTTTTCCTGAAGCAGCGTGATGGCATAGATCAGCTGCTCCGGACGTGGCGGGCACCCAGGCACGTACACGTCTACAGGAATCACCTGATTGACTCCCTGGAGTAGCGCGTAGTTATTGAACACGCCTCCAGAAGTCGCACAGGCTCCCATGGAAATCACCCACTTGGGCTCGGGCATCTGCTCGTAGAGACGGCGGATGACCGGAGCCATTTTCTGGGAAACACGCCCCGCGATGATCATCAGATCGCTCTGACGAGGCGAGGGTCGAAACACTTCTGCGCCGAAGCGGGCGATGTCGTAACGGGATCCCCCCATGGACATCATCTCAATGGCGCAGCAGGCCAGACCAAAGGTCATTGGCCAGATGGAATTTTTGCGTACCCAGTTGATCGCAGCATCGGCTGATGCCAGCACCACGCCTTCGGGAAGATCATCGCCCCAGTTGACTTCGTCAACTTTATTGCGATTTTTGCCAAAGCTTTCGAGTGAACCGAAGAGGTAGCGGTCTCCGTGCTGAGGGACCGAGGTGGGCCGTCCGTTCGTGCTCGTTTCTGTCGCTTTTACGCTCATGCGGTCAGTATACGGTCGTCTGCCGTGCTGCGCTTCGGCAGCTACCCTTTCGTCACGAAACCGTGATGTCCAGAAAGATGCAGAAATGCTTTATTCGGTTGGTCGCAGGGTGCACGAAAATCGTTGCACCTTTACCCCGGGTACCGCGCTCGTGCCGGAGGCCAGGTCAAGAGTAGCCCGAAATCGCAGGCGGGTTAGCCGGCCGAGCGCTGACGGTGTCGCTCCCTGCACCACCTCATGCGGGGTTTCCTCCCAGTGCGAGGCGACAGAGGTGGCCATAGCAGCCTGATCACGCAGACCCGGTACTAATTCCACATCCAGAATCCGCAAGCTTCCGGCCAGCTGCTCAGGAACCAGAGAGCCGAGCTGCACCGCGGCAGCTCCATCGTTTGCCAGCACCCGAGCCTCAAGCGCCGCAAGCGCCGTGAAGGCACTCTCATCTCGGGCGTAGCGAAAGGAACGCGGATTCCAGGCGCCGGCATCCTGCGCTCGAAACGCCCAATCGGTCGAGATCAACAGTGGGCTCACCGACTGGAACGGAGGCGTTGCCACCTCAGCCCAGTCATGAGCCCCCCGAAGCTCGTGGCCGTTCCGGAGCTCCAGCACGCGAATGATCCAGCCCGAGGGCAGGGCTTCCAGAAACAGCTCCCTGCCCGGAGCGAACTCCTTGCGAAAAGACTGCCCAGCCCGAACCTCCCCCTCAAGGACCGCAGCCGTGCACGACTCCGTTTTCCCTTGACTCCGATGCTGCGCCGAAAGAGGAGCAGCCAGAAAGAGGCTCAAAACGCTGCAACAAAACACTTCTGCTCTAGACTGCAGCATTGATATCAATCGCTTCCTTCAAGGCTTCTCGCAGCTGGTTCTTTTGCCCTGGCTCCAGTGGACCACCGGCGCTCGAAAGATAAAACACGTCGATGGCAACATCGCCCTCTGTATCCACCAGAGCCACCTCGACGTTGCACCCCGAAGCACTGATCGCGGAGCTCACGGTTCGCAGTAACCCTGGAACATCCTGCGCTACGATTTGCAGCAACGTTGAGTGCGTGCTCGCTCGGTCGTCGAACTCAATCCGTGTCTCCACGACAAGCCGCGGAGGGCGCCGCTTGGCACGCCGACGGCTACTCAGCATCTTCTCCACGCTCGCCCGTCCCGCGACCAGATCCCGAACGCTTTCCACAAAGCGCTCACGTTCCGACTCGTTCAGCTCCAGCGTCCTGAAGGTATCGGTAAAGCGGAAACTATCCACCACCACGCCTGCATCATTGGCAAACGCGTCCGCCGTGACGACGTTCATTCCCCACGCCGCCAGAGCAGCCGTCATGCCGGAAAACAACCGGGGCCGATCCTGCGTCACCAGGGTGATCTCGCTCACATTCTCCCCGTGGCGGAATGCGATCTGGAAAGGCTCGCTCTCAAAGTGACGGGTCATTTCAAAGTGACGGTAGATCGTCTCCGGAGAACGCGTCTCCAGGTACCGCTCCGGGAAGCCATCCAGAAAGAGCTCGGCCTGCTGCCCGTACCCACGAGCCAGCTCCATCACACGGGCTACGCGAGCATCTTTGCGTCGTACGCCGGAAACACGAATCTCTCCGCTCGACTCGGTCGAGTGCACACGGTCTTCATCCACGCTGCGATCGAGCTGGTTTGCCGTCGCCATCGAAAGCCGCCAGAGGTTCTCCGCCTTCCATGGCGTTAGAGCATCGGGATGTACCGCATTGATATCCGCATAGGTAAAGAGCGTCAGCATGCGCAAAGATTCCTGCGTCTGCACCTTACTGGCAAAGATGCGCACCGTCTCGGCATCGAAGATATCCCGGCGCAAGGCCGCAGACATCTCCAGATGATTGCGTATCAGGCGCAGGACCATGCCTGCGTCATACGGCTCCATGACCAGCCGGTCAATGACGCTTTGCGCCATGCGTGCGCTTTCCAACGCGTGATCGTCGCCGGCGCGCCCCTTTCCTGTGTCGTGCAACAGTGCCGCCAGATACAGCAGAGCCGGGTTTTGCAGCTCCCGAATCATCGAGCCAAACTTCACGCGCCAATCAGGAGCTCCCTTTTGCGGCTCTTCCTCCAACGCATGCAGTGTATCGATCAGCACAAACGTATGCTCATCGACCGTATAGCGGTGATAGGCGTCGCGGATTACGAGGGCGTCAATGCCATGGAACTCGGGCAGAATCAGCTCCAGAACTCCGATCGCGTGCATGGAACGCAAGGCATTTCCCGCAAAAGGAGCCGTCAGAATTCTAGAGAGAGAACGCCACAACCTTGGCCCTTCTTCCAGATGAGCACTCAGCAGCGGAATCCCTTCGCCGATGCGCTCCTCGCTCTGTGGATCCAGCTTGGCGCCGCTCTGCGCCATCACGGCAAAAACGGCCAGCACAGACTCCGGCTCGTGAGCCGGATCACCTCCCAAAGCGTTCTTCTCCAACAGCTCAATGCGTCCATCTTTGACGCGAAAACCGCTCCCTGCCGGAACCTTGAAACCTTTTACCAGAGGAGCGCCTTCCAGCTTCATGCCAGAGAGCCCCGCCTCGCGGTCCAGCGCTCGTTCGATTGTGCGCGCATGGCGGAAGTAAACGCGCATCCAGTACGCCGCATCCACCTTGCGCCGCCCCTCGCCAACACTGAGCCCGATGCCTTGCTCGGCAGCAGCATCCTGTGATCGCCACTCCAGCGTATTGTCATCCCGCTCATGCCTGTAGTGCAGAAAAACACGCACGCTGGCAAGAAACGCGAACGCCTCACGATACTCCTCGCTCTTTTCGAGCGTACGCGCCGTGCGCCGCACACCGGCAATGCGGATCAACCATTCGGCCACGTTCGCATCCCGCAGGCCACCCGGGCAATCCTTGATGTTGGGCTCCAGATGAAAGAGCGTGTTGCCGTACTTGCGGTGCCGCTCGCGCGTTAAGGATCCGAGCTCAGCAAGAATCGACTTCTCCTGCCGGAGCAGACGCGGAAGATGCTTCTCCTGCAACTTCGCCAGCAGCCTTTCATCCCCGCACACAGCACGAAAGTCGAGCAAACTCAAACCAAACTCGGGGTTGGTCGCCTCAAAACGCTCGCACTCTGCTGCAGGACGCGTCGCCATCGCCAGCTTCAGACCGCAATCCCACAGCGCCTGCGAGACGCGACGAACCGCCTCCTGCGCGGCATCCTTCTTTTCCAGGACGACCAGCAGATCCACGTCCGAGCACGGGAACAGCTGGCCGCGCCCATATCCCCCGACCGCACCGAATGCCACTCCAGAGGCCAGCTTTGGATCTGCAGCGACCTCAGCACTCCAAAGCCTTGAAATCAGATCATCGACCAATGAAGTACGGGCTGCCAAAGCAGCCAGCCCATCACCGGTACGCTCAAACTCGCGGCGAATCTCCACCATTCGCCGTCCGTACTCCGCGCGCATCGTCTCGTCGTTCGTCGCCGCACTCCTCTATCGAGCGGATCAGGCCACATCCCCGATCCGGTCCCCTGATCACTCCGGAGTAAACCGGAACACTGCTGACGGAAGAGCTCTTACAGAGCGATCTCGCCACGCTCGTCATTACGAATGCGGATCGCTTCATCGATCTTCGAGACAAAAATCTTGCCATCGCCAATGCGTCCTGTGCGGGCTGCTGTGATGATGGCCTGAATCGCCTTCTCCGCCATCTCATCAGACACAACCAGCTCCAGCTTCACCTTGGGCAATAAGTCCACCGCATACTCACGGCCGCGGTAAAACTCGGTATGACCTTTCTGGCGGCCATGTCCCCGTGCTTCAAAAATCGTAATTCCCGCGACGCCGATCTCCACCAGCGCGTCCTTAACCGCGTCCAGCTTCGACGGCTGAATGACAGCTTCTATCTTCTGCATTGCCTACTCCTCGTTCCCTTTCGCTGCTCTCGGAGCCCGCCGCTAGGCTACATCCCAGTCATAGCCTTCTTCACCATGCTGCGTTACATCCAGTCCGGTGCGTTCTTCCTCTTCGCTCACACGCAGACCAATCAGCTTATCAACAATAAACAACAGGACGAGCGTGCCTACGATGGAAATCCCCCAGGCCAGGGCCACCCCCACCAACTGGTTGACCAACTGAGCATGATTGCCTTCGAAAAACCCAGTTGCCTTCCCCGAGCCAAAGATCGCATTGATTCCGGAGTTGGCAAACAGACCGGTCAGAAGAGCTCCCAGCGTTCCGCCTGAACCATGCACACCGAAGGCGTCGAGCGAATCGTCGTAGCCAAAAATGTTCTTCACCTTGACGACCATGTAAAAGCAGAAGACGCCGGTGATCAGGCCAATCCACAGCGCCCCCATCGGAGTCACAAAGCCAGCGGCCGGCGTAATGCCAACAAGGCCCGCCACCGCACCGGAGATGCCCCCCAGCGCGCTCGGCTTGCCGTTACGCAGCCACTCAGCTGCCAGCCAGCCGCAGGCCGCTGAAGCGGCGGCAAAGTGGGTAGCCACAAAAGCGCTCGTCGCCAGGGATGAGGCACCCAGAGCTGAACCCGCGTTGAACCCAAACCAGCCAACCCACAACAGGCAGGCGCCGACGAAGCTCAGCACCACGGAGTGAGGCGGCATCGGCTTCTGCGGATATCCGAGACGCTTCCCCAGATAGATTGCCGTCACCAGCGCGCTGACCCCCGAGGTTACGTGGACAACGGTTCCACCGGCGAAGTCCAGACAGGGAAACTTTCCTCCCGAGACGTTCAGCAGGCCGCCCACACCCCACACCATGTGCGCCATCGGGGAGTACACAATGATCGCCCACAGCGATCAGAAACACCAGCATCGCCGAAAACTTCATGCGCTCGGCAAAAGCTCCGGTGATAAGCGCCGGCGTAATGATGGCAAACATCAACTGATAGACCATAAAGGTCTGCTCAGGAATTGTTGCAGCGTAGGTCGGATTCGGCGCAACGCCTACACCGTGCAGGAAGACATGGCTCAAGCCACCGATGAACGCGTTTCCATGCCCGAAAGCCAGCGAGTAGCCAACGAACGCCCACAGAACCGTGATGACCGCCATCATGGCGAAGGTCTGCATCATCGTTGCCAGGATGTTCTTCTTGCGAACCAGGCCGCCATAAAAAAGCGCCAGACCGGGACCGCTCATCATCAGCACCAGGGCAGCACTTACCAGCATCCAGGCGTTATCGCCCGCACTCTGGGCGTTGGCAATTGCGGTAGCGTTGGCTGTATTCGCTTTTTCGAGAGCCGCAAGGCGATCTGCCGAAGCATCCGTCTGCGCCCACGCGCTTAGAGGTCCGGCCAACGCCGCTCCCGCAATACATGCTGTCCGTACCCAGCCAAACTTTCTGCTGCTGTTGCCCATCCGCTTTATCACCTTTCACCCGCGAGAAACACGCTTGGAAAAATACCGCAACCGCTGCGCGCTGCCAGACCGGGCAGGCACAGAGGAACTTTGTGATGCACTTTGAGACACTACGTTCCCAAAATAGCGCCATTCATGGAAATCAATTGCGTTTACTGTACAACACCTGTCCGTTTTCAGCCGTCTGAAACTAACATCCAGCAGGGTTTCCCGATCGGTCTGGAAGATTGGACGGTCCGCAACATCCTCTGTAAAAATTCGTACAGTCAAAAAAGCACGGGGGCTTCCCCCCGGCACAACCTGGCCCTCTGGAGGGTAAGCAAATTATGAAGAGCGTCAAAATTGGAAACCGTGTGCTCGGCCCTGGTCAGCCCTGTTACGTCATTGCAGAAATTGGCATCAACCACAACGGTGACATCGATCTGGCCAAGCGCCTGATCTCTGTTGCAGTAGCTGCTGGTTGCGATGCCGTTAAGTTTCAGAAGCGCACCGTCGATGTGGTCTACACCCAGGCAGAGCTGGCCACACCGCGCCCCAACCCCTTCGGCAACACCAACGGCGACCTGAAGCGCGGTCTGGAATTTGACGAGCACGATTACGCCGAGATTCAGAGCTTCTGCAAGCAGGTCAAGATCGACTGGTTCGTCTCTCCGTGGGATGAGGCTTCTGTGGATTTCATGGAACAGTTTGACACTCCGGTCTACAAGGTGGCCTCCGCCTCGCTGACGGACGACAACCTGCTCCGTCATATTCGCAAGACGGGCAAGCCCGTGATCGCCTCCACCGGCATGAGCACCTACGACGAGATCGATCACGCGGTTGAGGTTCTGGGCAAGGAGAATCTGATTCTCATGCACACGACCTCCACTTATCCAGCGAAGTATGAGCAGCTCAACCTGCGTGCCATCCCCTCCATGATCGAGCGCTATGGCATTCCGGTCGGCTACTCGGGCCACGAAACGGGCATCCCGACCTCGGTCGCAGCTGCTGTGCTCGGCGCCTGCTGCATCGAGCGCCATATCACGATGGATCGTGCCATGTGGGGTTCGGATCAGGCAGCTTCCCTGGAACCGAACGGCGTGACCCGCCTCGTACGCGACATCCGTCTCTGCGAGCAGTCCATGGGCGACGGTGTCAAGCGTGTCTATGAGGAAGAGATCCCCGTGATGAAGAAGCTTCGTCGCGTAGGCGCAGCGGTCTAACCACTGCCTCTCTTTCCTCGGCCCGGCGATCAACCAATCGCCGGGCCGAAGACTTTAAGCCTGACGAAGACTCTTGCGGCGATACAGGTCCATATCGCTGACATGGATCAGATCTTCAAACGTTCGTTCCGTATTAGGGATCATGGTGAAGGTACCGACCGAAACGGAGACCGCATAGCTGACTCCGTCCCGGCTTCTCAAACGCAGCCGTCCCACCATCTCTTCGATTCGCACCGCGACCTGCTCGGCCACGCGTTCACTCGACTCCGTCAGCAAAACGACAAACTCATCGCCACCAACCCGGACAGCGACATCCTGCGCTCGCAGACTGCTCCGCAGCACCCCTGCCACGGCAACAATCGTCGCGTCGCCAGTGCCATGACCATAGGTGTCGTTGATGATCTTGAAGCGGTCAATATCCACCGTAAGCAAGGACAAGGCAGTGCGCTTTCGCTCCGAGCGAGCCAGCTCCCGCTCCGCGATCAGCTCAATCCCGCGACGATTCAGCAGGCCCGTCAACGGATCGGTCATCGCCAGCTGGCTCAGCTCATCCCTGCCCCGCAGCAGCTCCATCCACAGAAAGCAGAGCGGCACAGCAGCCAGCAGAACCACGGCAGGCCACGTTGCCCCGGTTTCGCGCAACTGCCCCCGCAGGATGTCGACGACCGTATCGATCCACCCCAGAACAAAGACGAGCAGAAGCACCGCCAGCGTCCAGGCCGCAGGGCGCGTCGCCATGGCCTTTGTGCGGAAGAGCATGAAGATGGAAGGGCCCATCAGAAGCGGTGTCACGATAGAAACGACCAGAACGCGCTGGGTCACATTCGGGTGGATATAAGCCAGATGGATCAACAGTCCTTCGGCAATCGCGACAGGAAGCAACATCCAGGGCAACCAGTGTTGCCGGGTCCGCGTGGCAAAGGCTACGGCTCTTGCCAGACAAACCTGCTGAAGCAGCATCAGCAGATTGCCCAGCACAATCGTTGCCCACACCGGCCAGTAGCCCCGCTGCGCGTGCAACATGAGGCCAAAGCTTCCCATAAGGCAGGTAATGACAAACCACCGCATCTGCCTGCTGGAGCTGGACGACAACCCCGTCTGCTGAACAACGAACAGCACGCCTCCGAGAACGAAGAGGAGACACGCCTGAATCTGCAGAACGAGGTGAAGAATCATGACAATTTCCCAAGTCTAGACGTTCCCTGCGAACTTGCAGCCGATAAACTTTCAACATGTCTTTTTGCTCAGAAAAACTGAAAACCCTGGGCGCGATCGCCTTCGATGTTGATGGAGTTTTGACCGACGGCCGCCTGAGCTGGTCCACCTCGTCCGAGGAAGAGATCAAGAGCTTCAGCTTCGCCGATATCATGGGCATTTCTCTTCTCCGCCGCCTCGGCATCAAGCTCGCTCTGATCTCGGGCGAACCTTCGCCACTGGTAGACCGCTACGCCGCCAAGATGCACATGCACTTCGTCCGCAAAGGAACGCGCGACAAGGCAACCGCGGTGCAGGAGTTCTCTGAAAGCGTTGGGGTCGATCTGAGCAACATCTGCTTCTTTGGCGATGATGTCAACGACCTGTTTGCTATGGAAAAGGTAGGCCTTGGAGCCTGCCCGGCCAACGCCGCAGCAGAGGTTCTCGAGTATCTGCGTGAGACGGACGGCTTCATCGCCACACAAAATGGCGGGCATGGGGCGGTTCGCGACTTTGCCGATCAGCTCCTCCGGGCGAAGAATCTTCGCGGCCGCGACGTATTCCTCCTCCGTCCACCGGCTTAAATGCATCCCACGGAGTGGACGCCGCAGACATCTTTCCCGTGCACTCCGTGGTTCAACTACATCTTCCACAGGCACGGGAAGGCATACCGTGAGCGTTACGATACAGAGGAGCGCATGAAACTCTCCGATTACGTTTTTCAGTTTGTTGCAGATCAAGGTGTAAAACACGTCTTCCTTGTTACCGGTGGAGGCGCCATGCACCTGAACGCCTCCCTAGCCCAAAACGACCACCTTCAGGCCATTTGTAACTCCCATGAGCAGGCTTCCGCGATGTGCGCGGAAAGCTACGCAAAAGCTGTCAACGGACTGGGCGTATGCCTGGTGACCACAGGCCCCGGCGGAACCAATGCCGTAACCGGCGTAGCAGGAGCCTGGCTCGACTCGACTCCCACGTTCTTCCTATCCGGACAAGTCAAGCGTCCCGATCGCATGTTCGATGCGGTGACCGGAAAGCCTCTGGGCATGCGCCAGCTTGGGGTGCAAGAGGTGGACATCACCTCCATCGTCGAGCCGATCACCAAGTACGCAAAGGTTATTACCGACCCTCTCGATATCCGGTATGAGCTGGAGAAGTGCCATTACCTTGCCCTGAATGGTCGTCCTGGACCTGTCTGGCTGGATATTCCGCTCGATGTGCAGGCTTCCCCAATTCCTGATCCCGCTACGCTCCGTGGCTTTGACGCAGCCGAGCATGAAAAAGCTCAGGCCAACGAAAACCTGAAGGACGAAGTTGCTCGTGTCGTTTCGGAGCTTCAGAAAGCGGAGCGCCCTCTTCTGTTTGTGGGCAATGGAACACGCTTGGCCCGCGCCGAAGAGCTCTTCACCGAGCTGCGTCTGCTGCTGGATGTTCCAACCGTTGCCACCTGGTGCGCCGCAGACCTGGTTCCCTCGGATGTTCCGACCTTCGTTGGCCGGCCGGGCAACGTTGCCGCACGAGGCGCAAACTTCGCGCTACAGAACTGTGACTTCCTGCTCGTTCTCGGATCGCGTCTGGATATGGCCATCACCGGTTATGCCCCGCACAACCTTGCCCGTGCAGCACATAAAGTAGCGGTCGATATCGATCCGGCTGAGCTGCAAAAGCTCTATCCGCACCTGCAGCAGCCCGTGGTGGCCGATGCGCGCGCCTTCCTCACCGAGTTGCTCAAGCAGCTCAAGGCGCTGAACGCCTCGCTCGATCACAGCCGCTGGACTGAGTGGAACAATCGTGCTGCCGACTGGAAGATCCGCTATGGCGTCGTCACGGATGAGCACCGCAAACCCGAAGGTCTGGTTTCGATTTACAACCTGGCCGAGGTGATCGGAACCGAGTCCAAACAGGAAGACAAGATCGTCTCAGGCTCCTCGGGCGCGGGTATCGAAATCTTCCTGCTGGCCTGCCCCACGCGTACCGGTCAACGCCTCTTCCATACCGCTGGCCTGGGCTCCATGGGGTACGGTCTGCCGATGGCGATTGCCGTCTGCATCGGCTCCAACCGCCAGCGCACCATTCTTGTCGATGGCGACGGCGGCTTCCAGTTCAACATTCAGGAGCTCGAGACCGTTCGACGGCTCAATCTGCCGCTGAAGCTCTTTGTGCTGAACAACGACGGTTATGCGTCCATTCGTGCTTCGCAGCAGGCCTACTTTGGCAAGCCGCAGATTGGCGCGAATGCGGATACGGGCCTGACCGTACCGGACCTGTCCAAAATCGCTCACTCTTATGGTCTGCAGTCGGTTGTGATTCATGACCAGACGAATCTTCGTGAAGAGGTTCGCAAGGCCCTGGAGCTGGACGGCCCCGTCATGATCGACGTTCGCGTGATCCCCGACGAGATACGCGCTCCCCGCCTGCAGAGCTATCAGAAGGAAGACGGCAGCTTTGTCTCAAAGCCGCTCGAAGACCTCTTCCCCTTCCTGTCGCGCGAAGAGTTCCTTGAGAACATGATCATTCCTCCCCTGGAGGAGTAACCCTAAACAGAAACCGGCGCCGACAATGGCGCCGGTTTCTGCTTGAGTACACTAGGAAACGATGTCGTTACAGCTATCCTCCCCCTCAATGCAACGCGTTTTGGTTGTCGGTTCCACAGGCCAGCTGGGCACGGCGCTCTGCCACCTGCTGGGAGAAAAAGCATTACCCGCAGCACGCCGCCAGCTCTCGCCAGAGATCATACCTCTGGATCTTGAACTCCTGGCAGCCACACCTTCTGCAGCCGCTGAACTGGTAGCCCAATATCAACCGACCGCAATCCTCTGCGCGGCCGGCGCAACGGACGTTGAACGCTGCGAGGCGGACCAGAGCTGGGCTGCTGCAGCCAACCATCTTGGCCCCTTGGCTCTTGCGAACGCGGCCAAGGATGTTCCGTTCGTTTTCCTGTCCACGGACTACGTCTTCGATGGTCATGACGGCCCGTACGCGGAAGACGCTCCCGCGGTACCACTCTCGGTTTATGGCCGGACGAAGCTTGAAGGCGAACAGGCAATTCTCGCGGCACATCCCAATTCGCTTGTCCTGCGTACGACTACGGTTTATGGACCTGACCCGCAGGGGAAAAACTTCCTCTACACACTCCGCCGGGTTCTCACCGCAGGCAACACCATGCGCGTGCCCACAGATCAACTAGCGACGCCTACCTACAATGAGGATCTCGCCAAAGCTACCCTGCAGCTGCTCGCGCAGCGCGCTACGGGGATCGTTCATGTAGCCGGCCCAGACTTCCTTTCGCGCTATGACTTTTCCTTACTAGCCTGCGAGATCCTAAAGCTCCCTACCGAAAACCTGCAGGCCCTCACGACTCCCGAACTCAAGCAGAACGCTGCGCGGCCTTTACGCGGCGGTTTGAAGATCGAGAAGCTGCTTTCTATGCTGGGAGAGAACCCGATGCGCTCGGCAGCTGAAGGCATCCGCTCGTGGTCCAGGATCGAACAGGCATGAGCAAAGATAGCTCCCGAACCCTGTCCCGCCTTCAGGGCTGGTTCCCGGCAGGACAGGTTCTGCGCTATCTGGTCGTAGGAGCCGTTAATACACTCAGCGGCTACGCTCTCTATGCTTTGTTTTTGTGGGCTCTGAATCGTATTACGCCAGCTCACTGGCTTTACCTGACAGTGATCGCGGCTTCCGTGATCTCAACCCCGATCAACATCACGGTTTCGTACTTCAATTACAAGTGGTTTGTCTTCCGCACCAAGGGCAATCACCTGCGCGAGTGGATCAAGGCGTTCGGGGTCTATGGGGTAAGCATGTTGCCCGGGCTCCTGGCACTTTCCCTGCTGACCCGAGCCCTGCAATGGGGGCTCCATGGCTACCAGCCCTTTGGGAAAGCCACCGCTGGCTATCTGGCGGGCGCCATCACCACCGGCATATCGACGGTCTTCAGCTTTTTAGGCCATCGGCACGTCACCTTCAAGTCCGGAAAAACCTCTTCGATCAGCTAAACTTCAACAGTGAGCGCGTCGACCAAAAAGACCATCTCCATCATTACCCCCTGCTACAACGAGGAGTCCAACGTCCTCAACCTGTACAACCAGGTGCGCGAGGTGATGACCCAGCTCAACGGCCGTTACGATTACGAGCACATTTTCATCGACAACGCCTCCACCGACCGCACCGTAGCGATCCTGCGCTTGATCGCCGCACAGGACCCAAACGTCAAAATCATTCGCAACGCGCGGAACTTCGGCCACATCCGCTCTCCGATTCACGGTCTTTTTCAGGCCCGTGGCGATGCCATGATCGGTATCGTGGCCGACCTCCAGGATCCTCCCCCCATGATCCTGGACATGGTGCGCGAATGGGAAAACGGCGCCTACTGCGTGATCGGCATAAAACGCACCAGCAAAGAAGCGTCGCTGATGTTCTGGCTGCGCAAGCAGTACTACAAGCTCGCTGAACGCCTCTCTTCCATCGAGACGATCCAGAACTACACCGGCTTCGGTCTGTATGACCGCAAAGTGGTCGATCTGGTGCGCTCCTTCGACGATCCCTATCCCTACTTTCGCGGCTTGATTGCTGAGATCGGCCTGCCGACGGTGAAGCTGCTGTACGACCAGCCTGCGCGCGAGTTCGGTGTAACCAAAAATAATTGGTACACCCTATACGACATCGGCATGCTCGGCATCATCAATCACTCTAAGGTTCCGCTTCGTCTTGCGACCTTTGCAGGATTTCTCGGCGCGCTCATCAGCTTTCTGATCGCCTTTGGATATCTGGTGGCAAAGCTCGTCTTCTGGCAAACCTTTGTTGTGGGAGTCGCTCCAATGATCATCGGCGTCTCGTTCATGCTCTCCATCGTGCTCGTCTGCCTGGGCATTATGGGGGAGTACGTCGGAGCGATCTACACCCAACTGCAGCACCGTCCTTACGCGGTCGAACTCTTCCGCGAAAACTTCGACAAGGGCCTCGGCCCGGCTCGCACCGAACCTCTCACCCTGAACGGCCTCACCGCCGGTAATCCGCTGAAAGCGTAATTCTCCCTATGAATGATCTCGTTCGCTATCAATTGCAGCAATCCATCGACACGATGACCAAGGTCCTTGCGGACGACAGTCTTCATGCTGCCGTCGTCGAAGCCGGCCGCATCACCGCAGAAGCCATGAAAAACGGCAAGAAGCTTCTCGTCTGCGGCAACGGCGGTTCTGCAGCCGACTCACAGCATCTGGTTGCAGAGTTCGTCTCGCGCCTCACGGTCGATCGTCCTGCTCTGCGCGCCATCGCCCTCACAACGGATAGCTCCATTCTGACCGCTATCGGGAATGACTACTCCTACGACAACGTCTTTGAGCGTCAGGTTGAAGCTTTGGGGCAGCCGGGCGATGTGCTGCTTGCCATCTCGACCTCGGGCAACTCGAAGAACTGCGTGAAAGCGCTTAAGCTGGCAGGCACTATGGGGCTGCACACCGTTTCCTATACTGGCAACGGCGGTGGCGTTATGAAAGCCGAGTCCGAGATCAACATCATCATCCCCTCCTCCGTCACAATGAACATTCAGGAGTCTCACCTGGCGCTGGAGCACATCTTCTGCATGATTGTGGAGCGTTATTACTTCGGAGAAGACTTCGGTAAGAAGCCTCAGCAACTTTCGGAGTAAGCAGATGCTTCTGCCAACAAACGATCGGGGCGCCATTCATGGCGCCCCGATCGTTTGTAAATACCGCTGTAGTTAAAACGCGATCTGCAGCGAAGTGGAGATGTTACGCGGTGCCCCCAAATGCGCTGTGTTCGCGCTTGCGTTCGTTCCGGTAATATCACCAGCCGCAATCGTCGAGTAGTAATGCACGTTGCCGATATTGTTGGCCGTGAAACGCAGAGTAGCCATCTTGGTCCAAACCCGGCGAGCGTAACGGAAACCAAGGTCAACCGTTTCAAAGCCGGGGTTGGAGTAGAGATTCTCGTCATCCGTAGGACGGCGACCTGTGATCTGCCAATCTCCGGTGATCGAAAGGTCCGCAACTCCGGGAACACGGTACTCACCATACAGATTCGAGTGATACCCCGGGATACCAACGAAGCGCTTGCCGTTGGTCGCCTCAATGCCAGTGTCATTCAGGCGAGAGTTGAGTGCGGTAAAACCACCGTCAAGCAACAGCCGCTTCCACAACATCGTCTGACCGGAGATTTCCGCTCCGTAATTCTCCTGCTGGCCTACGATCTGAAAGATCGTGCCTGAACCGGAAGGGTTGGTAACCGTGTTGGCAAACGGACGCTGCAAACGGAAGAGCGCCGTGGTGACCGTCACAACTGGCAATGCGGTCTTATAGCCGACCTCCCACTGTTTGCTGCGATACGGAGCGAGTGCCTGACCAGCATTGACCGTTCCTCCCGGAGCGATATCTCCCTGCTGCAGGCTGCTGGCATACGTCGCATATGCCGTCATCCAATCCTTCGGCTTGAACATCACGCTTACGGACGGGCTGATGCCATCCTTGTTCGAACCACCGGAACGCGTTGTGACCGAAGAGTAGTTGTCGACACCGATCCAGTCCTGGCTTGCGGCCAGACGAACCGCAAAGTACTTCTCAAACGAGACAAGATCAGCCAGGCTGAATCCCTGCTGGTGTACAACCGAAGACTGGTAGAGTCCTGTGTTGGTCGGCAAGCCAGAAGCCGGCGGGGCGAACTGTTGCGGAGCGTTCACGTTGGCCTTGCCCAGCAAAACCGTGCTGGCTGCCGGAGCCTTGTACGCATACTGATTGAAGCGGTATCCTTCGCTGGCAATCACCACGTCCTGCTTGATTCCCCAACGCTTTACGACACCGGTGATGTAGCCCAAATCGCTTTCAACGCCGAAGCGCGGTGCGAAACCTGTAGCCAACGATGCCGTGTAGTCCCCGCTATTCGAGGTGATTTTATTCACCGGCGTATCGATGAAGCGATCCAGCCGCTGAGCCAGACCACCGGCCATGGCGTGCCAGTTGGGCGAGAAGTCGTGCAACAGACGCGCACTTGCACTCTGCGTCGTTAGGTTCACACCGGCATAAGCCTGTCCAAACCCCAGCCGCGTCGGGTCCGGCGCATGAGGAAGAAGGAAGCTCGGAGAGGGGTTCTGCTTGGTGCCTGCAATCGCCGTGTTCTGGCCATAGCTAAACCAACCCGGATAACCGCGCTGCACCAGATCATACGCACTGTAATGCGCGTCCAGAATGGTGTGCGCACCAGGACGCACATCGAAAGCGAACTCGGCAAGGCGGCGGCGCAAGCGGCTCTGGTCGACCCACATCGTTCCGTCACCGAAAAGCAGATTCGTCCGGTAACCGAAGAACTTGTGCGCTCCCAGACGATCGCCTGCGTCCAGATGCACAGTACCGACCGAGCGGCTATCCTGCTCCAGGAAGAGGTTTGTAATGCGGTGCGCGGGCGGGCGCTTCAAAACGAAGTCAAACATACCGGATGGATTTGCAGGACCATACATCGCACCGCCAAGCCCGTTCTGTACCTGCAACTCCTCATACTGCTCCATGGGATTTGCACCAGTGATCGCCATCGCCATGCCGTCCATGCGCGTATTCTGCGCAACGCTTCCCTGAAAACCACGCGTTGCGGGACGAAGCACCTCCGGCCCCTGCTGCTCGGTGTAACTCACAAGCGGCAGAAACTTCATCGCGTCGCGGAAGCTCTTCACCTGCGTATTCGTAATCAACTGACTCGGCATCGCGGTCAGCGTATAAGGCTGATTCACAACTGGCTCCGTTCCCAAAACACCGGGATCTACCGACTGGACCGCATAGGCGGCGTCGGGCGCGCCGTCCGCATTTGCCGTAACGGTTACGGAGCTCTTCACTTCGCTTTTTTCCTGCGCTGCAGCGTTCAAACCGCAAACCAAGCTAACAGCCGCACACACAGAAGCCAGGCTTCCTCGACTCGTCCTTCTGGCAACAACAACCATGCATCCTCCGAAAATCGCGTTCGCGGAAGCATCGCTTCCTGCGTTTGCGCAAAACTGCAAATACTCGGGGCTCAATGCCCAAAGCCCATCGCCCTCAAGGGACATAGATGGTTTTATACGATTCTAGTTGAAACACTCTTCGAATGGGAGACTACTTGCGCGACAACCGCCCAACGTGCGTTCCTCGTCCTGCTCGAAAGCCGTTCTGCAACGTCACGCACGCACGCTATCCTGAGAACGAATCAACATGCAGACCAAGCCGCTAGCTCCCCTCGACCTTGCCCACGTTCTTGAAAATGCAGGCACTGCCCTGCTCAAGCTGCGAGGCGCACATCTCTTCCTTACAGGGGGAACCGGCTTCTTTGGCCATTGGCTTCTGGAGTCGCTGCTCTACGCCAACCAGCAACTTGGGCTCGGGCTCCACATCACAGCCCTGACAAGAAGCGCCGCAGCGTTTCAGGCTCGATCGCCGCACCTTGCATCCGACCCGGCCCTCACCTTCCTTGAGGGCGATATTCGTAACTTCGAATACCCTGCCCGCCACGTCACCCACATTCTTCATGCCGCAACCGACTCCACAGGCGCACAAGCCAAGCAGGCCCCCTATCACCTCTCAGAGTCGATCCTCGACGGAACGCGTCATGTTCTGCGCCTCGCTCTTCGTGACGGAGCCTCGTCTGCAGCGCCAAAGATACGTCTTTTGTATGTATCCACGGGTGCGGTCTACGGCCGCTCCACCACGCTGCTTAATACGCCTGAAACCTACTCAGGAAGCCCTGACCCTTTGCAGGTAGCGAGCGCGTATGACGAAGCCAAGCGTATGGCAGAAAATCTCTGCATCAGCTTCGCAGCCGAAGGGCACTTCGAACCCGTCATCGCGCGGTGCTTCTCTTTCCTTGGGCCCCATCTTCCGCTCGACGCACACTTTGCCATCGGCAACTTTCTCGCTGCCGCGCTTGAGGCCCGGCCGATTCACATTAAGGGAGATGGCACACCACGCCGCTCCTGGCTCTACATGGCCGATCTGGCGGTATGGCTCTGGACGATGCTGTGCGAAGGAGCGGCTGGACGTGCGTATAACGTGGGGTCCAACGAGGGGTACACCATCGCCGAAGCGGCACAGCTTACCGCTGCCACGCTTCACCCAGGGCTACCAATTCGAATCGATCAACAGGCAAAGTCTGACACGCCGCTCAACAGCTACGTTCCTGAGATTCAGCGCGCGCAGCAGGAGCTTGGGCTTCATGTGCGAATCGGACTGCCAGAAGCGCTGGAACGAACAGCCGCATGGCATAAAAGCGTTTGATAAGCTGGATGGCATTTCCGTCCAGAGGTTACTTCATGCTCTATGCTGCGCGATTCGCATGTCTGATTGCCCTCTTCCTGATGGGCCGGCTGGCCTCAGCACAACTCGCCATTCCCATGCCGGGCTCCCCGGAACAAGCGGTCCAGTATGCCAACTCAGCTGTTGATGATCCGCTTGCTCCAGACGCAACAGACAAGCGGCAGGCTGCCTTCAAGTATTTGGAGAACGACCATAACGTCGGTGTCCTGCTGTGCAGTGACGTGGTGCATGAGCTCAACGACGGGCCGAAAACCAAAGCCTCGCGAGAAGTCTTTTTCCAATATGCGGCCTCAGCCGGAACTGCCATTTATGCGAATCCCTCTCTTGCGAAGGACATGGCAGGACAAAACCTCGCAGGAATAACGGCAGCTCTGCACGTGTACCAGCAATTCGTCTCCCAGGACAAAACGGTACACATCAAGTTCATGGACAAGGCCGAAGCCGCCCAGCAGCAGGACAAGCTGCCGGAGTTTATCGCGAAGCACTGTAAATAATCACGAGATCCTGCAGGGACTACTCGAGTACGAGAAGTCCCTGCTTGGCCTTCTCCGCGAAGGCGATCATCGTTTCGACCGTGTACTGCAGCATCGCATCCGTAAGGCCTGGGAAAACACCGATCCAGAAGACCTGGTTCATGACCCAATCGGTATTCTTGAGTTCACCGACCACGCGGTACTCCCAGCCATCATAGGCCGGCTGACGCACCAGATTTCCAGCAAAGATATTGCGTGTGCCTACCTTCGCTGCATCGAGCGCCTTGGTTAGCTGATCGCGCGTGAACGGGGCCGACTCCTTCACACCGATCGGGAAACCGAACCAGCTCGGCTCAGCTCCCTCCGTAGCCTCCGGAAGCACAAGGAACTCGGCCAGCGGCTGCAAGGCAGCCTTCAGGAAAGTAAAGTTCTGCTTCCGCTTCTCGATAAAGCCTTCCACCTTATCAAGCTGCCGCAAACCAAGAGCCGCCTGCATATCGGTAGCCTTCAGGTTGTAGCCAACATGCGAGTAGGTGTACTTGTGATCGTAGCCACAGGGCAACGTTCCCAACTGCCAGTCAAAGCGCTTGCCGCAGGTGTTGTCCACGCCGGGCTCACACCAGCAATCACGCCCCCAATCACGGAAGCTGTCGATCAGGACCTGCAGTGAGGGCTTGTTGGTCAAAACCGCTCCCCCCTCACCGGTCGTAATGTGATGCGCAGGATAAAAGCTCACCGTTGCGATATCGCCAAAGGTGCCCACCTTCTTGCCGCGCCAGGTGGAACCAAGAGCGTCACAACAATCCTCTACGAGCCACAGGTTGTATTTCTGGCAAAAAGCGGTCACCGCATCCAGATCGAAGACATTGCCCAGCGTGTGAGCAATCATCACGGCCTTGGTCTTCTCCGAGCGTGCAGCCTCCAGAAGCGTGACATCCACTTCGTAATTCGGCAGGGTCACGTCGATAAAAACCGGGACACAACGGTTCTGCAGAATCGGATTCACCGTTGTGGGAAATCCACAGGCTACGGTAATCACTTCATCGCCCGGCTTCAGAGCCCGCTCACCCAGCTTAGGAGAGGTCAGAGCGCTCAGCGCAACCAGGTTCGCGCTCGAACCAGAGTTCACAAAGCTCGCGGACCGCACACCGATAAAGCGCGCCAGCTTCCGCTCAAACTCCTTCGCCCAGCGGCCTGTGGTAAACCAGCCATCCAGCGACGCGTCTACAACGGCAGCCATATCTTCGGCATCAATTACTTTGCCGGAGACAGGAACGTGCGTGGTTCCGGCAGTAAACGGCTTTGTCCCGAACTGCTCGGAATGAAATTCTTTGGTAAGGGCGAGGATTTGCTGGCGAAGTTCGTCTGCGCGTTGACTCATGACTTAGGTTAAGTTTAGCAGCCCTGGGATATGCTTTAGGGCAAAGGAATAGAGGCATTTCACCTATATGAAAGCAGTGATTCTGGCGGGTGGTCTCGGCACCCGAATCTCCGAAGAAACAAACCTCCGCCCCAAGCCCATGGTGGAAATCGGTGGCCGTCCCATTTTGTGGCACATCATGAAGATTTATTCCCAACATGGCATTAATGACTTCATCATTTGCTGCGGCTACAAGGGCTATGTGATCAAGGAGTTTTTCGCAAACTACTTCCTCCACACCTCCGACGTCACATTTGATATGCAGAACAACAAAATGACCGTGCATAACTCCGTTGCTGAGCCCTGGCGCGTAACCCTGGTGGATACGGGCGCAGATACCGGCACAGGAGGAAGGCTCCGCCGAGTGCGCGAGCATCTCGACGGTGAAGAAACCTTCTGCATGACGTATGGAGACGGTGTAGCCGACGTCGACATTACCGCGTCGATCGAGTTCCACAAAAAGCACGGCAAGGCGGTCACGCTCACCAGCGTCCAACCAGTTGCTCGCTTCGGCGCGCTCGGCTTGAATGACACCCAGATTTACTCCTTCCAGGAGAAACCAAAGGATGAGGGAGGCTGGATCAATGGCGGCTTCTTCGTACTCTCCCCCAAAGCCATCGACTCTGTGACGGACGACAGCCAAATGTTCGAACGCGAACCGATCGAAGCGCTCGTGGCACAGGGTGAGGTTCACGCGTTCTTCCATCGTGGCTTTTGGCAGGCAATGGATACATTGCGCGACAAGAACCATCTGGAAGGGCTCTGGCAAAGCGGCAAAGCCCCCTGGAAGAGCTGGTAAACGGAAGACCGGGGGTGATAACCGAGTGAAGCGCCTTTTCTCTATCGCTGCCATGCTTGTTCTCGCCCCTGCTCTCCTCGGGCAGCAGCCGGATTATGCTGTCTACGGGAAACCACTGCTACCCGCGAGCAAAGATCCGGAAATTGCAGCCGCACTGCAGCACGTCTCCGCAGTGGAGATCCGTAAAGACATCGCCACGCTGCTGACCTTCGGCAATCGCAATACCATTTCTTCCAACGCGGCTGATCTTCCACCCCACACCGGCATACTCGCTGCTTCTGAATGGATTCAGCAGCAGTTTGAACAGGACAGTAAAGCCTGTAACGGCTGCCTGCAGGTCAAAGTCGATGAGTTCATCGAACCTGCAGCGACCGGGAAATATGCACGCATCACAGAACCAACACGCATCCGCAATCTCTATGCCGTTTTACCGGGCACAGATCCGCTTGCCTCCAAACGCATTTATCTGATCACCGGTCACTACGACACGCGCGAGACCGACATGATGGATGTCCACGATGCAGCTCCCGGAGCCAACGACGACTCCTCCGGGACCGCAGTCTCTCTTGAAGCCGCAAGGGTCCTCTCCCAGCATCGCTTCCCGGCAACCATTATCTTCGCTTGCGTTGCCGGCGAAGAACAGGGGCTCAACGGAAGCCGGCATCTTGCTCAGTTCGCAAAGGAACAAGGCTGGCAACTGGAAGGCGTGCTCAACAATGACATCGTTGGTGGTGATACGACTCCCCGGGAAACCCTGCAAAGCAAATCGCGGGTTCGCGTTTTTTCCCAGGGCATCAACCCGCACGCTGCGGCTGAAACCATCGCACGCGAACTCGCCCTGGGCATGGAGAACGATTCTCCGTCACGCGAGCTTGCACGTTCCGTCCTGGCCACAGATAGCAGCTACTTCCCTTCCGCGCAGCGTCCCTTCCAGGCTCACATGGAGTTGCGGCTCGACCGCTTTCTGCGAGGAGGAGACCACTCTTCTTTTTCCGTACTGGAGTTCCCTGCGGTTCGGTTTACTGAGTGGCGAGAGAACTTCAATCACCAGCATCAGCATGTACGCACGGAAAACGGCGTGGAGTACGGTGACCTGTTGAAGTTCGATGACTTTGCCTACATTGCAAATGTGGCTCGCCTTAATATCGCGACTCTGGCAACTCTGGCGAAGTCTCCCGGTACTCCGGAAGAGGTGCGCATCGTCACAAGCAACCTGGATAACAACACAACGCTGCATTGGCAGGCTCCAAAAGCCAATCACCTCGCAGTGACCTATCGTGTATTGTGGCGAGAAACGACAACGAACAACTGGCAGCGAGGCCAAACGACTCAGGCGTTGGAGATGACGCTACCGATCTCCAAGGACAATGTCTTCTTTGGCGTTCAGGCGTGTGATGCCCTCTTGCAGCACTGCAGCCCGGCCGTTGCTCCGTTTCCTGAGAAGCGCTAATCCTGCCACCACTGCAAGCAGCTACACCTGCAACTCTCACGGCTCATGAGACCCTCCGTCCGCATTACCCGATTCCTCGCTGTGGGGCTACTTGGCTTTAGTCTTCAGATCGTGCTGCTTGAGATCCTGCATCGTTACCTTCACTGGAATGACCTGCTCGCCACAGCCATAGCGCTTGAAGCAACCCTGTTGCATAACTTTTACTGGCATCGGCGCTTCACCTGGAAGAGCAATGGCCCTCTTCCCGTGCAACTCTACCGCTTCCATCTTACAAATGGTCTGTTCGCGTTCACCGCCAATCTTCTGCTCATCAGTTGGTGGACTCGCCTCTTCCACATGCCCATCGTGCTGGCAACGACGCTTTCAGCCATGCTCTGCTCCAGCGCAAACTTCGCTTTCTGTCAGCTCTGGACGTTTGCAACCGCAACGCCGCGCCATACACCAAACACCTCTAGCACCCCTCTTTTTCCGTGAAGCCGAAAAAGCCGCTGCAAAACGAAAAATAGACCGGCTCGTTCCCTTATCCTGTTGTAGATATGGCGATCGCCTCTTCTTCGTTCTGGCGCGGCAAGCGCGTCTTCCTTACAGGCCACACTGGATTCAAAGGTGGCTGGCTGGCATTATGGTTAGCGTCAAAGGGTGCACTGGTGCGGGGCTACGCTCTGGATCCCTACACGGAACCAAACCTCTTCACCGAAGCGAAGATCGCCTCCGTTATCGAAGACATCCGCGGTGACATTCGTGACGCAGCCCGGCTCGAACCGGCTCTCAAAGAGTTCGCCCCTGAGATCGTCTTTCATATGGCAGCGCAACCGCTGGTGCGCTACTCCTACCAGGACCCGATCGGCACCTATGAAACCAACGTCATTGGAACCGCACGCGTTCTGGATGCCGTACGCCGCACGCCCAGCGTTCGCGCGGTCGTAAGCGTTACGACCGACAAATGCTATGAGAACAAAGAGTGGCTCTGGGGTTACCGTGAATCCGACCCTCTGGGAGGTTACGACCCGTACTCCTCCTCGAAAGCGTGCGCAGAGATCGTTTCGGCCGCATACCGGCAAAGTTATTTTCCGGTGGAACGTCTTCAGGAGCATGGTTGCGCCATCGCAACCGCACGCGCTGGCAACGTCATCGGCGGTGGAGACTGGTCGAAGGATCGGCTTATCCCTGACCTGGTGCGCGGCTTTCTTGCAGAAGAACCGGTGCTCATCCGCCGCCCGGATGCGATTCGTCCCTGGCAGCATGTTCTGGAGCCGCTTGCGGGTTACATCGCGCTTGCTGAGCACTTACTCACGGACAACGCTGCACGCTATGCCACCGCGTTCAACTTCGGCCCAAGCGACGACGACGCACAGCCGGTCGGATGGATCGTCGAAAAGATGGTTCAATTCTGGGGAGACAAAGCGGCCTGGGTGCTGGATAAGGATCCCGGAGTGCATGAAGCGGGTTACCTCAAGCTTGATGCCAGCCGCGCACGCACGGAACTGCTTTGGCATCCGCGCCTTCGGCTTGAGACCACGCTGGAGTGGCTCGTCGATTGGTACAAGCAGTGGCAAGCAGGCGCCGATATCCACGCACTTACCCTGCAGCAAATTGCTGCATACGAAAGCCTGCCCCCCGCACGGTAGCTTTATTTCACTCTTACGCAACAACGGCCCGGCAATTTTCGCCGGGCCGTTGTTGCGTAAGAGCGATCTAGAGCGTTCTGGCAGGCTTTTGCTTCGCCGCAGCCTTCGCAACCTCTTCGACGCCGTCGGAGTACACCCGCACGCTGCGACCACCCACAATCACCTTGTCGTGCACCTCGGTTTCATAGAACGGGTCTTCAATATTTTCCGTATCGAGAACCTGCCGCCAGGGAGTTTTATTCGGCGGATCGGGCAGTACATACTCCACTCCCTCCGGCGCCGCATTGATGATGATAAGGAAACTGTCGTCAACAATCTTCTCGCCTTCATCATCAATCTGGTTCAGCGTTCGACCGTTGAACATCACCGCAATGGTCTTGGACCACGGCTCGTTCCATACCTGATCGGACAGTTCGTTCCCATCCGTGCCGAACCATGCAACATCGCGCACAACGGAACCACGAATCTGCGAGTCCTGAAAAAATTTTCTGCGATGCAGGTTAGGATGATCACGACGTAGCTGGATGAGACGCGACGTGAAGTGAAGAAGACGCGTGCGCGGCTCATTCAGTTTCCAGTCATACCAGGTCAGCTCATTATCCTGGCAATAGCAGTTGTTATTGCCGCGCTGCGAACGTGCGAACTCGTCACCACCGGCGAGCATCGGCACCCCTTGGCTCAACAAAAGAGTTGTCAGGAAGTTGCGCGTTTGCCGTTCACGCAACAGATTGATCTCTTCATTCTCTGTTGGCCCCTCTTCCCCCATATTCCAGCTCTCATTGTCATCGGCGCCATCGGTATTGTTGTCGCCGTTGGCTTCGTTATGTTTCTGGTTGAAGCTCACAAGATCGCAGAGAGTGAATCCATCGTGCGCGGTAATGAAGTTGATCGAAGCAGAAGGCTTTCTTCCATCGTTCTGGTAAAGATCGCTTGAACCACAGAGACGATAAGCAAAATCGGATAACGTGCCATCATCTCCCTTCCAGAAACGGCGCACGGTATCGCGATATTTGCCGTTCCACTCCGCCCAGAGGACAGGAAAGTTGCCTACCTGATAACCGCCTTCTCCAACGTCCCATGGCTCGGCAATGAGTTTGACGTCTGCAAGCGTCGGATCCTGATGAATCGTATCGAAGAACGCGCCCAGCTTATTGACATCGTGCAACTCGCGGGCCAGCGTGGAAGCCAGATCGAAGCGGAAGCCGTCCACGTGCATCTCCTTTACCCAGTAACGGAGACTATCCATCAGCAGCTTGAGTACCTGTGGATGGTAGACATTCAGCGTGTTTCCCGTGCCGGTATAGTCCATGTAGTGCCGCGGCGAGTCCGCGACCGTACGGTAATACGTCGTGTTATCCACACCTTTCAACGAAAGCATCGGCCCCTTTTCGTTGCCCTCGCAGGTGTGGTTGTACACCACATCGAGAATGACCTCGATACCCGCAGCATGAAGACGCTTCACCATGTTCTTAAACTCAAGAACCTGCTGTCCGTCATCACCGCTGGAGGAGTAACGAGCCATCGGCGCGAAGTATCCTAACGTGTTGTATCCCCAGTAATCACGCAGGTTGCGGTCGAGCAAATGTCCTTCGTCAATAAAGTGGTGCACTGGAAGAAGCTCCACAGCGGTCACGCCCAGCTTTTGCAGATACTCAATGCTTGCGTCGCACGCAAGGCCCGCATAGCTACCACGCAGCTCTTCCGGAACATCCGGATTTCGCTTGGAAAAACCTCGAACATGCATCTCGTAGATCACAGACTCCGCAATGGGAGTCTCAGGAGGACAATCTTCTCCCCAGTCAAAGCGATCATCCACGACGACGCTCTTCGGCACAAAGTTCGCCGAGTCCTGCTCATCTTTTTTTGTGTCGTCGCCGCTATGAACGTCGTAAGGATAGATCGGTCCATGAGGATCAGGCTCACCACAAATAGCCTTCGCATAAGGATCGACAAGCAACTTCGCGCGATTAAACCGAAGGCCGTTTTCCGGGTCCCACGCCCCGTCGACACGAAATCCGTATCGTTGACCGGCCTTGATCTCCCGCACCAGACCGTGCCAAACAAAGGCCGTCGTTTCTTTCAGCGCGACACACTCCGTTTGATTGTCCTGTTCGTCAAAAAAACAGACCTCAACCGAGGTGGCATTTTCAGAGTACAAAGCAAAGTTCGTTCCCTGCGAGCTGAGCGTTGCCCCTAACGGATACGGTTTTCCGGGTAATACTTTACGAGCCATACGAATCTATCCCTGCGTCTAGAAAGTACGTGCGATTGCTGCAATCGAATAGATGCACTCTTGCCCTAGGAAAGCTGTATGGACTTAGCGCACCGATAAACGAATCGTCGCATTGCGGCTTACGATCGCTCCCAGAAGGTCTGTTCCTGTGGCAGTAACCGTCAGGGTGTAGCTCTTTGCCGGCGTGGACTCCTGCAGGGTGCGCGCACCGCACCCGCAGGCAGAAAGAAGGAAGCAGCAGAGAAACACGGGAAAGACCAATCTCCCCTGCGCCCGTCTCTTATGCGATAAGCAAACCAGCGGAACCAACAAACCCAGCACAAACAGTTCTCTGCCAGCTACGACCGAGAGCAGCTGCGCCGTAGGAATCGTCAAAGTCACCAGGCTGCTCCCCGCTCCTGGAATCACTTCGGCCGGTGAGAACGTGCCAAGCGTTCCCGACGGCAACCCAGCAACCGACAATGAAACCGCCCCCGTAAACGCTCCTCCACTGCCCGCTACATCGAACTGAAAACCAGCAGGCGTTCCTGCTGCCACGGTCATGCTGTCGCTGCCGTGCACGGTCAAGGTAAAGCTCGGTGCCGCAAGAATATTTACGGATTGAGCGTTGGTCGAGCTCGGAAGAAAGTTGGTATCTCCACTATAGGAAGCTGATATCACATGCGTTCCCAGTACAGGAGCAAGAACCACCGTGCTAGCGACACTGCCTGAAAGAGGCGAGGTCGCGAGAACAGAGCTTCCATCCAGGAACGTGACCGTGCCGGTCGGTGTTCCACTCGCTGAGGAGACGGTTGCGACAAGCGTCAGCGGTAATCCCTGATAGCTCATCCCGGGAAGGGACATGGTCGTCACGGTGGCTCTGCGATCCGTCACCACAAATCCCACGGGAAGACTGGACGCCGCAGGATTAAAGCCATCGCCTGGAAACAGCGCCACAAGCGAATGCGTGCCCACGCTCAAACCTTGCAATGCAATACTTGCCGCACCCGCGCGAAGAGTACCCGCAGCCAGCACCACGCCGTTTTCGCTCACCTGGATCGCTCCGACTGGCGTCCCTGCATTTCCCTGCACCTGAACAGCAACCTCGCTGCCCTGCTGTTGCAGACTGACCGTCGTCGCCGCTCCGCTGTTCATCGACGCTGCGTTGAAGACCTTCTGATCCTCCAACAACGCGCGAACAACTCGGTTCGAGCTATCCGCAAACGCAGCCGCTCCATTTACGGGCGAGATTGCAACGCCGTGCACAGAATTCACGGTTGCCAAACTAGCCCCGCTCCCCTCCCCGGCATCTCCCTGCACGCCACTGCCGACGAGCGTTGAGATCGTGCCGTCTGTAGCCACGACACGCAAGCGCTGGTTGTCCGCGTCCGCAAATACGATGCGCCCATCGGGCAGGACTGCGACGCCCCGCGGTAGCGAAAGCTTCGCGAGCACAGCGGCACCACCATCGCCTGCATATCCTCGTTGTCCGGTTCCAGCCAAAGTCGAAATCGTGCCATCGGTAGACACTACGCGCAGACGATGGTTGTGCGAATCGGCAATCAACACCCTTCCATCCGCAGTAACAGCCACTCCCTCTGGAGTATCGAGCAAGGCATTCGTGGCCGGTCCACCATCTCCACCGAAGCCTTCCTCCCCGTTGCCGGCAAACGTCGTCAATGTACCGGCTTGTAAACGGCGGATCCGATGGTTGCCCGCATCGGCAATCAGTAAAGACCCATCGGGCATCGTTGCCAGAGCCACCGGATTTCTGACCCTTGCCTGCGTCGCCGCTCCGCCATCTCCGCTAAATCCGGCAACGCCAGAACCAGCAACGGTATGCACAAGGCCGGCTGTATCAATAGACCTCACGCGCTGGTTCGCCGTATCCGCAAGGTAAAGGGTGCCGTCCGCAGCTACCGCAACCGCCTGCGGCTGATTGAGCAATGCAGCAGTGGCAGGACCACCATCGCCTCCAAATCCCTGAGCATTTCCTCCGGCGACTAAAAGCAATTCGCCTGCGAGGGTCGACTCATAGAGCGCATTACGCGCTGCATCGGCTAAATAAAGATTTCCCGCAGCGTCATAGGCAATTCCGGCAGGCAGACGTGGAAGTACGGTCTGCGCGAGAGCGCATCCTGCACCGCAGCACACGATCCATAGCCACAGAAATCTGGCCCTATGGGCAAGCACAGAGAATCACCTCAACGACTGTGCGAAGTGCCCTCATCATAGAGCCTGACGCAGAAAATGCACCATAAAGAAAGCAGTGCTTCGGAATTTTCTTTCCCACTCGCTTGGCGTTGCGCGGCCAAGAAACTACTCTAGAAACCGATGAAGCTTTCCCCTAAATTCCTTCTTTCGGCGATGAGCCCGGAACACTTCCCCTCCGCCGCCAAGACCAACGACGCTCCTGAGATCGCCTTTCTCGGTCGCTCGAACGTTGGCAAAAGCTCTCTGTTGAATACGCTGGTCGGCGAAGCCACCGCCAAGGTATCCTCCACTCCTGGCCGAACGAGAGCCATCAACTTCTTTGCGCTGCATCAAGGCAGCAAAGCGGTCCCTTCGCTGATCTTTGCGGATCTTCCCGGCTACGGCTATGCCAAAATCTCAAAGTCCATCTCTGCGGAGTGGCCCAAATTTATCGAGCCGTATCTGGCCGAACGCCAGCAGTTGGCGCTCTGCCTCTGCCTGGTCGATACAAACATCCCTCCGCAGGAGTCGGACACTCTGCTCATCGCGGCACTCAAACAAATGCAACGTCCGCATCTGGTCGTGGGTACGAAGTCTGACCGGCTCAGCAACAATCAGTTAGCGAAGTCCGTTGCCGCCCTAAAGAAAGCGCATGGACAGGACCGTATCCTTACCGTTTCGAGCAAAAATGACGCTGGCATCAAGGAGCTTTGGAGCGAGATCTACAGCGTGCTGGAGGTATAAGCAGTACGTTCGGCTTCCGCGAGCCACACAACACGCGGCTCGCGGGCAGCGGAACGCTGGTAACGGGCGATACCGTTGACCCAGCGCAGCCGGACATCCTCCGGCCCAAAGTGCCACTCCGTTTTCCCTGCAATCACAGACTCAGACCAACCACGATCCAGCAGCCATTGGGTCAAAGACACCGATTCCCTGGTTCCCAACCAGGCGACATGCTCCCGTGCCCGAAATGAAGCGCAATTCACAGCAAGATCGGCAAGTACACCACGCTTGCTGTACTCCCCAAGTGCAATCGCGGGATCGGCAGCCAACGCCACCGCGATCGGCCTCCCTTGCCGCACTTCATTTTTGAGCGCTCTCAGGGCCTCGTCCAGTGAGTTCACGAAAAAGTCCACACCGCCTTCGCGGTAGATCGACCGTACAGACGCGGCATCAGAATCAATCGCCAGACAAGCGCCCCCGGCCAACGCAACCGCAGCACATATCCCGCTCGACGAAACGCCGCTTCCCGCAGAGACAACCAGCTTTCCCGCCCAGGAGGATTTCTGGCGCACAAGCTCTCCATAAAGCCGCAGCGTTCTTCTTTGAAGATCCAACTCACCCATCGCTCTTCATGCTACGCCGTAACGTAGAAAGCCCCGGCAGGCTCGCCGGGGCTTTCTACATTACGACCAGAAAACTAGTCGTTGCCGTAGTAATCGAGACCGAGGTGCGTGATCAGATCCTCGCCCATAACGTGGCGCAGCGTGTTCTTCAGCTTCATGTTCTGGATGAACAGATCGTGCTCAGGGTAGACACCCGGGGCCGAATCAGGATCCTTGAAGTAGAAGCTCAGCCACTCCTGGATGCCCAGGTGCTTGAGAGCCGGGGTACGCTGTGCCAGATCCAGGAAGAGGCAGAGATCGAGCGCCAGCGGAGCTGCCAGAATCGAGTCACGGCAAAGGAAATCGACCTTGATCTGCATCGGATAACCGAGCCAACCGAAGATGTCGATGTTGTCCCAGCCTTCTTTGTTATCACCACGCGGCGGGTAGTAATTGATACGCACCTTGTGGAAGATATCGCCGTACAGCTCCGGGTTCTTCTCCGGCTCGAAGATGTGCTCGAGTACGCCAAGCTTCGAAACTTCCTTGGTCTTGAAGTTATCCGGATCGTCCAGCACTTCGCCATCGCGGTTGCCCAGGATGTTGGTCGAATACCAGCCGGAAACGCCAAGCTGACGCACCTTGAAGCCGGGAGCCAGAACCGTCTTGATGAAGGTCTGGCCAGTCTTGAAGTCCTTACCGCAGATCGGGGCGCCCATTTGCTTCGACAGCTCCTGCAGCGCAGGAATATCTACCGTAAGGTTCGGTGCACCGTTCGCAAACGGAATGCCTTCCTTCAGAGCAGCCCAGGCATAGAGCATCGACGGCGAGATATCCGGATGATCTTCAACCAGGCCCTTTTCAAAGGCTTCGAGCGTCTGGTGAACTTCCGACTGCTCCTTATAGATTTCCGTCGACCCGCACCAGATCATCACCTGACGATCGGTACCCGAGCTCGCACGGAACTCCGCAATATCATTGCGGATCTGGTTCGCCAGATCGCACTTGTTCTTGCCCTTCTTCTGCACCTTCGGGTCAAGACGCTTGACCCAGGACTGATCGAAGGCAGCCGGCATCGGCTCGATCGACGAGAGGAAGTCCTTCATCTGCTCGAGCTGGTCACGGTCGAGCACTGCAGCCGTTTTCGCTGCGTCATACAGGTTGCCGCCGAAGATATCCCAGCCCGTGAAGACGATATCTTCAAGCGGAGCCAGCGGGGCAAAATCCTTGATGAGCGGCGAGCGGTCATCGGTGCGCTTGCCCAGACGAATGGTTCCCATTTGCGACATGGAACCAAACGGCTTGGCGAAGCCACGGCGTACAGCCTCTACGCCGGCGATGAGCGTGGTCGCAACTGCGCCCATGCCCGGAATCATGATGCCAAGCTTGCCTTTATGCGGGGTAATGCTCGCGGCGCCAGTCTGCGCCGCGTCAGGAGTCGACATTGGTGAAACGTACCCTTCTACTTGCTGGTGTTCCGTAGCGAATTGCGGACGCTACAGTATCTCAAACGGCGAAAGCGAGGCGCAACCGCCTGCGCTCGAATCTGCGGCATTAGGCGGCGTGTGACTCGTCACTGCGAACCCGATTCTTCCAGTGCGTCCACACAAACCACACGAATCCGACAACGATGACAAGCTCCACTCCGAGCTGGAAGCGATGAAATACCGCCTTAAAATGAGGATTTGAATCCCAGCTCGCTCCCAACTTCATACCGATGTACGCCAGTACAAAGCACCACGGCCAGGAACCGATAAACGTATAGAGGTGGAACCGCAACTGGTTCATGCGTGCGATTCCGGCAGGAAAGGCGATAAACGTACGCACGATCGGCAACATGCGTCCAAGAAGAACCGCGAAAGAACCGAATCGCGTAAAGAACTTGTCTGCCAGATCTAAATCGTGACGGTTCAATAAGATATAGCGACCATACTTCTCAATCATGGGGCGACCGCCGCGAGCCCCCAGATAGTAGGCCGGGATCGAACCAAGATTTGAGGCCAGAGACGCAATTGTAGCCAGGAAAATCAATTCCAACGTGGAATGGCCCAGCTTATACCCCGCAAAGGGCATGATGACTTCACTTGGGATGGGAATGCAGGCCGACTGCAAAGCCATCAGTAGGAAGACAACAAGATAGGCGCTGGTGGCGGAAAGCCCCAGCAACAGGGCGCTAAGCTTGGCGATCATTGCGCCCAGTATATCGCTGCCGAGCGACGCCGCTGTGAAGATTACAAAGAGCTTGGACGAAAGCCTCGCTCACCGCACCTTCCCTACCGCACTCGCCCTATCTACTCTCAAAAAAACGAAACGGCCGTCCCCCGCGTCGAAACGCGCAGTGCGGCCGTCACCGTTTCTCGCGGCTGTTTTAGGCGAGAATGCCTTCAAACCACTTCGCGGAGCTCGCTGCGGGAACGCGCACGGACAAGAAGAACTCTCCGAACGAGGCATAGACCGCGCTGACTTTATCGAAGCGCATCTCGTAGATCAGCTTCTTGAAAACCACGGGATCTTCCGCAAATAGATCCACGCCCCACTCCCAATCATCGAGGCCGATCGAGCCTGTGATGATCTGCCGCACCGAGTCGGCATAACGGCGCCCGATCATGCCGTGCTCGTGCATCATGGACCGGCGATCCGCCATCGGTTCGGTGTACCAGTTCACCTGCTCACCGCGCTTGCGGTCCATCGGATAAAAGCAAAGGTACTTTGCCGGCGGAATGCTCGGGAACAGGCGTGAGGCCAGCGATGCGAAAGTGCGGGCGGTAGCCTCGGTTATTCCGGTGTTCCACTCAGGCGTTCCCGGCTCAAACCCGCTTTCGCTCAGCTGCGCATAAATCTTTTCCGACGACTCATAGAGGCCGAGTTCCACAACCGAAAGGTAGGAGTTCACCAGCTGCAGATATGGATAGATGCCGCTCTGCGCCAGCTCCAGCTCTACGCGGTTCAGGTCTTCCAGAGAATCGCGGAAGTGAATCAGCGTGAGGTCACCCTTGTGTCCGATCTGTGAGAACAGTGCGGACTGATTCGGGTGAGCATTCTCTGCGGTAGAGGCTGTGCCCTGCTCCCAACGGGCAAGGATTTCGCTGAATTCACCGGCGAGCGCAAGACGTTCTGTTGCAGGAAGTGTCTTCCACGCAGCCCAGTCAAAGCGAAACATCTGGTGCAACACCTTGGAACCTTCGAGCGTGATGGGTACTTGTGGCAATTCTGGCACGATCATTCTCCGTTCAGGAATCATTATCAACCGTGCGACAGAGTGATGCACCACGTCGCAGTCCCTTTGCGACGCTTCCCGCTCGCCGGATCACATCCGCTCCCGCAAAGAGATGGGCCTCGCCCGCTATCGAGGCGAGGCCTACCCGCCTCTGCACAGACTACTGCTGCGGATACGCAACAAACTCCACAGGAACATCCAGCATCTTCGAATAGCTTGCAATCTTCACCCAGTACAACACCCAAAGGATGAAGTACGCGATACAGGCCAACGTTCCCAAAAACGGAACCACCATGCAGCAGGCCGAGACCGCCATCGCAATTCCTAACGCCTGCCCAGGCTCCGCTTCAACACCGGGCACGCCACGACGGCTGAACTCATTGCGCAACGACTTCGACAAGGCGAGCACGATAAAGAAGTGGAACACGATGTCGACCACCGGAATCATAAAGAGCCATACCAGCGGCGGCTCCATCGTGCGTGACTGAGGAGCACACTTCTTCAACGCGTTCTGCAACGTAAGCAGATAAAAGATCTTGGGGATAAGAAAAATCCCGATAAAGACGAAAACGAACACCATAATCATCGATGCCAACAGGCCATGTGAATAAGAATCCATGAAGCGTCTCCTAACTCATCTTCCCGCAAGAATTTGCGATGATTCTCCCATGTCTCGCAGGCTGACGCAATGACCACGACACAAGCGGGAAAAAGCGAAGAGCACCATCTCCAAAACGCCGGCTTGGGGTAACCAGCACGGTTTGGGATAGCCTTGCATTGAAATGACGCGCGCGACGAAATCCTCTTCCAAGAAACTCGCTCCACCCCAGACGCTTTCCGCAGCGAAGCGGAAGCTGGCTCTTGCGGGCGTACCTGCCACACAAGCCAGAAAGATTGCCGCAAGTGAGCCTGTTGCGCCCAAAAACAAGCGCGGGCGAACGGTAAAGCCCCTGGCTCCCGAACGCGTGAGCGCCATTCTGGATGCCTTGCGCCGCACCTACCCAAACGTCGTCTGCGCACTAACGCACCACAATGCCTTTGAGCTCACAATCGCAACCGCACTCTCGGCACAAACGACCGACGTCACGGTCAACAAAGTGACGCCTGAACTTTTCCGCCTCTTCCCCACCCCCAAGAAACTAGCGGAAGCTCCGCTCGCCGCAATTGAAGAGATCATTCACCCTACGGGCTTTTATCGCGCCAAAGCAAAAAACATCAAAGGCGCAGCGCAAGTGCTGGTGGAGAGGTTTCACTCTGAAGTTCCGCAAACGATCGAGGAGTTGACGCAGCTTCCCGGCGTTGCGCGTAAAACAGCCAATGTCGTGCTGGGCAGCTGGTTCGGCATCGCCTCCGGCGTCGTGGTCGACACCCACGTTCAACGCATCTCGCGCAGGCTTGAACTCACCAAGCAGGAAGAGCCCGTCAAGATTGAAAAGGACCTCATGAAGGTTCTCCCGCAAGATCGCTGGATTCAGTACTCGCACGAGATCATTCATCACGGGCGGCAGGTGTGCGTAGCTCGTAAACCACGGTGCGCGGACTGCTCTCTCGAACGCGAATGCAATGCCGAGGATAAGACCTGGACCTCGCACTGAGCACGACTCAGCTCTTGCTCAGCGACTCTTCCTGCTTCAGATACTTCATCAAGGTGCTTGCCAGCGAACGCGTCGAAGCTTCCGGAGCTTCGACCTGTGGCTCCATCCCAGACTCTCGCAGCGTAGCGGTTGTCACCGGCCCGATTGAAGCAAGAATCACATTGTCAGGAACGCTCACCTTGGCTGTCTCCAACAAACGAACGAGATTCAGGACAGAAGAAGAGCTTGTGAACGTGATCGCCCGTGGCGGCGCGGAAGAAAACAAGGCCTGCACTGCTGGAACAGAGTCTTCAGGAAGAACGTTTCGATATGCAGGCACAATCGTCACCGCAGCCCCCGCGGCACGCAAACGCTCCGGCAGATGTTCCCGTCCCTGCTCAGCACGCACGAGCAAAAAGCTGACGCCCGGAGCCGCGAACGGCTCCAGAGATTCCGCAAAGGACTCCGCAACGGCCTTTGCAGGTACCAACTCAGCCGTCCAGCCGAGTTGGTGCAGCGCTCTCGCCGTCGCCGCACCGATCGCCCCGATGCGTGGCGCCTGAATCTGCGCTCCCTGCAGAGCCTCGTATCGCTTCACCCTCTGCGCAAACGCGTCCACAGCATTTGCGCTCGTAAATAGCAGCCAATCGAACGTGTGCAGGCTGGAAATCGCCTGATCGAGCGGCTGCCAGCTCAAGGGCTCTGCCAGGGCAATGGCAGCAATCAAAATGGGCTCCGCTCCCAGGGCATGGAGTTCTTCGGCCAGCACCGAAGCCTGATGCGGCGCTCGTGTCACCAGCACACGCGGCTTTTCTTTTACGGCCATCGCTTTACTTCTTTGGCTCCTGTTTCGGGTAAACAGCCTCGACTGTCAGAATCTCATACGGCTTGATCGCTACCGTGATGGTGTCATCCTTCAACGGCAGAACGCTTCCCTCAGGCTTCTCCATCAGGTTTGTCTCGGTAGCGGCAACCGCGCCCTTCGGTATATGCAAGGTCATGTTGGTGGCCTTGCCTTCACTCTCATACATACGGAAGATAAGCGCGTCTTCGTTCTCTGCCTTCTTAACCGCCGTGAGGATGACATTCGGCTCATCAATCCGGACAAAGCTGTGCTCGGCAGGCAGTGCACCGGAGTGAGCAAACGTCTGTGCCGCAATCAGGGGCTGGTTTAGATCATAGGCGCGGCGAACGGTATCGGATATATGCCAATCACCGGCGTGCGGATAAATCGCATAGCGGAAGTGCTGGAGGCCTTGATCGGCGTCGGCGTCCGGCCACGTCGGAGCGCGCAGCAGCGTGAGACGAAGCACGTTGCCGACTGCGTCGTAACCGTACTTCGAGTCGTTCAGGATGGAGACACCCTGCTTCGCGTCGCCGAGGTCTGCCCACTGCAGCGCGGGGACTTCGAACTGCGCCTTCTGGTAGCTGTTGTCGCGCGTGGTCGGGCGCTGGATGCTGCCGAAGGGGATTTCGTACGTCGCCTTCGGTGCGGTCGCAGCGAGCGGGAACGCGGCCTTCAGCAGGACGTGCTTCTCATGCCAGTCGATGGTGGTGTCGATGACGACGGTGTCGGCGCCAGCGTCGAGCGAGATGTCTTGCGTGATGTGGCTCTTGTTGTAGGTACGCTCGACGCGGATCGTCTTGCGTAGCGGACCATCGACGACGAGTTTGACCGAGTCAGCCTTATCGAGAATCGTTGGGGCCTTATCGAGTGTGCCGGGGTCGATGTTCCATGCGTCGTATTGCTTGGGATTGTCGGCAAAGGCTTGCAGTTGATTGCCGCAGACGTTAGCAGCTAGCCACTCAGTATTGCTTGAGTGAGAGCTAAGGATGTGCTGCGTCATTGTGGAGATGCATCCACTCGCCTTATTTACGCTGAAAGAGACGTGATCATTTTGAAGCGCAAAAGCATCTGCCGTTTCATGCACGGATGTATCGCTGCTGCTTCCGCCTCCCACGCATGCACCTTCGCCATGCATTCCACTCTTCGACGTCTTGCAGGAAGGCGAGGCTGAAAGAACCGCATAGCCAAGTGCTGGCACAGAAACGAATGCGATAGCGCTTTTTCCTTCGGCCTGAGATTCAACGAGCTTCCCCGCATGATCGCGAAGTGCAACCTTCGCGGTTGGATCAGCAAGTTCAACATCAACCTTCACAGCTTCGCTGCGCTGCCAAGGTAGAGGGTTGAAGACCAATACAGGCTTACCTGCACCGGTTTCGGTATTCACTTGGGTTGCAATGTCTTCAAGGCTCTGGTTGTTGATCAGCGCATCCTGATTCAGCACCTCCTTGTAGTCCTTCGCAGCATCGCGATAGATCGTCGCAACGCCCGAGCCTGCTGCAAGATCATGGAACTGATTGAAGGTGATCTTCTTCCAGTTCTCCGTCAGCTCATCTGCTGGATACTTCTGCCCATAGAGCCACGCGAAGCTCGCTAGCTTCTCAGCATCGAGAGTCTGCTCTTCGCTCTGGCGCATGAAAGCCTTGTGCTTTGCCTGCGTTGTGTAGATGCCGCGGTGGTATTCGAAGTAGAGCTCATCGTTCCATGTCGGGATCGAGAGGTTGCCGTTCGCGTCCGGGGCTGCTGGCTTGTAGCTGAGGATGTTGTCGTAGTTCAGCACCGGCGAGTTCTTCGAGAGGTGCGTCTGCACATCGTCGAAGTACTGCTGCGCCGTGGTGAAGCGGAAGTTCGGCAGCGCGGTAGGCTGTTTGCTTAGCGCCATCCAGTGCTCGGCGGCGTCGAGCATGTCGCGCGTGGGGCCGCCGCCGTGGTCGCCTACGCCGTAGAGATCGAGGTGCTCAGCGGTGCCGGGGTTGCGCTGCGAGGACTCAGCGTAGTCGGCCGACAAGCGCGTGGGGTTCACGTTCGTCCAGGCGTAGTCCGTCGGGAAGTAGGTCAGCACCTTAGAGCCGTCGGGCGACTGCCACCAGAAGAGACGCAGCGGAAGCTGGTTCGTGTCGTTCCAGTGCATCTTCTGCGTGACGAAGTAGTCGAGGCCAGAGCGCTTGTAGATCTGCGGCAGCTGCCAGTTATAGCCGAAGCTGTCGGGGTTCCAGCCAATGCGTGCCGTTACGCCGTAAAGATCCTTGAAAATGCGTTGACCGACGAGTAACTGGCGCACCTCGGACTCGCCGCCTGGCAGGTTCAGATCGGGCTCGATCCACATACCGCCTACGATCTCCCACCGTCCTTCCTTTACCCGCTGCTTGATCTGATCATTCAGGTCTGGATACTTATCTGCCATCCACTCGGAGTACTGCGCCGCAGACTGCGAGAAGCTGTACTCCGGATACTCATTCATCAACTGGAGTGCGGTCGAGAAGGTGCGCTTCACCGCATCCACAGTCTCCGACGCAGGCCACAACCACGCAGCATCGATATGAGCGTTTCCAACCAGATCCACCGTTGCGGTATGCATTGCCGGAGAGAGCGTGGAGAGAGCGGTTTGCGCTGTTCGGAGAGAAGCATCAAATCCCTGCTGATCTTCAGCCTCCAACGCCTTGAAGTCGATCGCAGCCAGCGCCTGGTGAACGACAGGAAGAAGGTCCGGGCGAGGCTTAGGCAGCACAGGCAACATATTTGCTGCCGTCACGATCTGCATCCTCAGGTCGTTGGGGTTAGGACGCTTGCTCGCTGCAGGAGGGTCGATCCGGAAGAGCACGCCGCGAAACGACTTCTCATCGACGGTCCGAAGCAGCTTGACGGCAATCAGAATTTTGTCTCCGGGCTTGACCTCATCCTCCAGGACAACCGGCTCAAGATCATCGCCAATGGCCACCCTACGGCCGTTGAAGTAAATAATCTCCGGCATCGGACCATTCGCATCGGCTTGAAACTGAAACCACAACCGCGAGCCGGTAAGGTCGTAACCATGCAGCGTGCGCGGAATCTCGATCATTTGCCGGTACCAGACGGCATCCGTCGGCGCTTTCGTGGCATGGTGCTCCGCAGGAGTCGGCACGACTTTCCAGGCCGAGTCGTCCAGAGACAGAGACTCCCCATGCGGCAAATCCCCGGCATGGAACCGCCAATCTCCTCCCGGAAGCACGGAAAGCTCCTCCAGAGTGTGCAACTTGGCGATCTCCTCCGGCGCCAGGTTTTTCAATTCCCGCACAGGAGTAAAGGATTGAGCTGCGGCGATCGGGGCAACGAGCAGGAGCGAGGCTAAAATTCCGGAACGCATACGTAGCGAGGGTATCTCACGAAGAAGAAACCGGTATAAACTGTCCACCGAGAAAGACTACTGTGGCCTGCCGTTCGCGGCGGGCCTGATTGTTTTACTGCGAAATGAGGTCGCAACCATGGCCGTAAACATTGAAACCAAAGAAAGCGCACACGCTGCCCCAACCGTACCGGTCACGCTCTACGGTCGCGAACTGGTGCCGAACAAGCAGATTCCGCTAAACCTCGACTGGGTCGAGGAGATTCAGGTAAACACCTCGGCCGTCGAGCGCCGTGCCGCGACGATCGGCACGCGCCGTAGCGTGAAGAAGGACTACCAGGCGGCGTGGCTGCTACGAGCAATCGCCTGCATGGACCTCACGACGCTCGCGGGCGATGACTCGGCCGAGCGCGTGAAACGGCTCTGCGCCAAGGCGCGCCGACCGCTCGAAGAGAAGATCGTGAAGGCGCTGGGCATCGAGAGCCTGCACCTGACGACCGGCGCGGTCTGCGTGTACCACACGTTTGTGGAGACGGCCGTGAAGGCGCTCGAGGGCTCGGGCGTGCCGGTGGCGGCTGTGTCGACGGGCTTCCCTGCTGGCCTTGCGCCGCTCGAAACCCGCGTCGAAGAGATTCGCCGCTCGGTGGAAGCCGGCGCGAGCGAAATCGATATCGTCATCACGCGTGCGCATGTTTTCAACGGCGAGTGGAATGCGCTGTACGACGAAGTCGCGGCCTTTAAGGAAGCCTGCGGCCCGGCGCATATGAAGACGATTCTCGGAACCGGCGATCTGCTGACGCTGCGCAACGTAGCGCGCGCAAGCTGGGTATCAATGATGGCCGGTTCGGACTTCATCAAGACCTCGACGGGCAAGGAAGCGGTGAACGCCACCCTGCCGGTATCACTGGTGATGGTGCGTGCGATCCGCGAGTACGCCGAGCGCACGGGCATGTCCGTCGGCTATAAGCCCGCAGGCGGCATCAAGACGGCGAAGCAGTCGCTGGACTGGCTCTCGCTGATGAAGGATGAGCTCGGTCGTCCGTGGCTGGAGCCGACGTTGTTCCGCTTCGGCGCAAGCTCGATGCTCGGAGATATTGAGCGCCAACTTGAGCATTATGTGACGGGGCGTTATTCCGCGACGTATCGGCATCCGCTGGCATAGGCACTTGATCATGCGCAGATATCTACCCGCCTTGGCCATGCTGGCAGTCATGCGGCTTCCATGCGAAGCTCAGCATATGAATTCGCCAAAAGCACCATGCCAAGGCGCCACCTCGAATATGGATGAAACTACGTGCTTCGTACATGCCGCGCAGAAGGCAGATGCAGACCTAAACGCGACTTACAGAAAGATTACGGCTGCTCTCAGGCAACGAAGAGATGACCTCGAGAATTTGAGATCTGCACAACGACTTTGGGTACAGTTCCGCGATGCGAGTTGCAAAGCGGAGCATGGTCTTTATGAAGGCGGCAGCGCTGCACCAACGGTTCAGTTTGCGTGTATTGAAGCGCTAACTCGCCAACGTACAGAGGATTTGAAAACAACCTATGACTGGCTCGTCGAGAAGTTCGACGATCAAGAGTCCCAGAAACGGTGAGTAAATGGCGAACAGCATTTTGGAGAAGTACCACAGCATGGAATACGGTCCGGCACCGGAAGACGCAAGCGAAGTGATCAAGTGGCTCGACGCGCACAAGCGCAGCTTCGGCCACTACATCGATGGCGAGTGGACGAAGCCCGGTAAGGCGACCTTCGCGACCAAGAACCCCGCGACCGGCGAGACGCTCGCCAACATCGCGAGCGCCGATGCTGCAGAAGTGGACCGCGCTGTGAAGGCCGCTCGTGCTGCCCTGCCCGCTTGGCAGGCGCTGACCGGGCATCAGCGTGCTCGCTATCTGTATGCGCTGGCGCGTCAGGTGCAGAAACACTCGCGCAAACTCGCCGTGCTGGAGACGCTGGACAACGGCAAGTCGATCCGCGAGTCACGCGATATCGATATTCCTCTGGTGGCGCGTCACTTCTACCACCACGCTGGCTGGGCGCAGCTGATTGACGAAGAGTTCCCCGGCTATGAGCCGTGCGGCGTCGTCGGACAGATCATTCCGTGGAACTTCCCGCTGCTGATGTTTGCGTGGAAGGTGGCTCCGGCGCTGGCTGCGGGCAACACGGTCGTTATCAAGCCCGCTGAGTACACGCCGCTGACCGCGATTGCTCTGGGCGAGATCGCCGACGAGATCGGCCTGCCCAAGGGCGTGTTGAACATCGTGCAGGGCGATGGCAAGACCGGCGCGGCGATTGCCGAGCACCCCGGCATCGACAAGGTGGCGTTCACCGGTTCGACCGAAGTCGGCCGCATCATCCGCAAGGCGACGGCTGCGACGTCGAAGAAGCTGAGCCTCGAACTCGGCGGCAAGAGCCCGTTCATCGTCTTCGACGATGCGGACCTCGACTCTGCGGTCGAAGGCCTCGTCGATGGCATCTGGTTCAACCAGGGCCAGGTGTGCTGCGCGGGTTCGCGCCTGCTGGTGCAGGAGCGCGTGGCCGAGAAGCTCTACGACAAGATTCGCGCGCGCATGGCGACGCTCCGCGTCGGCTCGCCGCTGGATAAGGCTGTCGATATCGGCGCCATCGTCGATCAGGTGCAGTACGACCGCATCCAGTCGCTGATCAAAAAAGGTTGCGACGAGGGCGCGACCTGCTGGCAGCCGGAGATTTCGCTGCCTGAGAAGGGCCTGTTCCTGAAGCCGACGCTGCTCACCGGCGTATCCCCTGCTTCGACCGTGGCGCAGGAAGAGATCTTTGGGCCGGTGCTTTCGGCGATGACCTTCCGCACGCCTGCGGAGGCGATCGAGCTGGCGAACAACACCGTCTACGGCCTCGCCGCGAGCATCTGGAGCGAGAACATCAATGTGGCGCTCGACGTGGCCGCGCAGGTGAAGGCGGGCGTGGTCTGGATCAACGCGACGAACGTCTTCGACGCGGCAGCAGGCTTTGGCGGCTATCGCGAGTCCGGCTACGGACGCGAGGGCGGCAAGGAAGGCATGTATGAGTACCTCATGCCGAAGTGGTTCCACGACGAGGTGAAGGCGAAGCCGGTCGAGGCTCTGCCGGAGCCTGATGTGGAGACGAGCGACGAGCCCGCGGCTGGCGGCTTCGGCATCGACCGCACGGTAAAGCTCTACATCGGCGGCAAGCAGGCGCGTCCGGACTCGGGATATAGCTATCCGGTCTATGGCCGCGACGGCAAGCAGGTCGGCGAGGCTCCGCTGGGCAGCCGCAAGGACATTCGCAACGCCGTGGAAGCCGCTCGCGCCGCAGCCAAGTGGGGCAAGACGACCGCTCATGGCCGCGCGCAGGTGCTGTACTTCCTCGCCGAGAACCTCGTGCAGCGCCGCGAAGAGATCGTCGCGAAGCTCGCGCAGTTCGTCGGGCCAGAGCAGGCCGCGATTGAGCTCGACTACACCGTCGAGCGCACGTTTGCCTACGCCGGTTGGTGCGACAAGTACGAAGGCTCGGTGCACAACCCGCCGATGCGCATGGTGACGCTGGCGATGAAGGAGACCGTGGGCACCATTGGCATCCTCGCGCCGGACGACGCTCCCCTGCTCGGCCTGATGTCGCTGGTGCTGCCCGCGATTGCGATGGGCAACACGGTCATCGCGGTCCCGAGCGAGCGCACGGCGACGCTGATGGGTGAGCTGTACCAGGTCTTCGACACGAGCGACCTGCCTGGCGGCGTGGTGAACTTCGTCTCCGGCAAGGCCAGCGAGCTGGGCAAGACGCTCGCCGAGCATGCCGACGTGGATGCAATGTGGAGCTTCCGCGATGTCACCGCCTCGGCACTGGTCAAGACCGCTTCCGTTGGTAACCTGAAGCAGGTTTGGACAAACGAGGGCCGGCAAATCGACTGGTTCAACCCCACCGAGGCCGAAGGACGCTGGTTCCTTCGCCACGCCACGCAGGTAAAAAATATTTGGGTACCGTACGGAGAATAAGACGATTTCAATGTAGAACAATCTATGAAGGCATCCGAGCTGATAACGGATGCCTTTTCTATGAGTTAGTTCAAAAAGAGCAATAAAACGTGCAACAAAAGTTGTAGTAGCTACGGCGGTAAGTGGGATGATCGATAGTGCCCTACGTCACCTCTAATGGTTACTAGGGTGCCCTCAAAAGGAACCCGCGAAACAAAAGAGCTTTTCCGGCTCAAATGAAGAGAGGGTCATGCCGTTCCCGGAAGACTTTATCGCTACAGGATCCACCGTCTCATCCTTTGCGCCCAGCTGGGTTAGTTTTGCCAGCCTGAGCGCAGCTTATCGGCTCCATCTCACGCCTGTGCAGATGACCGAACTCCTGCGTGCGACCTCAGACTTTATCGCCTGGATTACCTGTACGGCGATCTGCCTCATTCTGTGCCGTGTGGCCTGGAAGCTTCGGCAGCAAATTCCGATCGCTCTCTCAGGCGGTCCACTGCTGATCGTGATCGTCGGCTTTGCGGTGAAACGCATCTTCGATTTCATCCAGCTGCGTACGACAATCAACTCTGTCGATCTTCGCCTTCTCTGCATCACCTCTACAATCACCATTATTCTTGCGCTCGTCGTGCTGCTGCTCACCCCCTTTCTGAACAGAATGGTGGACTTCAGCCTGACGGCCCGCGAGGAGCATCAGCGTTTTCTCACCGCAGCCGAGACCAACCTCCACGCCTTTTCCCTGCTGAAGGTCATCCGCAGCCCTCTGCGCGGTATTACTGACTTTGAGTTTCTCTTCGCTAACGCTGTCGCGGAGCAACAACTTGGCGTGGCCCGCGAAAAGCTTGCAGGCATGATGCTCAGCCAGGTTTTGTCGGACGTTCGTGATAGCGGACTCTTCCGGCGACTGAAGCATGTGGCTCAAACGGGCATCCCCTACCAGGGACGCGTAAAAGACAAGAGCGATCAGGGGAGAGATCTCTGGTTTCATCTGCGCGCTGTTAAGACGGATGATGGCCTTGCCGTTGTGATCCGTGATCTGAGCGAAGAACGTCAGAACCAGCGTCGTCTTGAAGAGATGAATCGCTTTTCACAATCGATCATTGAAGATGCTCCGTTCAGCATCATTGCGGTCAACTCCTCGGGCATTATCACTGCGGTCAACGGCGCGACCCAGATGTTGACGCAGTATCGCCGGGACGAACTGGTTGGCAAACACTCGATCGTTGTCCTGCATGATCCCGCAGAGCTGAGCTCTCGCTCCATTACGCTTGAGCGGGAGACCGGGCACCCTGTCGCCGCTGGTTTTGATACGCTCCGTGCCACGCTCGGCAAGCGCAAGAGCAACGAGAGTGAATGGAGCTATGTTCGCAAGGATGGCCGCAAGATCGCGGTTCACCTGGCAATGACTGCGTTACGCGATCAGGAAAATGAGATCACAGGTTATCTCGCAATCGCCTTCGACATCTCAGAACGCAAGCAGCTCACAGAATCCATCAGCTTCATGGCGCACCACGATGCGCTGACCAAGCTGCCCAACCGCACCCTGCTCAACACCCGCATGCAGCAAGCCATCGACCAGGCTGCGGTGTTGAATCGTCGCGTTGCTGTATTCGTCGTCGACGTGGATCACTTCAAGCGCATCAACGACTCGCTGGGACATGGCGCAGGCGATGAGCTGCTACGTCTTGTCGGTGAGCGCCTGAAGCAATCGGTAAGGACCACCGACATCGTTGCTCGTACCGGCGGCGACGAATTTGTGGTCATGATGCCCAATGCCGGTGATTTCGAAGACATCATGCGCTCTGGTCAGCGTCTGGGGAATACCTTCAACTCTCCGGCTCAGATCGCAGGGCGAGAGCTCAACATTACCGCCAGCATCGGCGTATGCGTCTTCCCGGACCTGGCTAGCGATACCGTTTCCCTCATCCGTAACGCCGATACGGCGATGTATGCCGCCAAGCAAAAGGGACGCAATCAGTTTCACGCCTTCTCCGAAAAAATGCTGGAGGCCAGCGCGGACCGTCTGGAGTTGGAAGCCGATCTGCGCAAAGCCGTTGAACGCAATGAGCTGATTCTGCACTACCAGCCACAGGTCAATACGCGTACGCGTGCCATAACCGGCGTAGAGGCGCTCCTTCGCTGGAATCATCCTATCCGCGGTATTGTGCCCCCTCTGCAATTCATTCAGACGGCGGAGGAAGGCGGCATGATTGTTCCTATCGGCGAATGGGTCATCCGCCAGGCCTGCATGGAAGCACGCAAGATGCAGGTAGAGCTTGGTCGCCGCTTCATCATCGCGGTCAACCTGTCTCCACGCCAGGTGCTGCAAGACAATTTGGTGGCCGTAGTGCAGGAAGCGCTGCAAACCAGTGGCCTCGCGCCGGAAGATCTTGAGCTGGAAATTACGGAGAACACCCTGATGATCTCCTCCAGCGAAACACTGACGATGCTTGCTCGCCTGCGTGAATTAGGCGTACGTCTCGCAGTGGACGACTTTGGCACCGGCTTCTCAAGCTTCAAATACATCCTGGAATACAAGGTGGATCGTTTGAAGATCGATCGCAGCTTCACAGCCAAGTGCGCCACCGATGCGACTGCTGCTGCTATCGTCCGCACGGTAATTGCCATGGCTCACGGACTGAACATGACCGTGGTGGCAGAGGGTGTAGAAAATGACGACCAGCTCGCCTTCCTGCTGCGTCGTCGCTGCGATGAAGCCCAGGGCTATCGCTTTGGCCGTCCAGTGCCAATGAAGGATCTGCGTCCCCTGCTCTCCGGTGAAGTATCAGCGGCTCCGGGAGCCGGGGCACGCAATACCCTGGCAGCCGGAGCCGGTGGTTCTGTACTCGGCAATGAGGTGGCGATGGCCTAAGCGGCCATCGCTTTTCGTTTAGGCGCGACCGGAAAACTCGCGCGTATCGGTATTGATCACGACCTTCTCGCCCTCTTTCACAAAAAGCGGAACCCGGACCTCGGCACCCGTCTCCAAGCGGGCGACCTTGGTTACTGAACCCGACGAAGTATCGCCGCGAACCGCAGGCTCGGTGTACTCAACCGCAAGCGTCACCTGGATCGGAAGTTCCAACCCGATCGGGTTGCCGTTGTACTTATTTACCTGAACGATGGTTCCTTCAAGCAGAAGCTCTAAGGCATCCCCCATCATCTCGGTGGTCAGCGTGAGCGTCTCAAAACTGCTTTGATCAAGGAAGTACGAACCGTCCGTATCCGAATACAAATAGGAGGCAGGAACCGACTCCAGATCGGGCTCTTTGAACTTGTCTTCCGCTTTAAAGGTCTTATCCATTACCGCGCCGGTAAGCATGTTGCGCATTTTCACGCGCACCAGCGTCTGCCCGCCACGCGCAGTCGGCGTGGAGATGTCTTTTTCCATACAGCGGTACGGAGTATTTTCGTACTCGAAGAAGTTCTTGCGCTTGAGATCGATTGCGTCGATGAGTGCAGCCATGTTGCTTGGGTCTCGCCTTCTTAAAATGCTCCTCACAGTGTAGAGGATGCCGCCTGTGATGCGCACCGTGCGCGGCTAAGCCAGTTCTGCAGCAATCCGGCTCCGCTTCTCTTCCAGCGCCGCACGCAGCACCCGCAGAAGCGCTGCCGTTGCCTCCTCCGGGCGAAAGAGCAGACTTTCTCTACAACGGGCGCGCAGATCTCTGCGAACAACAGCCAAATCGTCGAGGCGGCGGCTCCAGGCAATCGCAGCATCGATATACCCCTGTTCCCCATCAGCGATAAACTCCTCCAATCCGAGGTGCCTGTTTAGCGCAGTGGTCATTCTGCCGGTCGGCGCCGAGCCAGGAAACGTCAGCGTAGGTACCCCCATCCACGCAGCATGGTTATTGCTGGTCGAGCCGTTGTAGGGGAAACTATCCAACGCCAGATCAATCTGCTGATGCAGCGCAAGTGTCTCCTCCGTACTTCTGGGATTCACAAACAAAACCCTCTCCGTGGCAATTCCTTCAAGCGCGCACCACTCCAGGACGCGAACCGGAGGACAACCGTCCGCCATCGTTGTCAGCATCAGTCGCGCATGAGGCGCCTCGTTCAGAATCTTTGCCCAGGCTGCAATCTGCTCGCGATTCTGCTTTGTAGCACGCGCCAGGCAAGCAAAGGTGAAGACACCGCTCTGCAGACAGGGCAGTTCCCCCACAGCAGGAGAATCGACACAAGGCTCAAAAACCGTCGTTACCGGTACACGGAGAATGCGCTCTACAAACTGTGACTCCATCTCAGCTGGAACCAGATAGCTGTCGGCGATGAAATAGTCGATCTCCTCAAGCCCGGTCGTTCCGACGTAGCCCATCCAGCTGACCTGTAACGGTGCCGGTTTCATCGCAAAGGCGGGTAAGCGATTGCGCCCGGAATGACCTGAAAGATCAATCAGAATCTCAATACCGTCTGCACGTATTTGCCGAGCAAGCGCGTCCTCAGAAAGATGACTCACCTCACGCCAGGCAGAAAACTCCTGCCGGTACCGCATGGTATCGGCATCATGATTTTGCTGGTTGCTATAGGCAGTGACTTCAACGGCCGGATCAAGGGCAAAACAACGTAGCGCCGGACGCAGATAGCGCATGACAGGATGATCGCGCAGATCCGCCGATACGATGCCGATCCGCAGTCGATCGCCAGGCTCAGGAAGATACGCTGGTAAGCGCTTTTTCGCATATTGCCGATGAATGTGGCGTCCGTAAGCCCTATGTTCTGCAAACACCTCTTCAGGCGAAGCCTTGGTGTGCGACAGCATGAAAAGCAGATTGCTCCAGGGAGCCGTCTCCGACGGATCGAGCTCAACCGCACGGCGCAACAAGGCTATCGCTTCGTCCATGCAACCATGAAGAGCAAGAAACTCCGCGAAGTTGGAAAGCGCGGTCGGATAGTCCGGATCCAGCTCCAGCGTGCGCCGAAAGTACCGCTCCGCCTCCTGATAGCGATGCATCCTGCGCATGCAGAGGGCAAGGTTATTGTGCAGCGGAACCATCTCCGGCAGGCTCTGAAGCGCGATCAGATACTGCTGCTCCGATTCCTGATAACGCCCCTGCACGTTGTACAGATTGCCCAGATTGAGCCGTGCGTATCCATGATTCGGCTTCAGAATCAATGCATCGAGCAAAGCATACTCTGCTTCTGCAAGTCGCCCAAGATCCAGCAGCAGCAAGCCGTAGTTGTAGCGCGGCTCAAGCGCGACGGTGTTCAGAGAGATCGCTTTCTCATACAACGGCGCAGCTTCCTGAAGCCTTCTCAGCTGCTTCAACGTGTTGGCGCAGTTATTGCACACCTGCCAATCCTCGGGTGCGAGCTGGAGCAGATGCTGTGAAATCACCAGGGTCTCTTCAAGCTTGCCCAGCTCGGAGAAGACGGCGGCCAGCATCTTCCAGGCAAAGAGATCACGAGGAAATCGACGTATCAACGCACGCGCAAGATCTTCCGCAAGCGTGAAATTCTTCTGCACGCAGGCATCAGACAACTGTTGTCGCTCCAACAACGAGGAGCTCTCGCACACGGTCTCCGGCAGCACCACTTCCTGATCCAGCATCGTCTCTCCAGAACGGCTGCGCATAGCACCGCAACCGTAAGGCCAGAACAACACAGGAAAGATTGGTTGAATCTAACCGACACGGCACAAAGAGCAACGCCCTGCCGAGGCAGGGCGTTGCGAAGCAAGCTCACCAGGATCAGACGAAACGATCAGGCGATCTCTAAGGTTTCTCCAGCCAGCAGCGCCAGCGCACCGCGTGCCTTAAGCGCCTCAGCACCCTGCTCTCCCAACTCCCGTGCACTGATGGTGAGAGGCGCCTTCAACAGCACATGCGCTATCTGCTCCCCGTCGGCAGATGCCACCTGCGCATGCAGATGCCACTGCTCATCCACGCGATGAACGTACGCCCCCAGCGGCAACTGACAGCCGCCGCCAAGGGCCTGCAGCACAACGCGCTCGGCCGTGGCAGCAAACTCTGTTTCCGCACAGTTGAGCTGGCGAACGGCAGCAATCGTCTGCTGATCACCAGCCCGCGTCTCCAACCCCAGAGCACCCTGCCCCGGAGCCGGCGTCAGCTCATCCACAGAGAAGCGTTGGTGTACATTTTCGGTGCGGCCAATTCGATCCAACCCAGCCGAGGCAAGCACAAGAGCATCCACCTCACCTTCCTGCCACTTCCGCAAGCGCGTGTCGATATTGCCGCGCAGAGCAACAAAGTGCAGGTCAGGCCGCAGAGCGAGCAACATCGCCTTCCGGCGCGGAGAGGTTGTCCCAATCCGTGAGTGCATCGGAAGCATATGAAGCCCCCAGAACTCTTCGCAGACAAAGGCATCCCGAGCATCCGCCCGCGGCGGAATCGCTGCCAGCGTAAATAGCTCCTCCAGGACCGTGGGAAGATCTTTGAGAGAATGCACGGCCAAATCAATTCGCCCGGCTAGCAGCGCGTCTTCGATTTCCTTGATGAAGATACCTTTGGCATCCAGCGGCGTGCCATCGTCAAAGGTCTTTGGTGCCACAAACGAAGGATCCTGCATACGGTCACCGACCGTACGGATAATTTCGATTTCAACTGAGTGACCGAGAGCGCGAAGCTGGTCCGCAATATGGTGGGCCTGCCAAAGTGCAAGCTGGGAGCCTCGGGAGCCGATACGTATAGAGTTGCCCATCGTGGATAAGCATACCTGCGAATCGCGAGGATGTCGCACTCGCAGCTTCGCGCTTTTCACTCAGTCCTGCGACGCGCTTCGAAGAGCCGCAATCTGTGCGTGAAGTAACTTGTTCGTAAGCTGACGCGTCATCTGCTCGATCACAATTCTCTGTTCCTCCGTGATCGGCTGCGTCATGCGAGCAAGCGCTTTGTTCATCTCCGCTTCGCGCGTTGCCTCCGCGTGCGCAATCAACTCTTTAATGGCACCGGCGCTTTCGTTCTGCGTCAATCGCTGGTTGTAACGCTCAACCTCTAGCGCAACGATGGATTCCGCAGCCTCGGCCTCGCGCGTGCGCGTTGCGCGATTCTCCTGTGCTGCCTGCTGGAGATCGTCGATATCGTAAACAAAACAACCTTCGAGATTGTTTACCTCAGGCGCAACGTCTCTCGGTACAGCAATGTCGATGAAGAAGATCGGGCTGTTCTTCCTCTTCTGCAACAAGGTACGTGCCTGCCCCCGCGTAAAGACCTGTCCCGCGCCTGTAGACGTGATGATGATGTCGGCACGGTGAGCCTGCGCATGCAGCTCTTCAAACGGAATCACACCGGTGGTGATGCTCGGCGTACGAAGCTCCGCTGCCATCTTCTCAGCACGCGCCACCGTGCGATTTGAGACCAGAAGCGTAGTCGCGCCCTGCTGAATGAGGTGGCGAGCTGTCAGATCCGACATCTTCCCGGCACCGACCAGAAGCACCGTCTTGCCGGAAAGTGTCCCGAAGATCTTTCGAGCCAGCTCTGCGGCAATGGAAGCCACCGAGACCTGCGACGAACCAATATGAGTCTCTGTCCGTACACGCTTGGCCACCGAGAACGCGCGTTGCAGCAGCGGATCGAGCGTTGACTTGATCGCTCCTACCTCTCGCGCTACAGACCAGGACTGCTTCACCTGTCCCAAAATCTGCGGTTCGCCGACGACCATCGAGTCCAGCGAAGACGCCACACGGAAGAGATGCCGTACCGCTTCATTCTCGCGAAACTCATACAGGTGGGGCTGCACTTCGGTGGGGCGAATGTTCAGATAATCCCGCAGGAAGGTAAGCGCTCTCGACGCCTCGGCCTCGTTCTCATGCACCGTAAGCAGCTCGACGCGATTGCAGGTGGAAAGAATCAGCGCTTCCTGAATTCCAGGCTGATGCGCCAACGTCCGTGTCGCTTCCGCCAGGCGAGACAGCTCAATGGCCAGCCGTTCACGCACGGCCAGCGGAGCGGTCGTATGGTTCACTCCGAGCAGCAACAGCGACGGTTTGGTGTTTGGCTGGCTCATGGCGCGCGGAACCTATGCACGCTCGAAAGCGCATTCGCAGCCCATACGGCCAGTACAAAAAGGAACGCAAAGCTCGAAAGATAGACCGCACGGCGGCCGCGTAGCCCGGAGTGCCGGCGAATCCAGATCATCAGCACGTACGCCAGCCACATGGCGAAGGAAAGCAGAACCTTCGGATCGGCAAAAAAGCTTGGGCCGATCGTCTGCAAAGCCACGATGGAGCCGATCAGCAAGCCCGCCGTCATACACGGCAAGCCAAAGAGGAGAGCTTTTACTGCAATCTGGTCTGTCGTAGCGAGAGGAGGCAACCAGCTCCGGCTTTGTGGCGGACGCTTCTGCTTCAGCCTGCGCTCCTGGTACAGGTACAAAAGGCTCGCGGTAAGCGAGAGAAAGAGCGCAGCATAGGCCGCGAGCAGAAGCGCTACATGCAGCAACAGCCAGCCGGTACGAATAAAAGGGTACGCAATCCGCTCCGTAGAGGAGTGAAACGCAGGAGCGATCGTAAGCAGAACCGTCAGCGGCAGCAGAAAGATGCCGAACAGAACCGTCTTATAGCGCTCGGTCAGCGCCAGGAACGAGACGGCCAGCAGCAGCCCCAGCATCGATAAGGTCTCGTGCGTATGGATCGGCAACGCCCGGTGCGCTGCAACCAGGGTTTCCACCAGACTGACCAGATGCGTACAAGCGCCGCCCACTGCCAGAGGTATCGCCATGTGGCGCCATCTGGGCCGGTTGTACAGCGCTGCTGGCAACACAGCCAACGCAGCGACAGTGTACAAACAGACCGCGATTCGGAGCCAAAACAGGGGCATAAGAGCACGTTCCGCTCAACCCAGCTTCATGCGAGTGCAAAAAACTGATCGAGCACACTTACCAGTATATCGGCTTGCGGCAAGGCTTTAGCATCGGGCAGGCGGTAAATCAGCACCGAAAGTGATGCAAAATCAGACAGTCGTCTTATTGCCCGGCGTCAGAGCCTGCTCCAGGTACGCCTGCATGCGCCCTTCAATCATGGACAGCGGGAGGAAGAAGGGGCGCTCCAGAATCTCAATCGTCAACTGAGCTCCATCGAAACCATACTGCGCGAGGATGCCATCTTTCTCGATCTTTCCTGCGCGGCCATCCAACGCAATACCGTTTTCTGCCAGCCACTTGGTTGCGGAGACGAACTGCTCTTCGGTCATGGGTACCTGAATCATGCGAAAAGTCTACGCTAGTGCGGCGATTTCGAAACATCCACAGGGCAGGACTTGCTCTCTGAGCCAAGAGGCTGTACTCTAAACAAGTTGCAGTCATGCAATGTGCGCCCGTAGCTCAGTGGATAGAGCAACTGGCTACGAACCAGTAGGTCGGAGGTTCGACTCCTTCCGGGCGCACCATAACCCCCCTTTATTAAAAACCAAGAATAGCATCGATGAGGAAATATCCTCTTCCCTGAAGTGCGTGCGCATGGCCTTGCCTGCTGACCACTCGTTAGAGCCTCAAGCTCGATGCCTTCCCGTTCTAAGCCCTCTACAACTGAGCACAGTGATTCCTGTTTCGTCTATCATGAAAAGGGACTGATGCGGTCGCAGATTCGCCGCCGCAAAACCTCCTGGGAAGCGATGGGCGCTGATGTTGCTGAGCGAAGTACAAGTGGGCCAATCCGGAGTACTGCAACGGCTGGACCTGAACGAAGAGGTCAGCGATCACCTGGCACATCTCGGTTTTCTCCCCGGGGCACCGTTTAAAGTGCTGCGCCGTGCTCCCGCAGGAGATCCGACGGTCTATCGCATTGATGATGTTGAGGTTGGACTGCGTTCTGAAACCGCCCAGCATATTGAGATTGAATTGGACGCGGCTGAGGCTCGGTAAGTCATGGATTGTCACTCTACATCGAGCGCCGTTCTTCCGGAGCTCCCGATTGAGCAGCTCCCCGGCGGACGTCGTAAGCTTCGCACGGTTGCTCTTGTAGGCCCCCCGAATAGCGGAAAGACCACACTATTTAACCGCCTGACTGGCATGCGCCAGAAAACAGCCAACTATCCCGGCGTTACGGTCGACCACCACTCGGGCCGGATGAAAGGTATCGGGCGTCCTGATCTGACGCTGATTGATCTGCCCGGCATTTATTCGCTGGCCACCTATTCCGAGGACGCGCGCGTCGCGGTCGATGTCATGACCGGCCGCATGCCCGGTGTTCCACCGCCTGACGTTGTGCTGCTTGTCCTTGACGCGGCTCATATGAATCGGCAGCTCATGCTGGCGCAGACCGTCTTCTCACTCGGGCTGCCCACCATGGTTCTGCTGAACATGAGCGATCTGTTGGAGCAGCGCGGCGGCAAAGTAGACCCCCTCTCACTGAGCGCCGAGCTCGGACATCCGGTCGCCCTTATCTCCGGCGCCAAGGGGAAAGGTCTCGATCTTATTTCCAGCTTCCTGGAGCAGACAACCTCCTCCGACGAAGAACGCCTGCTTCCCCTGCGTCTCCCCGTGCTGCAGTCACCGGCGACCAGCCGTCGCTGGGCCCAGCAGGTGGCGCAACGTACGCATTATCGTTCTCCCGAGGCCCCCGTTTGGACCCGCCGGCTGGATTCAATCCTGCTGCATCGGCTCTGGGGTCCGCTGATCTTCCTCGCAGTCGTCATTGCGGTCTTCCAGGTGGTTTTCTCGCTCGGTCAGCCGCTCAGCGATCTCATGGGAGATCTGCTGACCAAGCTAGGCGCACTGGTCACCTCAGCCCTGCCGGACAACTGGCTGCGTGCCCTGCTTCGTGATGGCATCTGGAACGGCGTGCAGAGCGTGCTGGTCTTCCTGCCTCAGATCCTGCTGCTCTTCCTCTTCATCGGCGTCCTGGAAGACTCCGGGTACCTTGCCCGTGCAGCGCTGATTGCGGACAGAGGAATGCGTTTCTTCGGCCTCAACGGCAAGGCCTTCATTCCCCTGCTAAGTGCCTATGCGTGCGCTGTACCGGCCATTATGGCCACGCGCACCATCGAAAACAAACGTGAGCGCATTGCAACCATCCTGATCGCGCCGTTCATGACTTGCTCCGCGAGGCTGCCGGTCTACACGCTCATCATCGCTGCGTTTGTGCCCGATGAACGCTTCCTGGGCCATTTGCTCGGCCTCCGTGCTCTTGTCATGCTCAGCCTGTACGCACTTGGCTTCTGCGCCGCGCTGGTCACCGCGCGTCTGCTGAACTCCAAGGTGATGAAGGCACAACCGGCGCCTTTCGTCCTGGAGCTGCCGCAGTACCGCTGGCCCACGCTGCGCGGATTGGCCCTGCGCCTGTACGACCGCGGCACGCTCTTCATGAAGAAAGCAGGAACGATCATTCTGGCCTGCACCTTCACGGTATGGGTGCTCAGTGTGCTCCCCGTTCATCATGGTCAGTTTTCGGAGATCACAAGCTCGTTCATCGGCCACATCGGCCACTGGATCGAGCCGGTATTGCATCCTCTGGGCTTCAACTGGAAGATTGGCATCGGACTGCTGAGCTCCATCGTCGCGCGGGAAGTGATCGTCGGTACGCTTGGAACGCTGTATGGTGCAGACCCTGCGACACACACCGCAAACCTGCAGATGGCTTTGCGCCACGACATGACTGCGGCTGGCGCTATCGCGCTCGTGGTCTTCTTCGCCTTTGCGATGCAATGCACCTCGACACTGGCCATCGTACGGCGTGAAACCAACAGCTGGAAGCTCCCTCTGCTCCAGTTCTGCTATATGACAGGCGTGGCTTATGTAGCGGCCCTGCTCACCAACCAGCTCCTGTTGCGCTGGCTCTAGTTTTTCCTCGAAGCGGCGTGGCTCTCACGCCGCTTCATCACTTCTCCAAGATTCTTTTCGACCCAAAGAGCAAGTACAAGTACATGCTCGGAAACGTCATGCCCCAGGGGCGTCAGGGTGTACTCCACACGAGGCGGAACCGTGGGGTAGACCTTGCGGGTAAGAAAGCCATCGCCTTCTAGCGCCTGCAGTGTCTGCGCCAGCATCTTCTCGCTCACGCCGCCGATCTCTCTTCTGATCTCGCTGAATCGCTTGGTGCCATCACGCAGCAGAATCAGAACAAGCGATCCCCAACGGGAAGTGACATGCTCCAGAACACTTCGCGAAGGACAGGCCTCGGCAAAGAGGTCTCCCCGGCGCCGTTGTATGCGGTTTACGATGCTATCGCTCATTGCAGTAGCTTACTCCAAGGTACGTACTTACTAAAGGTAAGTTTTGGAGCTACGCTTTGTATGTGGGTGGATCTTCCCCCTCAGGAGAACAGCATGATCGCAATTACAGGAGCAACCGGTCAGCTCGGCCAACTCGTCGTTGAACAGCTTCTTTCCAGAACGGCCGCGGAAAACATTGTGGCTGTTGTGCGCGATGCAGCCAAGGCATCCGCACTCAAGGATCAGGGAGTCCAGGTCCGTGTGGCCAATTACGACGATCCACAAAGCCTCACTCAGGCATTCTCAGGCGTCGAAAAGCTTCTGCTTGTTTCCTCGAGCGAAGTAGGCAAGCGTACCGCACAGCACAAGGCGGTCATCGACGCAGCCAAGACCGCCGGAATCTCCCTGATCGCTTACACCAGCCTATTGCGAGCAGAAACCTCGCCAATGCTGTTGGCGCAAGAGCACAAGGCAACCGAGCATTTGTTGAAGGCAGCCAATCTGCCGTACGTTCTACTGCGCAACGGATGGTATACGGAGAACCATACAGCCAGCCTTGGTGCATCGCTGGCGCACGGCGCCCTTCTGGGCGCAGCACGCGACGGAAGATTTGCCACCGCTCCCCGCAAGGATTATGCAGAAGCCGCCGCCATCGTGCTCACCACCAGCGGTCACGAAAACAAAACCTACGAGCTGGCAGGAAGTACTTCGCACAGTTACTTTGAACTGGCCACCGAAGTTTCGCGCCTCTCCGGCAAGCCCATGACGTACAACAATCTTGACCAGTCAGCCTATGAGACCGCCTTGAAAGGCTTCGGGCTCCCGGAGGCTCTCGCCCACATCCTCGCCGATAGTGACGCCAAAGCCGCCGAAGGAGCCCTCGATCTGCCTCCCGGCGATCTGGGCAAGCTGCTCGGGCGAGCCACCACACCGTGGCAGGTGACCGTAGCCGCCGCGCTGCGATAAACGGCTTCACAAAACGAAGAGGGCACCCTTAGGTGCCCTCCAGCATTTCAACGTTCGCCCCAGCTCAGCTTTTGGCGTAATACGTTGAACAAACCGTTCTCGTGCAGACGCAACAGACGAATCGAGTGGTCGGAACGACAACAATCGATTCGGTCCCCCATCAGAAGCTCCACAGCCTCCTGCCCGTCTACGGTGAGATAGGTTTCGTGCGGCACGACATCGACCGTAACGGAAATGCGTGAGTGCCCAGGAATCACGATCGGGCGAATTGTCAGCAGATGTGGGCATATGGCGGTCAACACCATCGCATCCACAGTCGGCATCAGGATGGGGCCGTTGGCTGCCAGCGTGTAGGCGGTTGAGCCCGTCGGAGTCGAAACAATGACGCCATCTGCACGGAAGTGAGCCACAGGCTGGGTGTCGAGCTCGATCGTAAAGTCTGCCATGCGGGCGATGGCGCCTTTGGCAATCACCACATCGTTCAGAGCGTCCCAGGAGCAGAAAGTGCGTCCGTCGCGCGTGAGATCGGTCTGCATCATCCAGCGGGAGTCAAGCACAGCGGTGCCGTTCAGCCACGCCTCCAGCGTCGTGTACATGTCCGAGAGCGGAACCTCGGTCAGGAAGCCCAGCGAGCCGAGGTTCACACCAAGAATCGGCGTACCGAGCCGGGAGAAAGCCCTGGCCGCGGACAGCAACGTTCCATCGCCCCCAAGCGTAATCACTACCTGGTGGCGCTTCTCAGCCATCACCTCACGAGCGACTCCCTTTTCCGGGCGCCCGATATAGATCGCTGATTGAGGATCAAGTGTTGATTCGAAGCCGTGAGCGGCAAGCCATGCGATGAGCTCAGGGATGATCTGTTCCAGCTCAGGCTTTTGCGGTTTGGAAACAATGGCGGCGCGAGGCATGCTCTCAACAGTGTAATCGTGTGCGGCACGACTTTCCTTGAGATTCTGGGCAACAAACATCAGAAGCTCGCATGAAGCAGAAACTCTTTATTTCCTTCCGTACCGAGTATCGGCGAATCGATGAGGTTAAGTGCTTGACCTCCAAGCTCCGTCACCGCGTTCTTCACACGATCGATCGCCAGCTGATGCGCCGCAGGGTCACGCACGATTCCGCCTTTGCCCACATGCTCCCGCCCAGCCTCAAACTGTGGCTTTACCAGCAAAACCGCTTCTCCATGCCAGCGCTGCCCTGCCGGGGCCAAGGCTGCGACAACCGCCGGCAAAACCAATGTGGCCGAGATAAAACTCACGTCCATGGCAAAAAAAGTGATCGGCTCCCCACTCCCTGCAAGCGCCCCGGCGTTCAACAGGCGGGCGTTCGTGCGCTCCATTAAGGAAACGCGCTGATCCGTACGTAGTTTGTGCGCGATCTGCCCATACCCTGTATCGACCGCCAGCACCGAGAGCGCTCCCTGCTGCAGCATGCAATCCGTAAAGCCACCCGTTGAAGCCCCTATATCCGCGCAGGCCCGCCCCTGAAGCTCAATCTTCCACTGCTGTAACGCGCCTTCCAGCTTCAAACCGCCGCGCGAGACATAGCGCAGATCGTCTCCGAGAAGCCGAATCGCGGCGTCCTCTGCGATCGAAGCTCCGGGCTTATCGATCTTCTGCTCGTCCACCAGCACGCGGCCAGCAAGAATCATCGCTTGTGCGCGTTCGCGGCTCGGCAACAGCCCACGTTCCACGATTACCTTGTCCAGTCGAAGCTTCGCCATAGTTCAGAACATCTTTCTCTACAGGCAGCGTCCTGCAACGCGCCTCTCTTTTACTCGTCAGTCACAGGATACGGTATGGTCAAGTACACTGAGGGCTCTCTCCCTTTGCGGAAATACAGAACCACAACGGGACTGATCACCAACGCAATGCATAACGACCTGCAAGCACCGGACGCAAGGCAAGCCACGACGTCAGAGAAAGACGCTGCCATTCTCCTGCGTGTCCAACGCGGAGAAGAAAGTGCGATCGCGCTGCTCTTCGACCGCTACTCAAGAATTGTGTACTCCGTAGCTTTGCGCGTTTTGCGCGAGCCCGCCGCGGCAGAAGATGTTGTCCAGGAAATCTTCATGCAGATATGGCGTAGTCCGGACAGCTTTCTCTCCGCACGAGGCAGCTTTGCGGGATGGCTTGTCATCGTGACACGCAACCGCGCAGTGGATACCCTGCGCCGCAAGCGTCCTACCGAACAAGTGGAAGATGTGGTTTTACCGGTGGCTCATGATCTTTCCGATCCGGCAGAACGGGAAACGCTGAGCAGGCGCGCCCGTGCCCTGATTGGCCAGCTCCCTCTGGAGCAGCGCAAGGCATTGGAAATGGCTTTTTTCGATGGCCTTACGCATAGCGAAATCTCAGAAATTACTGGAGCTTCCGTCTCTGACGTAGAGCGCATGCTTCGTACTGCCCTGCTCGAGTTGAGAAAAGGAGGGCGCCCGGTATGAACCTGACCAATCATCTCTCCTCAGGCACGCTCGCCCTCTTTGCCCTACAGTTGCTGACGCAGGAAGAGCTGGATCGCGCGATCCGTCATCTCGAAGGATGTGAGGACTGCCGGCACGAGGTAGCGCGCTTTCAGGGCGACTTGGTGGGCTATGGGCTCAGCCTGAGCACACTGCAGGCGCCTTCGCCGCAGGCTCGCGAGCGATTGATGCGACGCGTCGGCAAAGAGAAAAAGCTGGCGCCTCCTCCCCCGCCCGTTGAACGGCCGGCGATGGCACCGATGCCAAGCATCGAGCGATCCTCAACTGTAATTCCAATCGCCATGCCGGCAGCGCAGGAAAGCGGGGAGCTCTTTCTAGCTTCACGCGGTCATCGCACCGCTCCAGCCGAACCTCGTCCTCAGGCAACAGCACATGAGGAAGATGAAGCCAGCGCTCCGCATTCGCGCACGGCAGCAACCCCCTTTCTACTGTGGAGCGGATGGGCTTTGGCCGCAGGGCTGGCAGTTTTTGCAGGACAGCAGTTCCGGGAAAAGCAGACGGCTTTGGAAGAAAGCAATACGCTTCACCTACGCGTTACAAGTCTTACCGGCAGCCTGTCCACGGCACAAACCGCTTTGGACACTCTGACGGACTCGGGCGCGATGCAGGTCTCCCTGCACCTCCCTGTAAATGGTCAGCCGGAAGGAGCAAAGCCCGAAGGCCATGCGGCCTACATCGCCTCAAAGGGAGCGCTCGTTTTCATAGCGAACCATCTTGCGCCCGTCGATCCCGATAAAACATACGAGCTGTGGCTTCTTCCTCTCGACAACTCGGACCCTGTTCCCATCAGCATCTTCCGGCCCGATGCAAGAGGTGTAGCCTCGCTCGTGATGCCGGATATGCCAAAGGGACTTCCTGCCAAAGGCTTCGGCGTTACGGTAGAAGCCGCAGCAGGTTCAAAGCTGCCAACACCACCGATCATCATCGCCGGCATGTAACAGTAGAACGAAAGCTTTAAACCAAAAGAGAACGGCGGGGAGCACCCGCCGTTCTCTTTTTTCAGCTTTGTAAGTATCCGGTTAGCGCGCTGTCATCACCACACGAATACCACTGCCATAGATCGGCACATGCGTGTAAACCGTATCCGTGTCGGTGTAAAGAATCGTGAGATAACGGCTATCCGGCGACGTGATATAGACCCTTCCGGTCGGTGTACCGACTGAAGTGGCCAGTGTCGTCGGATGCAGACCATAAATCGCCGACGTGCTCAAGGTTGTGGAATCTGCCTGCACCGGAACAGTCGCGGTAACAACGTTCGAGGTCAAATTCACCACGCTGACAGAACCGTTGCTGGAATCGTTTCCGGTGTTCGCAACGTAGGCACGCGGCGTTACTGTATCACGCAGAATCTGCACCATCGTCGGATTGATGCCTACCGGCACAGTTGCCAGCACCTGGCCAAAACCGGTGGCGTCAGAAGGATCCGTAGAGTCGCACGTAGAGTTATCCGGCTGCGCAATGGTCGAGCAGAGCGGAATGCTGATTACGGTCAGAAGACCGCCGTGCGTGCCATCACCTTCTGAAAGCACAGCCAGAATGTTGGTGGTCGGATTCAGATCTGCCCAAACCGGATTTTGTGAAAGATTGTTTCCGCTGGAATCCGTCACCGTGGGAATCGTGATCGTCGGCATCGTTACATCCAGCGCATTGGTCGCCGCGTTGATCACACTGACCGACTGGGAGCCCTTGTTCATCACAAAGGCGCGCTTTGCATCCGACGTCATCACGCCGTATACAGGGTCCTTACCAACCGTGATCGTACCCGTAACGGAAAGGCCAGCCGTGGAGGACGACTCAACCGCGCTTGCTGTGCCGTTCTCATCACCATTGGTGTTCAGCACATACATACGCAGGCCACTGTCCGTGCCCACGATATAGCTCGGTGTGCTGGGCATGGCAACTTCACGGACAAGCTGACCCGCGCTGGTCAGTGCAGCGATCATCTGCTTGCCTGGCTCCGGAACGAAAACCGATGCGGTCGAGTTACTCAACGCAAACGCCGAGAGATTAACCGGCAAAGCTGTCGAATCGAGCGTGGAGTAAACCACGTTACTCGAGATCAAGGTATTGGGATTCGAAGTGCTGAACTCCGAAAAATTTCCAGCGTTGCTGGTGATAAAGGCCTGAGTACCTGCGCTATTGGTCACAACGTAGTTTGGCTTGGCCTGAATCTGCGGAGACGTAATTACCGTATCGCCGGAGAAGTCGACGATCGTTGCAAGGCCCGGAGTCGTCGAGCTTGCATTCGTAGGGTCGGGATCCGAGATCACAACCGCATACTTCGTCGGCTGCCCGCCAGGAGCGGAAGGGCCGGTAGAGGTCACGACGGGACGATACTGGGCGCCGCACCCAGCCAACAGCATGGAGAGCGTAGCGCTGGCAACGAGACCCGTGCGTGCAGCACAGGAGCGGACAAAGGGAGTTGAGGACACTCGAAACACTCGGGACAAACCTACTCCACGGACGGCAAAATGTGGGCAGCCGTCTCGTGCTTGATTGTAAATGCTGGAAGGCAAAACCGCGCCTACCAAGTGTTATAGCTGGTACCGTCTGAAGCCAACGATTGCGCCCCGGAGTGCACGTTGTCGATTCCGCCCTGGGTTTCGTTGATATCCGTAAGGGTATCCGATTGGCTGGTAATCCATGTATCCGGGCTATTGGTGATCGGATCGCGAGGCACTTCCTTCAAGTAGCCGCCCTGAACCAGGTCATCCAGCGACTGCGGTGCCTTTTCCTTATCGACCGTGTAGCTATCGATTGCCTGACGCAGCGTATGGAGATCCTCCCGCAAAACCGCCTCCTTGGCTCTGCGCACGTTATTCAGAAACGCCGGAACAGCGATCGAGGCCAGAAGACCGATGATCGCCATGACAATCATTAGTTCGACGAGCGTAAACCCTCGCTCTTCCCTGCTTGCCGGCCGCTTTGTCCTCGTCATCACCATGCGCTGTACTTGGTCCCATCTAAAGCTGTACCGTCGGACTTCGTGTAGACATCAAAAACGTTCTGCCCGCCCCAGCTGGAGGAATCGGCCTCATCCTGATTGGACCGCATCCCCCAATCAGTCGATTTGGTCATGGGGTCTGTGGGGATCTCCCGCAAAAAACGTACTTTTTTATCCTGAATGTCGACACCATCCACCAGAGTCTGCAGATCCGGCGGATAGTTGTTCGAATCCGCTTTGGTTTGAATGCCACCTTTATCTGCGGCGTCCTTATAGGCATCGATGGCCCGGCGCATCTCCCAAAGGTCGACTCGAAGCTCTTTTTCCTTGGAACGCCTTATCTGGAGCCGCACGAGCGGTACCGCTGCTGAGGCCAAAATAGACACCATCGCTACAACGATGATCAGCTCCAGAAGCGTTAGCCCTGCTTCCGGCGCAAAGGGCGCAGGGAGGCGGTGCTTGCGCAGTGTCTTGGCAGAAATCATCCGCTCTCCCCTTCCTTTCGCGTCCCGGTCGCTACTGAACGTGCACAAGGCCCTGCGTTCCTACGGTCGGCAGGCTTGCACCGTTCGAGTTCTTGGCACCGATGCGCACAAGAGCCAGTGTTGCGTTCCCGGGAGCAATCGCCTTGAACGTCAGCATCGCAACCGCGCCCTGACCATCCACACCGCGCACAGACGGCGGACGCGATGCCGAGATCGTGACCGTTCCATTGCCCTCGTCACGATGCACAAGAGCAACCGCCTGTCCGTCCTTGCCGAGCAGATCGCCAGAGTCCACATTCACCAACTGCAACACCTTGGGATCAAACTGCAGCTGTACCGGCACGCTGTAAAGGTCCTTCGCATTCGCTGCCGTCAAAGCAACCTGGAAGGTCGAACCTACCGCCTGATTCGCAACCGCAGGCGTCAGCGAGAAGGAGACAGGAGCCACCATCGTTCCGGGGGCGGAGTTCACCGTTGCTCCGGCGGCCGCGGCGGCTGAGCTCGGAGGAACCATACCCTGCTGCAGCGGATGATTTTGCTGCGCAATCTGTCCGAGCATTGCCGAAGCAGCGTTAGACGAGGTCGTATTACTTAGCGGAGATCCCGGCGAAGCCGCGGAATGAGCAGCCTGAGCCGCAGCCGTAGCCGCCAGCACCTCGGAAGGATCGCGACGGATCAGCTCGACAGACTGTGATGTGCCGGTATAGATGGGACGAGTATTCTCATCCGTAAGCACCGACTCACGCACAATGTGAGGGATCAACAGAAAGACGATCTCGTCCTGCTGGCGTGTTTTGTCCTGCGAGGAGAAGAAGTACTTGAGCAGAGGGATTTCACCGAGCCCAGGCGTACCGTTTACCGCGGTCGTATCCTGCTGCTGGAACAGGCCGGCAAGCAGCGAAGGCTCGCCATCCTTGAGCTGAATCACCTGCTCGGCAACTCGCTGAGAGATGATCGGTTCTGTAACGTCAGAAATCGTTACGCTGCCGTTCTGCGAGGAAATTTCCACCTTCAGCTTCAGGGAAATTTCGTGATCGTAGTGCACAGTCGGGGTGATGTCGATGTTTACACCGACGTCAAGGTAGGTGAACTGCGTCTGAACACCGATGGAGGAAACACCTGTCGACACACCGGCGTTGTAGCTACCCGTTGCGACCGGAATCTTGGAGCCGATCTTGAGCGTCGAACGCTGTCCGTCCGTGGCGCGAATACGAGGGTTCTGCAGAATGCGTGTGTCCGAGTCGGTCAGCAGCGCATTCACCGTGCCGCCGGAGAGCGAGACAGCGAAGTTCGTCGCATTCAGATTGCCGAGTGTATTCAGCGTGATGTTGGAGGTCGTGCTCGTTGAAGAGCTGGACGACGAAGAGCTGCTGGAAGAGCTCGACGAACTGGAAGAGGTATTCGCGTTCGAGGTCTGCGGTGTCAGACCGAAGCTCGTCGGCAACGTAATGCCGAGATCGCGCTCCTTTTGACGGGAAACTTCAAGCACCGCGACATCGATAATGACTTCGGCGCGGGTGCGGTCGAGATCGTTGATCAGCTTTTCCGCCAGCACAAGCTGGTCCGGCGAAGCACGCATCACAATCGCGTTCTGGCTGGCAACCAGATAAATCTTGATCGAGGGGTCCAGCAGGTTACGCAGAGCCACCAGAACTTCATTGGCATCGTTTTGCTGGGAAACGTTGGTCAGATAAAAGGTCTGTACCGCGAGATCATCCAGATCTGTGCGCTTGGTGCGGTTGTTCTGCGCAACAAAAATTGTATTCGAGGTTACCGGCTTCCAAAAGGTGCCGCCCAGCGTGCCGACAATCCGTAACGCGTCAAAAAGCGAAACGTTGGTCAGGTCAACCGGAATGCGTTTGGAGGTATAGTCCGGGTCAAAAATAACGTTCAGGCCAGCGGCTTTGCCGATGGCCTGATAGATGACCTTCGTGTCTTCCACCATGTGAAGCGTAATCGGGTCATCGGAAACCGGCTTGAGCGCAACCGGCGATGCCATGGAGGCAATATCACGCTGCACCTGCACCTGATGCGGAATCTGCTCGCCGACGATGGGCTGAAGATCGCTGCCAGGCGCGCTCTGTCCGGCCGTCGCAGCTCCGGGAGCTCCACCTGGGGCGGTCGAAGCGCTTCCACCCGGACCAACAGTCGGACGGGCGATCTGCTGCAACTCCTGCGCAGACGCCTCATTGCCCGGATCGATCTGCAGGGAGCGCGAAAATTCGGCGATCGCTCCCGCAAGGTCGCCACTCTGGCGCAGCACACGGCCGCGGTCCAGATGCTGGTTCGCAGCCTCGAAGCGAAGACGCTCATAGCGAGCCTTGTAGCGCAGATCGCTTGGCTTTTTAAGATGAGCCTGTCGGAAATCCTCGAAGGCTTCATCGTAGTTATCTTTGGCCTCAGCCGCTTCACCGCGCTTACTCCACTTGGCAGCGGATTGAGCGTGGGCCGACGGGGTGGAGGCAGCCAACAGCAACGCAAGCGCGCCGAGGGCAAAAAGGCTGGAAACAAGATTGTTCTGTGTGAGTCGCCGCACGAATCCCGGTTGCTGCATGCATTCCGTCCGCTCAAGATGGCCACTGACGCTGCGGCCACCGGACGCTCCGCCCTCCACCGGCATGCACAAATCACGGTGCTTACAGGCGGGGTGGGAAGTTGCTCCGATGGGTTTGCCGGGCTCTGACCATACTACCATTCGCTGCACAGGCGACTCCGAAAAGAAGGGTGTTTCCGAAACAGATCCGCGGAGGCTTCCTGAGCGCGACTCGCGGTGGGGTTCGTGTCGGTTGGACGCAGCAGGTCGCAAGAAGTCATCGCAGAATTTAGCGCCGCCGCAGGTCTGCTAGCATCAAAAGGTTTTACAGAGTTTTTTCGTACGACCATGCCGAAGCAATCTACCATTCCGACCTTCTCTGCCCAGCAAGCCAAACCGGTGGTGAAAGCGAAAGACCGCGACCCGATCGCGGCCGGCCAGCGCGATGCAGCCTTCAATCGTTCCGCCAGCTTCAACTACTTCCTGACGGACCGCTTTGAGGCTGGAATCGCCCTGCGCGGGACTGAAGTCAAAAGCATTCGCGAAGGCAAAACAAATCTGAAGGACGCCTACGGCTTGATCAAGGACGGCGAAGCCTTCCTCATCAATGCCCACATCGGCCCCTTCTCCCACGGCAACGTCTTCAATCACGAAGAGACGCGCACACGAAAGCTCTTGCTGCATCGCCGGGAGATCCAAAAGCTGGGACCGATGCTGCATGGCAAAGGGCTCACCCTCATCCCTGTGCGGCTGTACTTCAAGAACGGCCGCGTAAAGTGCGAGATCGCGCTGGCCAAGGGCAAGCAGGATTGGGATAAGCGTGAAACCGAGCGCAAGCGCGAGGCCGACAAGGAAGCACGTGCCGCCATCGCGCGCGGTCAGCGGCGGTAACTCCCTGCGTTCACGCCCCGGTTTCCGACCCGTTGCAGGAGCTACACTGGGCAGGATGAAGATTCGTGTCTTAGCTGCTGCGGTTTTCGGAGTCATGCTGTCTGCGGGCGGCACTCAGGCCCAGTCTGCGGTCAACGGCCGCGTTGTACTTGTCCTCCCCTTTGAAAACCGCTCCGGAAACGCTTCCCTGAATTGGGTCGGCGACAGCTTCCCCGACACGCTCGACCGCCGCTTGAATTCGGCCGGCTTCCTCACCATCTCGCACGACGACCGCCGCTTTGCGCTCGAGCATCTTGGCCTTCCCTCCGACTTCCGTCCCACGCGCGCCACGACCATCCGCATTGCCCAGCAACTGGACTGCAACTACGTCGTCATCGGCAGCTTCAACACCTCAGGCCAGCGCATTCTGATTCAGTCGCAAGTGCTGTCGGTCAACGAGCTCAAGCTTTCCACCGCCGTGGAAGATTCGGCGGACCTGAACCGTCTCTACGATGCCGAAAACGCAATCGCCTGGAAGGTAGCCCGGCAGATTGATTCGCATCTGAACGTGGCGGAAGGAACCTTCCTTGCAGCCTCCGGAGCGGTTCCCCTGCCGGCCTTCGAGGACTACATCCGTGGCACAAACTCCTCCAGTCCCGCCGATCAGATCGCACGCCTGAAAGATGCAATCCGGCTTGTGCCCAATTATCCCGACGCCCTTCTGGCTCTCGGCAAGCAGCAATACGCAGCGCAGGACTACGGCGCAGCCGCGGCCACTCTGGCCAAGGTTCCGCAGGATAACCCCATGGCGCTTGAAGCAGGGTTTTACCTGGGACTCTCGAACTTTAATAGCAACAACTACGCGGCGGCCTACAGCGCGTTCAGCTTCGTCGCCTCCCGACTGCCGCTTCCTGAAGTTCTGAACAATCAGGGAGTCTCCCTGGCACGACAAGGCAAAGATGCGGTCGAGGAGCTCACCAAAGCCTCTACCGCCGACCCCAATGACGAGGACTACCATTACAACCTCGCCATCTCGCTCTACCGTCGAGGCGATACCGCCGACGCGCTAAAGCAGGCCGACGCCGCACTAAAGCTCAAGCCGAACGATAATGAAGCCGGTTCCCTTCGAGCTCGCCTTTCAATCGCACCCGCAGGCAGCAAACTTCCGGCCAACGATCCGAACTTCTCGCCCGTAGAACGGATTCGACGCACCTACTCAGAGGCAAGTTTCCGGCAGGCCGCCTTCCAGCTCAACCAGATGCGGGAAGTTCGTCTGGCCATGCTGCCCCCCGCGCAGCGCGCGAACGAATACAACGCCATTGCGCAACAATACGTCTCCGAAGGTCTGCTGCCACAGGCCGAAGCGATGTACCAGTCCGCGCTGGAAGCCGATTCAGCCAATCCTGCATCGCACGTTGGCCTGGGAACGATTCGAGAAAAGAGCGGAGACGCGGAGGATGCCCGCAAAGAAGCAGAAGCCTCTCTGCATCTGAAGCCTAACGTTCCTGCGTACCTGCTGCTGGCCCGGCTGGAAATTGCAGCAAAGAACATTCCGGCTGCGGTAGGATTCGTCAACAAAGCCACGAATCTGGAACCGCACAACCCGGACGCGATCGCCCTGCGCATGAGCCTGCAGCAAGCAAGACCAGCGGATCAGCCACAGCCCACAAATCCATAATGCTGTCATTTCCACTGACCATCCCGATCACGCTGAGCCTGTTTCTACTCGGCGCCACACTGATTGCCGTGGAACTGAATCGTCCTGGTTTAATCGTCGCAGGCGCGGTGGGATTGCTCATGACACTCCTATCGCTGGCATCCATTGTGTCGATGCCTCAAGGTCGCGTGGTCCTGGACTGGTACCTGATCGCCTTTGGCCTCATGCTGCAGGACTTTCGCCGCAGCCGCCTGCTCTGGGCGCTAAGCGCCGCATTTTGTTGGGCGATAGGGTTCTGGCGCCTGACCGGTCATCCTCTTTATAGCCTTGCAGGCATCGCGTTGGCCACCGGAACAGCGATCCTGGCTCGCATTGCACGCCGCGCAAGACTCAATAAGGGTTTAGACTAGAATAGCGCGCGCATATCGCGCTGGAGCTACGACCCGTTGATTCGCATCACCGCTCGCCATTTTCTCGCCGCCGGACTGCTTGCCGTAACTGCAGCTCTTCCCGCTTTTGCCCAGGAAGCTAGCAGCACCCACCCCAAGCTGCAGAAACAGCTTGAACGCATGGACTTCGGCCTCAACGGCATGTACCTGACGACCAAGAGCGTCTCGGGCATCGTTGAGCCCAACGGCGCCTCGACCGCCGGCGACTTCATGACCCAGAAGGCGGGTAATACAGCTGGCCTGCTGGCCAACCTGCGCTACTCCAAGCGTCCGTACGTTGGTGGTGAATTCAACTACACTTACGCGCGTTATACGGAGACCTTCAACGTCGAGCCGTATCAGATTCAGACGGGCGTCAATGAAGTCAGCTTTGGCTATCTAGCTCTGCCTCCCCACCAGATTCTGGGCCTGCAGCCCTTTTTCAGCGCAGGCGCCGGCTCCACACGCTTCCGCCCAACGCGCGGTGGCGGACAGAGCGCTCCCACACAGTGGCGAGCTACCTACTATTACAACGTCGGTCTGCAGAGCCAGTTTCCGAACAGCCACTTTGGCTTCCGCTTCGGTTTCCGCCAGGCCTTCTACAAGGCGCCGGACTTCCTGCTGAACTATCTGACGATCAATCAGCACACCTACTCTCTGGAACCGAACTTCGGAGTCTACGTCAAGTTCTAAACCTGTAGCCGAAGATCCATGAGCAGCCATTTACTTGATGACGACGATGATCTTATGCCGCGCCAAGAGCGCGAGCTCACGCTGTCCACCGGCTCAATCCTTGCTGTTTTCTTTGGCCTGGTTCTGATCTGCGGACTATTCTTTGCCTTTGGTTACAACATGGGCAAGAAGGCATCAGGCACCACCGCCCCCATCACGACGGGAGATTCGTCGGACTCGCCCGAGAGTGGTCAGTTTGATAAGTTCAAGCCTGCCGCCGGTTCTCCCATGAACGGCGGCACGACTCCTGCCAACACCACAAACGCAAGCAGCCCCGTGCTTGCTCCCCCGCAGGCAACTTCGGAAACCGCAGCGCCTGCGCCTACTGCAGAGCCGGTGGCCGAACCAGCGGTAACCAACAAAACCACCACAGCAGCTGCAACGGCTCCCCCTGCTGCTGCGCCTGCGACACCTCTGCCCGCGATCTCCCCTTCCGGAAGCTTTGTCGTACAGGTAGCGGCTGTCTCGCACCATGAAGATGCAGATCTTCTTCTTGGCGCGCTACGGGCCAAGGGCTACCCCGTGGCGATCCATACGGAGCCACAGGATAAGCTGCTGCACATTCAGGTTGGCCCCTTCTCCACCAAGAAGGATGCTGATGCCATGCGTCAGCGGTTGCTCAACGATGGCTACAACGCAATCGTGAAGTAACAGCTCTTAGCGCTTTGCGAGCGCTGCCTCCATCCGCGAGCGCACCTCGGTCATCAGGGCGTCTCGTGTGGAATAGTCCGCAGGAGCGATCGGCTCCAGGAACTCCATCTCCACCAGTCCGGGCTTCAGCCAGGTCTGTCCCTTGGGCCAAAGCTCTCCTGTTCCCCGCATAATCACGGGCACCAGTGGAGCCCCTGTCTCTGCGGCAAGAAAGAAAGCTCCCTTCTTGAACGGCAGAAGACGACCATCACGCGAGCGCGTGCCCTCAGGATAGATGCTGATGTGGTGGCCGGAATGAATCGCCTCTGCCGCAGCTTCTGTGCTGCGCTTCGCATCTTCCCGAGCATGCGTCCTTGCCACCGGCACAAACTTACCCATGCGCATGGCAGTTCCCAGCAGCGGTATCTTCATCAACGACTGCTTCAGCAGAAACGCCGTCTCTCCTGGAACATTTGCGATATTGATTGGCGGGTCCAGATTCGACAGATGGTTGGACAGATAAATCACGGCACGGTCCGTAGGCACATGCTCCAATCCCAACACAGCGACACGAACCCCCGCAGCCTTAAGACCAAGGCGAACGATCCCTTGAGCCCAGCGATACATGCGGTGCGTGTTTCCAACGAACAGCGAGTACGGAATTCCGATGATCGCAGCCGGAACGCCCAGCGTGACAAAAACCAACAACATCAAAAGTGTGCGAAACATACAGATTCAGGATACGCGTAGCGCTTCAGGAAACTGTTTCGCGTAGCGCCTCAGGAAGCTTCTTATAGATGCCCCCAAAGCCTCCGTTGGAAAGAATCGCCACCACATCCCCGCTTTGCACGCTGCCAGCAAGGCTGGCGACAATCTCGTCCACTTGCGCGTGCAGGGACGCGGGCGTTCCTCGTTGACTCAGCGCTGCAACGACCTGCGACGGCTCCAGCCGTTCCGCTTCGGGGATCGCTCCACTATTGAAGACGCCTGCGACGATCACCTCATCTGCCGCGCTGAGGCTCTCCACCAGCTCCTGCTCAAAGACGTTACGCCGCAATGTATTCGAGCGGGGCTCCAGCACAGCGATCAGGCGCCGCCCCGGGTAACTGGCACGCAGCGCGCGAAGCGTTTCGCGAATCGCCGTAGGGTGGTGCGCAAAGTCATCAATCATCGTCACACCATCAACCTCAGCGAAGACCTCAAGACGCCGTTTGACGCTCTGAAAACTCCGCAACGCCTCGGTGATACTTTCCGCCGATACGCCGTGTCCGGCCGCAATGGCCGCAGCCGCGCTGGCGTTCAAAGCATTATGCTCACCCGCCATCGGCAGCGTGAGCGATGCGAACCGCTTCCCCGCTCGATATAGCGTCCAGGAACTGCCACCGTTTTCATGTTGCAGATCGCGCAGGCTCCAGAACGAGTCTTCGCGGAAGCCATACCGCTCTACACTGCAAAACGCCTTGCTCACACACTCGGTAACGTTTTCGCTGGCGTCGTAGGCCACCAGACGGCCACGCGCCGGAATGAGATTGACCATGCGCTTGAATGCAGTTTTCACCGCGTCAAGATCTGCGTAAATATCCGCGTGGTCAAACTCAACATGCGTCAGAATCGCAGCATCCGGGAAGTAGTGCAGAAACTTGGGTCCCTTGTCGAAGAACGCCGTATCGTACTCATCCCCTTCCAGTACAAAGGGACGCGTTTGCGCGCGCACGCGGAAGCTGGAACCAAAGTTCTCCGCCACGCCCCCAATCAGGAACGACGGCGCAAAACGTGGTTCTATGCGTGAAGCGACCTCAAAGATCCAGGACAACATGGACGTCGTGGTCGTTTTGCCATGCGTTCCGCAGACCACAAAGCGATCTCTCCCCAGCAGAAACTCATCATGAATCAATGCAGCCATCGAGGTCATGGGGATGCGACGATCCAGCACATGCTCAAGCTCTGGATTCCCACGCGAGATCGCGTTTCCAACCACCACCAGATCGGGAGCCGGCTCAAGATTTTCCGCCGCGTACGGCTCTTGAATGGTGATTCCCATCGCACGGAGCTGATCGCTCATGGGAGGATAGGCTGCCGTGTCCGAGCCTGTGACCGTATGCCCCTGCTCACGCAACATACCTGCCAGCGAAGCCATCGCCGTGCCGCAGATACCGATAAGGTGAATATGCTTCGACTGCATTACTCAAAACTCCTGAGCGTATCGTTTTCCATGACCACCCAATCTCCCAATGGGAGTGAGCGGTTGCCGCCGCGTACGTGCCCGGAACGCAACCCCATACTTACGGGACCGGTAAACTCCTGCAACGCATGGAGGCATGCGCCCTCCAGAAGTGGCATCTCATGCGGTACAACGTTGGCACTCATATCGCCGAAGACGACGCCACGCACATTCTGCATCAGGCCAGCAAACCGCAGATGCTGCAACATGCGGTCCCATTGATACGGCTTCACATTAATATCTTCGACAAACAGAACCGTCGGCTCTTCAAGACGCAACGCATAGGGTGTCCCCAACCCTGCTTCAAGCAACGCAAGACAACCACCCAGCAAACGGCCTTCGACTCGTCCGGGGCGGAGAGAGCGTAAACCGTCCCCAGCGCCAACGCTCCATATGCTTTTGCGTTCTACCGCATTTTGCCAGGACGGAACATCTACGCCGTTGTCCAGCGACCAGTCCGCCGCGCACATCGGCCCATAGACCGTCGGCAGTCGCAAACGCGTCCAAAGGTAGGACTGCAATGACGTGTGATCGCTGTAGCCAATGAAAAGCTTTCGGTTGTCATTGAGCAGCGAGAGATTCAGATGCGGCAATAGCTCGGTCGATCCCCAACCGCCGCGCGTACACAGTACAGCGTCAATCGAATCATCCAGAAACGCGGCGTGAAAGTCCGCAAGCCGGTCTTCTAGCTTTCCGGCATAGTACAGCGGCCCACGCGCCTTGGCATGTGGCATGAGCACAGGCTCATAGCCAAAACGCCGCAGCGCGTCGCAGCCTTTATCGATCAGCTCTTCCTTCGCAGCAGCCGCCGGCGAAAGAATTGCCACCCGGCTACCGGGACGCAGCGCAAACATTAGATCTCCACCTCACCAGTGCAGATAATCTCCGCAGGACCGGTCAGCATCATTTCTTCCGTAGCCTCCGGCCAGACGATGCTTTGCGCACCACCTTCTGCGATCGCGGTCAGTGTGCGCGCTACATTCTTGAGCGTAATGGCCGCTGCCGACGAGGCACAGGTTCCCGTACCCGAACTCGTCGTCGGTCCAACACCGCGCTCATAGATGCGGAAAGCAATCTCCGCTTCTCCTAACACGCGCACAAACTCGACGTTGGTGCCAAACGGAAAGAGAGGGTCGACTGCGATCTTTGCGCCGAGTTCCTGCCACGCCATACCGTGCGAGCTGAAGTCATCACGCTCAGGAAACAACACAAAATGCGGATTGCCGACGTTGACCATCGCGCCGGAGAC
>JAPWKG010000026.1 GCA_028283625.1 Acidobacteriaceae bacterium | reverse complement strand
TAAAGGTCGTTAGTGCGCCGCCTTGATGAAGGCTAGGCGAGCCTCGTCGTTCGAAATACGCCCCTGCGATGCAGCCGTGCATTTGGTAATCGCGTCTTGCCATACACGTCCGCCAGGCTTGTCCGCGCATAACCAGCTCCTGGCACAGGCTGCAGTGGCAATCGTGGTGGAAGGTTTAAATCTTCACGCACGCGAACCGGATTGCGCCATTCGTTGTTCATTTCGATCTCCCGAATGTTAACAAACAGGAAACGAGGTGCGTGACGATGGCGCTTAATGTGGCGCGTGTTCGGGTGGGACTTGGAATGGCCGGAACCAGAGCGACTGTTGCGTGCAAACCCGAACCTCCAACAGGCCGTAACCATCGAAACAGCCCGGATAACGAAACGTGCGCAATCGCTTCGATGATTTGACACAGGCTTTGGTGGAGGAGATTTTCGGGAGATTACACCCTTGCTCAGCAAGGCTTTTAACTGGTCGGAGTGGCGGGTGAACTTGCGACCCCCACGTCGAACGTGGTGCGCTACCAGACTGCGCTACACTCCGTGACCAGTGGCGCCTCTATAGAACAGCATTTTTTTTTCGACAAGCACCGTTTTTGAAAAAATTGCGACACCCCGAATTTTGGTCAAAAGGACGCGGAAGCAGCGGCGTCACGAATCCGTTGCAAAAAAGCGGCGCTTGCAGAAATTGATGCCGAACCGCATGGTTGACCTCGCGACGCAGCGGCAAAATCTGCTAGCTGGAACATGAAACCCCGTCCTCCCAGCGGCACCGCCACGATATAAGGATTTTTGAGGATCATGAGCCGTCGTCTCATCGCATCGACCACAGTTTTCGCTCTCACTGCAGCGCTTGCAAGCTGCACGACCGTCAGCCTTGCCGACAATCCGATCAACAAGCGCTGGGTCGGCCATTCGGCCGGCGAATTCTTCGCCAAATACAATCCGCCGCTCGACGACACGGCCTCGGGTTCCAGCACGATCTTCAACTGGCGCGGCGGCTACAAGCGTATCAAGCTGCAGACCGGCGCGAATGCCAGCGTCAGCTGCTCGGCCAAGATCACCGTCTCCGACGCTTATGTCATTCGCGACATCACCATCACTGCCGACCGCCCCGGTGCGACCGGACCGAGCTATTGCGAGGAACTGCTGGCCGGCGCCTGAGCTGAAACAGCATGCCGCTGCCGGGACTATCCCGTCAGGGTGCAACCAGAGACAACAGAACGGCGGGCTTCGTGTCCGCCGTTTTCTTGTTTGTGGACAGGGCGTTTCCCGATCGTCGGCGCAAGGGAGCGGGACTCATCGCCATCGGTTGGATCTGGTACCCGGGCAAGGTCTGGAGCGCAGCAACTCACACTCCCGTTATTTTGTGCAGTTATCTTCATATCCACATAAAATTACATAAAAGCATTATTGCCCGGCTCTCGAATGCAGCGTAAATTCCGTTTTTATACGCGGAATTACTTCGGTGAGATGCATTTCACCTTTCGAGCGATAATGGAGCTGCCATGCATGACGCAATACAGCCTGCCCGCCGCAATCTCGTTTTCGCTCGTGTGGGCAGGGGATCTCTCCACAACAAATGGGCCGGACCTGCCCCCAAAGACCGCAGCTGGGATATCCAGCTCAGCACCTATCTCGACGATATAAGCGCGTTTACCGAAGGCGATTTCCCGGTCTATATCGACAAGGGAACCAAATGGGACAGTATCGTCCGTTACTTCCAGAAAAATCCCGAACTGCTCGACCGGTATGACCACATCTTCTTCCCGGACGACGATCTCGACATGGTCGCCGCAGGCGTCGAGACGATCTTTGCGATCTGCGGCAAATACGATCTCTACATAGCCCAGCCGGCGCTGACGCCGAAAAGCTATTACTGGCATCCGATCCTTCTGCGCTGCGCGCCGTTCCAGATCCGCTACATCAATTATGTCGAGCCGATGGGGCCGTGCATCAAGAGTTCCTATCTTCGCGACATCATGCCGGTGATCGAGAAAAACTTCACCGGCTGGGGCATCGACAATATCTGGACGCAGCTGATGGACGAGCCGGTGGGCAAGGCTGCGATCATCGACAGCGTGGCCGTCACCCATACGCGGCCGTTCGAGACCGGCGCGATCTATGACGCGTTCAAGGAAATGAAGATCGATCCGCACCAGCAGCGGCGCAATATCCTCAAGGATTTCCAGGCCGGGATCGTCGGCATGGTCGTTTATGGTGGGGTCCTGAAGACCGGATGGCGGGTCAACGGCATCGCGGCGCGCATCATCAGCGGCCTCTACATGCTCTCGACCATTCCTTTCGTGCGCAACAAGCAGGGCTCGGTGCGGGTCGCGATCGGCTCTTTCGTGCGGGCCTTCACGCTGGCCAAATACCGGCCGCAGCATATTACCGTTCCGAACCTGGAAAAGCCGGTGGAGGCCTGATCATTCCTTGCCTTTTCGGCGGATACTTTGCCGCCGAAAAGGCTCCATGCCTATGCTTCAGAATGCCGCCTTGAGCAGCCCGGAGAGAGACCGCTGGCCGGCCTGGAGGCGATAGTTGACGACGCGTCTGGCGCGTTCGCCGGGCAAAAGCACGGCAAGTATAAACAGGACCGTCATCGACAGTTTAAATTTGGCGCCCTGCGGGTCGCGCCACAGGAGCTGCAGAAGGATGATCAGCCGGCGCAGTCCGAAGTGCCGGTTTTCGGCAATCGCCAGATAAAGACTGCGCTCCTGGAAAAAATAGGCCCGATCCGTCGTCACCAGCTGCGAGGCCAAACCCTTTGCGGCGAGAAGGCCGCGCAGATGTTCGAGCCTGTCGGCAAAACGCGACAGTTCCTGCTTCAGCGGGCGTGGATTCAGCTCATCGCTGAAGCCTGAATCATTGCGGTCATGCACCCGGTAAAGCCCGAGCGGCTGAGACAGGCTGACGATATCGCCCCAGAAGGGTGCGGCAAACAGGATGACGCCATCGACGGCGCGTTCGTAACCGGCCTGTTCAATCAGCTCGCAGACATCCCGGCGGAACACGTTGCCGGATGTCGGCGGGCTCATATAGGCGCCGGTCCTCAGGACATTCTCAGTCAGATGGGTGTCGCGAAAATCCGACAGCGGCGGAACCGGCCCGCTGATCTCCCGTCCCTCGGCATCGATCCTGATCAATGGGAACTGCAGCTTGGCGACATGCTGATCGAGACGGGAGAGGATTTTTTCCAGCGATCCCGGCAGGAGTTCGTCATCGGCATCGAGAAACAGCAGGAAGGGTGCCGTCGTGCGCTTCAAGCCATGCAGGCAGGCAAGCCGTTGGCCGCCATTTTCCAGGCGGTAGGCGGTCGCACCGGTGGCGGTGATCGCCTCCCAGGAGCGATCGGTCGAGCCGTCGTCGATGACGACCAGTTCGCAATCGTCCCTGCCCTGCTGCATCACGCTTGCGATGGCGCGGACGACATAATCCTCGTAGTTCCAGCAGGTCACGATCACGGCCAGCTTCGGTGTGCCCGCGCCGGCCGGTATCGGTGGTTGTTCGTCGATCTCGTTCGTCGGCGCCGTGTTCAATCGATCTGCGGCACCGTCGTCGATCATGACTTCTGCCTGTTGATCACGTAACCGATCAGATTGACGCCGGCCCTGCGGAACTGATGTTCGGCCTCCTTGACCGCTTCCCTGGTGGTGCGGCCCCAGCGAGCGATGACGAGAACGGCATCGGCATGCGAGGCGAGCGCCAGTGCGTCGAGCGAGGTGTCGAGCGCCGGCAGTTCGATGATCACATCACCTTTCAGACGGGCGGCATCGATGATGTCGCGAATACGCGGATTGCGGAAATTGGCATAGGCGTTGACCATCGGTTCGCGCGACAGGATCGGCAGCACCGGTATGCCTGCCCGGTAATCGAAGATCAGGTTGTGCACATCCTTGTCGGAATTGGCGGCATCCAGCATCGATGTCACGGCATTCGAGGCGCCCTGAACCTGGGGTTCGCACCAGAAGACGCTGGCCGGCCGGCCGGAACGGGCCAGCATATCGGCGAGGCTGAGCGACAGGCCGGACGCGCCGGTATCGCGGGAACATCCGGCAAGCGCGATGACCACATGTTTTTCGCCCTTTCTCGGCACGCAGGCGATATCGATCAGGGTCTTGAGGTCGCGCAGGGCGCCGGCCTGCCGCTGGACATTGCGGCTGCGCACGCCGAGCCGCGCCATGGCAAGGCCGGCAGATGTTTCCGGGATGCTGGCAAGGCAGGGCAAGGGTGTTTCGTGCTGCAGATCCTTGGCGGCGCGGACCTTCCTGTCGAAGGTGACGCTGATGGCAAGTGCCGCCATGCCGCAAAACAGGCCGAGCACGCCGCCGAAGGCGACGATCAGCGATGTCCTGGGGCTTGAAGGGCTGAGCGGGTGAAGAGCTGCACCGGTGATCTTGGCATCGGCATCCGGTGTCGGCACTTTCGGCAGCGTGCCGGCCGCCATCGCCTCGGTTGCCGCAGTCACCTGCCTGGCCAGCGCATCCAGCCGGCCCTGCAGGGTTTCCGTTCCCGCCTGGGCGACCTGTTCCTTGGAGATCACCGACTGCAGGATATAGCCGGAAATGATGGCATTGGCGACACGCGCCGGCTGGGAGGGATCAACCGACCAATAGCCCACTTCCACCACATAGGATTGTCCGACGCGGCGGGCGGTCACCCGATCGACGAAATTGGCGAATGCCGCTCTCCTGAGGTTCTCCTCGGCGCTCGGTACCGTCACCGGCTGCACGTCAGCCTCGGTCGGGTCGGGTGGCGCCAGGAAGGTGGAGCGGAAAAAATCGACGACGGCGGTGATGGCCGTGCGCACGGCGCCGCCTTCCTGCGGGCCGAGTTCCGGGCTTTCATACAGGCGCAGACTATTAAAGACGGCCGAAAGCAGCCGTTCGGACAGAAGGATCTGCAACTCGCTTTCGGCGCTGTTGAGATCGAGCCCCTGCTGCTGCACCGTGCTGGCATTGGCAAACTGGCGCGGCTCGAGCAGCATGGTCGCGGTGGCGTTATAAGTACGCGGCAGCGAATGGGCGTAAAGCGTGGCCAGCACGATGCCGGTTGCAAGGCAGGCGATCAGCCTGATCTTGTACCGCCAGGCAATCGCCATGACCTGCTTGAGCAGCACGACCGGGCCATCGGCCCTGTTGTCTTTCGGCATGTTGTCCAGCGGCCAGATGCGGGAGGCCCGCTCTACGGGACCTGGTCTGTCAAACGTCATCGGGCAACGCCTTTCCCAAGCCGTTCCGGCTTGCTCGGCAGCGTATCCAGCAATGCCGCATTTTCAGGATTGCCCCGCCCGCGCAAAAGATCGGAAAGAGCCAGAAGATTGCCCCGCACCCTGCCCCGCCGGTCGATGAACGGTTCCGGGCGCGGGTATTTCGCAAGGTTCATGGAGATGTTGCGCCAGATCTGGCCGATCGCCTGTTTGGTCGTCATCGTTCCCTTCCGACGTAAGTAGAGTGGATTGATTACCTGCGAATATCCAAAACGATCGCCGCTGGTGCGGCCGACCTTGACGCCCATATGCACGCCATGGGCCTGCCCGCATTTCACCAGGTCTCCGCCTTTCTTGGCGACGGATGCACCGAAATCCCGGTCTTCCAACCAGCCATACAGAACGAGGCGTTCATCAAAGCGCGTATCGCCGATCGCCTGCACCCGGAAGGCCATGTTGCAGCCATAGGGGCTGAATGGCCGCTCCCAATGCGGTTCGGCAGAGATCGGTGCCGTTTCGACCAGCCTGACGGCCTCGTCGAACGGTATTCCCGGTCCCTTGATGCCATCGGCCACAACACGGCCGGTCAATCCGACGACCCGGCTTTCATCGGTGAAGGCCTGCAAAGCGGAAGCAAGCCAGTTCGGGTCGGCAACGAAATCGTCGTCCAGAAACACGACGACGTCAATTCCCGCCGGCAGATGATCCAAAGCATTGTTGCGCTGCACCGACGAACCCATCTTGCCGGTGAGGACGGTAACGCGATCGTCATCGACCAGATCGCCGGCATCGGCGCGTTCGACGCAGGAGACGATCACCGCATCGGGCGGATGGGTTTGCGTCGCCATGAGGTGGCGCAAGGTTTGCGACACCACGACGGGGCGGCCGCGGGTGGCGACGGCCACGGCGATTTTTGCCACCTGCGGTCTGGCCGGGATCGATGACGCCAGCCGGCGCGCCGGCTCCTGCATCAATTGCCGGTAACCGTCGGCGGTGGTTTTCCAGGAAAATTTCGAGGCCTGGTCGCGACCGCGGCCGCGCAGATCCTCCCTCAAAGCCATTGAACCCTTGAGGCTTGCCACATGTCGGACCCATTGCGCCGGATCGAAGGGCGAGGCAAGCAGCGCCGCATCACCGCAGACCTCGGCCATGCTGGAATGATAGGAGGACACGACCGGGCAACCCAGCGCCATCGCCTCGACGATCGGCAGGCCGAACCCCTCGTTCAGCGACGGAAATGCCAGGCACAGCGCATGTTTCAGGAAATAGGCGAGATCGTCATCCGACACGCGGCCGGCCATGATGATGTTTGGCCGCGTGTCGGTGACATTGTCGCTGAAAATGCCGAAATCACCGCCGGCGACGACGATGTCTATGCCCAGCGCATCCAGTTCGGCTGAGATCGTCGACAATATTGCAAGGTTCTTGTGGCGGGCGCGGGAGCCGAGCGCGAAGACATACTGGCGGGCGCGCGACAGGATCCCGTCGACGATCGGCGGGGCGATTTTTGCCGCGCCAGCGTCCCAGGTGAAAACATGTTCATGGCCGTTGGGCAGGACGGCGATGTCCTTGGCCTCGATCGGCAGATAACGCGCCAGCTGCCGGGCGGAGGCGTGCGATACGGTGGCAATTCTCGCAGCGCGCCGCGCCAGCATCGGATGCAATGTCTGATAAACGCCGCGAAAGGCGCGGCTGTAGCTTTCGGGTGCAGCAAAGACATTGCCGTCATGGATGCAGACGATCTGATCGTCCTTGAATGCCGGCGCGGTGTTGCACAGGTTGAGCAAGGGGCCCTTCCACCTATGCGGCAAGGAAAGCTGCTCCCAGGCATGGCCCTTTAACGGGCTTGCGACCTCGATGCGCTCGAACATCGCCAGGCCCGGATCGGCCGTATTGGCGGGCACGAGAAGCGGTATCGGTGCCCCAGCCTTCTCGGCATCGTTCATCGCCGACAGCACATTCAGCGCGTAACGCTGCACGCCGGTCGGGGTCTGGGTCAGGAAGCGGCCGTTGACCGCAAAGCCATGGCTTGCCGTCATCGATAAGTTCCGATGCCGGTTCCGATTTCTGTTTCAGGCCTTGCGGCTTTTACCCCTGCAGCGGCGGTTCCGTTATAGCCGCTTCGTGCGAAAGCCGGCTGTAGAACAAATACGGGCGACAGCCAGACAAGGCCCCCAGACAGGGCGCTGCGCAAGTATTTATCGATCAACCGGCCGAGAATAGAAGAACAGGCAGAATAAAGATCCGCGATACGTCCATCTCGACACCAACTCCTTACCAGATCGAGCATACCAGAGATCATGCCTTACTCCGCTGACATCGATGAATTCAGGTCACGGAAACCATGCAGACGCGATGGCAGAAGCCCGCTCGCACAGTTTCCCCGGACAGTCGTCCAGTCTCCGGCACTTGCGAATTGGGCTGAACCCTTCCGGTGAAACCGGACCACAGCAAACGCGCTCAGGCCGTCATTTCCCTGCAACCCCGGCCACTATGCCATTCACGACCGGGATTACCAACATCGAAAGTATAGACAGTATTAATACAGGCGCCCCGGCGGAGCGCCTGTATTCAATAACTTCCGCGCGCGTTCAATACTGCGGGGATGGTTTTGACCATGATGACGACATCGCCCATCAAGGTGCGATTGGCGACATAATGCGCATCAAGCTGAACGCGTTTGTTGAAATCGGTATCGCTGCGGCCGCTCACCTGCCACAGACCGGTCAGGCCCGGACGGACACGGATATAGTCGGCATAGTTGGGGCCATAAAATTCCATCTCGCTCTGCACGATCGGCCGCGGACCGACAATGCTCATATGACCGAGCAGAACGTTAAAGAGCTGCGGAAGCTCATCGATGCTGCTCTTGCGCAGGAATATGCCGAAAGGCGTGACGCGCGGATCGTTCTTGAGCTTGCGGGTGGCCAGCCATTCCGCCCGCTCGGCCGGATTGGCCGCCAAGTATTTCTCAAGTAACGCGTCGTTGTTGTTTACCATTGTCCTGAATTTCAGACAGGGAAACATCACACCGCCCCGCCCAAGACGCCTGTGGCGGATGAATATCGGCCTGCCCTGGATGAGCAGAAGGATCATCGCCGTCACCAGCATCAATGGCGCAAGGACGAAAAGGGCAGTCAGAGAAACAAAGATATCCAAGGCTCGCTTTGCGAATAAAGACAGTCTCGGGGACGTTCTCAGCTTTGCGTTTTCAGGCACGAACAGTCTGTGAACACCAGCTTCGCCGGCGTCTATATTAACGTCACCCATCGACGCACTCCATGTCAGTAAATGTGATCTAAGATCAGCGGATCATACTGCACTGCTTGCACTGTTATTAATTGCTAACAAATGCTTAAAAGTTTGACAATATATTTATTGCTTGTAGTCTATTGAAAAGTGCAATTAGATACTGGAAGTCTTCATCAAGGCTTTCCGGCCCGTTCTCGATTAGTTCTTCTTTGGAACAAATCAATATCCGGAATACATCTTACAGATTAGCCGACTTCAACAGGTTTCGTGAATATAACCGTCGTCACGAGGTTTTTCATGCGCGTTGCAATCATACACTATTGGCTCGTAGGAATGCGAGGCGGTGAAAAAGTTCTCGAAGCGATTTGCAAGATTTATCCACAGGCCGACATCTACACGCATGTGTATGATAAGGATTCAATATCGCCGGCTATTAATTCGCACAGGATCTATCCGACCTTCATCAATTCTTTGCCTTACGCAAAGCGGATGTATAAAAAGTACCTGCCTTTGATGCCCATGGCGCTGGAACAGCTCGATCTCAGCCAGTACGATCTGGTGATCAGCAGCGAATCCGGCCCGGCAAAAGGCATCATTCCGAATTCGCCGGCCGTCCATATTTGTTACTGCCATTCGCCGATGCGGTATGTCTGGAATATGTACCACGAATACTATCGCAAGTCGGGGCTGATGACACGGTTGCTTATGCCGCCGCTGGCTCACAAGCTGCGCGCCTGGGATATTGGCACGGCAAGCCGTGTCGACCATTTCGCGGCAAATTCCACCACGGTGGCAAACCGGATCCGCAGTTATTACAGGCGCGATTCCGATGTGATCCATCCGCCTGTCGATACCCAGGCCTTCCGGCCCGTGCCGATCAGCGAAGTCGGCGATCATTACCTGATGGTGGGGGAGCTGGTCGGCTATAAACGCCCTGATCTTGCGGTCGAGGCCTTTAACCTGATGAAAAAGAAGCTGGTGGTGATCGGCGGCGGGGAGATGCTGAATTACCTGCGCAAGATCGCCGGACCAACGGTGACGATCATGGGACCACAGTCTTTTGATGTCTTGAAGTATCACTATGCCCGCTGCCGGGCGCTGATCTTTCCCGGCGAGGAGGATTTCGGCATCGTTCCGCTGGAGGCGATGGCAAGCGGGCGACCGGTGGTGGCCTTCGGACGCGGCGGCGCGACCGAAACCGTAATCGATGGGAAGACGGGCGTGTTCTTCAGGGATCAATCGATCGAAGCGCTGATCGGCGCCTGCGACCGACTGGAGCGCATGGACCTCGACCCTTCGGATGCGGTGATGCGGGCTGCCGATTTCGCCACCCCGGTCTTCATCCGTAAGTTCAGCACATTTGCCTACAAGGCGCTGGGAACCGAGCCTCCTCCGGCAATCCGTCCGGCACAGATTGCTTGAGGCCCTGATAATAATGGTTATCGTGATGGCTGGGGACACCCGATACGGACACAGGAAGCGAAGGAGCATCGCGACGTGACGCATGGTATTTCCTCTTCTGAAACAGCGGCTCCTCGCCGCCTCCGTCACAAGATCAAGTCATTGCGTGGCGCCTGCGCTCTGTTGCTGGCGTCGGGCTCGCTGATGTTCGCGTCGCTTGTCTCGCCTGCCCTTGCATCCACCTATCTTCTCGGCCCGCTGGATGTTCTGAAAATCCGCGTGTTCGAATGGCGGCCAAGCGCCGGCGTTGCCTTCGAATGGGTGCCGCTGACGGGAGAATTCACCGTTTCGGCATCCGGTACGCTGTCGTTGCCGATCGTCGGCACGATCCCGGTTGCAGGCAAGACGCCCGAGGAAGTGGGCGACATCATTGGCCAGCAGTTGCAGCAGCAAATCGGGCTGCAGAAACAGCCCAATGCATCGATCGAGATTTCGAGCTACCGGCCGTTTTTCGTCACCGGCGCCGTGGCGAGCCCGGGCAAGTTCAACTATCTGCCGGGCCTGACCGTGACGCAGGCGCTCAGCATGGCCGGCGGCAGCGGCAGCATCGACCCGAAGATCATGGAAATCCAGCGCGAAAGCCTGGTCAACCAAGGCTCGATGCGGGAGCTGGAAGCCGAACGGACCGGGCTTCTGGCCCGCCAGGCCCGCGTCGATGCGATGCTTTCCAGTGGCAGCAAGATCAGTTTTCCGCGCGAGTTGACCGAACGGTCGTCCCAGCCGGGCGTGGCGCAGTTGATGCGCAACGAACAGGCCCTGCTCGACAGCCGCCTGCGGTCGATGCAATCGGACCTTTCGGCACTGGAACAATCGAAGGTTCTGGCCAAAAATCAGCTTGAAGCTTTGAAACAAAAGGAAGTTTCGCTGACCAAGCAGATCGACATGGCAAACAGGGACCTGAGTTCGGTCAACAAGCTCGTGTCGCAGGGGCTGACCGTGTCTTCCCGGCAGCTCGGCGCCAACCAGAATGTCGCCGATCTCGAAAGCCGCAGTCTCGACGTTTCGCTCGCGATCCTGACCACGCAGCAAGACCTGACCAAGCTCGATCAGGATGCACAGGCGGTTGCCGAAAAATACAAGGCCGCCGCCCTGACGGAAGCTGCGGATCTGAGGGACAAAAGCGCGGCCAATGACGAAAAGAGCAAGACGGCGCAGGCGCTGATGCTGAATATCGAAATGCGCGTGCCGGCAGCCCTGTCGGCGATGACGGCGGAAGGCCGCCCGCGGACGATCACCAAGATCAGCAGGACCGTCAACGGCAGCGCCGAGACCTTCGTGGTCAAGGACGATGACGCGGTTCTTCCCGGCGATGTCATCCGCGTCGAACCGCAGCTGGACGTGACATCGAAGACGATTTCCTCGACCCAATAGGCCAGATCGGGCGAGAGCAATTCCGCTTTTCTTCACGTGGCAAGACTTGCTCTGACGCCCTGATTTGACGCAGTTCCGGACGCAAAACCGCTACGCATTGTTGCTGGAACTGCTCCAGGTCGATCAACCTTAACAGGGGCAATATCGAGAAACAGGACGTCGTGCCCTTGATCGCGACCATAAACGCATGCGATACTTAATATTAGAGTAATCTAATAGAAGTCGAGTATGTCGTAGTGATCTGGGCCCTGATCCTGTCCGCCGCCATTGGCGCCCTGAGTGGAATCTGGCTTCATGTCGTCGTTTTCGCGATGCTTGCCGTGTTGATCGCGCTCGCTTTTCTTCTGTCTGCCGCCATGGCCGGTACGGCGATCTTCTCCGCATTGTCCTGGTCACTGATGCTCAGCACGGCGCTTGCCATCGGTTATATGGCGTCTCATCTGTTGCGCTATTTCGTTCACGTCCGTGCCAGCGCCGCAAAACGCGCCCCACCGGAACTGGAAACCGCGCCGGAATATGTTCGCGATCGGCGCCGGCCTTAAATACAGCTGGCCTCGCATAAGAGCCGCCAATTTCTCCTGATCTTCAAAAACTGCCAGCCGCCGAACCAGCGCGGCATGCTCCACAACATCGAACGCGCGTTTGCGGCATTTAAGCTCGCCATGCGTGGGCGTATGCGCTGAGATGCCGAGATCCTCATGCAGCAGAAACAAAATAATCCGCTCGGCTTCTATTTCATTGGACGCCGGGTCCATTGCATTTTAATCTATAATTACACCAATAACGCTCAATAAAACCTCACATCACAGAATACTTCGCAAGACACATCAATAAATACGAACTGACATAAGCAAATACGCAAGAATTCACACAGATGTGATCGCAGATATACATTGCCGCTCCGATACCGATATCCCCCTCCCCGGATGAAGGAAACGACATGTCGACGTTGCACCGCAGGACTTTCGTAAAAGGCTCCATCGTGGCCGGCGCCGGCTCGATGCTCGGCCCATTGATCAGTTCGCAGGCCAGCGCTGCCGAGGACCCGACCGCCGGACGCACAGTGATTTTCGATGACCAGTTCCGCACGATCGACTGGACGGTCTGGGATGCCGGCCGCAAGGCGACGACATTCGATCCCGGTTTTTACGGGCGGGCCGCCTTTGCGCGCAGCACCGGCGAGGAAGGGTTCAACCCCTATGCGATCGTCAATGACGCGGCGACGGCAAACGGCAAGGCATTGCAGATCACGGCCAAATATATCGGCAAGGAAATGTCGGTCCCCTATTATTTCGGCAACAAGATACCGGATTCACAATGGGTCTCGGGCAATCTGCAGACCGCCCGCGGCGACGGGACGATCATGAAGGGATGGCGGAAAGGCTATTTCGAGGCGCGGATGCTGTTTCCGAAACACCCGCTCAGCTGGCCCGCCTTCTGGTTCATGAACGGCCGCAGCATTTTGAACCCGAAAACCAGTATCGAGATCGACGTCGTCGAACACAAGGGTTTCGAGCCGAAGACCTATGGTGCCTATCTGCATGAATGGGGTCAGCCGGGCGAACATCACGAAGGGGCCGGCGTCAACACGCCGGTCGATATGACGACGCAATATTGCCGTTACGGAGTGCTGATCACCGATACCGACTGCCGACCCTATTTCGAGCGCCAGCCGGTCAACGACCCGGCAACCGGTAAACAGGCGATCTGGCCGATTACCCGCGCACCGGAACTTGCCGCCAACAACGACGTGTTCTGGCCCTTGCTGACGCTGGCGCTGCATGCCGACGTTCCGTTTCCCGATCCGCTTCTGCCGGAACATATGGAGACATCGATGCGGGTGGATTATTTCAGGGTTTATGCCTGAGACCGGGCAGACCGGTCGAAGCCGCCGCCATCCATAACAGCTCCGGTATCAGACCCGCATCGCCACCGGAGCGGCGGATGTTTCCCGTTCTTCTGAAGGCACGGCGGTTGCCAGTGCTGCCATGATGAAAAATAGCAAACCGGTATCGACCGTGGCGACGGCCACGACGGCGCCGACCAGCAGGCAAAGGCAGCCGTTGCGGGCGGCAAGTCTCACATCACCGTCGAATGTTCTTGCCTCGCCGCGCGGCAGGAGGAAGGACGAGATGAAGAAAAACGTGAAGAACAGCGTGCCGGGAATGCCGACATTGGACAGCAGCGCGAAGATGAAACTCGACGTACGCGTCGTGCCGAGACCGACACCGAAGCCGTAGGAATCGATGAAGTTGCGCCAGCCATAGGCATTCCACATGCCGCGCTCGACGCCCGATGCGGATGTCGCCTTGCTGAACAGCAGCAGGTCGAAATAGGCGTAAAGCTGATGATAGATCGCTTCGTTCATGACGATCATCATGCCCAACAGGACGAGAATGATTGGCGCGAAGATAACGACCGTGGCGCTGGTGCGCGTGCCGGACAGTCCGCCGCAACGCATCAGGCAGGTAAAATACAGGATGACCAGGCAGACCGGCAGGCCGAACAGGCCGGCCGACGAGGTCGACCGGATGACCATGATCGACGACATGAGGAACAGAAAGCCGTTGATCCTGCTGTAACGCCCGCAAATGCGCAACGTGCCGGTAAAGCCAATGGCGCCGAGGCTGATACAGGCGAAGGTGGAGGCTTCCGGCCAGGAGCCGACGACACGTTTGACGCCGGCCACAACATCCTCGTCGTGGAAGGCATAGGGCGCATTGCGGATAAAGCCCAGCCAATCCTGTATCGCCGTGCCGTAACTCACCAGATCGAGAATACCGAAGAAAAGATTGGCGCCGGCAAAGGCCATGACGCCGATGGTAACGGCGCGAAAACCGGACATGGTGGCGCCCAGCGCCACGACCATGGCAAAGGTGACGATATCAGCCGTGTAATAAACCGCCTGGGTGAAATTGCTGGAGACCGGCCCGAGCGGCACGGCGCCGCCGGTATCGGGATATTCGGATGCGCCGAGCGGGATGATGTTCATGGTCTGCGCCCACAGGCGCGGCACGAAAAACCCGGTAATGACGCCATAGGTCAAAAGGCAGAGCAGCCAGAAGGCGGGATTGGGAAAGGCGAGCGCATTGATCGCCACCTTCATCTTGTCGCGATAGGAGAGCGTCGCGAGCGCCAGAAAGCCGACGAAGAGGTGGCCGGGCTGGATGCCGGCCGAGCCGATCAGCATGGAGGCCGCGCCGCCGAACACCGTCATCATGCAAAAGGCAATCGCCGTTGCCCGGTAGCCGGACAAAAGGCAGATGATGCCGATGATCAACGTGAATATGCCGACGGGCGGGATGCTCATCGAACAGCCCCCGCCGCGTCGCAGATATGGCGGTTATGCCCTATCAACCCTGTTCCTCGACCATGCTGGACAGGCCGAGCGCCGAACGCGCCGCCCGTTCGCCGCTGAGGAATGCGGCATCCGTCCAGATGTAACCCCACTGGCCGAAACGACCGCAATATTCGATGCCCATCTCGTCGAGATAGGCATGGACGGTCTCGACGGCGGCCTTGCGGTCCAGATCGAAGATGACATTGCCGAAGGGCAGCATGATCGCGCTCTGGTGGATGATCTCTTCGCGCGACAGGACGATGCCGCATTTGATCAGCGCGTCGATCGCCGGTTCGATCCAGGCATCCGGGCTGCCGGTCAGCGGGCGGTATTTCTCGCTGAAATAGATCTCCGCCTGCAGCGCGCCGCAGCCATCCGGCACGCTTTTGCGTGACAGGTTTCCACGATAGCTGACACGCGCGAACGGGATGTCCTCATCGTAGAAATAGGACCATTGCGGCTTGGTTTCGATCGGCCGGTTGAGGCCGATATTGACGACCACGACCTGGGTGCAGGCAAGCTTTGCCGCTGCCTCGCGAACATCGTCGGGCGCACCCTTGATCAGCGGGATGACGATCGGAAGCGGCAGAGACGAGATCAGCTTCTTGTAATCATGCGTCGTGCCGTCCTTGAAGGTCAGCCGCTTTTCCTTGACGTCGATCGCCGCGATCTCGTGATCGCAGAGAACCTCGGCCTTGTCGTAAAAGCCGCTGATGAAGGATTCAAAACCGCCAAGTGTCGGATAGCGGAACTCGTTGACATAGAAGACATCGAGCGGTTCGTGTTCCAGCGCACCGCGCAGGACTTCTTCGAGATTGGGCCGGTAGAGGCGCGGGCCGAGCCAGTCGGTCGACATGTTGGCAGCGCCGGTCGTGTGATATTTGCGGGTATAAACGGCCGGGAAGGTTTCGGCGAAGGTCTTGCCGAAGGCGGCAAGCAGCCAGTCCTCGTAATTGGCGATCTTCGGATTTTCGATCTGCCGCGCCTCGATGAAATCCTTGATGCAATTGACCACCAGATCGGCCGGCAGGCCATGCAGGTTCACCTGGGCCGGATGCTTGATCCAGTGTCCCTGCCAGTAGTTGTTGCAATAGACATTGCCGATCTCGAACTGCTGGCCGGTCGATTCCGCGAAGAGATCCTTGACCCGCGGGTTTTTGGTGAAGGAAATGTGGACGCCTTCGTCGAACACGAAACCGTCGCCATTGCCGAAGCTCGAGGTCAGGCCACCGGGCCTCGACCGCTTGTCGTAGATGCGTGCCTTTATGCCATTGGCAAACAGAACGTTGGCTGCGCCGAAACCGGCCATGCCACCGCCCAAGATCGCGTATCCCTGATGCTCCATCGTCATTCCCTTATCATCATTCCCTTGTCACCCTTACTCGGCCGTTCAGTTGACCCAGCGCACGTCGTCCGAAAGGCGCCCCGCATCCATGAGGCGTTCGAGCGTGGCAAGCCGCTTGGCTGCCGCCGGCACGACTTCACGGCCGGCCGCTTTGGCGATCGTCAGGCCGTCAACAAGACGGGTGATCGATTCCGACAGGGAAACGGCCGGCTGGTGATCGGGGGCTGCGTTGGCGAAACGGGTGAAATCGACCTGGTAGGAGCGCAGGTCCGGCGGCGCATCCTTGTTGATCGAAACGCTGGTGCCGGGGATGGCCTTGGCCACCGCTTCGGCAAGTTCGAAGACCTGGTAATTGTTTTCGTTGCGGCCGGCATTGATGGCGACGAACTGGCCGCCATTGTCGATATCGCGCTTGATCGCCCATTCCATGGCGCGCGCCATGTCCTTGACGTCGATCAGCGGCCGCCAGGGCGTGCCGTCGCTCAGCACCTTGATCTCGCCGGTCGACAGCGCGGTGGCGACGAAATCGTTGAGCACCAGATCGAGCCTCAGCCTTGGCGACTGGCCGCAGGCGGTGGCGAAACGCAGGCAGGTGATCGCCATGTCCGGCGCTTCCAGCTGTTCCAGCGCCTGTTCGGTGGCGATCTTGGAGCGGGCATAGGCGGTGAGCGGCGACAGCGCGTCGGTCTCCTTGCGCGGGCCGCCCTCGGCATAACCGTAGACGCTGCAGCTGGAGGCAAACACGAAGCTCTTGACGCCGGCTTCGGCAGCGGCGCTGGCGATATCGACGCTGGCGCGGTAATTGATGCCATCGGTCTGCTTTTCGAAACGGGCACCGATCGGATCGTTGGACAGGGCCGCCAGATGCACGACCGCATCGACGCCGTCCAGAAGCTCGACCGGGAAATCGCGGACGTCGCCGAAGATCTGCTTGTCGAGAACGCGCTCAGGGAATTCGTCCGGCAGCGTCAGGCACTGGGCGAAATAGCCGGTGTCGAAACCGATCAGTTCGGCATCCGGCCAAACCGAGCGAAAATGTGCTGCCACGACAGGGCCGATATAACCCATGTTTCCGGTGATCAAGATACGCATGATGGACCCCTGATGACGCTTGTGATGGTGGTGAGGTTTCCGGCCGCCGCATAAGCGGCAGCCGGGATGTTCAACTGTATCGGCCGGCCCGAAAAGGCCGGGCGTCAGGCGATCTCGATCTCCTGCGGATAGGGGATCGCCTTTAAAAAGATGCCGCCCTTGGCGTGATAGTCCGCCTGCTGCACGACGATCTCGTCGGCAAAGTTCCAGGGCAGGATCAGCAGGTAATCGGTCGGCGCGGTCTGCAGTTCTTCGACCGGCTTGATCGGCAGGCGCACGCCCGGCATGTATTTGCCGACCTTGTGGGTGTTGCGGTCGACCACGTAGGAAATCGTGCCGGCGGGCAGATCGGCAAAGTTCAACAGCGTTGCGCCCTTGGCGGCGGCACCGTAAGCGGCAACCGTCTTGCCTTCCTCCCGGAAGGCGCCGAGCATCTTGCGCAGGCCATCCCGAATGCCTTCGACGCGCAGGCCGAAATCGCGGTAACAATCGAAACCGGTCAGGCCCATCGCGTCTTCCTCGGCCTGCATTGCCTGCAGCCGGGCGGACTTGCCTTCGGTCTTCGAGACCCGAAGACGCAGCGAACCGCCATGGATATCGAGCTTCTTGGCATCGTTGAGATAAAGCCCGTGACGGCCCATCAGCGGCTCGAGCGCTGCCAGCGAATAATAGAAGAAATGCTCGTGGTAGATCGTATCGAAGGCGCAGCTTTCGATCAGGTCCTTGACGTAGGGGAACTCGAATTCGGCAATGCCGTCATCGGCAAGCAGGATCGAGAAACCTTCGACGAAGGTGTTGATGTCGTTGACATGGGCCAGCACGTTGTTGGCGAGCATGACGGAGGCGCGCTTGCCTTCCGCCACAAGCCTGGTTGCCACGTCGCGGCCGAAGAAATCGATGACGGTCGGCACGCCGATGGCAATCGCCGCCTTGGCCGGGCCGGAGGCCGGGTCGATGCCGAGAACCGGGATGCCGTGTTCGACGAAGTTCTTCAACAGATAGCCGTCATTGCTGGCGATCTCGACGACGAGATTGTCGGCGGTCAGGCCACGTTCGGCGATCAGATCGAGCGCATGTTCGCGGCTGTGAACGAGCAGAGCCGGAATGAAAGAGGAGAAGTAAGGGTAATCCTGACCGAACAGGATTTCCGGCGGCACGTCCTCCGACACCTGGGCCAGACCGCAATCCTGGCAGAGGATCACTTCGAGCGGGAAAAGCGGTTCGGGCAGGCCGAGCTGTTCCGGCTCCAGCAGCGCGTTGGCGAGCGGCTGGTTGCCGAGATCGAGGATGGTGTCGAGATGGCTGCCGCCGCAGGATCGGCACGCGGTAATGCGGCCCGATTTCGGCAAAGAGGCTTCCACCTGAATGCTGGCAATGGTCATGGCTTAACCTCCGTGATTAATTCAGCGTCCAAACATAAATCGGCTGCGGCCCGTATGCGCGAAAACGGCGCCTTGGCACGGTCCGCGATATCGAGAAGCGAGCGTTTTCCGTCGCATTGGTTGAGGACCCAGAGCAGGTCCATCTGCGAGGCACCGCCGGCTTCCTTCTGGCCGGCGATGGCGCGGTAGAGCCCTCGCCTTCCAAGCTGCGGTTCACCGCGTCCATCGACGCGGGCGTAGGTGCGGTTCTGCTGCAGAAGATCGATGAGATCGGTGAGCAGGCGGAAAGACTGGGCAAGCGCTTCGCCGGTGACGAAATCGCAATTGTCGAGCGAGGTGTGATATTCCGGAAAGCTGCCATGGACGGCGCGCATCAGGCAGCCGACCGGCAGTGCGATGCCGGGCGAGCCATATTGCCGCTCGTCATAACCATAGGGCGAAAACTCCATCACCTCGAAGGCATGACCGCTGTGGCTGAGCACATGGTCTGCGGCGCGATCGACGACGGCGCCATCAACGGTTTTCTTGTAATGGAACGGCCCGTCATCGCCGATGCAGGTCAGCACCAGGCCGTGGACGATGTTTGAAAGCCGGTCCTCGTTGCGCGCCAACCAGGTGATGGCGCCGATCGTGGCCGGCAGGAAGAGGAAACGGATGCCGAGGCGCGGCACCGGCTTTGCCAGATAATGCTGCGCCAATGCGGCGGCGACCACGATGCCCGACAGGTTGTCGTTGGCAAGGCTCGGATGGCAGATATGGACGGAGATCAGGATCTCCTCGTCCGTCTCGCCGGGACACAAAAGTTCGCCATAGGTGAGCGCGCCATCGGCCAGCGTGCTGTCGATCTCGACCGTGTAACTTTCGTCCAGCATCGTCTGCCACAGCGCGTGCGGCAGGCAGAAACCCCAGTTCTCGGCGTAATAGGAGGTGCGGTAGGGGATCGCATCCGGCTGGTCGGGAAGCGTGTGGATATGGCGGGCCAGTTCCTCACGGGAAAAAGTGCCGGAGACCGGCACGCTGTAACCGACGACATGCAGGTTGTTGTTGGCGAAATCGACCAGCACGCGGCCGTCGAGCGTCTTGATCGTGGCGCCGCGGATATTCCATTCGCGCGGCACGTCCCAGTCGAACACTTTGGTACCGGTGGCGACCTCGTGGATGTCGAGCGGGATATGCGCCCTCAAGCCCTGCAGGGTTGCGCGGACGCCATCGCCGGTGAGGCTGCGCGGCAGCGGAAACAGGGCCTTCAGCAAGGCCATCATGTCGAGCGGCGGCGCGATACCTCCCCCGTCATTTCCTGGCTCGTTATGGCCGGCGATCTTGAATACTCCATCCAGCATCATGCAGCGCTCCGTCGGAGAAAGGGCAGACGCCCCTCAAGATCCGGCCAGGCCAGATCCTTCTCCGAAATTTCCGTGACGGGCTCCGGCCATTCGATCGACAGGAGCGGATCATTGTAGCGCGCGCCGTCGTAGAGTTCCGGATGATAGGCCACGCCCATCAGATATTCGACGACGGCATCCTCGCTTATCGCCTGGAAGCCGTGGGCAAAACCGGCGGGGATATAAAGCATCCTGCCATCCTCGGCGCCGAGTTCGACATGGAAGTTTTCACCCAGCGTTTGCGATCCTTCGCGCAGATCGACGACCACGTCATGAATGCGGCCGTGACTGCAACGCACCACCTTGGCATCCGCATGCGGCGCCCGCTGGAAATGCATGCCGCGGACGGCGCCACGCGTTTTCGTCAGCGAGGTATTTCCCTGGACCGGCGAAAACGTAATGCCGGCATCCTCGAACAGTTGCGTACACCAGACGCGGGCGAAGCTGCCGCGATTGTCAGCGTGAACCCTGAGGTCGATGACCTTCGCATCCGAGCCGCCGAGAGAGGTGAAGTTCATGACGCCTCTCCCAGAAGACTACCAGACTTTCCACTGCGCCGAACGGGATGCCCACATCTCGTTCAGCACGGTCTTGTCACGCAGCGTATCCATCGGATGCCAGAAACCGTGATGGCGATAGGCCATCAGCTCGCCCTGCTTGGCCAGCTCGTCCATCGGCCCGCGTTCCCACATCACCTCGTCGCCTTCGATCAGGCCGAGAACCGAGGGATCGAGGACGAAGAAACCGCCGCTGATCCAGGTGCCGCCGTTTTCCGGCTTCTCGTTGAAGGCATGGACGCGCGGGTCCTGGTCCTGCAGGTACATGGCACCAAAACGCCCGACCGGCTGCACCGCCGTGACGGTGGCGCTCCTGCCATGATCCTGGTGGAACTTCAAAAGCTCCGTCAGGTCGATATCGCCGACGCCATCCCCATAGGTCATGAAGAACGGCTCGTTGCCGAGCAGATGCCGGATGCGGGCAAGCCTGCCGCCGGTCATGGTTTCCGCCCCGGTATCGGCCAGCGTCACGCGCCAGTCTTCGCAGGGAGGATCAAGATAGGTGACATCCGATGATGCAAGATCGAAAGTTACGCTCGATCCACGCATCCGGAAGTCCTCGAAGAACTTCTTGATCAGATGACCTTTGTAACCACAGCAGATGATGAAGTCCTTCACGCCATGCGCGGCGTAGATCTTCATGATGTGCCACAAAATCGGCTGACCGCCAATTTCAACCAAAGGCTTTGGAACAGTCGATGTCTCCTCAGACAGTCTTGTTCCAAGACCGCCCGCCAAAATCACTGCCTTCATAGTAAAACACGCCACCCGCTCTGCGAGATCCACCAAGATGGACGCCGCATTGAAATACAAACTAAACTTGAATGCCGGCAATTTCACGCGATATAAGAAGAAAAACATACTTCAAGGGGATGAGCAAGGGGTTTTTACTACTTGTTAAGATTTAAATATACATGCGACAAGAATAAAACCGGTTGATCAAGAATTGAGCAAAGAGAGCCGGAACGTTCAGCCCCGAACGCCGGTCAAGCAGGCCGGCAGCGGCCGCCATTGCCTCAGAAACGCATACTGCAGGCGGTCGGGACCATCATCCCGGCAGGCCGGAGATACAACGCAGGCGCGATTTCCTTATCGCGCGTCGAACACTTCGAACCGGCCGCCGCCGAGCTTCAGCCGAAGGCCGAGCACCACCAGCGCCGCGCCATAACTTGCCGCGCCGAAAGCTGCGATGAGCATCATCTGGACGATATCCGGCATAGTGGCCGAGGCGAGCTGCAGCCGCAGCCAGTGGACGGCAGCGACCATCACGGCCCCCGCCACACCGACCTTCCAAAGGTTGGCCAGTTGTAGCCGCAGACCGAGATTCAGCAGGCTGCGAACCTGAATGGCATAGACGGCACTCATCAGCACCGCCATGCCCAGGCGCGCATAAACGACGCCCTCGATCGAGAAGAAATAGAAACCGGCGGTGATCGTCGCCGTGCGGATAACGAAATCGAGAAGGTTGAGGCGGAACAGCACGTCGGGGCGATCGAGCGCCAGACTGATCGAATTCAGCGTCTGCAGATAGGGCATGGGCAACATCGAAACCGACAGCAGCGCCAGATAGGGTGCGGCCTCGGCCCATTTCGGCCCGAGCAGTAGATTGGTCACCAGATCCGCGGTGAGCGCGATGCCGAGGCAGGCCGGCACGCAGATCAGCATGGCGATCCTGATCGCCTTCAGGAAAGCCAGACTGACCCGGCCGCGATCGGAACTCATGCGCGAAAAAGCCGCCATCAGCGGCTGCAGGGCCGGTCCGATAAGACTTTGCGACGGCAGGATGGCGACATCGTTTGCCACCGTGTAACGGCCAAGCAGGGCCTTGTCGGGCACATAGGCGCCGATCATCAACCGGTCATATTGCCAGTTCAGCGCCGAGACGATCTGCGAGGATGTGAACCAGCCCATGAAGCCGGCGAAATCGCTGATACGGGCAAAGGACAGAGCCGGCCGATAGGGCGCAAAGACATGGGACATGACAGAGGTAACGCTGGCGGCAACGACGTAATTGGCGACCAGCGCCCAATGGCCGCCATCGCTGAACACGACGATCATCGCGCCGGCCAGGCCGCAGATCTTGCTCAGCGTCTCAGCCAGAAAGGTCGGCCGGAAATCGATATTGCGGACGAAATGGACCATGGCCGGGCTGTAGAACCCCTTGGCCACCGTGCCGATGGTGAGAACGCAGACCACCGGAAACAGGCTCGGATCGCCATTCAGCCAGGAATAAGGCCAGGCGCAGCCGATGGTCAGCACGGCGACAGCCACGCTTCTGAGCATGGCAAGCGTGAAGCCGGTATCGAGATGCGTCTTGTCGATTGCGGATGAGCCGCACCAGCGCCTGGGTCACCGGCACTTCCAGCACGGTGTCGATGATCAGCACCAGCGCCATGGCGAGCGCGGTCACACCGAAATCGGCCGGCACGAGCAGGCGCGCCAGAATGAGCAGGTTGAGAAAATCGATGAGGCGGCCGATGAGCCTGGAGAAAACCAGCCACGACGCACCTCGCAATGTAGCAAATGCAAGCATAGACGGCCAAACCCCATACAACAAAGACCGCTGACACATCTCTATCGACAAAACCGAGGATAGAGACCTCCTCCTGCCGCAGCACTACCGGATAGATCGCTCCGTGCGCCCGCCGTCAACAATACCGGTCCGGAAAGGCACGGAGATACGCACATGCAAAGTCAAAACAACAGCATAGGCGCAGATGGAACAATCCTGCCACGCCACCTCCGGTAAACACTTGATCACCAATACATGGATGGCGCAATTCACTTGTAGATACAAAATATAAATTAAATTCAAGCCCATGTTTTTTCTAGGATTTATCGACTAATCAACAGACATTCCGGAAATACTGGTGAATTTATATGTTTCATTCCGAGAATTATTGTTAATATTAATGCGGCGTGATATTCCGAAGCAGTATTGTTTACCCTTCAACTAAACGTGAAGGAGAATCGATGAATGATCTCTGGGAGTTGCAAGAGGAGACGGTAGTCGATACCGAAACCGTCGATGCGATCATATTAGGCGCCGGCGTCAGTGGCCTTGTGGCCGCATCGGTGCTGGTTAAGCAGAACACGGCGCGCATCATGGTGATCGACAGCTATGATCGCGTGGGCGGAAACCATATCGACTGGTCTCGCGACGGTTTTACCTTCGATGTCGGCAGCCTGATTTTCCAGGATGACTCGCCGCTGGTGAAGCATTTCCCCCAATTGCTGGATCATTACGTCCATATCCACCCATCCTGGGGGCGGCTGAACCCGCAGCGCAAGGTCACCACCTATCCGATCTCGGTCAAGGACGACATTCTTGCCGCCGGACCCGTCGTGATCGGCCGCATTCTGTTTTCCGTCCTGTTTGCCCGGCTGCGCGGCAAGACGATGCGCAATGCCAAGGACTTTGCCGCCTACTGGATCGGCGAATACCTGCTGCGCCGGTCCGGGCTGGAAAACTACATGGCGCGGTTCTACGGCGTGGCACCGGATTATATCGATCTGGAACTGGCGCAGAAGCGCATGCTCTGGATCAAGGAAAATTCGTCGCTGACGAACCTGTTGCGCAAGCTGTTGCCGAAAAAGCCGTCGGTCGATCATGTGCCGAACAAACAGCTGGCGCGGCCGAAGGCCGGTTATGCGACGCTTTACGAGCCGGTCAAACGGGCACTCGGCCAGAACGGCGTCAGCTTCAAGCTCGGCATGGACATCACGAAACTCGAAAAGATCGATGGCGACCGGTTCGTCGTGACCTCGTCCTGCGGCAAGACGGTGACCGCGCCGCGGATGATCTCGACCATCCCGATCAATAACCTTTGCGATCTGTGCGGCCTGGAACAGAAACGGCCGCTGCAGACGATCACGCTGATCAGCCTCTATTTCAGCTTTGCGGGAAAACGGGGGTTCGACCAGTCGATCCTCTACAATTTTTCCTATGAGGCCGCCTGGAAGCGGCTGACCGTCTATTCGGATTTTTATGGACCGACGGATGGGCGCGAATATTTCGCCGTCGAGGTGGTGGCGAACGACACCATCACCAGCATCGCGCTTGCCGAGGCGGAGTTTCGCCAGCACGTGGCGAAGAACGGGATATTCGACGGCGACCTGAGGCTCGAGGGCGGACATGTGCTTGACAATGCCTATCCGATCTACGTCCATGGTGCGGCGGCCGATGCACGGCAGCAAATCGAGACATTGAAGCAATACGGCATAGAATCCTTCGGCCGGCATGGCGCATTCAACTACCAGCCGACGGCCAGGGTCTCGACGCTTGAGGTCGAGGAAGCATTGGATTACCGGCATCCGGAGCCGCAGCCGGCCTGAAGGGCGGGCGCGGCATTTGGATACGGTCCTGGCCGGACCCGGTCAGAATGTTCGAGTACAGTTTGTTTGTGTCAGCGCGAGTTAATCCGACATGCGTATCCTGCATCTTCTCAACCACACCAACCGGCTGAACGGCCATGTGCATGCGGCGGTGGATCTCGCCTGCGAGCAGAAGAGGCAGGGCCATGACGTGTGCATTGCCAGCGGCGGCGGCGATTTCGACCGGCTGCTTGCGGCAAACCAGGTGGAAACCCGCCATCTCGACCACGAGCGGCGGGTGCCGGTGGTGCTTCGCTCGCTCTGGGCGCTGAAAGGATATGTCAAAGCGTGGAAGCCCGACGTGATCCACGCCCATATGATGACCAGCGCCGTGCTTGCCTATCCGGTCTGCAAGCTTTCCGGCGTGCCCCTGATCACCACCGTGCATAACGAGTTTGAAAAAAGCGCCATCCTGATGGGGCTCGGCACAAGGGTGATCGCCGTCAGCGACAGCGTCAGACGGTCGATGCAAAACCGCGGCGTTTCGGCAAACAAGCTGCGCGTGGTGCTGAACGGCACGATCGGGGCTGCCCGCTTTGCGACCCGCAGCACCGTTCCGGCCGATATCGCAAAGCCCAATATCGTGTTCGTCGGCGGCCTGCATCCCCGCAAGGGCCTGCCGGACCTGATCGCTGCCTTCAACACCATCCACAAACGTTATCCCGCCGCACGGCTTTATGTGATCGGCGGCGGGCCGATGGAAAAGGACTACCGTGACCTTGCGGCGGGAAGCGACAGCGGCGATGCGATCGTTTTCGTCGGCGCGATCGACGATCCCTATCCCTATATGGCGGCGGCCGACATCTTCGTGCTGCCCTCGCTTGCCGACCCTGCCCCGCTGGTGATTTCGGAAGCGCGCGAGGCGCGCTGCGCCATTGTCGGGACCAGTGTCGACGGCATTCCGCAGCTTTTGGAATTCGGCGAGGCCGGACTGCTCGTGCCGCCCGGTGCGCCGGACGCGCTTGCCGCGGCGCTTGCCGATCTTTTGGCCGATCCCGACACGCTCCACACCTGGCAGGAACGCAGCCAGCTGCGGATCGAGACGCTGACCATCGAGCGCGTGGCGCGGGAGACATCGAATGTCTACCGTTCCGCCATGGCACAGCCGGAGCTTTCCCTGCCCGCAAGCCAGGCGAGCAGAGCCCCCTCCAGTTCGGCCGGCGAAAAACTTTCGTGATGTGGTTTTGTGCCGGGCACTGCGGAGGACGATCGTCCCCGCCTCCCGATCACGTCGGATTCCGGCTATTTTTCTCAACGTACGGATGTCTTTGTTGTTTTTTTAGAGCTTGATCGCGACAATATACACGCAAAGGTAGATTTTTAAGCCGTTGAATTTGCGGCTTGAATCTGGCGCCAACCAAGGTGCGGCGGTGACGGAAAGCATTACCCGGCTCAAGGTTCGTCCAAGAAATACGGATAAGGTTATTCACATTCTGTTTTTTTCATCTAAGTTACATCGTGAATAAAGTGTAAATAAACTGAATTGCAGGTTCACATAACATCAAAAAATCAGAATCTATAGTATTGAGGCCTAGATTCGATGATCACGCGTAGCCAGAGTATTGACCAGCAGAGCCGACTTAAGGTTACTGCCGTAAATGCATTCGACTGCCTGAGACCAACTATATTTCACGAAGACTGGTGGCTGGACGCATCGACGCGCGGCCGGGTCGATTTCGTCGAAGTCAGGGATGGCGGGCGCACCGTCGGACGTCTTCCCTATATGGTGAATTCCCGTTACGGGCTGTCGAGCAGCAATATGCCGACGCTGACCCATTTCCTCGGACCCGGCATCAATGATGGCGGGGGCAGCGAGGCCAATCGATACGTCAAGCGTCACTCGATAACCCAGGAACTGATCCGCAAACTGCCGCCGCTGTCATCCTTCCGCCAGAAGATGCATCGCGGCGTCTGCGACGCCCTGCCCTTCCAGGCGCAGGGTTATAATGTCGAGGTGCAGTTCACCTTCGAGATCCAGCCCCTGCCGGAATCGGCCATCTGGAAGGCGATGCGCGACAAGACGCGAAACGTGATCCGCCGGGCGGCCGAAAAATTCGACGTCTATGAAAGCTCGGACCCGGAAGCCTTTTTCCATCTGGCCAATGCGCATCTGGAAAAGAAGCACATGCGGGCCAATATCGATTTCGACATCTGCCGGGAAGTCGCGATCAAGGCGATGGAACGCGGTCGCGGTCATGTCTTGATGGCGCGCGAATACGGCACGGGAGACGTCAAGGCGGCGATCTTCTGCGTCTGGGACAACAATACCTATTATTACCTGATGTCGACCAGGGATCCGGATGCGGGTAACGGGGTGGTGCCGCTGTTGATCTGGAACGCAATCCAGTCGGCCATATCGATGGGTTACGTGTTCGATTTCGACGGCATCAGCAATGCCGGCGCGATCCTGCTGTTTTCCGGCTTCGGCGGAAAAACCTCGCCGCGCTACATCGTCACGAAGTCGAGCGTGCCCTACCGTGTGCTGAGACAAATCAGACGCATGAACCCGACCACCTACAATGCCTTTGTCTGAGGCATTAATCTGCAGAGAGCCGCCAGATCGTTATCGATCGCGGCCTCAATCAAGGTGGGATAAATCGAGATTGTGGCTGGGGCGCCAGGATTCGAACCTGGGGATGCCGGTACCAAAAACCAGTGCCTTACCGCTTGGCTACGCCCCAACACTTCACTGACGGCTGTCAAAAACCGCAGATCAAGCGTCTCCTCTAGCAAAGCTTTCCTTTGCCCTCAACGGCAATCTTTCATCTTCCGCCTATTTTCCCAATGCATGTATTTGCCCATGCAGGACCAGACAAGCGGTGCTAGAGCCGGTTAAATCCCGGCGCCCCCCCTTCCCCCTTCCCCCCCCCCCCACCCCCGCCCCCGTCGCCCCCTTTCCCTGACAACCTCTCCCCCCTAATTTAACCAGGAAAGGCTCTAAGGCATGGTTGCGGCGGCATGAGCAGGCGGACGAGAGAAAGATATGGCAAACGACATCGACTTCGACACCGAATTTCTGCCGGCGCACGGCATTGCGGTTCCAGTCGCAGACGGCGTTGCCCGGATCACCGTCAACAACCCCTCGCCTTTCACCTTTCACGGCACGAATTCCTATATCGTCGGCAAGTCGACGCTCGCCGTCATCGATCCGGGCCCCGAGGACGAAGCGCATTTCGAGGCCTTGATGGCGGCGATCGACGGGCGGCCGGTCAGCCATATCTTCGTCAGCCATACGCACCGGGATCATTCGCCGCTTGCCGCACGCCTCAAGGCCGCAACCGGGGCGCTGACGGTGGCGGAAGGTCCGCATCGGGCGGCACGCCTGCTGCACGAGGGTGAGGTGAACCCGTTTGCGGAAAGCGCCGACAGCGCCTTCCTGCCCGATATCGCGATCGGCGACGGGCAGGTGATCGACGGCGATGGCTGGTCGCTTTCGGCGATCCATACGCCGGGCCATACCGCCAATCACTCGGCATTTGCGCTCGACGGCACCGGCATCGTGTTTTCCGCCGATCATGTGATGGCCTGGGCAACAACGATCGTCGCACCGCCGGACGGGTCGATGGCCGATTTCATGACCTCGATCGAAAAGCTGCTTGCCCGCGACGACCGCATCTATTTTCCCGGCCATGGCGGCCCGGTGCGCGAGCCGGCCTCGTTTCTTCGCGGCCTGCGCACCCATCGGCGGATGCGCGAGCGGGCGGTGATGGAGCGCATCCGCGCCGGCGATAGGCTGATCCCCGACATGGTGAAAACCATCTATGCCAAGACCGATCCGCGGCTGCATGGGGCGGCCGCCCTTTCGGTTCTCGCCCATATCGAAGACCTGATCGAAAAAGGCCGCGTGGCGACGGATGGACCGCCTTCGCTGGCCGGTCTCTACCGGCCTGTTTCTTAAGACAGATCAGCCGCCCGCAAGGCCGAGAAGTTCCTGGTCCAGCCGGTCGAGGAAATCCTCGGCGATCGCGGCACTGAAACCCAGGTCATGCGGGCCGTAACGGGAAACGACGCGGATATCGACCGAGGTCGTTTCGGCGTCTTCGCGCAGCCTGATCACCACATCGAAGCGAAGGCCGGCGATCAGCGTGCGGGTCTGGCCCTGAAGCAACACGTCGCCGACGCTGCCAAGCGCCGGATCGAGCGAGGGTTCCGGTCGCGCCATGGGAATCGGGGCGACATCCGGCACCGGCGCCTGGTCATCCTTGGGGGCTGCCCGTTCGGTCAGGTCCGGTTCCACCAGCGACAGCCCTTGCGTCTTGCCGATGGTGATGCGGGAAGAGAGCGCTGCCTTGCGCACGCCGTCATACACACGGTCGAGCGCGCCTTCGTAACGCCGGCCGATCAGGCCGGGATAGGCACCAAGCTGCACCCGCCGCTCGCCGGCAGCCGGTGCTGCCTGCCGCGGCAGCCATTGCTGGTCGGCATGAAATTCGGTGATGAAGGCCGGCGGATCGGCAAGATCGGTGGAAACGTCGTAGAGTGCCGGGAAGCTATAATATTGCACCGCCCCGTAGAAGGACGACGCCAAGCGGCAGCGCCGCATAGATCAGCCCCTTGGTGGCGGCGATACCGCCGTCTGCGCCGACCTGCCAGAGCCGGGCGAGACCGAAAAGCGACAGAGGCAAGGAGGCTGCGGCAATCGCGGCTGACAACAGCAGCAGCGCCAGGAAGGTCGGTTCGCTCAGCGGGCCGAAACGATGGGCGAGCGTGACGATCACAAACAGGAGAAGCGCGGACAGAGCGAGACGTCGTCCGAGATAGGCAGGAATGGGACACGGGCCGGACGAAACGGACTGTCATGAAGGCGGCGCAAGCTCCGGGCGATAGCGGTCATGACTGTGTAAGGCAGGTGGCGAAGAAATGGAATCTCAAAGCGCCGTGGATGATGCGGGTGGTCTTTATGCCGGTCCGGCTTGAAAACGGATTTTGGCGTCCATCCGCGCGTCTTGCCGGCAGATGCCCTGCCCCGAACGCATGCCATCTCCAAGCTGAAGGATATGGTTGCCAAATGATCCGAAAAGAGCCGGAAGACGCCGGCGCTTCCCTCTCTCCACCACCATGACCGGGATGGAGAGAGTTGACGGAGAATCTCCTTCCGATGGCGACGGCCATTAGGTCCTCATCGGGGTCGTGTGGTGCATCTCCGCATGGTCGTGACTTAAGTCACCTCGCACCACTCGAATATCGCTTGAGCAAGTCCTGCCGATCGAAATCCGTCTCGAAGGGATATCTGCAGCATTCCTCTATGAAACCGCGAAACTGCCATTCAGGAATATCAAGGCAGATTGCCGCGCTGTTATAGGCCATCTTGAAGCCAAGCTTTTTGGTCCCGGGCCAATGGCTCGCAACATAGTTCACGCCGCGCTGCGAGGGTGGGATCGGGAAATTCAAAACCACCATGTCGGCAATCCAACGCTCCATCATCTGGACATCCTGCATCACCACCCAGCTGCCGCGCGGGAGCTTGTGATAGAGGTAGATGATGTCGATCAGCGGCCAGGGGTGTTCGTGCCCGCCATCGACAAACGCAACAACGGGACCGTCACCATGCAATTTGATGTCGAAGGTTTTATCCAGCATCGTTGCACTGGTCTGCCGCGTATTGAAATCCCAAAAGGGAAGCAATGCCGGGTAGTTTTCACGGACATAGTTGCCGACCAACTGACCTGGCTTAAGCTCGACATTCAGATCGATGCTGTGGAGATAGGTGCGATCCTTCACCAGTCCGGAGACGGCCGCATAGGCTAGGATGAAAGCCGAAGAGAAACCCGCCGCGACACCTATTTCGATCATTTCGACTGGACGAACCATTTCCATGATCGCCGCAATCACAGTTGCGTCCCCTGCGGTAATCGATCCGCCAAAATTTCCGCCGAGCTTCGTGGAAAAGAACTGGGTAACATTGCTTTGAATGCGGTTGAGTTGCTCGTCGGACAACTCTTGACCCAGCGCCTGGCGAGGCCAGAACATCAGCGCGTCAGGGTCATTGATTTCATTTCCGTAGTAAAAATTCTTCAGCAACATTTCCGACATGGGGCACCAACTTTTCTAAGCTGTAGAACAGATCGCATCTCAAACTTTAGCGAGACTGGTGAGCTGGTGCTGCGCATGGCGAGCTACACGTCAATATTTCGAGCAAGGACAGGGAATTTGACATGATAGGTCTCAATTCTAAAAGATGGTTTCCTTCGCCGAATCCTCTGGAGCATGACCATGCGTTTTTCCCGTATCCTGCTTTCCTCCGTCCTGCTTGCGCTCCTGGCCTCCTGCCAGACGATGACGCCGGAGGAACGGCGAGCGGCGGACGAGAAAACCTGTGCTTCCTACGGCTTCCGTCCGAATACCGATGCGATGGCCCGCTGCCTGCTTGACCTCGATCTCGACCGCCGCGCCGAGAGCCGCTCGATGATGGATCGCAACGATGCGATGTTCTGGGGGCCGACGGTGATCGTGACGCGGCCGGTCTATGTGCATCGCCCGTGAGCGCTCACCGCCGGTATTGCAGTTCGATCCTGATCCCCTCGGGCCCGTAGACGAAAATCTGGCCTATGTCGGTTCCCGGGATGATATCTTCTTCGTAGCGAAAACCGGTGGCTTTCACCTTTTCCAGTATCTCGGCCCGGTCATAAAAGGCGAAGGCGACGTGGTTGAGCATGCCGGGCGGAAAGTTTTCTCGCGCTCGACGATGTTGAGGTGGATAGCCGGATGGCCGTCGAGGTAAAGCCAATGGCCCGGAACGTCGAAGGGCGGGCGAAACCCCTCCTCTGCGCCCAGCATGGTTTTCAGGAAACCGAGCATGGCGGGTGCATCACGGGTGTGGATATTCACATGGTCCAGGCGTGGCATCGTCCCCTCCCAAGGTTTGCCGCCAGGAAACCAGCATAACATATCCGGCGGGCTTCGCGATCGGGAGCAGTGCTGCAGGAGGGAAATTCAGCCCCGGCGCTTGGCGATTGCCGCCTGGGCGGCGGCAAGCCGCGCGACGGGCACGCGGAAGGGCGAGCAGGAGACATAATCGAGATCGGCATTCTCGCAGAAATGGATCGAGGCCGGATCGCCGCCATGTTCGCCGCAAATGCCGAGCTTGAGATCGGGCTTGGTCTTTCGCCCACGCTCCGCGCCGATCTGAATGAGTTCGCCGACGCCATCAAAATCGAGCGAAATGAACGGGTCGTGCTCGATTATGCCTTTTCGCTGATAGGTGGGAATGAAGGTTGCGGCATCGTCTCGCGACATGCCGAAGGTCGTCTGGGTGAGGTCGTTGGTGCCGAAGGAGAAAAATTCCGCCGTCTCGGCAATCACATGGGCGCGGATGGCGGCGCGCGGCAGTTCGATCATGGTGCCGGCGAGATAACCGATCTTCATGTTGGTTTCGGCAAACACTTCGGCGGCGACGGCGTCGATCACGCCTTTGACGTAATCGAGTTCGGCCTTGAGGCTGACCAGCGGCACGAGGATTTCGAGTTCGACCGGCTCGCCGGTTTCCCTGGCGGCTTCCGTAGCCGCCTCGAAGATGGCACGGGCCTGCATCTCGGCAATCTCGGGAAAGGAGATCGCCAGGCGACAGCCGCGATGGCCGAGCATCGGGTTGAATTCGTGGATCGCATCGATACGGCGGGCAAGAAAGGCGGCGGGCATGCCCATGGCGCGGGCCACGTCGTCTATCTCGGCTTCGGTCTTGGGCAAAAATTCGTGCAGCGGCGGATCGAGAAGGCGGATGGTCACCGGCAGGCCGTGCATGATGGTGAAAAGCTCGGTGAAATCCGAGCGCTGCAGCGGCAGAAGCTTGGCGAGTGCCGTGCGGCGGGCCGGCTCGTCTTCGGCCAGGATCATCTCGCGCATCGCATGGATGCGTTCGCCCTCGAAAAACATGTGTTCGGTGCGGCAAAGGCCGATGCCTTCGGCGCCGAAGGAACGGGCCGCGCGGGCATCCTGCGGCGTATCGGCATTGGTCCTGACCTGCATGCGGCGTGCCTTGTCGGCCCATATCATCAGGCGGCCGAAATCGCCGGAGAGTTCCGGCTGCAGCATGGCGACCCGGCCTTTCAGGACCTGGCCGGAAGACCCGTCGATGGTGACGATGTCGCCCTTTTTCAGGGTCGTGCCGCCGACGCCGGTCAGCAGCTCGTTGCGCAGGTCGACGCGCATCGAGCCGGCACCGACGACGCAGGGGATGCCCATGCCGCGGGCGACGACCGCCGCATGGCTGGTCATGCCGCCACGCGTCGTCAGGATGGCTTCGGCGGCGTGCATGCCGTGAATGTCTTCCGGGCTGGTTTCGATGCGCACGAGGATGGCGCGCCGGCCTTCGGCCTCGACTTCGACGGCCTGTTCGGCGGTGAAGACGATTTCACCGGTGGCCGCCCCCGGCGATGCCGGCAGGCCGGAGCCGATAACATGGCGCTCGACCCGCGGATCGATGGTCGGGTGCAGAAGCTGGTCGAGCGACGGCGGATCGATGCGACAGACGGCCTGTTCTTCCGAGATCAGCCCCTCGTCCACCATCTCGACGGCAACGCGCATGGCGGCACGCGTCGTGCGTTTGCCGGTGCGGGTCTGCAGCATCCACAGCTTGCCGCGCTCGACAGTGAATTCGACATCCTGCAGATCCTGATAGTGCTTTTCGAGGCGTTCGCAGATCTGGCGGAATTCGACAAAAGTCTCCGGCATCAGCTTTTCCATCGACGGCTTTTCGGAGCCGGATGCGAGCCTGCCTTCCTCGGTGATCGATTGCGGCGTGCGGATGCCGGCCACGACATCCTCGCCCTGGGCATTGGCGAGAAATTCGCCGTATAGCGCCTTTTCGCCGGTCGACGGGTTGCGGGTGAAGGCAACGCCGGTGGCCGATGTCGAGCCGAGATTGCCGAACACCATGGCCTGGACATTGACCGCGGTTCCCCATGTCTCGGGGATGCGGTGGAGTGTGCGGTAGGTGACGGCGCGGGCATTGTGCCAGCTGGAAAAAACCGCGGCGATCGCCTTCCACAGCTGCACATGCGGATCCTGCGGGAAACTTTCGCCCAGTTCCTCATCGATCAGCCGCTTGTAAAGATCGACGATATGCTGCCATTCGAGGGCGGAAAGATCGGTATCGTTCTGGCGGCCGAGGCGGCCCTTCTCGTCTTCGAGAACCTCTTCGAAGATCTCGTTGTCGAGGCCCATCACCACATCGGCATACATCTGGATGAAACGGCGGTAGCTGTCCCAGGCAAAACGGGCGTCGCCGGCATCATGGCCGAGCGCCTGCACCGTTTCGTCGTTGAGGCCGAGATTGAGGACCGTATCGAGCATTCCCGGCATCGAGGCGCGCGAACCGGAGCGGACGGAGAGAAGTAGCGGCCGTTCAGCACCGCCGAAAACGCGGCCGGTTTCCTGCTCGACGAGTTGCAGGCCGGCCAGCACATCGGCCTTCAGATCTTCACACAGCTTGCGGTCATTGCGGAAAAATTCGAGGCAACAGTCACAGGTGATCGTCAGTCCGGGAGGCACGGGCAGGCCGAGGTTTGCCATCTCCGCGAGATGGGCACCCTTGCCGCCAAGCAGGGCAATATCGGCAGCACCGCCGTCAGCCCTTGCGCCCCCAAACCAGTAGACCCGTTTGACCATGCCTTCCTCCGTGGCCAATCTTCTCTGAATCCAGAGCTTTTGCAATAGGTTGGGAAATCAACACGGCAGCAATATGGTGCGGCGCAACAATCCGCAACCGGCAATTTGGCGCATAAAGGAGAGGTGTGTGGGTGGGAAGGGAGATAATCGGAGGGATATAAAGACTTTGCGGGGCCGGATCACTCGGCCCCGCAAAGCCTTTCCGCACAGGACAGGAAACCTGTGCGGGGGGTAGATATTCGACAGATCGGCTTTTGCACCTGAAAGGCGCCCCCCAGCCCCCGCGAATTCATCATTTCATGTAGCCATATACCACATGCCGCGCATCCCCTATATGGGTGAAACAACGTAGATATGATGACTATCAATCGGGATGCGAAAAGTTTTGCGGTCCGAGCGGACGCCTGAGCCGAGGAGCGCATTTTACCGAGATGCCGCGTTTCCCGCTCTACGAATCCGATCTTTCGATCAGACCGCTTCGCGCAGCAGCTCGGCCGTCTGCAGATCGACGGAGACCAGCTGGGAGACACCCTGTTCGGCCATGGTGACGCCGAAAAGACGGTTCATCCGGGCCATGGTGATGGGATTGTGGGTGATGATGATGAAGCGCGTCTCGGTGGAGGCGGCCATCTCGTCCATCAGGTTGCAATAGCGCTCGACATTGTGGTCGTCGAGCGGTGCATCCACTTCGTCCAGCACGCAGATCGGCGCCGGATTGGTGAGGAAGACGGCGAAGATCAGCGCCATGGCGGTCAGCGCCTGCTCGCCGCCGGACAGAAGCGTCATGGTCTGCGGTTTCTTCCCCGGCGGACGGGCGAGGATTTCGAGCCCAGCTTCGAGCGGATCTTCCGATTCGATCAGCTGCAGTTCGGCCGTGCCGCCACCGAAGAGGTGGGTGAACAGCCGCTGGAACTGGGCGTTGACGACATCGAAAGCGGCGATCAGGCGTTCGCGGCCTTCCTTGTTGAGGCTCTGGATGGCGCCACGCAGCTTGCGGATCGCATCGACCACATCGTCGCGCTCGCGGGTCAGGGTATTGAGCTTGTCGGAAAGCTCCTTCTGCTCCTCATCGGCGCGCAGATTGACGGCGCCCAGGCGCTCGCGCTCCATCTTCAGGCGATCGACGTCACGCTCGATGGTGCGGATATCCGGCAGCGGCTGGCCGGGCTGAAGGCCGGTGAGGCGCAGCACTTCCGGCGGGGAGACATTCAATGCCTCGCGGATGCGCTGTTCGCTTTCGTGGCGTTTTTCGGCAGCGGAAACGAGACGCTCCTCGGCACGGCCGCGCTTTTCGCGCACGTCGGCGAGTTCGGACAGCGCGGTCGCCGCCTTCTGGTCGGCCTCGCGCTGGCGGGTTTCGGCAATTGCCAGCTGGTCGGCGGCATTGCGGCGGGCTTCCTCCGCCTTCTGCAATTCGGAGAGCAGGTTGCGGCGGCGATCGTCCACCTCTTCGGGGGCGGCCTCCAGCTCGACGATCTCGTCGCGCGCCTCTTCCTCGCGTTCGCGCAGGCTTTCGATATGCCGGGCGGCGCTGTCGGCGCGGGCCTTCCAGGAAGACCGCTCCTGGGCAATGGCGGCGATGCGGCGCTTGCGGGCTTCCAGCTCGCGGCTCAGGCCCTCATAGCTGGCGCGGGCTTCGGCCAGACGGCCGCGATCGGTCGCGACCGTCGCCTGCTGGTTCAGCAGACGGGTATCGAGATCGGAAATATCGGGGGCGTTTTCGAGTTCGATCCGGGCGTTTTCGCCCTGGACCTCGATGTCCTCGATCTGCCCATCGACCTGGCTCAGCGCTTCGGACACGACATCGCGGCGGCGCATCAGATCGCCGGATGCGCGTTCGGCCGCGGCCAGCGCCTCGCGGGCATCGCTAACCTGGCGGGTGGCTAACCTCACCCGGTCGCGGGCATCGGAGAGCGTGCGCTCGCTGGAGGCGATTTCGGCGAGCGCATCGGCCAGCAGGCTTTCGCATTCGGAAAGCACATCACGGGCCTCGTCGATCTCGGCTTCGAGTTCGGAGAGGCGGTTCTTCTGGGAAAGCCTGAGCGCTGCGGCACCCGGCGCTTCGGAGCCGGTGACATGGCCATCCCAACGATAAACGGCGCCTTGTTTGGTCACCAGCCGCTGGCCGGGCTTGAGCGACGCCATCAGGGCCGCGGCCTTATCACCGAGACGATGCCGATCTGGGCGAGACGGCGGGCAAGTTCCGGCGGGGCGGTGACGCGGGAAGACAGCGGCTCAACACCATCCGGCAGGCGGGGGTCAGCCGAAGGATCACCGTTCATCGCCCAATAAGTGGGAGCTGCGGCATCGACCGGGCTTTCCAGATCGTCACCGAGGGCTGCACCAAGGGCTGCCTCGTAACCGCGTTCGACATGGACCATTTCTGCCACCGGCACGAAATCGCCGGAGGTGGCGCCGGCGGCCAGCATTTTCGAGATGGTGCGGGCCTCGGTCTGCAAGCCGTTCAGCGCCGTCCTTGCATCTTCCAGCGGACGGCGGGCGGCAAGTTCCCCGGCGCGGGTGGCGGCAAGGGCAGATTCGGCATCTTCGGCGGCGGCGGTCGCATCTTCGAGGCCGATCTCGGCGGCTTCGACCAGTTCGGCCTTTTCGGCCGGATCGTCCAGCGTTGCGAGCCGGCCGGTGACGGCATCGAGTTCGGCTGCCGCGTCCTGCCGCTGGCGGTCGAGGCGCTGGCGGCGCTCTGCAAGGTCGCGGATCAGGCGTTCCAGCTGGTTGCGGCCGGCAGCAGCCTCGGCGCGTTCGCCGGTAATGGCCGCCAGCAATTGCTCGCTCTCAGCAAGCGTCGCGCCGGCCGCCTCGAAAGCCTCGTGCAGATCGGCGCTTTCGGCACCGCTATCGGCCAGCATGTCGTTGAGTTCGGCCTCTTCCTCGTCCAGCTTGGCGAGAAAACTCGTATTGTCGGCGGCGAGCTGTTCCTCGCGGCGAATGTCTTCGGCCAGCTGGGCAAGCCGGCGGGTCAGCTCGTCGCGGCGTTTCAGCAGGCGACCGGCTTCTTCTTCAAGCTGGCTGCGGGCGATCTGCAGGCGTTGCAGGGCGGCACCGGCCTTGGCTTCGTCCTCGCGCAGTTCCGGCAATTTCAGGCTGGAAATCGCCTGGTTCTTGGCGGCTTCCATCTGCGCCTGCGCTTTTTCGGCAACCACGTTGGTGATCTGGTTGAGCGCGGTCTGTGCCTCAAGCTCTGCCTGTTCGGCCTCGACCCAGCGGATATGCAAAAGCATCGCGTCGCGGGCGCGGATATCGGCCGACAGCGCCTTGAAGCGGTTGGCCTGGCGGGCCTGGCGTTTCAGGCTCTCGATCTGGCTTTCCAGCTGAACGACGACGTCTTCCAGCCGTTCGAGATTGGTTTCGGCGGCGCGCAGGCGAAGCTCGGCCTCGTGGCGGCGCGAATGCAGGCCAGAAATGCCGGCCGCCTCTTCGAGCAGCTGCCGACGGGCCTGCGGCTTGGCATTGATCAACTCACCGATGCGGCCCTGCCCCACCATGGAGGGCGAGCGGGCGCCGGTGGAGGCATCGGCAAACAGAAGCTGCACGTCCTTGGCGCGGCTTTCCTTGCCATTGATGCGGTAGACGGAGCCGTTCTCGCGCTCGATGCGGCGGGTGACCTGGATCTCGTCGGCATCGTTGAAGACGGCGGGGGCGGTATGATCGAAATTATCGAGATAAAGCCCGACTTCGGCGGTGTTGCGCGCCGGGCGGTTGCCGGAACCGGAAAAGATGACGTCGTCCATGCCGGACGCGCGCATGTTCTTGTAGGAGTTTTCGCCCATCACCCAGCGAAGCGCTTCGACAAGATTGGACTTGCCGCAGCCATTCGGCCCGACCACACCGGTCAGGCCGCGCTCGATGATGAATTCCGTCGGCTCGACGAAGGACTTGAACCCGACGAGGCGCAGCTTGTTGAATTTCATGCCACGCCCCTCACCCACTCGACAGAGAGGATGTTATCAGATGCTGTCGAGAAGCGCCGACATGGTATCAACCGACATGTCTCCAGAATACTTCTTCCCGTTGATCAGGAAGGTAGGCGTGGAGTTGACGCCGAATTCATCCGCCGCCCGCTTTACCACATTGTTGATTTCATCGAGAAGCTTCTGGTTCGTCAAGCAGGTCTCGAAACTCTGCTGTGTGTAACCGGCGATCTTGACGGTCTGCATCAGGGCGTTGCGGACATCCTTGTCGGCCGGGGCCGCCCAGGCGCGCTGCTGCTTGAACAGCATGGAGACCATGGCGAAATACTGTTCCGGCGTGGCAAGCTCTTCCGGCTTCTGCGGATTGCTGCGTGCCAGCATGAAGGCGGCGGTGGCAACCGGATCGAAGGGGAATTCGCGGATGGTGAACTGGACCTTGCCGCTATCGACATATTTGGTCTTGATCGCATCGAAGGTGACGTTGTGGAAATTGGCGCAATGCGGGCAGGTCATCGACATGTATTCGACGATCTTGATCGGCGCATCAGCCTTGCCGAGCGACATTTCCGGCAGAGGACCCGGCTTCAGGACGGCAGCCATATCGACATCGCCCTGGGATTCCGGCTTCTCCTGGGCAAAGGCGTCAGTCACGCCGAGCGGCAGCGCCAGAGCGAGGGCAGTGACGGCCACACCGCCAAGAAGGGCGCGCCGGGTCGTGGTCATATCGGTGAAAAGCATGGAACACCCGTGTTCAAGGAATCTTTTAGGTCGGAAACTCCGTATCCCGGCGCTTCCTCCCCGGCAAGTTGCCGATACGTAACTTACTTCAAAGAATTGTGACAAATTGCGGTTGTTGGGGCATTCGATACCGGAGAAAATCCCCTCACTTGCGATTTCTAACACTTAGCCTTTGGCTAAGATGTTGAAATCGCTTTCTCTCCCACAAGGGGGAGAGATACAGTGCCGCACTCTCGACGCCCTACCTCTCCCTTGGTGGGAGAGGTTACAAAATCAGCATCTTAGCCAAAGGCTAAGTGCTAGATTTTGTTGGTGAGGGGGTTCGCAGCGGGAGCCTACCGTCCCCGTTTCTGCTGCAGAACCGCAGTCCCCAGCCGCTCAACCGCCTTGCGCAGCGCCTCGCTTTCGATGCCTTCCATCATGTCGTGCAGTTTTTGCGCCGGTTCGCCCTTCAGCGGCCGTGGGGTCTTCGAATGCTTGACCTGCGGCGAGACCGGTTTCTGGACGATGCGGATCTGGCGCACGGCCGGAAAGCCGAAAAAGGCGTTGATGCGGCCGATCAGCTCTCCCTGCGCGTGGGTGAGGAAAAGCGCGCGGGCGCCTTCGCAGGCGATCGTCAGGGTACCGGGCGTATAACCGTCGTCGCGGTAACCGTCATTGCGGGCCCAGACGATCTTTTCCGGCCGGGTGCAATCGGCAAATTCCTCGCCGGCGATCTCGTCCCAGGAGCCGAGCAGTGCGGTGGAAATGCCGGCGCGCTTGGCCAGCACCGGATCGATGAGGCCGTTGGCGATCTCGGCGATCTGATTTGCGCCCTTGCGCTGGAAGGGCGTTCTCTTGGCGGGCTTAATCATGACTGGATAACCGGTCTGTTGCGACTTGGCCGTCCTTGATGCCGGCGCATTCATTCTACAAGTATAGGGCAAGATCCCCCATGACGGCAAACGATGCTCGATACGCTCTCCCCCACCTCCACCGCGCCCACGCGACAAGGCTGCTTTCCTGGTATGACCGGCACCATCGCGAACTGCCCTGGCGGGTGAGCCCTTCTGCGGCCAAAGCCGGGAAACGGGCCGATCCCTACCATATCTGGCTGTCGGAAGTGATGCTGCAGCAGACCACGGTGCAGGCGGTCAAACCCTATTTCGCCAAATTTCTCGACCGCTGGCCGAAGGTGACGGATCTTGCCGCTGCCCCTTCAGACGACGTGATGGCCGCATGGGCGGGGCTCGGATATTACGCCCGCGCCCGCAACCTCAAAAAATGCGCCGAAGCGGTGGCCAACGACCATGACGGCATTTTCCCGAATACCGAGGACGGGCTCAGAGCCCTGCCGGGGATTGGCGACTATACGTCGGCGGCTGTCGCGGCCATAGCCTTCAACCGGCAATCGGCCGTGATGGACGGCAATGTCGAGCGGGTGATCTCGCGCCTGTTTGCGATCGACGCCCCCCTGCCCGGCTCCAAACCGCTGATGAAACAAAAGGTGCGCGAACTGACGCCTTCGGACCGGCCGGGCGATTTTGCCCAGGCGATGATGGATCTGGGGGCAACCATCTGCACGCCGAAACGCCCTGCCTGCGCGCTCTGTCCCTTCCGCGACGACTGTCTGGCGCTCAGCGAGCACGACCCTGAGCGTTTTCCGGTGAAGGCCAAGAAAAAGGATAAGCCGGTGCGTGTCGGGGCGGCTTTCGTCGCCGTCACCGACGAAGGCACCATCCTTTTGCGGCGACGGGTCGAGACCGGTCTGCTTGGCGGCATGACGGAAGTGCCGACGACCGCCTGGACCGCGCGGATCGACGGCGGAACGGGTTCGGAACACGCGCCCTTCGATGCCGACTGGCAGCCTTGCGGGGTCATCACCCATGTGTTCACCCATTTCGAGCTGAGGCTTTCGGTCTATCGCAGCCGCATCGCGACCGCGGACGCGCCAGCGGGCTGGTGGGTGGCGGTCGAGGAACTCGACGAACAGGCTTTGCCGACTGTCATGAAAAAGGTAATCAGTCAGGCTATTCCAACCGCCTTTGTGAAACGCTGATTCAGGAACCATCATGGCAGGCCAGATCGACCATATCGTCTTCGACATCGGCAAGGTTCTCATCCATTACGACCCGAACCTTCCCTTTTCCCGCATCATTCCCGACGCCGACGAGCGCAAATGGTTCTTCCAGAACATCTGCACCCATGACTGGAACATCGAGCAGGATCGCGGCCGCACCTGGGAAGAGGCCGAGGCGCTGCTGATCGCGCAGCATCCCGATCGCGAAGAGCATATCCGCGCCTTCCGCAAGCATTGGCACGAGATGGTGCCGCATGCCTATGACGGCTCCGTGGCCCTGATGCTCGAACTGATCGACAAGGGCCATGACGTGACGATGCTGACCAATTTCGCCGCCGATACATTTGTCGAGGCGCGCGGGATTTTTCCGTTCCTCAATGCGACGCGCGGCGTAACCGTGTCGGGCGAGATCGGGCTGATCAAGCCGGACGTGGCGATCTACGAGCGGCATGCGAAGGATTTCGGCCTTGCGCCGGAAAAGTCGATCTTCATCGACGATACGATGGTGAATGTGGAAGGCGCACGCGCGGCCGGCTGGAAAGCCGTGCAGTTCACCGATGCCGAAACCCTGCGCAAGGATCTGATCGCCCACGGCGTGGCGATCTAGGTTCGCAATATCAGCAGGTGACGGCGGCGCTGCGCACGCGGCCGAGAATATCGAGATCGGCGAGCGTTTTTTCGCCGATTTCCTGGGGCGGATAGGCGCTTGCATTGTCGGCCAGCAATTGCAGCCCGCCGCCGATCAGCCGCTGGACACGGCGAATGATCAGCCGCCCATCGACCTTGATGGCATAAATCGCGCCATCGACGAGACCGCGATCGCCGGTATCGAGGAAGACCGGCGACTGATCGGCAATGGTCGGCATCATGCTGTCGCCTTCCGCCAGCACTGTCGAAAGCGAGGCCGGATCAAGCCCGAGCCTTGCCCAATATTGCTCGATCACGTCGGCCGCCGCGAATGACGGCACGATCTCGTCATAGCCGTGCAGATAGGGTTGGGTCGGATTGTCCATCAGACCGGGCGGCGCGGTAAAACGCGAAACACCACCACGCCCGGAAAGCTCGATCCGTATGGCGTCCTTCTCGAAGAACCACTCCCCGCCCAGATAACGCGCGGCAATCCCAGCCTTGTCGGCCATCAGTTCCAGCTTGGCGAAGGTCGGGTCCTTCTTGCCATGGCGGTAATTGTCGAGCGTGTTGTCGGCCAGATCGACGGCATCGGCGGCCAACGTCCTGCCGCCAAGCATCTCGCACAGAACAAGAACCTTGAAGCAAACCGCCTGCCGCAGGGGATCGAGACCCAGCTTCGCCCAGCTACGCGAAAACTTGGCAAGCTTGGATTCGATCCTGCCCGCGACATCGTCCGAGAGTAGAATTTTCATCTACATGTAACTCTGAGTGGAAATTGGTTTACAGGTGAAAAACATTTTACTAATTTCAGTGCAATTTCACCATCCATCAGGATGGATTCATAGTCAGATTACCCGGCGGATGCGCAACTGCAAGTCGTCTTTCCCGGTATAGCGAAACTGTGTTCGCCAAGCAGGCTTCCATGTATCTTCATCCTGACAGAAACTCAGATACAGTCGAGATGTCATCCGATTATTTCGAGCAGAGTTTTGCCTTCGAAATGAGGGACGGCCTGTGCAAGAGGGTGACGGTCTCACGCTCGGGCCGGCGATTGACGGTGACAACCGATTTTCTCGACGGCGCGGTGACGGATACGACCGTGGACACGTTCGAGGCGGACGGTGCGGTGAGGATCAGCGTGATGGAAAGCGGGATCTATGTGGCGAGCAGACTTGCGCTGCTTGCCGATCGCGTGCGGCTGAACAGAACGCGGTTCTTCTAGCTTAGGTCCAAAAAAAATGGCGCCCGGGCACAGCCGCCCGGGCGCCGATGATCCTCTTCCGGGACTAGAGGTACAAAACCGGAAGAGGAAAGGATCGATCTGGTTCGGCTGGTGGTTCAGCCGACCTTGGCCAGATCGTTGCGTATGACGACGCGCAGTTCATCAATGGGACGCAGTGTCTGGCCGTCGTCGAAGTGCCAGAAGGTCCATCCGTTGCAGGCATCAAAGCCCTGTACTTTAGCACCGAGCCGGTGGATCGAACCCGCATCGCCACCGGAAGAAAGCGTACCGTCGGCGCGGATGATCGCGCTGTAGCGACGTCTTGCGTCGGTCAAAACCTGGCCGGGTTTGAGCAAGCCTGCCTCGACCAACACGTTGAAGGCGACGCGCGGTTCGGCCTTCTTGCCGGTCATCACCGTCAGTTCCGCCTTGCCGAGCGGTTCGACCGCCTCGATGCGGGCGGAGGCCGCGTCGATATAATCCTGCTCGCGCTCGATGCCGACGAAGTTGCGGCCGAGGCGCTTGGCGACGGCGCCGGTCGTGCCGGAGCCGAAGAACGGGTCGAGAATGATGTCGCCCGGCCGGGTGGAGGCCATGATGACGCGGGCCAGCAGGGCTTCCGGCTTCTGGGTCGGGTGAACCTTCTTGCCGTCGTCGCCCTTCAGACGCTCGCCGCCCGAGCAGATCGGGAACAGCCAGTCGGAGCGCATCTGCACGTCGTCGTTGGAGGCCTTCAGCGCATCGTAATTGAAGGTATAGGCCTTGGCCTTGGCATCGCGGCTGGCCCAGATCATCGTTTCATGGGCGTTCTGGAAACGGCGGCCCTTGAAGTTCGGCATCGGGTTGACCTTGCGCCAGATGACGTCGTTCAGCAGCCAGAAATTCAGGTCCTGCATGATCGAGCCGACGCGGAAGATATTGTGGTAGGAGCCGATCACCCAGATCGTACCATTCGGCTTCAGCACGCGGCGGCAGGCCAGCAGCCAGGCGCGGGTGAAGGCATCGTACATCTCGAAGGAGGCGAACTGGTCCCAGGCGTCATCGACGGCATCGACGACGGAGTGATCCGGCCGATGCAGCGTGCCGCCGAGCTGGAGGTTGTATGGCGGATCGGCAAAGATCACGTCGACCGAATGGTCCGGCAGCGCTTCGAGAGCGGCGACGCAATCACCCTTGATGATGGAGTTAACCCATGCGTCCGGACGAACCTGTTTTTTCAGGTCGGCCAGCGGAAGAACTGCAGCCATTTCACACTCGCTACGCTATACATAAAACGAATTTACTGACTGTTATGGTTACTCATTCTGGTTACCAAAAGCTGAAGCACCCGTCCGATTTCTAGAAAATGTTCCAATGGCTTGCCGGCACGGGCTGATGTGCAGCGTGGATTTTACGAAATCTTTTCCGCTTTTTTCGCCGATGCGCTAGAGTTGTATCCATGAAACGGACCGAGGCGATCGAGAAGCTGACGCAAAAGGCCGACGCCATCAAGGCGCTCGGCGCGACCTCGCTTTACCTGTTCGGTTCGGTTGCCCGCGACGAGGCCGGTGCGGAAAGCGACCTCGACCTGTTCATCGATTATGATGGGACGAAGAAGTTTTCGCTGTTCGATCTGATCGGCATAAAGCTGTTTCTCGAAGAGGAGTTCTCGACCGAGATAGACGTGACGACCCGCGACAGCCTTCATCCCATGCTGAAAGACGGGATCGAGCACTCGGCGACACGGATTTTCTGATGGCGCGCGATGCAACGATCGTTCTGGATGAAATTCTTGATGATTTCGAAGGATCGAGAAAACGGCCAAGGACCAGAGAGGAAATCGAGGCTGAATTCATGGTCTTTCTGGGAATCCAGCGGGCTATCGAGATCATTTCGGAAGCAAGCCGGCACATCCCAGCGGAGTTGCTTGATACCGAGCGAAACATCCCATGGAGTTCGATCCGCGGCATGGGAAACGTATTGCGCCACGAATATCATCGAATCGCCAGCGACGTGATCTGGGACGCCATCCAGCACGATTTGCCTCAACTGAAATCGGCAATTGAACGGATGATGACGATCGCCAGACCATAGCTTGATCATCTCGGTTCGCACCGAAGCCGCGCTCTCCCGTTTTTCCCGCCCCTTTGCCTTGCATCTCCCGCATTCGCTTCCTATTCAAGGAAACATTGCGAACGGAACAGGTATTCGAAGACTTGGAAAGCATCACCATCGGGCTCGTCATGCTGCTCGCCGTCATCCTCAGCGGTACGATCTCACGCCTGCTGCCGCTTGCCATTCCGTTGCCGCTGATCCAGATCGCGCTTGGGGCGGCGATTGCCGGTGTCACCGGCGGCGGTGTCGAATTGCAGCCGGATATCTTCTTCCTGCTGTTCCTGCCGCCGCTTCTGTTTCTCGATGGCTGGCGCATCCCCAAGGAAGGGCTTTTCCGCGACAAGGCGGTGATCCTGGAACTGGCGCTCGGGCTTGTCGTGTTCACGGTGATCGGGCTCGGCTTCCTCATCCACTGGATGATCCCGGCCATGCCGCTGGCGGTGGCCTTTGCGCTGGCGGCCATCGTTTCGCCGACCGATCCGGTCGCGGTTTCGGCAATCGCCCAGCGCGTCACCATCCCGCCGCGGCTGATGCATATTCTCGAAGGGGAATCGCTGCTCAACGATGCGTCGGGCCTGGTCTGCATGCGGTTTGCGGTGGCCGCAGCCGTCACCGGCGCGTTTTCGGTGACCGATGCGGTCGGCACCTTCCTGTGGGTGGCGATCGGCGGCGTGGCCATCGGTTTCGGTGTTACCTGGCTGGTGGTGCGGGTGAAGGATACGGTTTCCAGAAAACTCGGCGAAGAGCCGGGCGCGCAGATCCTCATCAGCCTGCTCATTCCCTTCGGCGCCTATCTGATCGCCGAACATCTGCATTGTTCGGGCATTCTTGCCGCGGTCGCTGCCGGCGTCACCATGAGTTATGCGAGTTGAGAGGCCAGGCGCTGGCGATCACCCGCGTGCGGCGCAATGCGGTCTGGGATACGGTGCAGTTTGCGCTCAACGGCACGATGTTCGTGCTGCTGGGCGAACAGTTGCCGGGCATCGTTTCGGGGGCGGCCAAAGTGGTCACCGAGACGGGCCATATCGACCCGCTCTGGCTGATCGGCTATGTGATCGCCATCAATGTCGCGCTCGCCATCCTGCGTTTCGCCTGGGTGTGGGTGTCGCTGCATTTCACCATGTTCCGCGCTGCCCGGCGTGGCCAGCAGATCCGCAGGCCGCACTGGAAGCTGCTTGTGGCAACCTCGCTTGCCGGCGTGCGCGGGGCGATCACCCTTGCCGGTGTGCTGACGCTGCCCTTCTTTCTCGGCGACGGCGTCACGCCCTTCCCGGCGCGTGATCTGGCGATCTTCCTGGCCGCCGGCGTGATCATCGTATCGCTGATCGCCGCCAGCATCGGCCTGCCCTTCCTGCTCAAGAACCTCGAACTGCCGCCCGAACCCGATCACCACAAGGAAGAGGATACCGCGCGTATCGCCTCGTCCGAAGCGGCGATCCGGATGATCGAAAAGCTGCAGCACGCGATGAGCGAAGGCCGCACCGATGCCGACCTCTATGGCGATGTCGGCACCCGCCTGATGGAACTCTACCGGCAGCGTATCGACGGACGGTCGAAGATCGGCGACGAGGCGGAACAGGTGCGGCGGATGGAAGACGTCGACAAACGGCTGAGGCTAGCCGCCCTTCGGGCCGAGCGCGACGAGATCTTTCGCCTCAGCCGCGCCCGGAAAGTGTCCGAGGAGATCGCCCGCAAACTCATCCGCGAGATCGATCTTGCCGAGGCACGCTACAGCTGAGGCCGGTTACGCCGCATGGACGCCCCGGCTGTCGGCCGGCGCCTCGGCGCGTTCGAACATGCCGTAGTCGCGCAGCACATGGCCGATGCGCAGCCGGTAATCGGCAAAGATGCCGTTGCGGCCGGCCTGTTGGGCGGCGCGATGCGCTTCGACATTGCGCCATCCCCTCACCGCCTCCTCGTCGCGCCAGAAGGACAACGACAGGATTTTCCCGCGCATGGTCAGGCTTTCGAAACGTTCGATCGAGATGAAACCGTCGATCTTTTCCAGTTCGGAGCGCAGGTCTCCGGCAAGATCCAGATAACGGTGGCGTTCGCCCATATAGGGCACGACTTCGAAGATGACGGCAATCATGGCTTTGACAAAACCTCCCTTGGTGCGCCGTGGGGCAAAGACAGGTTCTTGAGGAAGATACGGTCTTCCCTGAGGATGAACCGTTCCCGTTTGGCGAATTCGTAATTCTCCAGGCCCAGCGGATCGGCGGCCAATCTGGCACGATAGGCCTCATAGGCGGCAAGGTTTTCGATGTTGTAGACGCCGTAGGCGGTGGTGGCCGAACCTTCATGCGGGCCGAAATAACCGATCAGCTCGGCGCCGTTGCGCGGGATCGCCTGGCCCCAGGCGCGGGCATAATCGGCGAACTTGTCCCGCTTGAACGGATCGATCTCGTAGCGGATGAAACAGGTGATCATGGCATTTCCCTTGTTTTTTGTCCTCGTGACCGGCCATTTCTGCCATGTTGCCGCACAAGGATGCTTCGACTACGATCGAAGTATGGAGGCCAAAAATGTGGGAGGATGCGCGCCATGAAAGAAGGACCGGACATAGCCCGCATCGGCACGCTGATCGGTGATCCCGCGCGCGCCAACATGCTGACGGCGCTGATCGGCGGCAAGGCGCTGACGGCGACCGAGCTGTCGCAGGCGGCCGGCGTGACGCTGCAGACCGCGAGCACGCATCTTTCCAAGCTCGAGGATGGCGGGCTGATCGTTCAGCGCAAACAGGGGCGGCATCGTTATTTCACCCTTGCCGATGCGGCGACGGGCGCGCTTCTCGAAACGATCATGGGGTTTGCCGCAAGCCGCGGGCATCTGCGCTACCGGCCCGGCCCCAAGGACCCGGCGCTCAGAAAGGCGCGGGTCTGCTACGATCATCTGGCCGGCGATTTCGGGGTGCGGATGCTCGACAGTTTCGTCTGCCGCGGCGAGATCGAAACGGATGGCGAGAACCTGTCGGTGACGCCGAAAGGTTATGCGCAGTTCGAGGCCTTCGGCATCGATCTGTCCCGCCTCGCCTCCAACCGCCGGCCCTTGTGCAAATCCTGCCTGGACTGGAGCGAACGGCGCTCGCATCTGGCCGGCACGCTCGGCAAGGCGCTGTTGTCCCGGATGTTCGACCAGGGCTGGGCGCGGCGCAGCGACGATAGCCGCGCGGTTCTCTTCACCCCGAAGGCGAGCGAAAATTCCTGCTGCAATTTCCGCTCGGCACCACATAACTGACAGCTTCCCACATTGTTCGACCCTGCCATGCGGCCGCGTCTGTTGAGCTTCTACCATCGTTCCGATAGAAGGCGGCTGACGTCTTTAAAGGATATCCCATTCATGAGCGGTTTCGACCTCATCATCTTCGATTGCGACGGCGTGCTCGTCGATTCCGAAATCATCGCGGCGCAGGTCGAATCCCGCCTGTTGACGGAAGCCGGTTATCCGATCAGCGTCGAGGAAATGGGCGAACGTTTTGCCGGGCTGACCTGGAAGGACATCCTTCTCGCCGTCGAGAAGGAGGCGGACATTCCGCTTTCCGCCTCGCTGCTCGACAAATCCGAAAAGCTGCTCGATGCCCGACTGGCCCGCGACGTGAAGATCATTGACGGCGTCCGGTTCGCGCTGGCACGGCTGACGACGCAGCGCTGCATCTGCTCCAACTCGTCCAGCGCAAGGCTGGACATGATGCTGACCAAGGTCGGGCTGAAGCCCTATTTCGCGCCGCATATCTATTCGGCCAAGGATCTCGGGCCGGACCGGGTGAAGCCGAAGCCGGACATCTTCCTGCATGGTGCCGAACAGTTCGGCGTCGATCCCTCGCGCTGCCTCGTCATCGAGGATTCGACCCACGGCATTCATGGCGCAAGAGCCGCCGGCATGAAGGTGGTCGGCTTTACCGGCGCATCGCACAGCTATCCGAGCCATGCCGACCGGCTGACCGATGCCGGCGCGGAAACGGTGATCTCGCGCATGCAGGACCTGCCGGCGACGGTTGCTGCACTCGGCGAATGGGCTGAAGCGATCTAAGCTTACACGTCAGAAATCGACGACGAGGCTTGCCTTCGCAGCATGGCTTGCGAAGGAATTGGCGAATTCGCCGGAATAGGTGAGTTTGACCCGCGCTGTCCTTGTGACCTTTGCCGACAGCGACGCTTCCACGACCGCCGTATCGCGGGGCAGCGAAACGCCTTCGATGATGAAGGGACTGCCGGTCGAAAATGCAAAACGCGACGACGGTGTCAGGTCGCCGATCGCGTGGCGCCAGCCGAGCGTGCCTGAAAAGCTTGCCGGCAGATCGGTGCTGCCGATATCCGCCGACCATCTGAGGCCGAGCGTCGTCAACGTCACATCATCCGTGCCGCCACTGCCTGACAGGGCCGCCGCGCCGCCCTTCTCGTGAAAACCGTTCGTGTCGAGATTGACGTAGGCGAGGTTTGCGAAGGGTTCGAGCGTTACCGGGCCGAGCTTCTCGCGCCAGCCGAGATCGGCAAAGACCTGGCGGGTGGCGCTGGAATAATCGGCCTTCAGGTCATCCTCGAACGTGCCAAAGGCGAGATTGCGTGTGGTCGAGATCTCGTTTTTCGAATAGATCGCCCCACCGGTGAAGTTGAGCGCGCCCCATTCCGCCGACGCATACAGACCGGCGTGGTAACTGTCCCAATCGGCATCGCGACCTGCCGAGGCGTTGGTGTAGCCAAGGAGGCCACCTACACGCCAGTGATCCGACACGTCGCTATCGATGCCGGCAAACAGTCCTGCCACATGGCCGTTTATGCCGGCCGCATTGCCGTCGCCATCGATGTGGTCCGTTGCGGCGATACCGGTCATCCAGATGCTTGCGCCGCCATCGGTCTCGGTGGTCGGAACATCGCCCTTCATCCGCTCGATCACCACTTCCCGGGCAATGCCTGCCTGCTGCAGCAGCTGGCTTTTCAGCGAAGCGTGCAGTTCGCCGCTCAATTGCGAGAATGCATCACGCGCGCCGTCTGCACTGAGCGGCAGCACGCCGAGGAAAACCGAATCCCTGGTGCCGAGCGACTGAACGGCATTGGCCGTGGCGCGGGTATTGGCGGTCCTGGCGACGTCGGCGAAATCGACATCGTTGCGATAGAGATCGAGGGTGATCGATGTCGGATCATAGGTGAGGATCGGCGAGAGGAAGGCGAGATCCGAGGTCACGTCGTCGAATTTGCCGGCAACACCGTCACCGGTCAGGATCGTGTAGGTGGTATCGAGCGCATAGGTGCCGGCGCCGGCCAGAATTTCCACCGTGCCGCCGTCGATCGTCACTTTACCGGCCGCATCCAGGCGGTCGGAAATGCCGGTCGCGTCGGTTTCCACCTGATAGGTCGAGCCCTTTTCGAAGGTGACATTGCCGTTGACCGCAACGGTCGCGATGCCCGGCCCGGCGCAAACGTGCCGCCCGAACCAACGGTGAGACCGCCGATCGCGCCCGAGCCGGCGAGCACGCCGTCGGTGCCGATATCGATTGCGCCGCCGACCGAACCGTCATTGACCAGCGTGCCACCCGTGACGCTCGCAGCGCCGGTAATGGTGCCGGAATTGGCGAAGGTTCCGCCGGTATTGGTGAGCGAGGCGATGGTGCCGGCATTGGAGGACGTCCCGGCATTCAGGACATTGCCGGCCGTCGCGCCCGAATTGTTGACGAAGGCGGCAGCGGCAGCAACATCCACATCGGTGACGGCAAAATTGTTGACCACCGTGCCGCCGGTGATCACCGTGTTGCCCGTAACCGTGCCGCCGCCATTGTTGGTGAAGGTGCCGCCTGTGTTGGCGAGCGAGGCGATCGTGCCGGCATTCGACGCGTTGCCCGCATTGGTGACGGCACCGGCCGTTGCGCCGGTATTGTTGACGAAGATCGCCGCCGCCATCACATCAACCGCCGAGACGGTGAAATTGTTGGTCACCGTGCCGCCCGAAATCACCGTATTGCCGGTGATCGTGCCGCCGCTATTGTTGGTGAAGGAACCGCCGGTATTGGTGAGAGAGGCGATCGTGCCGGCATTCGATGTGTTGCCGGCATTGGTGATGGCGCCGGCCGTCGCGCCGGTATTGTTGACGAAGATCGCCGCCGCCATGACATCCACTGCCGAGACGGTGAAATTATTGGTCACCGTGCCACCGGTGATCACCGTATTGCCGGTGATCGTGCCGCCGCTATTGTTGGTGAAGGAGCCGCCGGTATTGGTGAGCGAGGCGATCGTGCCGGCATTCGACGCGGCGCCGGCATTGGTGACGTTTCCAGCCGTCGCGCCGGAATTGTTGACGAATTCGGCGGCGGCCGCGACATCCACGTCGCTGACGACGAAATTGTTGGTGAGCTTGCCGTCGTCGAGCGTGGTCTTAGCCGTGATCGTGCCGTCATTGACGGTCTCGCCGCCGGTCATGTGAAGCGTGCCGTCGAGCGTGCCCGAATTGGCGAGATTGCCGCCGGTCATCTCGACATTTGAGGTCAGTTGCCCGCCGGTGGAGATTTCGATGCGGCCGGGATCGGAGAGGCTGGTGCCGCCGGATGCGGAGAGATCGGCATCGACATGCAGCGTGCCGCCGGTGACATTGACCGAATTGACCGTGGCATTGGTGGAAACGGTGGGCGCACCGGAGCCGATCGCAGCGGCATCGGATGTACCGGGCGCAGACGGCGTCCAGTTGGCACCATTGGAGAAATCATTGCCGGAGGCGCCGGTCCAGGTCGACTGTGCCGAGGCGACAGCCGGCATCATCCACACCAGCGAGACCATCGCCGTGCAGAGCCTGAGGCGCCGCCTTGCGCCTGCCGAAATCGCTGTGTCAGCCATTCCCACCTCACCCAGCCCCCATTAAAGACGAAGCGCCCTTAATGATCTGCTAATATGAGTTAAGGAATTATGGTTAACGGATGTTTAACGACGACATCCAGGATGCCGCTGCCGCGCTTCAATTTCCGTTGCGCGGCAGTACGTCACGCGCTGGCCTGACCTCCGTCAGGCGCGCTTGCCCTTTTTGATCGGCTTGGCCGGGGTGCTGTCGAAGCCGAGGCGGACGCGGGTGAAGCGGGAGGCGCCGCCCTGGGCGTTCGGGATCTGCACATCGGCCTTGGAGAAGATGAACTGCGAACCGCCGGCCGGCATGTTGACCGGGAAAGCCACCTTCTGGGAATAGATGACGTTGTCGCCATCGACCACTTCGACGGTGACCGGCAGGGTGACCGAACCCGGCGTGCCGGCCGGTCCCTGGACGATACGGCCCTGGGCGACGACGTTGATGGTCATCGTCGTTTCGTTTGCCGTGCATTGACGCGTCACGTCATTAAAGGAGGCCTGATAGAGGAGCTTGCTCGGATCGTCCTGGCCGCCCTTGGCATAAACCTGATAAACGGCGTTCTGCTCGAGCATCACGACCTGAGGGCAATAGGCCTGAACGACGGCCGGCGTTGCGGCGGCAGCCGAGTACGCCACCGGCCCGGCAGATCATGCGAGCCAACAATCAGACGAACGCCTTCCTGCTTGCCGATGTACGTATATGTCCACTGCCGGAACACCGAGAAGCGGTTCCGGAAGCCGATCAGGAAGAAGACATGTACCACCAGCCAGACGATCCAGGCCATGAAGCCTGACCAGTTGGCCTTGAACGGCCACGCAATGCGGGCTACAGCAGCCTTACGGCCGATCGTGGCCATATCTCCCTTGTCGAAGTAGCGGAAGCCCTTCTGCCCCTGGTCCCGGCCTGCTACGAGCTGTCCGATACGCTTTGCGGCATAGGTTCCCATCTGCATCGCGGGCTGCGCTACTCCTGGAACCTGTTTTCCGTCCTGCTCCACGTGCGCCAGATCGCCACAGATAAAGACCTCGGGATGTCCCGGAGGGTTCAGGTACTGATCGACCAGGACCGAGCCTTTCCGGTCCACCGGGAAGCCCAGCATCTTGCCCAGCGGCGAGGCCTGCACACCTGCGGCCCACAGCGTACATACGCTCTCAATGCGCTCTTCGCCCAGCATCACATACCCTTCGCCGATCTCGGTTACGTGCTTGCCCGTGCGGGTGCGTACATTCAGCTTCGTGAGCTGCTCAATCGCCTTCTTCTGCAAATCCGGAGGATACGCTCCCAGAATGTGTGGTGAACCTTCCAGAATCAGCACATTCGCTTCACTCGGATCGATGTGACGAAAATCCTTCGTCATGTAGAGGCGGGAAATATCTGAGATCGCGCCCGCAAGCTCCACGCCTGTTGGTCCGCCGCCAATGACGACAAAGTTCAGCGGAGGATGAGAACCAACCTCCAGCATCTGCCGTTCGGCCAGTTCAAATGCCAGCAGAACACGGCGGCGAATCTCCGTAGCATCTTCGACTGTCTTCAACCCAGGAGCTTTGTCCGCCCAATCATCATGGCCGAAGTAGCTGTGCGTTGAGCCCGTGGCAATGACCAGGTAGTCGTACACCATCACCGCATCCGACTTCAGATACACACGCTTCGCGTCCAGATCGAAGCGCACAACTTCGTCCATGGTGACTTCGATATTGCTGTGATGGCGCAAAATCTGCCGAATAGGCTGCGCAATATCTCCGGGCGAAAGTACCGCCAGCGCAACTTGATAGAGCAAAGGTTGAAACGTATGGTGATTTCTTCGATCAATGACGGTCACATCGACCGGCATTTTTCCTAACGCCTGTGCTGCACGAATTCCACCAAACCCTGCTCCTACAACAATCACGCGTGGGCGTTTCTTGCCCGCCGCAGCTTGCACTCCGGACATCCTCTCCACCTTTCCTGCTGTCTTGACCTCTCTATTTTCTCGCACGCAGGACACTCCCGCGGCTCACTCGATCACACCAGGTCAAAAAACAACTCTCTCTTTGAGGAATACACCTTCCGGCACCTCATGCAAACCCCACCCCGGAGGATTACGACCAATAACTTCGGTCTAACGTCCGGTATTGCACAGCTTCTGCAATGTGCGGCAAAGAAATTGTAGGAGCCCCTTCCAGGTCCGCAATCGTGCGTGCAACCTTCAAAATACGGTCATGTGCACGTGCACTCAGCCCCTGCTGTTGCATTGCGCGTTCAAGCAGACGCTCCGCATCTGGACCTAATTCACAAAATGTGCGAATTTCGCCCGTCGACATCTGTGCGTTCGAAAAGATTCTCCTCGCGCGCTTCACTCCGGGCTGCGAAACGGACGCAAAGCGAGCTCTCTGACGCTCACGGGCCTGCAACACACGCTGCCGGATCTCTGACGAACCCTCTGCAGCCTGCGCACCGCGTAACTCCTTGTATTGCACAGCCGGCACTTCGATATGGATATCGATACGATCCAACAGCGGACCACTTACCTTCGAGACATACCGTTGAATCATCGGAGGCGTGCACATGCACTCGCGGCTCTTGTCGTTGTAATAGCCGCACGGGCAAGGATTCATCGCTGCCGCGAGCATGAAGCGCGCAGGAAAGGTAAGGCTCATCGCAGCCCGCGCAATCGTCACATGGCCGTCCTCCAACGGTTGCCGCATCACCTCCAGCACGTTGCGCGGAAACTCCGGCAGCTCATCGAGAAACAGCACCCCGTTGTGCGCCAGCGAAACCTCGCCCGGGCGCGGCATAGCACCTCCGCCAATCAGGCCTGCGTCGGAGATCGTATGGTGCGGCGCACGAAAGGGCCGGTGCGTCACCATTCCATCCTCGCGATTCAGCACGCCCGCAACCGAATGAATCTTCGTCGTCTCCAACGCCTCGTCAAACTGCAGAGGAGCCAGAATCGACGGCAGCCGCTTGGCCAGCATCGTCTTGCCCGAGCCCGGGGGCCCAATCATCAGAATGTTATGCCCGCCTGCGGCCGCAACCTCCAGCGCTCGTTTGGCAACGTGCTGGCCGCGTACATCGCAAAAGTCGGGCGCACTATCGTCCTGTGTAAAGAGCATTGCCCGCGAATCCACCCGCAGCGGTTGAGCCAGCACACCCTGCCCCTGCACCATACTGTTCAGCAGCTCGCGTACCTCCAGCAAAGAGCGCACGGGCCACACCTGCAGCCCCTCCACCACCGCCGCTTCACGCGCATTGCTTGCAGGAACAATCAGGTGACGTAGCCCTGCAGATTTCGCCGCCATGGCAATCGGCAACATTCCCTGCACGGCGCGCAGTGCCCCATCTAATCCCAGCTCCCCCACCAACACAACGTCATGGAGCTCCCGATTTGCCAACGCGCCATAAGCTCCCAGAATGCCCACCGCCATGGGCAGATCGAACCCTGAGCCTTCTTTTTTCAGATCGGCAGGCGCCAGGTTGATTGTGATCCGAGTCGCCGGCATCTCGAAACCGGAGTTTTTGATCGCCGAACGCACACGATCGCGGCTCTCACGCACCGCCGCGTCCGGCAGCCCAACCATGGACCAGGAGGACTCTTCCCCGCCGTGCGTCACAAAGTCCACTTCCACATCGATCAGGTGCGCGTCGATCCCATACACAGCCGCGCTGCGCGTTTTAAAGAGCATCGTGGAAACCGCCTGTTGCTGCCATTGAGGCCGTAAAGTTTCGCCAGTCTAGCACCAGCAACGCACCGGCATACATCTCCGTGTTGCCTGAAAACGTCCTAGCGTAGGAGCCTCACCTCGCTTCGGAGAACGTCACCTTATGCAAGCCACACTGCGCCTCACGGCTGCCGCGCTCTTTACCGCTTTCGCCCTCTCGCTCCAGGCACAGGACCAGCCTGCCTCCCCAGCACCAGCCAAGCCTGAAACGCTCGCCCAACGGCAGCAAGAGGCATGGAAGATGCTCTCCGATGCTGTACTGGAGGACAAGCGCCCGGAGGTCAGAACACAGGCGCTTTCTGCACTTTCCGATCTCGGACAAAGCGCCCGCGCGAACCGGCTCATCGCTCAGGCCATGAAGGATCCGGATCTTGACGTCCGCTCCGCAGCCCTCGTCGCCGCCGGCCATGCCAAAGCCTCGCGGCTACTCCCGAACGCACACAAACTACTGGATGACCCGGAACCCCAGGTCGTTTACACAGCAGCGGTAATCCTGTGGCGCGACTTCCACGATCACAGCGGAGAAGACATTCTTGACGCTATCGTATCCGGCGACCGCAAGACCAAGCCCACCCTCATCCACGGCGCCGAGCATCAGATGTCCTCCACCATGCACAGCCCAGCCACGATGGCCAAGCTCGGTGTCACCCAAGGCGCCGGCATGCTGCTCGGCCCCTTCGGCTTCTCCATCATGGCAATCGAATATATCCGCAAAAGCGGTACCGATACCTCCCGCTCAATTGCACTCGAGCTGCTTGCCGAAGCCCACACACCAGCTTCTCGCGACTATCTGATGGATGCGCTGAGCGACAAAGACCAGGGCGTTCGGGCCACAGGCGCTCGTTTTCTCGGTAAGACACATGATCGACGCTACGCCACAGCGCTCGCGCCTCTACTTGAGGACGACAAGCAACCGGTACGCTTCAGCGCAGCCGCCGCCTACATCAACTGCACTCAGCAACTTCCGTAAACGATGCGCTACGTTCTCTCTTCAACCAGCGCTGCATTCGATGCAACAGAGGCCATTCAACAAACTGATAACAAAGCCAGCCAACGCAAAGAATCGCCAAAACGATCCCGACCTGCGCTGGAAATCTCGGAGCCAATGCGTCAAAGCGAGATGCGCCGAACACTTTCTTGAGCATCATGGTGGAGTAAAGGATGACGACGCCTGATGCGAGATAGGCCGAGTACGAAGCATTGCCCAGAATTACTGCAATCCTCGCCACTCGCCCATCGCAGCGAGGCGACCAGAACACGACTCCACCGACAACCAACATCGCAGCGATTCCCCAGGTAGCTACCTGCGTAAACACGCCTTTGTCCAGAAGGATGGCCTGCATCGAAGGAGTCACAAAAAGCTTTATTCGCAAAAAAATCGCAAGCGCCACGCCAAGGCAGAAAAGAATGCGTCCGGCCATCTTTTGCGCACCCAATGCTTTGTAAGAAACCGCGATCAGCATGCCGAGAACGAACTCAAGCAGAATTGGGTTGAACACTACGACAGCAAAAGGCTTGCATATCGTAGGCAGCGCCTCGCCAACGGCAACGAGAAGACACAGGATCCCGATCGAACTGACGACAGCTCTACGCACCGTCAGAAACTGTATCGCGGCAAGCAGCAGATAAAAGAACATCTCAAAAACGAGTGTCCAGCTGAAGTCAACGACCAAAAAGAGATTCGGGTAATCCGGAAAGGGCGCCAACAACAGGCTCGCCCAAAAGTGGGAGAAATATGGTGCATGGCGATGCGCCTGGATGAGCAATCCCACCCCGGCAAAGATCCAGTAAATCGGGTAAATCCGTATAAGACGGCGCAGGAAGAAGTGCTGCGCGGCATCCATTCCTGGGGAACGCTTTGAGCGGAGAATTCCCAACGAAAGGATGAAGCCGCTGAGAACAAAAAACAGGTCCACACCGAAGATGCCCAGGTCCGGCAACAATCCGGTCCTGGGCGTAAAAAAGGGCAGACCAGCATGGCCCCATGCAACGACGATTACGGCACTTGCACGTACGACCTGTAAACCATCAATCTGATGCTGAGACGAAGGCAACGCGAGCGTATGGCGCACATTCATCCCTGCTCCTGTCGCCTGAGCATGCTCTGTCATAGGAGACACCTTTTTAAATTTTCTGGGGGCCGATAGTGCTTACAATAGCATGGGCTTTGGAGGCTCTTTGCAAACCAGTCTCTTTGAACTTTTCAAAATAGGTATCGGTCCCAGCTCATCGCACACGGTTGGTCCCATGCGCGCCGCACTGCGCTTTGTGCGCGAGCTCAGCACGACGCATCCGCTCTCGTCTGTGGTCTCGCTACGCGTCGACCTGTATGGCTCTCTTGCCCTGACCGGTATCGGGCACGGCACAGATCGTGCTGTCCTGCTCGGACTGCTCGGCGAATCTCCTGATACCGTTCCACTGGATCGCATCGAAGCCATGCTCGCGCGCATACGCGACGAGCGCAGGCTCCTGCTCATGGGCGAGCACGACCTCCACTTCGATCCACAACAGCATCTGCTCCTCCATCGCGAGCAGATGTATCCGGGCGAAATCGCCACGCACCCCAACGGCATGACCCTGACCGCATTTTCCGCAGACGGATCGATGCTCTACAACCAGACCTATTACTCGATCGGTGGCGGCTTCATCCTCTCAGACGAAGAGTTCGCGCACCCCACCGCGTCGTTTGAACGAACCGTACCGTATCCGTTCTCCTCTGCCGCAGAGCTGCTCCGCACGGCACAGAGCCACGAGCTCACCATCGCTGAGCTCATGTGTGCCAATGAAGTGGCTCTTCTCAGCGATCCCACTATCGTGCGCCGCCTTGACCGCATCGTTTCCGCAGAGCGCCCGGAACTGCACGACGTCATCGACATTCACGCCCTCTCACCACGCGAGCAGATTGAAGCAGCCGTGCTCACGCTCTGGCAGGCGATGAGCGATTGCATCGAGCGTGGCATTGCGACGGAAGGCACGCTGCCCGGTGGCCTGAACGTACGCCGCCGCGCTCCTGGCCTTGCAGCCCGCCTCAAAAGGCTCGACCGTGAAGGCATGGCGCGTGACCCTCTCGCGCCTCTCGACAGCGTGACGCTCGTCGCCATGGCCGTCAATGAAGAGAACGCCGCCGGCGGTCGTGTTGTCACCGCTCCGACAAATGGTGCTGCCGGTGTCGTACCCGCCATCGCCTACTATTTCCTGCATCATGGCTCCACAACACTGACCGAGCCGGAAAAGCGTGCCGGTCTCCTGCGTTACTTCTTTACCGCGGCAGCTATCGGCATTCTCTACAAAGAAAACGCGTCCATTTCCGGCGCCGAAGTCGGCTGCCAGGGCGAGGTTGGTGTAGCCTGCTCGATGGCCGCTGGAGGACTCGTCGCAGCCCTCGGTGGAGACAACAACGCTGTAGAGCACGCTGCTGAGATCGCCATGGAGCATAACCTTGGCATGACCTGCGACCCCATCGGCGGACTCGTCCAAATTCCCTGTATTGAACGCAACGGCATGGGAGCGGTCAAAGCTGTCAACGCCGCTCGCCTCGCCATGCATGACCCAGGACCGCATAAACTTTCGCTCGATCAGGTCATCGACACGATGTACCGCACCGGCATGGACATGCAATCGCGCTACAAGGAAACCTCACTTGCTGGTCTGGCACTAAACATCATTGAATGTTAGGCAATCCGGTCAACTGAGAGTGCGTCGCACCGGGGACGCACTCTACCTGCACACAGCACACCCCCAACGCGCACGCAGACCGTCTTAGCGATATTCTCTCGTCCGTTTCCAGCTCAGACCTATAATCAGCCCATGTCCAGCATGGCAACGAGGTCTTCTGCAGACCGCACGCACTCGATGCGGCTCCTGCTCTTTGTGCTCGGTTCTCTTTTCACCGCGAACTTTGCGCAGTGGTTTCTTTGTCGTGTTGCTGGGCTCGGCAACCCTGGCAACATTCATCGTGATGTCTCTAACCTTTGGCACCTGCATCAGTGGACAGACTCCTGGCTACCGATGATGAAGTCGCTCGACTACTTCCACGACTTCCCCACGAAGCCGCTCTACTTCGCGCCTCTCTATGACACGCTGATCTACTCTCTCGCGAGTCTTCTCCCCCTCGTCGCACTGCGCAAACTTGGCGTCGCCGATCCCACAATGCTGCACCTGCTCGCCCTCGGCAGCTTTCTTGCCGTGTTGGGAATCGCAGTGTGTGCTCTCGTCATGGGACGTCGTCTTCTCGCAAAACGCGGGGAGTCCTTGCGCTGGCCCGCCATCGTTGCCGTTTGCCTCGCAGTGCTTTTCTGCTACCCGCTCTTGAAGGGTTTTTCTCTCGGCAACGCGCAAACGTTTCTCTCCTTCGGCTTCGCTCTGCTGCTCGTCTTCTGGACAAACGGCAACGAAAGGGCTTCCGGTATCACCGCTTGCATCCTCACTTGCGTCAAACCGCAGTACGTCCTGATCCTCATCTGGATGCTGATGCGCAAGCGCTGGAACGCGGCCATTGCGTTCCTTGTCTCCGGCGCCGTGCTCTTCGCTCTCGCGGTTGCGGTCTTCGGCCTGCACAACAACCTCGATTATCTGAAAGTCCTCGCCTCGCTCTCGCATAAAGCGCAGTCCCATTACGGCAACCAATCCATGTTCGGCACCGTCAATCGCATGATCTTCAACGGTGAAAACATTGGGTACACGCCCTACGTGTACACACCGTACATCCCGTGGGTCTATCGCCTCACCGTGACGACAGCGCTAACGCTGCTTTGCCTCGCACTCTTCTTTCCTTGGGGCAAGCTGAAAGGAAGCAGTGCCGATCTTGCCGCGATTGGCCTTGTCTCCGTTGCCTCTTCCCCCATGGCATGGGAACACCATTACGGCATTGTGCTCGGCATCTTCGCGTGGCTCTGGTTCGCCTATGGCGCACAACAGGATAAACGTCCTTGGCTCACAGGGCTTGCTGCATTCCTGATGCTCAACTCCCTCTCCGCTACGAATATGCTCTGGCACTACCGAGGTTGGAACCTATTGCAAAGCTATATGTATCTCGGCGCGCTGCTACTGCTCGGCATACTGATGGCGCTTGCTCGCCGAGCGACGCGCAATCAACTCAATCCTCTTCCGTAATGCTTCGCTCCAAACGGGTTCCGCTCATCGAGCGCCACAAAAAATCCTCGTTCACTTTTCCACTTTTCTCTTGACTCTGGTGCGCACAAAATCTATACCTTCGATAGTTGCCTCATGCGAATGAGAGCAGCGTCGATGCGAAACACATCGATCATGGGAGCGCAGGCAAACGCTAACCAGGCAAAGCAACAAATAAAGGCAACACATTCGGGGAGCGCGAGAAGCGCTCCCCGAAGTGTTTTTCGCCAGTATTCATGCACCTTTCGCAATGTATCCTGTCGTTGCATGACACGCCGACGTTTTATCGCAGACCACTACAACGACACCACCGCATCGCTCACCGGCGAGCAGGCTCACCACCTTGCACGCGTTCTCCGTGCGCAGGCCGGACAACAGTACGATGTCGTCGCCGGTGGTTTCCTCTATCGCGCAACGATCTCAGACGTAACCGAAACTGCAGTCACCTTCGAACTTGGTGAGCAGCTGGAAACAGATGCCGCCATGCCCGTTCACCTGCTGCTGGCCGTGATCAAATTCGATCACTACGAATGGGGTCTGGAGAAAGCAACAGAGCTTGGCGCTGCTCGCATCACACCAGTGCTGGCGCGTAGGACCGAGAAGCATCTTGCTCATGCCGCAGCAAAGCGGGTTGAACGCTGGCGGCGTATTACGCTTGAAGCCGCCAAACAATCGCGACGCTCTGATCTCGTCGACATCGATGACCCTATGCCGCTAAGCGCCGCACTCAAGCTCCCGCTGGCTCCACACAAGCTTCTGCTGGCCGAAACAGAAGAAGAGAACACGTTACGAGCAGCACTGGAAGCACAGCAATTGCGCAACGCACCCGATGCAGAGCAAAATCGCGCTCTCGCTTTCGCTGTCGGACCGGAAGGCGGCTGGACACAGGACGAGATGCAACTCTTCCAGCAAAATCAATGGCAACCCGTCACGTTGGGACCGCGCATTCTGCGCGCGGAAACCGCTGTCATTGCTGCGCTCTCGGTTTGCGGAGCATTCCTCTAACCGGCATACGCCACACAAAGGACGAGGGCGGAGTCTGTACAGACTCCGCCCTCGTCCTTTGTGTCCCTTGAGATGACGCTTGATTAGCTGAACATCTCCTTCATTTTTTCGAAGAGCCCCCGCGAGTGAGGCTTATTCTCAACCGTCAGCGTCTCCTGCAACTGGCGCATCAGCTCTTTCTGCTGCTTGTTGAGCTTCGGCGTCTGCACCCGAACTTCTACGACAAGGTCACCCTTGCCATGCGCGTTCAAGTGCGGCACCCCCTTGCCCCGCAGCACAAACTCCTTACCGCTCTGCGTTCCCTCCGGGATTTTGATCATCTCAACGCCGTGCAGCGTTTCAATCTCAAGCTCCGTTCCTAGCGAAGCCTGCGGGAAGCTGATCGGCATAACGCAATGCAGATCATCGCCTTCGCGCTCAAAGAACTTATGCGACTTCACCTCGAGCAGAACGTAGAGATCGCCACTGGGCCCGCCGAACTTACCCGCATCTCCCTCGCCGCCGTAACGGATGCGCGTATCATTCTCAACGCCTGCCGGAACCTTTACCTGTATGGTGTGTTCCTTCTGCGTGCGACCATCCCCCCGGCAGCTCTTGCACGGATTCTTCACCACCTGCCCCGTTCCGGAGCAGATCGGGCAGGTACGCGCCACGGAAAAGAAACCCTGCTGGGAACGGATTTGTCCCCGACCGCCGCACTGCTGGCAGGTCTCCGGTTGCTTTCCGTTCTCCGAGCCTGATCCGCTGCAGTCCTCGCACGTCTCCGCGCGCCGAATCTTGATCTCGCGCTGAACACCGAAGACCGCTTCCTCAAACTCCAGCACCAGCTCGTACTGAATATCGCGGCCACGCTGCGCCCGTGAAGGACGGCCACCGCGAGCTCCGCCCATGTTGAACATCTCGCCGAAGAGGTCACCGAAAATATCTCCCAGGTCACCCTGCTGGAACGGCCCTCCCTGTCCGAAGGGGCTTCCTCCGCCGAATCCGCCTGCACCGCCCACGCCTGCATGGCCGTAACGGTCATACGCTGCGCGCTTCTCGGAGTCGCTCAGAACGCCATAAGCCTCCGAGCACTCCTTGAACTTTTCTTCAGCATCTTGATTGTTCGGATTGCGATCCGGATGCCACTTCATCGCAAGCTTGCGATACGCGGTCTTGATCTCCGTGTCCGACGCCGTGCGCTCGACTTCCAGAACCTCGTAATAATCCATCTTCATCGTTGCAGCCATCTCGTTTTCCCTGCAAAAATCAGGCTTTGCGCCTGTTGAACTGTTGTTAGGCTTCGCGCTGCTGCGAGTTTGTCGCAATCTTTACCAGCGCAGGACGCAGAAGCTTGTCGCGCAGTTTGTAGCCGCGACGAACCTCTTCAATCACCTGGTGATCCGGCACATCCGCACGCTCCTCGGAACCGAGCGCCTCATGCACACGCGGATCGAACTCTGCTCCGACAGCATCAACCGCTGTCACATTCAGACCGCGCAAAGCATCTTCCATCTGTTTCAGAATCAGCTCCACACCCATGCGCAGTTGATCCGCAGATCCGCCGGACTTCAACGCAAGCTGAAAGTTATCCATCACGCTCAGGAATGGCTCTACCGTACCCTGTACCGCGTAATCGCGCGCGTCCTGACGCTCTTTCACCTCGCGCTTGCGGGCATTATCAAACTCCGCCTGCAAACGAGCCAAGCGATCCAGCAAAGCATCTCGCTCGCCCTTCACCTGTTCCAGCTCCGTCAGCTGGCTTCCTTCGGCCGCGACCGCTTCCACGGCTGCTGCTTCCTGTTCCGCTGCCGGAACCTCGTGCACGTCGTTCTTTTCTTCCTGAGTATTCATCTCTGTTTCCTTTCCAGCCGTTCGCGCTCTTTGCGCGAACCAATCTCTGACACGCATCGTCGTTGCGTCCTTTTGCTACAACCGTTCTGCACGTCCCATATCGAGTACACGATCGAACAAACCGGCAATGTAGCCCACCGCATTCATCGTGCTCTCGTAGTGCATCCGTTTCGGTCCGATCACCCCTACGGTCGCCAGGCTGTCACCGGCCACCCGCGCGGGCGCCGCCACCAGCACCAGCCCGGCCATCTCCGGAGCGGTACGCTCCAAATCAAAGACAACGCGCACCGTCTCCTGCTGCGCATCGACATAGGCGTTCAGCAGATCGACCAAGCGTTCCTTCGCCTCCAGCGCGGCCAGAACCGCGCGCAAATGCCCACGATCCTCTCCCTCACCGACAAGGTTCGCAACGCCTTCCACGAAGACGGCCTGCATTACCTTCGCCGGCAGCGCATGCGCCCACAGCTCATGTGCCGCGCTCAACATTCTCTGGTAGTCGCTGCGCTCACGCTCCACCATCCGCGCCAACTCCAACCGCACCGCGTCGAGCGACCAGCCGTGGAAGTGCTCGTTCAAAAAGTTGGATGCCATCTCCAGCTCAAGGCTTGAGAGATCGCGTTCGAGTGCCAGCATCCGGTCGCGCACCATGCCGCCACGCGTCACCAGCACCGCCAAAACACGATTCTGTGTAAGCCGCGAAAAATGCACGTGTTCGAGCAGATCCGTTGCAGGAGCTACCCCCATCGCAACACCAACCCCGCTCGAAAGCATGGCGAGCACCTGCGACGTACGCTCCAGCAAAGCCTGACCGCCGGCCACACCAGCGAACCCCAAATCAATCCGGGACTCAAGCTCCGCGCGCGACAACCCAGGCAGGCGCGCTGCGATCCCTCCGTTCAGCGCCTCAACATACAACCGAAACGCGGCAGCGGAAGGTACACGCCCCGCCGAAGTATGCGGCTGCTCCAGCAAACCAGCCTCGACCAACGCCGCCATCTCGTTGCGAATCGTTGCAGGGCTTGCCGCCCCGGAGGCTATCCGGCTGGAACGAGCCACCGCACCAGAGCTCACTGGCTCTCCCGTGGCGATGTAGTCCTCTACAATCGCCACCAGCACCTCGCGCTGCCTCGCCGTCAATGTGCCTGCATTCGCCATCGCAACTCAATTAGACAACCGCCGCGGCCAAAGGTCGCAAGCGGTCCTCTTTCTTACAGAATCTCCAGCACATCCTCGCTCTTGGCAGCCACGGCTTTGGCGCGTTCCGCCACCTTGGCCGCAATGGAGCGAAACTCCTGCGCACGAGCCGACTCGTCTCCAGCCAACGCCGCGGGCATACCGCGATCGCCGTTCTGGCGCACCTCCGGGTCCATGTCGATGGAACCCAAAAAGGCGAGCCCGAACTGCTTGGCCGTCTGCTCCGTACCGCCGGCCCCAAAGATATCGAGAACCGTGCCATCCGGTAACGTCATCTGGCTCATATTCTCCACCAGCCCCAGGACCTCGACGTTCACCTGACCAAACATCTCCAAGGCCTTGCGTGCGTCTTCCAGCGCAACGGAAGATCCCGTACTGACCACCACCGCGCCTGTAAGAGGAACCGTCTGCACCAGGGAAATCACCACATCACCCGTTCCCGGCGGCAGATCGACGATCAGGAAATCCAGCTCGCCCCACTCTACCTGTTGCAAAAACTGCCGGATGATGCCGTGCAGCATCGGGCCACGCATCACCATCGGCTTATCGCCGGGCGAGATCAGGCCAATCGACATGAACTTCACGCCGTGCGCCGTCAGCGGCTCAATCCGATTGCCGGGCAGCACCGTAGGCTGGCGCGTAAGGCCTAACATCGTGGGCACGTTCGGCCCGTAGATATCTGCATCGATCAAGCCGACCTTGTAGCCCAGCTTCGCCAGGCTAATCGCCGTATTCACCGCGACGGTGGTCTTTCCCACCCCGCCCTTGCCTGATCCCACTGCAACGACACATTCGATTCCCGGCAACGGCATCGGCCCCTGCGGCATTCCCTGTCCACTGTGTCCCATACGCTCTTCCTGTTCTCTTCTCAAACCAGCGATTAAACGTGCCACTCCGGCGGCAACGTAGCGCGCAGCTCTTTCTTGCGCAACATCTCCCCGGCACGCATCTCCCTACGCGCCGCGGCATCCGCAAAGCGCCGCTTCTGATGCTCCGTCTCAGGCACCGCCACCGGCACGTCCATCTTCTTACCCAGCTTATCGACCGCAACATACGTCAGATACGCCGTTGCCACATGCCGCATCTTGCCCGTGCCAAGTACATCCTCGACCATCGCCTTCACACCGACCTCCATCGAGGTCTTGAACGCGCGGTTCACGCTCGCCTTCAGGATCAGCAGCTCTCCCACCTTCACCGGGCTGACAAAGTCCAGGTGATCCATGCTCGCCGTCACCGTCACCGCACCGGAGTGGCGCACACTTGCTACCGCACCCACCAGATCGATGAACTGCATTAAACGCCCACCGAACAGGTTCCCCAACGGGTTTACATCGTTCGGAAAGATAATCTCACTGCGCTCTGCTTGTGACTCTGCAACCGTCCGCGACACTACAGGATCGTTCATGCTTTTATTCTAAATCTCGCCTCGATTCAACGGGAAAGGGCTCCGCCGGCCTCCTCGTTGGCTTTTCCCGCGAAGGGGAAGAAAATAGGTCTCATGGACAAGATCGCAGCACTCACCGAGATCCTCAGCATGAACCCTGCCGACAGCTTTGCCCGCTACGGGCTGGCCATGGCCTACGCCGCCGAGGAGCGCCATGAGGAAGCTCTCGCCGAATACCTGCTCACCACCGAGAAGAACCCGGATTACGTGCCGGCCTACCAGATGTCGGCACAGCTTCTGCTCAAGATGGGACGCCCTCAGGAGGCCCTGCAACGGCTGGACGCCGGCCTCACTGCCGCCGAACGCACCGGGAACGCGCATGCCACCAGCGAAATGAGCGCCATGCGAGACGAACTGCGCTAAACCAGCCAGCAGAGACAGAAAGGGCTTCGCTGCAATGTGCAGGCGAAGCCCTCTTTGCTTGAGTTCCTGCTAGCGCCCCTGAGCCACCAGCTTTTTCTGAATCAGATCCACCAGGTGCCCGACCGTCTGCATTGACTCCAGTTCAGCGGTCTGGAACTTGATGCCAAATCGCGCTTCTACCGCCACAATCAGGTTGATGTGATTAAACGAGTCCCACTCAGGAACATCAGCGGCGGTCAGGCTCGGCGACAGCACGATGGATTCGTCGTCGAAGAGGTCGTGAAAGATCGAGGTCAGTTGCGCGTAAATATCTTCCTGCTGCATGCAGGCTGCAGTATAGCGCGCCGCCGCCTAGAAATGCCGCAGACGCGGCCTTGAAGGATCAGCCTCATTGATCGGGGAGACACTTCCGGAGGCAGGGTTTGCAGGCTTCTCCATGGTCTTCTCAATGGAACGCGAGACCAGGTCGCGCGAACCGAGTCCCACCGCCAGCGACAGCGTCAGAACAATGCCGCCAAAGAGAATTCCGAAGGCCAGATCGATGATCGAGCCACCCACGCCCACATGATCCAGAGCCATCGCCGCAGCCAGCACCAACACCAGCCACTTGATGCCTAACGAAAGAAACCTGGCATACTGCAGCTGCGCGTTCACTGAGCCGATCAGCACACTGCGCGCCAGGAATCTGGCCACCAGCGAGCCGAAAAACAAAATCAGCGCCGCTCCAATCAGGTGCGTAAAGTAGGGCAACAGCACCAGGGAGAAGTTTGAGTTGGCAAACGCCTCTCCGAACGCCGAGATACCGATCACCACTCCGACAAACAGGCACACCCACAAGACGCCGCGGGAAAGCAGCAGCGTCGGCGAGGTACTTGGCGCAAACTCCGTGGCCGAGCGATTCCCCATGCGTTCGTCGAAGTGGATCGCAGTAAGCACCTTATGCACCAGCGCGCTCAACAACGCGCCCAGAATCCACAACAACACCACTGCCACGACAAAGGCCACAAGCCCTGGCAGAAAACTGACCAGCATCACCACTGCGCGGTGCATCGACTGGCTAAGTGCGTCTACGATTTGCTGTCCCATCGGGATGAATCCTTTCCGTGGTTCCGAATCTTCAAGAGCCTAGGGGTTGAAGCGATCCGGCCATCGCCAGCGTGAAACGAAGTAAGGCTTTTCTCGCTCAAAGCCCTGCGCGGTCGCTTCAGCCAGCCGAGCAGCACGTTCCTCATTCTCACCGGCAGCACGAATCTGCGATGCCACCCAGGCAAGATACAACGGCGTCATCGCTCCCAGCAGATGCCCGCGATTCAGCGTGCGCGCATGGAATGCCAACGCAAAGTCATACACAATGCGAGCCCACAGCCCCGCATCCAGCGTGAACTCCTCCGGGCTCATGCGCGCCAGCTTTTTTACCGCCAGCAGCGATTGCGGAGGCAGCACAAGCGCCCAGATCTCTCCCAGATTGTTGGATGCCAACCGGAAGGCATCCATCATCGCAGAGATCTCCTGCAAATCAGCACTCGACTCTGAAACGCTCTGATCAGCCGTCGCAGAGGCGATCGGTGTCTGCGTGATGTTGCGAGCGCGTTGCCAGAACGTAGCCTTCGCCTCCACATCGGCAAACAAGGATCCGGCGACAGAGGCCAGCACAGCATTTAGATCACTCTCCGTCGGCGCAGGAAGCACGCGTGCCGGCATCTCCACTTCTCGAATCGCCAGTCCTGCGATCGCAGCTTCCGCCACCGGCCACAGTAACGACTCCGTTCCCTGCGGCCCCGCACTTCGCCCCGCGACAAACGACAGTCTCGCCAGCAAGCGTGGTGATAGCGCCGCGTCCGCAGGCAAAGGAAAGTGAATGTCCACGGCAAACAGAACGCGCGTAAGCGGGTACATCAAAGCGCGGGAAACCAGAGCATCGCTCGGCCCGACCTTGTAACGCGGCAAGGCCAGATCCACGCCGCCTCGAACCGTTTCGACCAACGCCCGGAGCGACTCCTCCGAAAGCGTCAGGGCGTCGGTGCCCAACAGCAGCACTGCCGAAGGTTCGTATTGAGCGGAGAGAGCCGCAGCCGCAGCATAATCGCGTGACGCCAGAACCCAGCCAAGCTGCGGCCGAGCAGAGAGATACTCCACACTCGCGTACTCACCCGAAGCCGGAACTCCTGCCAGCAGGAGCGGAAGATCGGCAAACGCGCTGCGCAAATGCTGAACCACCGCAGGCAGCAGTTCAGCAGAGATCGTTGGCAGACACACCAGAACCGCGCCCTCGGGCACAGGCGGCTGCGTTACCGGAACAGCTTCGGTCTCAGGCGTTGGGATGGAAGCAGTAGCCATCGTAATCGTTCGTTCCCTTATACCGGCTCATCTGCGATCAGCAGAAGCCCGCTGACCGGAATCGGCAGCCAGCTCGGCCGATTGTTCAACTCATACAACATTTCGTACGACGCTTTTTCCAGCAATAGAGCATTCAGCAGAATCTGCATCGCCTTGCCCTGCGGAAGCAGCTCCGGCCGCGCGGCCACCGATTCGCGATACCCGCGCAGATACGCATTGGACACCGCCTGCTCCCAGAGCTCCGCCCACGGAGCCAGCGTTGCAGCGAACTCCGGCCGACGCTGCAGCTGCGCATTCAGCCCCACCCGTGCCGCATAACTGAAGCTACGCAGCATACCTGCGACATCTCGCAGCGGGGACTGCTTGCGACGGCGGTCTTCCAGCGAACGAGCAGGCTCGCCCTCAAAGTCCACAATCAAAAAGTCCTGACGCGCACGCAGAAGCTGACCGAGATGATAATCGCCGTGGATGCGTATTCTCTGTCCAAAGCTCGCCGCATCTCCCTGCAGTCTTGCAACATGCTCCTCCAGCGCAGAGCCTCGGGCAAGCAGCTGACCGGCTGCATTCGCCGCCTCTCCCTCCAGTGTTGCCGCTCCTGCACGTAGCGCTTCGAGCGCCGCATGCACCTCTGCACCGATCCGCTCTCGCTCCAGCTGCAGGTCGGCCTCCTGGTAGCTCTCAGCTGCAAACGCCGCGTCGTCCGTTCGCGTTGCCAAAGCGACGTGCAGCTCGGCGGTGCGCCGCCCCAGCAGCGCTGCCGCATCCAGATACAGCCCTGCATGCTCAACAACCTCGGCAGAGGCTGCAACCGGCTCAACCAGGCTCACTCCGGACGGCTTCGTCACCGGTGCAGGCGCATTCGCTACCGACTCGTAGAAACGAGCCAGCTCCGCCAGCGTCCACTCCCAGCCATCCCCTTCGTTGGCCGCAAACGCCTGCAAAAACGCAATGGTCGTGCCATCGCTGGCAAACTGAAGGTCTCCGTAGTACGCAGGAATATTGGCAAAGTGCGCCACATCCGTGAGGAAACGCGTCATCTCCACATCAGGATTTTCTCCCGCGCGCAAACGCCGGAAGAGCTTGAGGATCGCCTTCTCGTCATACAGGATCGAGGTGTTGGACTGCTCCGCCGAGCCCAGCTTCGAAACCTCCGAGGCCAGGGCCATCGCATCCAGACTGCCGGAACGCGTCGCCTTCAGCGCCACCGAAGGCGCCTTGATGCGCCCGGCGGAAGCTGCTGTCTCTTTCCCACCGGATGGACTTTCCAGAATCATACGCAGCAACGCGTCGCGGAAAGCAGCATCGGCACTCGCGTCATACAGCACGCTGGGTGCACCATCGCGCTCCAGCGAAGCAAGAATGGTTTTGGGATAGTTCACCCGCAGGGCCTCGGCCTGCAGGCCCGTAGCGATTGCCATCGGCAGCTGATACAGATCCGGCTCACCACTCTCATAGCCAACCTCCACCGCGGCCAAAACAGCATCGCTGCCCGGCACAGGTGTCGACGAGGCGATACGCGTCGACGCAATCGTGCGTGACTTGCCGCCAAACCAGCGCTGCTGCACCAGATACCCCGGCAACAGCTTCGCCAGCAGCGCCTGCTCCGGATCCTCCAGCAGCGCTGTCAGTGAGAAGCCATCCCCGGCAACCGGCGACGTTGTGGTGCGAATCGTCTCCGCCGCAGCGGTCCTTACCGTTGCCTGCACCACCGGGGCCTCCGGTTGCGGCGCCGGTGGCTGCAGCTCCAGCCAGAAGAAGCTATAGGGCGCCAGAGTCAGAGCATAGGGCGCGTCCTCTACAACCGGAAACGGCACATACCCCAGCATCTCGACGGGCTGCCATCCGAGAAAGCGCTCCAGGTCCAGCTGCACCGGCTGCGCAAAACGCGAGAGATTCGCCACGCACAACACCGTCTCCGCCGGGCCATCTCCCTCGTACTCACGAATATAGGCCAGCACTTTGCGGTTTTCCGGATGCAGGAACTCAAGCGTACCGCGCCCGAAGACCTGGAAGAGCTTGCGCAGCGCGATCATGTTGCGCGTCCAGTGCAGCAGCGAGGAGGTATCGGTCTCCTGCGCTTCGACGTTGATCGCCTGGTAGCCGTAGAGCGGGTCCATGATCACCGGGAAGTAGAGCTTCGCGGGCACCGCGCGGGAGAAGCCGGCGTTGCGGTCGCTATTCCACTGCATCGGAGTGCGCACACCGTTGCGATCGCCCAGGTAGATGTTGTCGCCCATGCCGATCTCGTCGCCGTAGTACATGATCGGCGTGCCGGGGAAGGAGAGCAGCAGCGAGTTCAACAACTCGATGCGCCGCCGGTTATTGTCCATCAGCGGCGCCAGACGGCGGCGAATGCCCACATTCACACGCATGCGCGGGTCGCCCGAGTACGCGAAGTACATGTAGTCGCGCTCGTCGTCGGTCACCATCTCCAGCGTCAGCTCGTCGTGGTTGCGAAGGAAGAGTCCCCACTGGCAGTTCGTCGGGAATGGGTGGCGTCTGCGCCATGATTTCGGTGATGGGCAGACGGTCTTCCTGCCGCAGCGCCATGTAGATGCGCGGCATCAGCGGGAAGTGGAAGGCCATGTGGCATTCATCGCCATCGCCAAAGTAAGGGCGCACATCTTCAGGCCACATGTTCGCTTCGGCAAGAATCATGCGGTTTTCGTATTCCGCGTCGATTGCTGCGCGCAGCTCTTTATGACGGCATGCGTCTCCGGCAGGTTCTCGCAACTCGTACCGTCGCGCTCCACCAGATACGGAATCGCATCCAGCCGTAGTCCATCGACCCCCATATCCAGCCAGAAGCGCATCGCCGTCAGCACTTCCTCCATCACCCGCGGGTGATCGAAGTTCAGGTCCGGCTGGTGCGAAAAGAAACGATGCCAGTAGTACTGCCCTGCCACCTCATCCCACGTCCAGTTCGACTTCTCCGTATCCGTGAAGATGATGCGCACGCCGTCATACAGCTTGTCCGTATCGCTCCACACATACATCTCACGCTCCGGCGAGCCCTTCGGAGCAAGCCGCGCGGCCTGGAACCACGGATGCTGGTCCGAGGTGTGATTGATGACCAGCTCGATCATCACCTGCATGCCTCGCGCATGCGCCTCGTTCAGAAACTCCTGAAAGTCCTCAATCGTGCCATAGCTCGGGTTCACATTCATATAGTCGGCGATGTCGTAGCCGTCGTCGCGCAGCGGGGAAGGGAAGAACGGCAGCAGCCACAGGCACGTCACCCCCAGTTCCTGCAGGTAGTCGAGCCGCCCGATCAGTCCCGGAAAATCTCCGATCCCATCGCCGTTCGAGTCCGCGAACGCGCGCACGTGCAGCTCGTAGATGATGGCATCTTTGTACCAGAGTGGATCTGCGGCACTACAAGGCTTCTTTACAATCACTTCGCGGGTTCTCCGTACGGACTCTCTCGGCTCTTGGATGCACCTTCCTACCCGAAACGATGCGCGTTGCCTACTTCACAATCTGAAATACATGCGCAACCGCTTCCCATGGCCGCAACGCCACGTAGTTCCACTGGTTATGCCACGTGTAGCGAGCACCCGTAAGCTGGTCTTCCACCTCAAAGTCGCCCTGCCACGGCAGGCCCAGCGCTTCCATATCCAGATCGAGCCATGCGGTCTGTTCCTGCGCGTTATCCAGATTCACCACCGTAAGCACCACATCACTGCCATCCGCTGAGCTCGATCAACGGTGCAATCGAAATCCGGCTTGTCCCCGGTCCCAGTGCCGTAGCTGATACTTCTCGCTGTCCAGATACTCCTCGCTGCCCGCGCGCAGCCGGCAGGTGGCTTCGCATCAGCTCGAAGGCCGGCCCGTAGATGCCGTAGTTCGCGCCCAGTGTCGCCGCCAGCACCGCGCGGAACTGGAACATCGCGCGGCGCTTGCCCATCGGCTCCTGCAGGAACTGCGTGCAGAATGTCCGGCGTATTCGGCCACACGTTCGGCCGGAAGAACTCCCGAACCGGGTCGGCGTCAGCTCCGTGAAGTACTCCTCGAGCTCCGGCTTCGTATTGCGCCAGGTGAAGTACGTATAGCTCTGCGTGAAGCCGCGCTTGGCCAGACCGGTACATCACATGCGGACGCGTAAACGCTTCGGCGAGGAAGATCGCGTCCGGATGCTTCGCCTTGCACCTCTGCCATGCACCACTCCCAGAAGGGCAACGCCTTGGTGTGCGGATTATCGACGCGGAAGATGCGTACACCCAGCCCGGCGATCCAGAAGAGGAAGACGCTCTTCAGCTCCTCCCACAGCCCCTTCCAATCCTTCGATTCGAAGTTGAGCGGATAGATGTCCTGGTACTTCTTCGGCGGGTTCTCCGCATACTGAATCGTCCCATCCGGACGCACAAGAAACCAGTCCGGGTGTTCCTTCACCCACGGATGATCCGGCGAGCACTGGAACGCAATGTCCAGCGCAAGCTCCAGTCCATGCATCTGTGCAGCACTCACCAAATCGTCAAAGTCTGCGAAGGTTCCAAGCTCAGGCAGAATCGCCGTGTGCCCACCCTCCTGCGCTCCGACCGCCCACGGGCTCCCCACATCCCCGGGCTCTGCGCTGACAGCGTTGTTCTTGCCTTTGCGAAACTGCACGCCAATCGGGTGAATCGGCGGCAGATAAAGAATGTCAAACCCCAGTGCAGCAATCTCCGGCAACCGTTCCTCGACATCCTTCAGCGTGCCGTGACGGCCTTCAATCGGAGAGCAAGAGCGCGGAAACAACTCATACCAGGAAGAGAAGCGGGCACGCTCACGATCAACCCACACCGGCAACTGAGTCTCAAACGTAGAGGCGTAGCTCAGGTCTGGATACTTCTCCATCAACGCAACAAGCTCACCTTTGATCGGCGATTCATAAACAGGAACGTTGGAATCAGCCAGCGCGCGCAGCTGCACAGCAGCAAGCTTCAGCGCCTTCGCATCCGCACCTTTGGCCCGTCCGGCAGCAGCCTCAACCCAGTTGGCTCCAATGCGCAACGCCAGAGGGATATCCTGCTCGCCTGCAGCCTGCGCTCCAAGACGTTTCTCCAGATCATGGGACCACGTGTCGAAGTGATCAATCCAGGCCTCTACGGTAAAGACCCAGGCGCCCATCGCGTCCACGATGAACTCGCCTTCCCAAAGATCATTACTTTCAGAGGCGAGAGGAATCGTACGCCACTTCTTCTCTGTTACCGGCTTGTACAGCACTCGGGCCGCAACATGATCATGCCCATCGGCAAAGACCGCTGCACGAACCTTCACCACGTCGCCAACCGTTCGCTTGGCCGGATATCGTCCTGCATCGACTGACGGCTGAACATCCTCAATCACAACACGGTTACGGCCTTCGCTCGGCTTCATGTACGTCCTTCTCCTGCCTGTTGCTCGAATCCTTTTATGCTTCAGATGCGTTACACGCATCCAACCCGATGAGTGCAGTCGATACTGCTACCACTCTTACCCTAATCCATACATGGAAACGGATGCGTTTCCCCTGGAGGATGTTTGTTCGGTCTCGGGAAAAAGCACGAAGCGGCGAAGCAGGTTTTCGCCTCTCGCATTGAAGACTATGCCTTGATCGGCGATCTGCACACAGCAGCACTCGTCAGCCGCAACGGTTCGATTGATTGGCTGTGCTGGCCACACTTCGCCTCGCCTGCCTGCTTTGCCTCGCTGCTTGGCACGGAAGACAACGGCTACTGGCGTCTTGCTCCTGCCAGCGATCAGGCTGTCAGTACGCGCCGCTATCGCGACACAACGCTCATTCTCGAAACGACCTTCACCACACCGGAAGGCGAAGTCTGTGTCACCGACTTCATGCCGCCACGCGGCGAGTTCTCTCACCTCATCCGCATCGTCAAAGGTGTTCGAGGCACTGTAAAGATGCACATGGACCTGAAGCTGCGGTTCGACTACGGACTGACCGTTCCGTGGGTCACACAGTACGATCGCAAACTACGCGCCGTAGCCGGCCCAAACATGATCGTGCTGCGCACAAGCTGCAGCTCCGGAGTAACCGCCGAGCTGGAAGGCAAAGACCTCGCTACGGTGAGCGATTTCACACTGCATGAAGGACAGGAGGTCAGCTTCTGCATGACCTATGCTCCTTCGAATGCAGAAGATCCTGGGAAGACCAACGCGCAGGACGAGCTCGAAGACACCATCGCATACTGGACCCGCTGGGCACAGCAGAACACCTATCAGGGACCGTACAAAGATGTCGTTGCACGTAGCCTCGCCACGCTCAAAGCCCTCACGTATAAACCAACAGGCGGTATGGTGGCTGCGGTTACTACCAGCCTCCCGGAGCAAATCGGCGGCGAACGCAACTGGGACTACCGCTTCTGCTGGCTGCGCGATACGGCCTTCACACTCCTCGCACTTATCCTCGCGGGCTATACCGAAGAAGCCACCAACTGGCGCCTGTGGTTGCTGCGCGCCATCGCCGGTTCTCCCGATCAGATTCAGGCGCTCTACGGCATCAACGGAGAGCGCAACCTGATTGAGTGGGAAGCCTCCTGGCTGAGCGGGTATGAGGGGTCACGGCCCGTACGCATCGGCAACGCAGCCATCGAACAGTTCCAGCTTGACGTCTATGGCGAGGTGGCTATCGCGCTCAATCATATTCCCGACGCCCTGGACGACCTGCGCACTCCCGCCACAGCGTTGCAGGCAAACATTGTCGACCGCGTCTGCGATGTCTGGCAGCAGCCCGACGAAGGCATCTGGGAGGTCCGGGGCGGAAGAAAGCACTTCGTCTACTCCAAAGCCATGGCATGGGTCGCGCTCGACCGCGCGGTAAAGCACTACGAACGTTATGACGGCAAAGGCGACGTGAAGCGCTGGCGCAAGAACCGAGACCTGCTGCACAAGCAAATCTGCAGCAAGGGGTTCAATAAAAAGCTGAACTCCTTCACTCTTAGCTATGGCTCCGATACGATCGACGCCGCCTGCCTGCAGATGCTGCATATCGGCTTTCTTCCTCCGGATGACCCACGCATGATCGGGACTGTCGAAGCGGTTGAAAAGTACCTGCTGCGCGATGGTCTTGTGCAGCGCTACGACACCAGCAAATTCAAAGACGGACTTAGCGGCAGTGAAGGCACCTTCCTTGCCTGCAGCTTCTGGCTCGCCTCCGCATTGCACATCATCGGCCGTCGTGACGATGCCCGGCAGCTCTACGAGAGGCTCCTCTCGCTGCGAAACGATGTGGGTCTCCTCAGTGAGGAGTACGACACAAAGGCGAAACGCATGCTGGGGAACTTCCCTCAGGCTCTTTCCCATATCGCGCTGGTCCACACCGCATTCACCCTGAACGACCAGTGGAAACCAGGGCCCTTTGTGGAGCTCAACTAACGCAAAGCAAAGCAGATACAGGCTGAATGCAACCCCGACACCCCTTTCGGACTCCTATCAAGGAGAGACACCGCCGCTATTGGGATGCAATCGCTTACGCGACGCGGCGAAACTGTGTGCGCCTTCGGGCCCGAACCAACAACCAGGAGAATGCTGTTGCCGCGTAAGCCCGCGTCCACATATCGCCTGCAGTTGCACAAGGGCTTCACGTTCGATGATGCTTCTGCTGTAGCGGAATACCTCAAAGCCTTGGGGGTTTCGCATGTCTATTGTTCGCCCTATCTCCAGGCAGCCCCTGGCTCCATGCACGGATACGACGTTGTCGATCACCGTCGCGTGAACGAAGAGCTCGGTGGGGAACCTGCGCATGAGCGATTCTGCGTTAGGCTGCAAGAGCTTGAGCTTGGGCAGATTCTCGATATCGTGCCCAACCACATGAGCCTGGCCGAACAGAACCGCTACTGGTGGGACGTGCTCGAGAACGGCACAAACAGCCGCTATGCGAGCTTCTTCGATATCGAGTGGCAATCGCACGAAGAACGCCTGCGCGACAAGGTGCTTGTGCCAATCCTCGCCGCCCAATATGGCCGCGTACTCGCAGAAGGCGGTATTCGCCTTGTCCGGAACGGCGTGCTGTTTACCGTAGAAGCCTCCGGCCAATCGCTCCCGGTCGCACCTCAATCGCTTGCGCCCGTGCTTGCCCGTGCGGCTGATTATGCAAAGAACGACACTCTCAGCTTCCTCGCCGCCAGCTACGCGCGGCTTCCGCAGGCAGAGTATTGGGACCGGCGCGTTATTCTCGCACGGCATCGTGATAAAGGTGTGCTCAACAAGCTGCTTGAACGCCTCTGCGCCGAAGAAGAGGGAGCCTGCCAGGCTATCGATCGAACGGTCAAGGAGTTCAACGCAACCCCGGATGATCTCGATGCCTTCCTCTCCACGCAGAACTACCGGCTTGCGTACTGGAAGGCTGCAGATCAACAGCTAGGGTATCGTCGCTTCTTCGACGTCAATACCCTGATCGGCCTGCGCGTCGAACGCGATCACGTCTTCGATGAAACGCACGCTCTCATCGTGCGCTGGCTCAAAGCAGGCCTGCTTGATGGCGTGCGCGTGGACCATCCGGACGGTCTACGCGACCCGCTCGCCTACTTTCAACGTCTTCGCGCAGCGGCCCCCGAAGCATGGATCATCGGCGAAAAAATTCTTGAGCCTGGCGAGTGGTTGCGTGCCGAGTGGCCCATTGAAGGCACCAGCGGCTACGATTTCATGAACCTCGTTCTGGGAACGCTGGTCTACCCCGATGGCCTCAAGGAGCTCGGCGGCCACTACGCGGCCTTTACCGGAGACAGTGTTGCCTTCGCATCACTGGCGCATGACAAGAAACTTGCCGTCACGCAGGAAGCTCTCGGTAGTGACGTCAACCGGCTCGCAGAGCTCTTTGTCACCATCTGTGAAAGCAACCGCGAGCATCGTGACTTCACCCGCGCGGAGCTGCGTCGTTCCATCCGCGAGGTTGCCTCCTGCTTTGCCATCTATCGTACCTACATCGTGCCAGAGCGCAACGAAATCTGTGATGAGGATCGCGAGCCAATCACAGAGGCCATCGAAGCGGCAAAGAGCAACCGGCAAGACATCGACCCCTCGCTCTTTGACTTCATGCGCTCCGTACTCATGCTGGAGACAACCGGCAAGGCGGAGAGTGAGTTCGTCTATCGCTTTCAGCAGTTCACCAGCCCGGTCATGGCCAAGGGCGTGGAAGACACAGCCTTCTACTGCTCAAATCGCCTGACCGCGATGAATGAAGTGGGCGGCAATCCTGAGTGCGAAGGCTTTTCCCTCGATGAGTTCCACGGGTATCAGCTTGAGATGCAGCGCACTTTCCCAAGCACGATGACCACGCTCAGCACGCATGACACAAAACGTGCCGATGATGTACGCGCGCGCCTGTTGGTTCTCAGCGAGATTCCTGACGAGTTCGCGGCCGCCGCCAAGGCATGGAGCGCCATGGGTGCCCAGGATCGCGATCCGGCCATCGACGGCGGCACAGAGTGGTTTCTCTTTCAAACAATGGTCGGCGCCTGGCCTATCGATTACGAACGCCTCTCCGGCTACATGCAGAAAGCCATGCGCGAGGCCAAGGTACGTACAAGCTGGGTTGCCAATAATCGCGAGTACGAGGAAGCGCTTGAGCGTTACATGCAGGCGCTTCTGAACAACCCTGTCTTTGTGAGCTCTCTTGGCGATTTTGTCGCGACCATCAACCCGGCTGGTCGCGTTAACTCACTCACCCAAACACTGCTGAAGTACCTCGCCCCCGGCGTGCCTGACCTCTACCAGGGCGGCGAGCTCTGGGATCACTCGCTCGTTGACCCAGACAACCGGCGGCCTGTGGATTACGCGCTCCGCACAGAACTTCTTGCAGAGCTCCGCACACTCACACCGCAACAGATTCTGGCTCGCATGGAAGAAGGTTTGCCAAAGTTGTGGCTCATCCATCAGGCCGTTACGCTGCGGACTCAACAGCCGGAATGGTTCGGAGAAGAAGGAAGCTACGCGCCCTTGTCTGCCCAGGGCAGCAAGGCCACACACGTTCTCGCCTTCTCACGCGCGAACAACACCATTGCCGTTGCCCCGCGGCACACGCTACGGCTTGCAGGCGACTGGGAAGGAACTCACCTCACGCTCCCTGAGGGCCAATGGACCAACCGCCTCACCGGCGAGCAGTTTTCCGGCACGATCACACTGCAGGATCTGCTCAGCAATTTCCCGGTCGCACTGCTCGTGCGCGCACGCTAAGGAGAAGAGCCTCATGCACACGTTTGGAGTCTGGGCCCCACAGGCCAAGAAGATGCAGGTCAAGCTTGGAGATCGAGTCCTTCCTCTAGAAGGACCAAACAAGCGCGGTTGGTGGACACTCGACAGCGACTGCAATTGCGGTGATCTGTACTCATTTCTGATCGACGACGATCCAACACCCTACCCGGACCCGCGCTCTCTCCGTCAGCCCCAAGGAGTGCATGGACCCTCCGAACTTTACGATCACAGCAACTTCACCTGGCACGACCAGCTCTGGCGCGGTACGCCGAAAACGGGCGCCGTGATCTATGAGCTGCACATCGGGACCTTTAGCCCCGAAGGCACATTTGACGGTGCAATTCAGCATCTCGATCACCTCGCGGATCTTGGCATTACCCACATTGAAGTGCTGCCGATCGCGCAGTTTGCCGGCGATCGCGGCTGGGGTTACGACGGCGTCACGCTCTTTGCTACCCATGAAGCCTATGGCGGCCCCGACGGCTTCAAGCGCTTTGTCGATGCCGCGCACGGCAAAGGCCTCAGCGTCATCCTGGATGTCGTCTACAACCACTTCGGCCCTGTAGGAAACTACACCAGCAAGTTCGCGCCGTACATGAGCACACGCTATCTCACGCCGTGGGGGCCGGCAGTAAACCTCGACGAAGCTGGCTCGGATGAAGTGCGCAGATTCTTCTGTGATAACGCACTCATGTGGCTACGCGACTACCACGTTGACGGTCTTCGCTTCGACGCGGTACACGCCTTCATCGACTCCTCCGCCGTTCACTTCATGGAGCAGCTCTCGGTTGAAGTTGAACGCCTGGGCGCTACGCTTGGCCGCGAGTTCTACCTCATTGCGGAAAGCGACCTCAATGATCCCCGTGTCATTCGCCCCAAAGAAGCTCACGGTTACGGCATGGATTCGCAATGGAGCGACGATTACCATCACGCGCTCTTTTCTCTGCTTTACAACGACGACAAGGCGCAAGGCTACTACGCCGACTACGGCACCATGGCCGATCTGCACAAAGCGCTCAAACACGCTTTCGTATACGACGGCCAACACTCGCGTTATCGCAAGCGCAAGCATGGCCGCCCCGTTGGGCTGCTCAGCGCACACCACTTCGTGCACTTTGATCAAAACCACGATCAGATCGGCAACCGCGCTTTCGGTGAGCGCCTGGAACAACTCTGCGGCATGGAGAAAGCCAAGATTTCAATCGGGCTCACCTTGCTCGCACCCTACATTCCCATGCTCTTTATGGGGCAGGAATGGGCTGCAAGCACACCATTCCAGTACTTTGCCGACCATGAAGACGAAGAGATGCGTAAAGCCGTCGCGGAAGGGCGCAAGCGAGAGTTCGCAGCGTTCGGATTCGGTGACGATGTTCCTAACCCGGAAGACCTCAAGACCTTCCATGATTCCAAGCTGCTCTGGCAAGAGGTGCATACCGGCAAACATGCCGAGATGCTCGCCTGGGTAAAAGATCTGATCCGTCTGCGCCGCCATACCGTGGCACTCAACGATGGCGACATGCACCACCTGCTGGTCTCTTCAGAGAACAAGAGCCGACAACTGGTAATGCAGCGCGACGAGATTCGCATCGCAGCCAACCTTGGCCAGGAGCCGTGGGTGATTGAGCTGCTGGATGGCGAGGAGCTTTGCCTCAGCTCACGCAAAGAGCAAACAGAGCCGCAGAACAACACCATCACACTCGCTCCGCTCACGCTCGTCGTTCTCCGTTCCACCTCACAACAGGTTGAAGATCGTGAGGTCGATGCACGGCCGTCCTGAGATACTGCTCGCAGGAGAACGATCTTGCTCAAAACCATCAGCAGCCGAGAGGTGTATCGCAACCCATGGTGTTCCGTGCGGGAGGACGTGACCGAACGCGAGGACGGGACGCGTGGCATTTACGGCGTCATGGACAAGCACGGCGCCTGCATCGTTGTACCGCTAGAACATACGCTGGAAGGCGATTTCGTTTGGCTTGTACGGCAGTATCGCTATACCGTCGGGGCGTCTTTTTATGAGTTACCGCAGGGTGGATGGGAGACGGACGACTTCGTCCCGGAAGAGCTGGCGCGGGGAGAGCTCAAGGAAGAGACCGGCTTAAGCGCCGAACGCATGACGCATCTTGGCGACAACTGGATCGCCTACGGTGCGATCCGACAGCTCCACTCCGTCTTCCTCGCAGAAGGTCTCTCGGCAGGCGAAACGGAACGCGATCCGGAAGAGTTCGATATGACCGTGCATCGCGTGAGCGTGCAGGAGTTTGAGGCCATGATCCTCGATGGACGCGTGATGGATAACTGCACGATTGCCGCATGGTGCATGTATCGCCTGCGTAAGGAAGCAGGCAAGTAACGTCTCCCCTCCCGCCTTTTCTTCGCAAAGTCTTGATTCGCAGGATGTTTTCCTCCTACCTTTCAACAGCCCCCCCCGCGACGATTCCATGAGTCCACATACAACAAGCCCCGCCGAAGCGGGGCTTGTTGTATATCGGCTGTCGTATAAAACCCTACGGAAGCGATGCCGCGGTGGAAAGCCCCGGGGCAGTGCTCCACTTACCGACAGCCAGCACCGGATACGTCGGAGCCGCTACACCGATCAGCTGTACGACACCACCGCCGGTCATACCGGCCCAGACGGAACCGGTGCTATCGACGGCCGGCTGACGCGGGTTATAAACAGCTGCCCCCGTTCCCGTACCGCAAGTCGTCGCCGCGCTCGTGGCCAGATAGCAGGACTTCAAGCCTGTTGAAGGCGTCAGGGTATTCGACGTCCCCGTCGCGTACATGTGGATTCCCTGCGTGCTGCTGTTGTTATCCGGAATAAAGATCGTACCGGCTCCGTCGATTGCCATCTCCTGCGTGGCCAAGGTTCCCAGCACATTGCTGTTCGAACCGGCGGTGCTGCCCGTGATCAGGTTTCCAACACTGATGGAAGTGGCCCCCAAAGAAGCGTTGGGCGTCGCTTCGACAATACCGGTATTGGCCAGGCTGTTGGTGGAGCCGGTGATACCGACCCACGCATTGCCGCTCGGATCAAAGACCGTGCTGTACGGCTTTGCTCCAACGGTTGCCGTCACCGCTGTAATCGCTGTTCCCTGAGTGGTATAGCTAGGGGCGCTCACTGTTCCCAGATTTGGCAGCAGGACCTCTGTAGTACCGCTATTGTAGTAACCCGCAGCCCAGATGTTCTGGTTGTTATCGACCGCAATGCCGTAGCTTCCTGTGTTGGTTCCAGGAGCGGACGTATAGTTCGCCGACCAGGAGCCATTGCTGTACGCCAGCTCGTCGATATTGGTGGTGCTGCCGATCACATGCCCCATCCAAAGATCGTTCGAACGATCCACAGCGACCTGCCAGATGTAGTTGTACGGCGAGGTGTACGAGCCGTCGACAGCACCCGAGATGGTGTTGAAACGGTCGACCACCGCTGTGTTGTACGCCACCCAGATATTGCCCAGCTGGTCTGCTGCCAAGCCGCGCGTCGTGGTCACCGTGGAAGAAGGGTTCGCGAACGCGGGCACGGAAGCTCCATAGGCGCTTACGCCATAAATGGGCGAGGTCGAAGCCGTTGCGGCAGAAACACCGAAGTAGAAGGTGTCGTTCGCATCAAGCGCCGTGAAGTACCCAAGAAGCAGAGAGCCCTTGCCGTAGACGATGGACAAGCTCCAATCGCCCGGAGCCGCCGTAAGCGTCGGCTGGAACGCCGAGGTGGCGCTCGTCAGGCCTAAGATGCCCGACAGTGCACCGCTGCTGGGATAAGGATTGCGAGCCAGATTCACGAAAGCCTGAAAGGTATTGGTCGGCGTGATGTTCTTGATGGAAGGGGTATATCCGAAGAGCGAGGTGCAGTTTGCGCTTTCCCCGCCTACAGCGCTTCCTGAATCGACACAGCTTTGCATCGCATCGGCAAGGGTAAGGATCTCCGCATACGGGACCACGCCGGTCACCGTCGAGCTCGCTGCAGTGGTTCCACCGTTTGCAGTGATGGTTGCGTTAGGCATACCCGAGGTGTAATCGACCAGATTTGCCGCGTTGGCGAAGGCGTGGACCAAGCCTGCCGGCGCCGTTGCCGTTGCGGTGGTGCCGCTTACAGCACTGGGAGCGCTGATTTGCGCCACCGGCAGATTGGAAGAAGAATCGATTTTCGTCGTGGAGAAACCGGAGAGCGCATACGCAGCCGCAACCGTTGTGACCTCGTTGACGATCACACTGGTGGAAGCGCTGATGCTGGAACAGTCACCAAGAGCCGCCACTTCAAGCATTTCCGTATTCACGAGCGTGGACTGGCCGGTTTGGTACCCGCCTGCGGCGGTGATGTAGGCCTGAGCGCCTGCGGGGCAGTTGGTCGAGGTTGCTGACGGGGAAATAACAAAGTTTCCATTGGCATCGGAAGTCGCCGTACCGATCACGACGCCGGCTGCTCCGTAGCTCGTCGCGCTCGGGTCGGTGTGATACAGCGTAACGGTCGCATCCTGAATCGGGCTTTGGCCACCGTGCACCACGCCTTTGAACCCCGAAATTGTGCGGTCAGGCTGGTTGGCGATTGAACCAATACCGCAACCTGTGAGTGTGCTTACCGCTCCCGCAGCAGCCGAGACAGCTGCCAACCGAGAAAAACAACGAAAAGAAAGATACGACCGCTTCATGTCAGTCACCTGTGGGCCTCGTGGTAAACCAAAAGATCGTCCACCCGGGTGTTTGTTCCGTGTGGCCATCTTCCAAAATCTGCTGCTGTGAATACGGGTATTTTGGACCAAAAGAAGACGAGACACCACACAATAATGAATATCGCCCAGCGATATAATCCGCTGGGCGAAGAGAATCGTGCTATTTTCTTGGATTTTCCCGGGAAAGTGTTGCACCCTCGCGAAAGATAAAATCTCGGTGACAACGTTTGCGGAACAAAAACGAACGCCTGAATCCCTTAGGGGAAGCCTTAGTTCACGTGCTTTGCACGGCGGTTCATAAAGTCCATCAAGAGGTAGTTGCCGAGCGTTTGCGGAGTGGTGAAGTAGGCCTTGCCGCGACAGATGGCCGAAACCTGACGCACGAACTGCACCAGAGGAAAATCGTCCGTCAGCATGAAGGTGTTGATCATGATGTTGGAACGCTTGCAGCGATTCACCTCTTCAAGCGTCTCGGAGATGACCAGGGGATCGAGGCCGAACGCATTTTTATAGATGCGGCCGTCTTCCAGCGTCAAAGCCGAAGGCTTGCCATCGGTGATCATGACGATCTGCTTCATGTCCTTAGAGGAGCGCTTCAGAATACGCTGAGCCACGCGCAGGCCTTCGCGCGTGTTGGTGTAATGCGGGCCCACCTTGACCCGCGGCAGATCCTGAATGGGAATATGCTCTGCGTGGTCATGAAAGAGCACGAGATCGATCGTATCGCCCGGGTACTGCGTGCGGATCAAGTGCGAGAGCGCCATGGCCACGCGCTTGGCAGGCGTGAAGCGGTCCTCCCCGTAAAGAATCATCGAGTGCGAGCAGTCGAGCAGAACCACGGTCGCGCAGCTGGAATAGAAGTCCGACTGCTGGACGTGCAGATCCGAGTACTCAAGATTCAGCTTGCCGTCCGCGGGCATTCCCTCGCGCGCAAAGACAGAGTTCAGCGTTGTTGTGATGTCGAGGTTGAGCGAATCGCCAAAATCATAGGGCTTGGAGGAGCCGTTGGTCTCTACCCCGGCGGCCTCAAACAACGTGGCGTGACGGCCAGCGGAAGATTTGCCCAGAGGACCGAGAAGGTCCTGAAGAGCTTTGTAGCCGAGAAAATCCATCGCTTTGTCCGTGATCTCGAAGGAGACGGACTCGCCTTCCCCGGCGGCTCCCTGCCCCTGCCCCTCCGATGGATCTTCCGCGTTCAGATACGCTTCATCCTTCATGCGCTGGATGATCTTGTCGACGAGCTCCTCTTTGCCCTCTTCGGGCAGCTCGTCGTACTGCGCCTGCGAGTCCTCGTCGAGCAGCTCACCGGAGTCCAGCTGCTGGCGGATCGCATCGCGCAGGTCGTCCATTGTCTGCTCGGCATCGCCGGAGAACGGAGCGAATGGGTCCTGATAGCCGGAGTCGAGCAGAAGATCGGAGAGCCCTTGCAACAGGTCTTCCAGATCGAAGCTGGTGGACAGATCGCCGTTGAATCGTGTGTAGCGAGTGAGCTTCATGCGCGGGGCCTCTCTCCCTCTATGTTAGACGCCCCGGCGAGTTCCTGGATTCCGCACCCGCGCCACTAGGCAGGCTTACAGCCGGTCATCACAGCAAATGAGTTGTCTTTGTGCCAGCAATCGACCTGCACGAAGCCCGCGTCGCGCATCCACCCAAGCTGCGATGCGATGGGTGAGCGCCGATCCTCCTGCTGCCGGAAGAGCGAGTCGGCGATCTGCTGCTCGGAGGCCCCCTGCGCGCGGACGGCTTCGAGCCACCGCTCCTGGTACTCCCGCTCAAGCTCAGAGCTCGGCCCGGCGATGTGGTCGGCGTTGATGAAGCGGCCGCCAGGGCGTAACGACTTCAAAACATTGTGGAAGAGCGCCCGCTTCTGCTCGTCGTCCAGGTGATGCACGCTCAGAGCTGTCACCACGGCGTCAGAGTCCTCGGGCAACGCAGCCGTAACGTAGTCGTCCAGAACATAACGCACGGTCTCCAGCGCTCCGAGCCGAGCCTGAGCCAGAGCCAGCATCTTCGGCGAAAAGTCGATCAGATGCAGCTCCGCTTCGGGGTGCGTACCGTGCACCATTGCAGAAAACAGGCCGGTGCCCGCACCGAGGTCCACCACGCGGCGCGCATCCTGCGGGATCAACGAGAGCGCGGCGCCGTAAAAGCGCTGGTGCCCCGGGATCAGCGTCATTCGATTTTGGTCGTACGATCCGGCGGTTGCTTCGAAAACAGCACGCGTGTTGTTGATGCCCATGTCGCGATCATAGAAGTTTCTTATGGAGGACTCCACCACTATAAGCACTTTCGATATCCCTATTTGCTACCGTAAAACCACGTCCCCCGGAGGTCTTCCCAGTGAAACGTTGGAGCGCCATGCTCTTGCTGTGTCCGCTTGCAGCCGTCGCCCAGTCGGCGCAGCCTGCGCCCGTGCCGAACCAGCCTGCGCCCATCCGGATCGCGGTCTATGACGATAAGGGCAGCCCACGCACGCCGCGCGACTTCCAGCACGTCTTCGGCGGCGACCCGCAGCACTTTCAACTCACCAACGTCACTGCGGAGCAGATACGGCAAGGCGCGCTCAAAGACTTCGACGTCATTGTGCAGGGCGGCGGTGGCTCACGCGAGCAAGCCATGCAGCTTGAAGAAGAGGGGCGCGAGCAGATCCGCACCTTCGTCCGAAACGGGGGAGGCTACCTGGGCATTTGCGCCGGAGCCTATCTCGCCGCGGCCGATAAGGACTATCAGCTACAGATTCTCAACGCTCGTGTGGTGGACCGCCGGCATTGGGCGCGCGGGCGCGGCGACGTCGAGCTGGGCTTTACGGCGGTGGGCAAGCAGGAGATCGGCGAAAAGGCCGACAAGCCCATCGTGATGTATCACCAGGGGCCGCTGCTTGCACCCGCCGAGGACAAAAACCTGCCCCCCTACACCGTCGTGGCCCAGTTCGACTCCGAAGTGGCGCTCAAGGGAGCTCCCCATGGCGTGATGGTCGGCACGACGGCGCTGGCCAGTGGAAGCTACGGGCGCGGGCGCGTTTTTGTGATTTCACCACATCCGGAGCAGACCGCAGGACACGAAGATATGGTGCGCGGAGCCGTAGAGTGGGTCGCAGGCCGCCGCTAGGCTCAGACCCGCACGCTACTTGAGCGCGTACAGCAGCAGCGTGCCGCCCAGACGTGAGTTGAAGCTAGGCCGCTCAGCGTTCTTCACAATGTCCTCCGGCAAACCTTCTTTGCCGAAGTGGCGCATGTACAGCGCGAACTGAGCATAATCTCCCGGGCTGAAGTGCATCTTCTGCTCGTCGCTGGTATAGGGCTTGACCAGCGACGGGTCTTCAACGGCCCTGCCGAAGAAGACGATCGCATCGCGCAGGCTGCGTCCGTGGGCGGAGTAGCTCCACAGGTCACCCCCCTGACGCTCGGCAAGCTGCGCGATCACCACCAGCGGCTGCAGCGCAAACATCTGGTAGTGAATCGCATTCTCATGCCGCGCCATCTCCTTGGGAAAAGCGCCGCGTTCGTCTACATCACCGATGGCTTCCTTGTACGCACGCACGCCGAAGTCAAAGAGCGTGCGGTCGTCGGCCACAATGCCGATGCTGGTGGCAGCCAGCGCGCGCCAGTAATGATGATTGTTGTTGTCCTTACCCGGACGCTCGAAGCTGATGTTGCGCGCGGCGGCGCGGTCCAGCCATGCTGTGACGCGCCTGACCTCGGCAGGGTCCAGCTGCGGATCGTTGATCAGCGTCGTCATCGCCGTACCGGCGCCGGCCAGCGTCCACTCCACCTGATACCAGGCCTGCGAGGACTGCTGCGGATCGTAGTCCAGCAACGCCTTGCCCTTCGCCCACGCATCCAACTGCTCCAGGGCACAAGCCGCCTCGCGGTGGTCTCCCCGGGCAACAAACTGATCCGCCCCCGCGGCGATTCGCTCTTCAAAGTGCTGATAGACAACAGTCGCGGCGTGCTCGGCAGGGTTGATGGGGCCGCTGGAGCCACTGAGGTAGTGATGCGGAATCTCAATGCGCCCTTCCGGCGACGGCACCAGATCCGTTGCGGTGCAGTGGTAAAGCTTCTCCACCACCGGGCGCATCTCCGGGAACCTCGCCAGCACCTCCGGTTGGCGCGCTACCTCCACCAGGCCGGCAGTTGGGCGCAGCGACTGCGCCGCAAGCCATGAAGGAAAAAGAGACGTCAACGCAAGCACAGCAACAACAAATCGCATGTGTCCGAGCATACGCCTGCGCTGTGGCTGCCCGCAGGAGACGATCTGCCGCAACGCATAACGGCGACCCGAAGGCCGCCGCTGCGCAGGAATTCCCTACCGTGTTGCTACGTTCTAGTTGAAGCCGCGACGTGTGCGATTGAAGGCGTTTTCCTTCTCCTTCTCGCGCATGCGCTCACCGAACTGAGCCCCTTCTTCGTTGCGGCGCTTCTTCTCACCCGCCGTAAAGGTACGAGCCTCCGAACGCGAGATCTTCTTGTGCGCGGTGAGACCTTCGAGCAGAAACTCCGCGGCAGAGACCAGCTGTTCACTACTGGCACGCTGCTTGAGCTTGAGCGGAGAGAGCTTTTCAAAGAGCCCCTGAATCTGCTTGAGCGACTCATGGATCGACGCAGCCGACTGCTTATCGTTCAGCTCCACCTGACCACCGAGATTGAACCACTCCTCAATCTGCTTGGTGTCGGTATCGGCAAAGTAGCTGTCGTAGGCGCTGGCAACGGACTGGCGGATGATTTCGCGAATGACCAGTTCGGAGCCCTTCATTTCGCCTTCGTACTCGAGCTCAATCTTGCCGGTGATACCGGGCAGCGCGGCGAAGACATCGCCAACGCGCGGTACGACCTGCGACTCGCCATGCAGAAGCGCGCGGCGCTCCGCGTTCGAGACGACAAGCTCCATCACGCTGATGGGCAGTCGCTGCGAAACACCCGAACGCTTATCCACCTTCTTGTCTTCACGCGCAGAAAACGCGATGCCTTCGACGATCTGGCGGATGTAGAACGGAATCTCAATCTGCGCGATCGAGTCCTGCCCGGGCGCGTAGGTGCGTGCCGTCCACGCTTCCTGCTCGGTGATCGTGATGGCTTCGTCGAGCGACTCGGGATAGTGCGTGCGGATCTCCGAACCGATGCGGTCCTTGAGCGGCGTCACGATCTTGCCGCGCGCGGTGTAATCCTCCGGATTCGCGCTGAAGACGATCGCGACATCCAGCTCCAGGCGCACGGGGTACCCCTTAATCTGCACGTCGCCTTCCTGCATGATGTTGAACAGCGCGACCTGAATCTTGCCTGCAAGATCCGGCACCTCGTTGATGGCGAAGATGCCACGGTTGGCACGCGGGAGAAGACCGTAGTGCATGGTCAGCTCGCTGCCCAGCTCGTGGCCGGAACGCGCTGCCTTAATGGGGTCCACATCGCCGATCAGATCGGCAACCGTAACGTCCGGCGTGGCCAGCTTCTCAATGTAGCGCTCCTCCGGAGTCATCCACGCAATCGGCGTGTCATCGCCCAGGTTCGCGATCAGATCCTTGGAGAACCGGCTCAGCGGCGTGTATGGATTGTCGCGCAGCTCGCTGCCGGCAACATAAGGCACCTGCGGATCGAGCAGCTGCGTGAGCGAACGCAGAAGACGCGACTTCGCCTGTCCGCGCAGGCCGAGCAGGATAAAGTTGTGACGCGACAACAGGGCGTTGACCACCTGCGGCATCACCGTATCTTCATACCCCATGATGCCCTTGAAAAGCGGCTCGCCGGTCTTGGCGGTTTCGCGCAAACGAACGATGAGGTTATCGCGAATTTCGTCCTTCACGGTGCGATTCACGCGTTCAGGAGAAAAGCGCGGATCCTTCTTCAGCTGGCCTAATGTGCTCGGGAGTGCGGTTTCCGACATAGTTGCAGTATAGGATGTGCCGGCTGCCCGCGTGGGTTCAGGCCACCGTTCTCCTCCCGCTGCGCTCTAACTCTTGAAACGGGCCTCGCCTGCAACGACGGGCGATCAAACAAAAAATAAGGAGTCTTTTGGATGGCGGGATTACACCTCCGACACCCGTGGTTTATCGTTGTTTTCGTCTTTTTTGCCGCAATTGTCTTCGCAAATCTCTTTCATTTCATACTGTTCCGGCTACTTCGTCGCAAAGAGGTCCAGACGATCGGCCCGGGGCTGGGCGTACGCAAAAATATAGGGCGGCCGGCGCGCGCGATCTTTTTGCTTTCCTGCGTTTCGATTACGCTTCCCTTCGTCCCCGATCTTCCGCCGAAAATCGAACACGCGATTCACCACGGCCTGCTCATGGCGATCGTGGTCACCATCGGCTGGTTTGTCGTTGGCGTGATCTATGTACTGGAGCGGATCTTCCAGCGGAAGTACGACATCTCCGCAGCCAACAATATCCGGGCGCGGCGCGTACACACGCAGTTCCAGCTCTTCCGCCGTATGGCCATCGGCTTCATTATTGTGCTGACCATCGGTGCGCTGCTCTGGACTTTTAACAATCCGCGCATCTGGCAGTACGGCTCCGGGCTTCTGGCCTCGGCGGGCGTGGCTTCCTTGTTGCTCGCGGCCGCGGCAAAATCGACAGCCTCGAACTTCCTGGCGGGCATGCAGATCGCGCTCACTGAGCCGATTCGACTGGATGACGTCGTCATTGTTGAAGGCGAGTGGGGACGCATTGAGGAGATCACCACGACCTATGTTGTCGTCAAGGTGTGGGACCTTCGGCGGCTCGTGGTGCCGCTCAGCTACTTCATCGAAAATACGTTCCAGAACTGGACACGCGAGAACTCCGACATCATGGGCACGGCGTTTCTCTATGTGGACTACACGGTGCCTGTCGATGCGTTGCGTGCCGAGCTGGAACGCGTGGTCAAGACCTCGCCGCTGTGGGATGGCAAAGTCGTGGGCCTGCAGGTGACAAACCTCAGCGAACGCACGATGGAGCTACGCTGCCTGATCAGCTCCGAGGACTCCACCAAAAACTTCGACCTGCGCTGCGACGTTCGGGAAAGCATGATCGCCTTCATCCGAGAGAACTATCCGTCAGCCTTCCCCACGCTGCGCCTGAGCCAGCACAGCGATTTTGCCGCACAGAAGCCGGCTGCGGCGCAACCCGGCTAATCGCTTTCCCACTTTGCCGGTTTGCTTTATCCTCGTTCGATACCTCCTGGGAACCTGAAAGGCACGGCTCAATGGAAGAACTCATTGATGGCATCGGCGCATCCCCCCTTCGGAAAGAAGGGCGCGCAAAAGTCCTGGGCGCGGCGCGGTACATCGACGACCTCTCGCTGCCGGACATGTGGCACGGCGCAACGGTGCGCTCCACCATCGCGCGCGGACGCATACGCAACCTGCACTTCGGCAATGAGATCGACTGGAGCGAGTACACCGTGGTCAGTGCCCGCGATATTCCGGGACTGAATACGGTCGCGCATCTGACCAACGATCACCCGTGCCTGGCCTCCGAGTACATCAACCATCCGGATGAGCCGATCCTGCTGCTTGCACACCCCAGCAAAACGGCGCTGCACCACGCGCTCAAAGCCATCACGATCGAATACGACGAATACCCCGGCGTCTTCACCATTGAGGAGAGCGAACAGGCGGTTGCAGCACAGGATGCAGAACGCATCATCTGGGATGGGTCGCAGTGGAACGCTACCGCCAACTGCTTCAAGACCTACACCATGTACTCGGGCGAAGGAGAAGAAGTCGAAGCCGGACTCTCCCGGGCCTTTGAAGAGGCTGACTATATCGTCGAGGGAGAGTACAGCACCGGCGCACAGGAACAGCTCTACATCGAGAACAACGGCGTGATCGCAGAGTGTTTCCGCGACGAGAACGGAGACGTCGAGAGCGTCTGCGTGCAGGGATCCATGCAATGCCCGTACTACCTTGTTCATGCCCTGGAGCTTGTCTTCAACCTGCCGGAAGAAAAGTGCCGCGTCATTCAGGTAGAGACCGGTGGGGCCTTCGGCGGCAAGGAGGACTTCCCTTCCGTCATCGGCTCCCACGCCGCGCTGCTGGCCATGAAGAGCGGGCATCCGGTCAAACTGGTGTACGACCGCGCGGAGGATATGGCCGCGACCACCAAGCGTCATCCATCGCGTACGCGTCTTCGTACCGCGGTTTCCAGAGAAGGCAAACTGCTCGGCGCGGAGATCTCCGTCGCGATTGACGGCGGGGCGTACTCCACCCTCTCCCCGGTCGTGCTTTCGCGCGCCACCATTCATGCTCCCGGCCCGTACCACTGGCCGTTTCTCCGTGTGAAGTCCAAGGCCATGGCCACCAATGTGCCACCGCACGGAGCCTTTCGCGGCTTCGGCGCACCACAGTCGCTCTTCGGGCTGGAGCGCCATATGGATAAGATTGCGAAAACCATCGGCATCAGTCCGGAAGAGCTTCGCCGTAAGAACTTTCTCGCCACGGGCGACTACACCGCAACGGGGCAGCCGCTGGTGGAAGAAGTCGACATGCAGAAGCTTCTGACACGAGCACTGCGTGAAGCCAGCTATCACGAAAAGATTGCGCGCTATGCGGAAGAGAACAAAACGTCTCCGATCAAGCGCGGCGTGGGCTTTGCGGCGTTCATGCATGGAACGGGTTTCACCGGCTCCGGCGAACGCCGGCTGAACTCGCAGGTGCATCTCGAGCTTCTGCCCGATGGACGGCCGCAGATCCTCGTCTCGTCTACCGAGTTCGGCCAGGGCACGAACACGATTCTTTGCCAGGCCGCGGCCAGCGCCCTGCACCTTCCCTACGATCTGGTGACGATTGCGCAGCCCGATACCAGCCGCGTGCCGAACTCAGGTCCTACGGTTGCCAGCCGCACGGCGATGATCGTCGGCAAGCTGGTGCAGCGAGCCAGTGAGCAGATGCTGCATACGCTCAGCAGCTTTGCCGCACTGCCGGAGAACCATACCAGCCAGCAGTTTCTCGAAGCGGCCCGGCGCTATCTGGCGGAGCATGGGACTCTGCGCGAAAGCGTGCGCTACGAGCCTCCCACCAAGATCTACTGGGATGACGAGCTCTACCGTGGCGATGCCTATCCGGGCTACGCCTGGGCAGTGTACGTTGCCGAAGTGGCGGTGGATACGCGAACCTACAGCGCCACCGTGACGCGTTTCGATGCGCTACAGGAAGTCGGACGCGTGATGCATCCTGTGCTGGCCAAAGGCCAGATCGAAGGCGGCGTGGCGCAGGGTATCGGCTATGCGCTGTACGAGAAATGCGTCTGGAAGAACGGGCACATGGCCAACAACCAGATGACGAACTACATCATGCCGACCTCGGCCGATCTGCCGCCGATCCATGTGCACTTTGAAGAAGTGCCCTCGATCCATGGGCCCAACGGTGCTAAGGGCATCGGCGAGCTGCCGATGGACGGACCGGCACCCGCCATTCTGAACGCAATTGAGAACGCAACAGGAATCAGCTTCAACGCGATCCCTCTTCTGCCGGAAGACATCTTCGAGCGGGTTCACTCACTTGGGCACCCTCATGGCGGCAGCCGAGAGCTCGATCCCAACACAGACCGCGATACACGCGTGGAAGAAACCATCGCATGAGCAAAGTACAGTTCCTTCTCAACGGCCAGCAACAAAGTGTCGAAGTACCGCCGATGAAACGGCTGCTCGACGTGCTGCGCGAAGACCTGCGCCTGACCGGCACCAAGGAAGGCTGCGGAGAAGGCGAGTGCGGTGCCTGCGCGGTGCTGATGAACGGAGAACTCGTCAACTCCTGCCTGATCCCGGCACTGCAGGCGGAAGGCACGCGCCTGTGCACGATTGAAGGCGTTTCGACCGATGGCCATCTCCATCCCATTCAGCAGTGCTTTCTGGAGCGCGGCGGCGCGCAGTGCGGTATCTGCACGCCGGGCATGATTCTCGCCACGCATCAACTGCTCGACAAATACCCTAACCCGACGATGGAGCAGATTCAGGAAGGGCTCGGCGGAAACCTCTGCCGCTGCACCGGCTACATGCGCATCTTCGAAAGCGTGCAGGAGGCAGCGGCCCTGAACCCGCTGGCAGGTAAGTAAGCCCATGCGATCCGACGTCACGGAATACGAACTCTCTGCCCCCGCCACGCTGCAGGAGATGCTTTCCCTGCTCGCCGCCGAGCCCGGCAAGTACACCCCGATCGCCGGCGGTACGGAACTGATGGTGGCTCTCGGGGTCGGCCGTCTGCAGAGCCGTTCTTTGCTCTCCCTGCAGCACTTCCAGGAGCTGCGTTTTCTTCGCGAAGAAGACGGCCATGTGGTGATCGGTGCGAACACCACCTTTACCGACCTGCGACGCAGCGCGCTCATCGCCGAGCATCTGCCGTTGCTGGCTCAGTCCGCATCATGGACCGGCGCGATCGCCAACCAGAACCGGGGCACGCTCGGCGGCAACATCGTCAACGCTTCCCCTGCGGCGGATAACCCTCCGGTGCTGCTTGTTTACGGCGCAAGCATCACGCTCATCAGCGCCTCGGGCATGCGCACGCTCGACTACAACGACTTTCACCTCGGCTATAAGAAGACCCAGTTGCGCGCAGACGAGCTGGTGCACAGCGTGCGCATCCCGCTTGCGTATCAGGGCTACCGGCAGTACATCCGCAAAGTCGGCACACGCAACGCTCTGGCCATCTCAAAGATTGCACTGGCCGGGATTGCCCGCACGGAGGGCACAAGGATTGCCGAAATCCGGCTCGGCGCCGCATCGCTTACTGATCGTCCGATTCGCTGTCTGGCGGCCGAGAAGGCCCTGACAGGAGCGTCCCTCGCCGCCGACTCCCTGGAGGCGACGCTTCAGGCTGGACGCGCGGCGCTGGCCATGGAAGCAAAGCCGATCGACGACATTCGCTCGACGGCACGGTACCGCTCCGCCGTCGCGGAAAATCTGCTGGAAGAGTTTCTGCGCTCTCTGGCGGAGTAAGCCCCTAACCGTACAACGCCTGCGCCCTGCGGTACGCCTCTTCGGTATCGATATCCAGGGCCAGAGCTTCGTCGTACACCGCGCGGGAGTCGCGCAGCAAGGAGCGTGCGCCTTCGTCCCCGCTCAGCCGCAGCAACGCTGGAAAATCCTCGCGCGGGAAGTACGCGGGCACCCCTCGGCGCGCGGCATACCCGGAGGCGCAACGGAGCTCAGGCAGCGAGCACAGAGCACGCAGGTGATTCGGCGTTTGCCCGGCCTGATCGCAGGTCATCACCACCACGCCCGACGCACCGCTCTCAAGCACAGCCTGCACGCCTGCGCGCAGGGACGAGGACATTCCCTCGGCAGAGGCTGTATGCAGCACGGTGGTTGCAGCCTGTGCCGCATCTTCCTGCCGGGCCACCACGACAAAGACCGGCGACAACCCCGCCTCTGCCGCGACACGTGCGGCACGATCCACCAGACGCTCCCCCGCAAGCATGAGTTGCTGCTTGGAGCGTCCTAGCCTGCGCGAAGCGCCCGCAGCCAACACCACCGCCGCAATCCTCACAAGGCACACTGCGTCTGCAGGTAGCGGGAGGATCCGCCCCGTGCGACCTGCTCGGCAACGTTTGCTTCCGTCATGCGGCGCATCTGGGGCAGCCGGCCGTGCAGGCATGCCTGAATTTCGGCCACGGTCGCCAGAGCGATTGACTCGGCCCCGTCGCCGCCGATGTTCAGCCCCATCGGCGCAAACACACGGTCGCAGGCGCGTGCAACCGGCCAGGACAGCGTGGCCGCAGTCTCCGCCAGCAGTAACGCACTTCTGTGCCGGGAGCCCAGCAGGCCGAGATAGAGCGGCCTGCGCGGCAGCAGATCGCATAACGTCTTTCGGTCCTGCTCGTAGCTGTGGGTCATGACCGCGACCGCGTCCTGCGGCTGCACATGCAACTCTTCCAGGGAGCTGCCAACCGACTCGGCTTCCGGGAAACGTTCGGTGCGGGCCCAGTGCGCGCGTCCATCCACAACGGCCACACGCCAGCCCATCGAGGCCGCGGCACGCACCAGCGGCTGCGCATCGTCACCAGCACCACACACGACCAAACGAAGCGGCGGCAGGAGTGTTTCGAGAAAACGATTCGCACGGGTCTGCGCTTCCATCCCCAACAGAGGTGAGAAAGAAGTATGAGGCGTCTGCGGCATAACCGTGCGCCTGAAGACGCCGCCCTGCTCCGGCAGCTCCGTCTCCACATGAAACGATTTGCCGTGCAACGAGTCTTCGAGCGCCTGCAAAAGAGCATGGCACTCCGGCGTCTGCGCAGGCTCCAGCAACAGATCGAGAACGCCGCCGCAGCCCAGACCGTAAGGAATCTCCGCAGCATCGTCAAACAGGGTGGAGTAACGCTCCATGACGGCACCGGAGCGCACCTTCCACTGCGTTCTGCGAAGGACCTCCGCCTCCAGACAGCCGCCGGAGATCGCTCCGGCATACTCGCCCTTGGGGCCGATCAGCAGACGGGCTCCCGGGCGACGGTAGCTGGAGCCTTCCACGCGCACCAGCGTGGCCAGCGCGACCGCATCGCCACGCTTCCACAGCTCAACGAGTTTGCGGCGCTCGCGCATGATGCCTCACAGAATACTCTGGCCCGGCAGCGGTGCGACTAGGCCTTTTCGCTAAAGGTGTGAATGCCGCACTCCAGCTTTTTGCCGCCCCAGCGCCCTGAGCGTGGATCTGCTCCTGCCTCGGGGATTTTGGTGCACGGCTCGCAGCCGATGGAGGTATAGCCGAGGTCATAGAGCGAAAGCCGCGGAATTCCATGGGCCTGCGCATACTCCTCCACCCGCGCCCACTCCCAATCCGCCAGCACAGAGACCTTCTTCATCATCTTGCCGGTCGGCAGCTTGTGGTCTTCCACCTTCTTCAAACCGGCGCGTGTGGGCGACTGCTCGCGTCGTAGGCCGGTAAACCACCAGGAGTACGGCTCAAGGGAACGCATCAAGGGTTCCACCTTGCGCATGCTGCAGCACTCGGTGGGCTGCACGATGTGCAACAGACCGTACTTGCCCTCAAACTCCTGCAGCGAAAGCTTCGGCATCGCGTTGATGAGGTTCAGCCCCCAGTCCTTGACCAGGCGGTCACGATACTCAATCAGCGCCGGGAAGTGGTAGCCGGTTTCGAGGAAGATGACCGGCACATCCGGCAGCTGCTTGCGCAGCAGGTGCAGGACCACCATGTCTTCGGTCTGGAAGCTCGAGGTAAGGCAAACGTCACGTCCCTCTGAGGCACGCACCACCTCTGCAACCAGCTGCTCAGCAGACATAGCCTCTACCGCCGCAGCATCCTGCAGCACGCTCTCCTCGATCACGCTCATCTCCGGTCCCTCTCCCGTCGCTTACGTTTATCGCAACCACGCCTGCGCGGCGCTTGCTGATTCGATGAAGCCAGAGCCCGCGAGGTCGCGCAAAGCCTGCAGCACATCGTCGTGCAGCGTCGTACGCGTGGAAATCGCCGTGACTCCGGCAAGTTGCAACGCGCGCACCGCGGCCACAACCGCATCGTCAGGAATCAGCGCATCCTCAATCACGACGGCGTGGCGATTCTCCGCATGGAAGCGATCGCGCACCGCGTTCGCCGCAGCCACGTCCCCGCGCAGCAGCACGAACGCCGGTTTGCGCGCCTCTGTGGCATCGCCGCCTTCGGCCTCGGCCACGATCATCGCCGCGCCTACGGTCGCATTCGAAATCGGGTCGATCAGGATCAGCGATCCCATGCCGCGCGACTCAGCATACGTATCGAAGAACAACGGCAGGCTGGTTTCAAACTCCACCTCAGCAATGTCGTTCATCTTCAGCTCGGTTGCTTCCACGTGCTCGGTCGTATTCACATCCACGCGATAGCGGATGGCGCGCACCGTTGCGCGTACCGTGCGCGTGGTGTGCTTGGCCAGATACGTCTTCCCCACAGTCAGCGGCGTCTCATGCATCCAGACCAGCATGGCGCGAAATGCGGTCGCGACGTGCGGTGCCTGCTCGCCTTCGGCCACCAGAACCTCTCCACGAGAAAGGTCGATCTCGTCTTCGAGGACAACGGTTACGGAGCGCGGAAACTCTGCGACCTTCAGATCGCCGTCATAGGTAACGATGCTCTTCACGCGCGTCGTGCGGCCGCTCGGCAAAGCCTTCACGGTCTGCCCCGCGCGCACCTCACCACGTTCCACGCGGCCGGCAAAGCCACGGAAGCTGGCGTCCGGACGCACCACAAGCTGCACCGGGAAACGCAGCGGTTCCTCTGTCACAGCCGCAGCGTTCAGCGGCACCGTCTCCAGATATTCCAGCAGCGTCGGCCCGGTGTACCAGGGCATATTCGTGCTGGCGTCCACGACGTTATCCCCTGCAAGCGCACTTACGGGAACAATCTCCATGCTCGCAATGCCCAGCTTGGCGGCCAGCGTGGTGAACTGCTCCTTGACCTGCGCAAAGACCTCTTCCGAGTAGCCGACCAGATCCATCTTGTTCACCGCGGCCACCACATGCGGAATCCGCAACAGGGACGCGATGTAGGTGTGACGGCGCGACTGCGGCAGCAGGCCTCCGGCTTTGGCGAACGCATTGGCATCGATCAGGACGATGGCCACATCCGCAGTCGAAGCACCGGTAGCCATGTTGCGCGTGTACTGCTCGTGCCCCGGCGTATCCGCAATGATGAACTTGCGTTGCGCGGTGGCAAAGTAGCGGTAGGCGACGTCGATGGTGATGCCCTGCTCGCGTTCGGCGCGGAGGCCATCCGTGAGCAGCGAGAGGTCGATCCGCTGACCGCCTTTTGCGTCGTTTCCGGCGCGATTGACGCGGGCGTTCTGCACGGCGAGCAACTGGTCTTCAAAGACGGATTTTGTGTCATGCAGCAGACGGCCGATCAGCGTCGACTTGCCATCGTCCACGGAACCGGCGGTGGTGAAGCGCAGCATCTCCTGGTCCAGATGCGCATCCAGAAAAGTGCGGAAGCGTTGCTCGTGCGCGGCATCGTTTTGGTTCAACGTCGTAGTCGCCATTTAGAAGTAGCCCTCCCGCTTCTTCAGCTCCATGCTGCCTTCTTCGTCGTGGTCGATGGCGCGGTTTTCGCGCTCGCTGCGGCGGAAGGTGATGAGCTCCTGAATGATCTCCGGAATGGAGGAGGCGCTGGACTGGATTGCTCCGGTGCAGGGGGCGCATCCAGCGAACGCATGCGCACCATGCGCTTCTCAACGGTTTCGTGGGGCAGAAGACGCGTCGTATGATCCACGATCGTGACCGTGTTGCCGCGGAGAACGACATCGCGTTCCTGTGCAAAGTACATCGGCACAATAGGAATCTGCTCGGCGTAGAGATAGAGCCAGATGTCGAGCTCCGTCCAGTTCTGAGCGGGAAGACGCGGATGCTTTCGCCCTTGCGCAGACGCGAGTTGTAGAGCGACCACAGCTCCGGGCGCTGGTTCTTCGGGTCCCACTGCCCAGCACATCGCGGAAGCAATAGACGCGCTCCTTGGCGCGGGACTTTTCTTCATCGCGGCGGGCGCCACCGAAGGCCGCATCAAAGCCGCCCTCTTCCAAACCGTCAAGGAGCGAGCGCGTCTTGAGTGCGCCACAACAATTCTGCGTGCCGAGCTTCCAGGGGCTGGCGCCGGCCTCAATCGCCTCTTCGTTACGATGCACGATCAGATCCGCACCAATTTCCTTGGTGTACTTGTCGCGGAACTCAATCATCTCCGTGAACTTGTAGCTGGTATCCACGTGCAGCAGCGGGAATGGAATCTTGCCGGGGTAGAACGCCTTCTGCGCCAGACGGAGCATGACGGAGGAGTCCTTGCCGATGGAGTACAGCATGACGGGCTTGGCAAACTCCGCAACCGCTTCGCGGAAGATATACAGGCTTTCAGCCTCAAGCGCCTGCAGATGGTTCAGCCGCTCGTGATACAGGTCGCGGACCGAATCCGGCAACTCCTGCGTCTTGGTAGTGGTGGTAGACAACGACAGCCTCCGGTGAGGTATGCGGCAGGCTCCAGCCGGAACTCCGGGCCGAGCAGCATGCCGTAAAACAGAAGAACCTTTTCAGGGGAAGTGCGACTCCAGCTCAGAAATCGAAGAGCGTTGGAGCGGTGCAAGCGGGGAGAAAACGAGCAGGGGTCAACAACAGCTCAATGGCCGTGGACAGCAACAGGACTCGTTCTTTGCCGCAGAAAACATCCTCTCTAGTGTATTCCCCCGCACTGCTGGCGGCAAACGCACTGTTTTCAGACAAGGAACCGCACCCGTTTGTTGCATTCAAAGCAGGGACAATATCCAGTACACTTTCGCCTAGTCCGCATCCCGTATCGGCAAACCGGCTCTTTCTCAGGGCGCACGAGGAAACGCATACCGATGTTCTGGCACAGCCTCCGCCACGCTGCACGTCTCGGCCTTACCGCAACCCTTGCGGCCACAGCGCTTTGCGCGGCTGCAGGCGCACAAGCTACGCACACGGCCAGCGACTTTCCCGACTCCCGGATTGATCTCTACGGCGGCTACGCCTATCTCCACCCGATCAACAGCGGCATCGACCACAAGCAGTATCAGGACCTGTGGTCCCCCAATGCCACGGTGAGCGCCGCCTATTACTTCAACCGCTACCTCGGCGTACAGGTGGAGGGCGGCTACTTCTCCGGACAAGGGGAACACCAGAGCTACAGCCCGCACTGCTCTTACTCCAGCTGCGACCAGCTGATCTATACCGCCGAAGCCGGCCCGATCTTCCGATTCCCGCTCGGGCGCTGGGTACCGTTCGTGCATGCGCTCGGCGGCGGGGAACGCACCAACGGTCCCGTGGATCAGAGCCTGTACTGGGGCTGGGGCGTTACCGGCGGCGGCGGCGTGGATTACATTCTGCCGCTCTGGGGGAAGCACCTCGCGATCCGCCCCATTCAGGCCGACTTCCAGTACTCCCAGGTGGTGTACGGCCCGCTCGTGCTCCCGGCGGGCAATCTGGGCGGGCTGGGCGAGATTGACGCCGTCAAACTTTCTGCCGGTGTCACCCTGCGCCTGGGCGACCATCAGGATAAGACGCCGCTGGCGCTTGGCTGCGTCGTGGAGCCCAGCGCCGTGCTGCCGGGCGAGCCCATTACCGTGACCGCCAGCACCGTCGGACTCGACCCCAAGCGCAAACCCGAGTTCAGCTGGACAGCAAACGGGGGCCAGCTCACCCCGAACGGAGCCGCAGCCACGATCGACACGACGGGCATGCCCCCGGGCGAGTACGTCATCGGAGGCCATGTGCAGCAGGGACTCAAGAGCCGCCAGCAGGCCTCCTGCGAGGCGCCCTTCAGCATTCTGAAGGCGGTTCAATCCACGGCGGCCCCCAGCATCTCCTGCTCGGCGAACCCGGTCAGTGCGCCTTCGGGCACGACGATTGAGATCAACGCTGAGGGCACCAGCCCGGGCAACCGTCCGCTGACCTACTCCTACCAATCGACCGCCGGCGTCATTAGCGGAACCGGATCGAACGCGCACCTGACCACCGCAGGGTTGAGCCAGACCGACATCACGGTTACCTGCAATACGGTCGATGACCTTGGCCAACAAGCCTCCGCGCAGACGACGGTCCATATCGCCTCGCCCGCCCTGCCGGTCATTCCGCAGACCCAGACGCTCTGCTCGCTGAGCTTTGCGCGCGATCACCAGCGCCCTGCCCGCGTAGACAACGAAGCTAAAGCCTGCCTGGACGACATCGCCCTGACGATGAGCTCGCAAACGGAGTCTCATCTGGTCATGGTCGGCAACACCTCGCCGGACGAGCGTCCGGAGCTTGCCGCCGAGCGCGCCCTGAATGCACGTCAGTACCTTGTGCAGGAAAAGGGGATCGACAACGCGCGCATCGAACTGCGCGTGGGGCAGACCTCGGGACGGACGCTGGATAACGTGCTGATTCCGAGCGGCGCGACCTACCTGGACAACAATACCCAGCTCTTCAATGAGCATGCCATTCAGCGTCACGGCGAAGCTTATGGCATCCACCACGGATCAGCTGCGCCGATTCTGCCGGGCTCACGCGGAACAGCGACCCACCGGGTCCGTCGTCACCGCACAACGCGCGCGACAGCAAAGCCGGCAGCCGGAACAAGCGCTGGCACACCGGCAAGCACCAGCATTCCTCCGTTGCAGTAACCCGGCAACGGAGGCCGCGAGATATCCGGCGCAGGCCGGAGAATTCTCTGATAGACTAATCAAGTCGCCAAGCGGCCATCCAGCAGCTCATCCTCTGAGCGCTTCGGCCGCAGATTCCCGCACGGTGACCACGCAAAAAGGTTCGGGGCGTAGCGCAGTCTGGTAGCGCACCTGCTTCGGGAGCAGGGGGTCGTTGGTTCGAATCCAATCGCCCCGACCATCTTCCTCTTCAACAACACAAACAGGATTCCGCAGGCTACAGCTTGCGCGACAGCAGTGTGCCATGGCTCCCCCGACGTGCCGATGCGCTCTGTTCTCGCCGCGGGAAAGCCGCGTCCACCCGTCAAAAAAACGCCTTCCCCAGAAAGGGGAAGGCGCTGAGGAGCCGCAGGCAGGCTCAACGGCCTGCGGGCAGCAGCTTCAGGGCGTTATCGCGATAAACCTTCTGCAAGACATCTTCCGGGAGGTTCAAACCGTAGATGTTCCAACGACCTTGCCGCGAAGCGTGAGTGGGGTATTCAAAATACTCATCCTCGGTCTCAAGGAAGCGATAGTAGAGACGATACATTTCAATCTCCGGCACCAGGTCCGCGCCGAAGAGAATGCGGTCTGCGTAGCGAAGGAAAAATTTGCGGGCCGAGTACGGCTGGCGGCCCAGCTCCGAAGCTCTTGCGCTGATATCGACGAGCACGTTGGGGCAGGCATCCAGCATTGCAGAAACCCGCTGCAGATCCTCGCTGTTTTCTGCAATATGGGCACCGACAAAGGTCGTCTTCGGATGGCGCAGAAACACACGGTCCCTCTGCTTGAGCAGCTCGTCCTTACCGTATTGCGCACCGTAAAATCCCCAATCAGGATGAGCGGCCAGCTCTTCATAACGCTCGTTGTTGCCATCGATCGGGAGAAAGAAAGCCTCCGGATCGCCGATATGCACCATGACCGGAAGACCGAGCTGCCCCAGATAATCGAAGATTGGCGCGAGGCGCTCGTCGTCTACACGAATCAGCTCGCCGCTCGCATCCCGCACGATGAGCCCCAGATCTTTCCAGAACTTGAAGCCGACGATGCCGTGCGTAACCAACCGGTCAATGCGTTGACGAGTGAGGTCAAGGAAGTCGCCAAAGTCCGGTGCATCAGCCCCACTCCAGTCCATCCAGCCGATGGAGTGAAAGCGTTTCGGATCGGCCGCGCGGTAGCGTTCGATCTGCTCGATCGCCTCGTCTCCTACCTTCATGGTGATGTTGACGATCTGCTCGATACCGCAGGCATCCATCACCTCAAGCATCCTGGCCGGGTCCTGCGCGTCGAGATGATTGTGATAATCGATGACGGGAAAGAGAGGCTTCTCGACGCTGCTTTCCACTCGGTGCAGCATGGTGCGGGGATGGAAGTCACTGATGGGCAACGTCACATTCGCTTTTGCTGAAACCATTGCAATAAATTTGTCTTTATCGTTCTCGCCGACCATCCATCATCTCCTCGACTCACCGCTTGGGCTGTACTGCTGGACTTCAAATCGCAGGATAACATCACTATCGAAATAAAACGACATATCATTATGTTTCGTTTATGATTTACACATCTTTTCGAAGTGAGGCCTTACGCATCATGCGCTTTCCCTGCAGCACCGCCTTCGTTTTTTTCGCAGTTCTAGCTGGCACCGTCTCTCCTCTTGTCGCGCAGTCGGTCTCACTTCGTGCGGGTTCGCTTGACCTCCAACTCAACGAGCAGAACAATCGCTTCCGGCTCCTCACGGTGCACGACGACCGCACCGGACACAGCCTTCAGCTGCAGGATGCGTTCACTATTGTGCTGCGTGACAAGACCGAGCTACGCGCTTCGTCCATGCAGATGCGCCCGATTGCCGATCCCGGCAGCGTTATCGATCCGCATGCCGCGATGAAACGGACAGCGGCCGCTGGAGAAACGAAGGCGACAAGCTCCTGTTGGGCTTTCGATGCCCCCTCGACGACCGCCAGCTTTGCGTGGTGCCTGATCGCGCAGCCGGGGAAGAGCTACGTTCGTTCCCTGCTTCGCATCACAGCAGGTTCTGCCAATCTGCCGATTGAAGAAGTACGCCTTCTACAGTTTCAGGATGCTGCGGCCAAAGTAGAGGGTACCGTTAAGGGCTCCCCCGTGGTGGATGAGGCGATGTTCTTCGGCTTGGAGCATCCACTCTCCACCAACCGGGTCGACCACGGAAAGGTGGAGTGCTCTCTGTTTCGCGAACTTCCACTGCGCGCCAATCAATCGATCACGTACTCTGCGGTCGTCGGCGCGTCGGAACAGGGACAGATGCGACGCAGTTTTCTTGACTATCTGGAAACGGAGCGTCCTCGCCCTTACGAGCCCTTCCTGCACTACAACTCCTGGTACGACCTCGGCTATCGCAACCGCTTCAACGAAGCGGGAGCCATCGATCGAATCCAGGCGTTCGGCCAGCACCTTACCGTTGAACATGGCGTCAAGCTGGACTCCTTCCTCTTTGATGACGGATGGGACGACTCCAACACTCTGTGGGGATTCAATGCCGGCTTTCCGGATGGCTTCACGGCTACGGCCGACGCTGCCGCAAAGTTCCATGCCGGCATTGGTGTCTGGCTTTCACCGTGGGGCGGCTACTCCCAACAAAAAGAGGAGCGTGTGGCCTATGGCACTGCGCACGGCTTCGAAATTCAGAACAATGGATACGCGCTGTCCGGGCCAAAATACTTCGATCGCTTCCAGAAGATCTGCCTGGAGATGGTGGACAAGTATCACGTCAACCAGTTCAAGTTTGATGGCACCGGCAACGCCGATCGAGTCTTTCCAGGAAGCGCCTTCGATAGCGATTTCGATGCGGCCATCCATCTCATTGAACGGCTTCGCAAAGAAGACCCCAAGCTCTTCGTGAACCTCACAACCGGGACCACGGCTTCCCCGTTCTGGGTCTTCTATGCCGACTCCATCTGGCGTGGAGGCGAAGACCATGACTTCTCTGGCGTGGGAGACTCCCGCCAACGCTGGATGACCTACCGCGATGCGCAGACGTACAAAAACGTTGTCGTAAAAGGCCCGCTCTTTCCGCTGAATTCGCTCATGCTGCATGGCATCGTTTACGCCGAGAAAGCCGACGGACTCACAACAGCGTCCGACAAAGAGTTTGCGGAAGAAGTTCATTCCTACTTCGGCAGTGGAACACAGTTGCAGGAGCTCTACATCACGCCGTCTCTTATGAAGGAGAAGAACTGGAGCGCGCTTGCTGATGCGGCGAAGTGGAGCCGAGCACATGCCGACATTCTGAAGGATACCCATTGGATCGGAGGCGACCCGGATAAGCTTGAAGTCTATGGATGGGCGGCCTTGAACAAGAGCGAGGGTGTGATCACACTGCGCAACCCGTCCCAGCACGCACAGAAGTACAGGCTCCACCTTGCGCAAACCCTGGAAAATACCACCGATCCCACGCAGCCGTATCAGCTCAGCAGCCTGTGGGGTGGCACAAAGCACTGGTCCAGTGCTCGCACTGCGACAGTCCGGGGCAACAAAGAAGTAGAGATCCGACTCGAGCCCTTCGAAGTACTTTCGCTAGAAGCCCACGCCGTTGCCACGGCCTCACAGCACTAGATAGACGTAAGAGAAAAGAGAGGGCGCCAGATACTGGCGCCCTCTCTTTTTGCCTCTCACAGGTGTACGGCGTCTCAAGACGAAGACGAATCCTGGCGTTACACGAACTGACACGCCTGCGAGTAATCACGCAGGACATCACGAATCCGATCGATGACGAGCGAATCGGGAGTGCCGCTGATTCTCTTCTCGCGCAAGCTCCAGTACTGGTTCGGTAGATACCGGCTGAGCATGCTCTCCGGAATGGAGATGGATGCTAGGTTCGCCATCAACCGCCGAACTGCAGAGACGATCTCCGGATGCCCCCAGTAGTAGCGCACACGGTCGCTGTAGCTGTATTTCCGCAGCAGCTTTTGCTGCTCAGGCGTACCCGGATAATATGGCGACCAGTTCTCCGGCTCTGTGAGCATAATGCGCTCCACAACGGCGCTGAGATGCGAACGCTTCTCAACCGGGACCAACTCGTCCTCGATGTCTTCGAGCGCTTCGAGCGCTTCATGCATCGCGAAGGTCACTCCCGGCCCCACTTTCAGAATCGCAAATCCATCATGAACCAACGACGCAAGCGCGTCCGGTTTCTGATAGTCGGTCGAGTGAGCCTCAAAAACGATCGTCTCCGGCTGCTCCCGCAGCCATCTGCTGAGATCAGCAGCCTTCGCGACGTTATAGTCGAGCACCGAATCGTGGTCAAACTCCACGCCCGGCTGCACGACCAGCGCAATGACTCGTTCCCACGCCTCCGGAACCTTTTCGGCAAAAATCGCCTTGTGAATCGCGAGGGTTTGCTCGACTGCGGCAATCGACGTAGCGGGAACATCGTGAATGGAGTGAGTTGCTCCTCCTGGCACCGGCACCTCTGTACCGATCACATAAACCGGCATGTTGCCTGCGCTTGCCGAGGACTCAGCCACCTTACAGAGCTGCGCTGCACGATGTGCCACCACCTCATCGGAAGGATGAGCGGCATCATCTCCGCACGCCATGCTGGCATCCAGATGAATCTTGGTGAAGCCCGCCGCAACATACTCGGCCACCATCACTTCAGCGTGGGCCATTGCCTCGGCTGCAGGCAGCTTTCTCCAGGGGTTTGGCCCGAGATGATCTCCGCCGAGAATGAGGCGATCGTCGCTCAACCCTGCCTTTCGCGTCTCTGCCAAAACAAAGTTGCGAAAGTCTGCGGGGCGCATGCCCGTATAGCCGCCGAACTGATTCACCTGATTGCTGGTAGCCTCTACCAGCAACAGACTGTCGTCCTGCACGGCCTGTTCTGCAGCGGCCTGAATCACCCATGGATGCGCAGAGCAAACAGAGTAGATCCCGGTGGCATGCTCCTTGCGGTGTTGAAACAGATGCCTGCGAAGCAACTCCGACATGCAAAACCTCTAGTGGATAGAAAATTCCTGTACGACACGGCTAATCACGCCCGCAGCACTCGGCGAATCAGGCTTCAGCCCATGTGCAACGGAGCAGTAGAGACCGATCAACTGACCAACAATCACGTCGAGAACCGGACGATAGCCGTCCGCGACACTTACCTCGATCGGAATGAACAGGTCCACGCTGGAGGAGAACTCATCCTGCAGGGAGGACGGCCCGATCGCGATGCTCTCGGCCACGATCTGCTTCTGCCCAACCTCGCGCAAGAGATCGAGCGAGTATTTTGCCTTGCGATCGTCGCTTGAGACAAAGCAAAGAAACAGCGTCTCCTGATCCAGTGCAGCCATCGGTCCGTGACGCAGACCAAGAATGGATTGCGACATCGTCTTGATGTCCCCTGCGGTCATCTCAAGCACCTTAAGAGCCGACTCCATCGCCACGCCCTTCAAGGAACCTCCACCAACAAAGCAGATACGCGCAAAGCGGCGCTCTGCAATCCCTTCCGCATGAGCCGCAGCCACTGTGAGCAAACGCTCGCCCGCCGAGACCATCTGCTGCAGGAGAGGCTTGTACTCCTCGATAGACCATGCGTTGGCAATGCAATGCCCCATGACGACCATGTTCGTAAAAGAGCTGGTCATCGCCAGGCTGCGATCATTGACAGCATCGTCAAGCACTACGACACAAGCACGGCGAACGCTGTTGCAGATAGAGGCCATCTTCGCCTGCTCGTTGCAGGTGATCACAAGATGAGCAATGTTCGGATACGAACGAATGGCCTGCTCCAGAACCGCTACACCTTCCGGAGAATCACCAGAACGCGAGAAGGAAATCCAAAGGTACTTCCGCTCGGCAATGACGTAGTCGTCCGAGTCCAGAAGCAGCTCCGTGCTAGCAATGGTGAGTACCTCACAGCCCCACTTCTGGCGCAACAAGGACTCCAGCGCATGGCCAATGTAATCAGACGTTCCCGCGCCCACAAGCACCACGGTCGGACGGCTCTCAAGCGGGCCATGGATGCCCACGTCTTCAAGAAAGGCAGTAATGCGCTCTTGATGCTCCTCAAAGATCTGCAGCGTCGTCAGCCAGGTGGCTGGCTGCTGAGCAATTTCCGCCGGGGTGTACAGCAACCCACGAGCTTTTTTTTCCTGCAAAGGCAAATTCAAGAACTGCGACAGATCGCTCACAAAAGTAACCTCAGACTCTCAGCAAAGCCAAAATGAAACTCAATCGGAATCAAAACTAAGCAATAGTAACACGATAAAACCATGCACGATACATTACATTCCAGAGAGTAAATTCTGGACGCAGCAAAGAAAGCGCAACAGCTTACGGCCGCACTTCAAAAACAATTCTTTTTTCGTAGAAGTATTGGGAACGCGTTCCATGCTTTGGGCTCAGAGTGGCCCACCTTTGGCGCGCTAAACCAGGGTGACTTCAATGCCCAGACTGCGCAACGCTTCTGCTGTCGCTGCCGGCAGGTCTTTATCGGTAATAACATGGTGAATCGCGGTGGCTTCGACGATCTTGCAAAGGCTGCGGCGATCGAACTTCGTCGAATCACAAACGGCCACGACCTTCGAAGAAGACTTCACCATCGCCCGGTTGACGCGAGACTCCATGATGTTGGGTGTCGTCACGCCAGCCTCCACATCGAAACCATCAACGCCCAGGAAGAGCACATCCGCATGCATGTCATGCAGCATCTCCTCCGCCAGAGGCCCCACCAGCGAAAAAGAATTCTTCCGCAGAGAACCACCCGTGATCAGAACCTCAAAGTCCGTTCCACTCAACTCCGCCGCAATATTCATGGCATTGGTAATCACGGTCAAGGAAGAGAATGACTTGAGGGCCTTTGCAATCGCCATGGTTGTCGTACCGGAATCCAGCAGAATGCACTGCCCTTCCTGCACGAGCTTCACGGCAGCATCGGCGATGCGCTTTTTCTCTGCAGAAAATCTGCCTTCTTTTTCCTGCAACGTGGGGTCAGAAAGCGAACCGGAGGTAGGCAGAATGGCGCCACCATGGGTTCGCTGCAACACACCACGACGCTGCAGCTGATCCAGGTCTTTTCGAATCGTGATGCTCGAAACCCCGAGCATCTGCGAAAGATCCTCCACCAGAACACGACCGTTCTCTTGAGCAAGCCCGAGAATGTACTGGCGGCGCTCTTCGATCAGCATCTGAGAATTGCTCTCAACTAGAGCTGCAAGTTCTTGTGCTGGAATCGGTTTGGTCGAACTGGACATGAGCGATAAGTTCCGAAGACATAATGAAGATACCACAGCAAAACACGAACCATGTTTCGAATTCTGCTCTCACGGGCAGGGTCAACTTGACCTTAAAGGAAATAAATAATAAGAAATAGTAACCACTGGAAAGCAAATGCCAACACCTTACGATTCATCGACCGGTCTTACGCCTCCCCCCTTCGACATTTGCATTCTGGGGGAGACAAACCTCGACCTCATTCTGTATGGCACGCCTCAGGAGCTTCCGCTGGAGCGTGAGGTTCTGGGCTCCGACTTCCTGATGACCCTGGGGGGATCGTCTTCGATCCTGGCCCATAACCTCTCGATGCTCGGCTCTAAGGTTGCGTTTTCCTCGCTTGTTGGAGACGACGCGATGGGGGAAATCGCACTCAGGTATCTGGAAGAGAGTGGCCTTGCCTTGTCGCACGTAACTCGTCTGGCGAGCAGGAAAACAGGCGTCACGGTGCTGCTGCCTCATGGCAAGCAACGCCATATTCTTACCTATCCGGGCACGATCGCAGAGCTCAAGATCGAAGATCTGGATTACTCCTTTCTGACCGCTGCGCCTCACCTGCATCTCTCCTCACTCTTCCTGCAAATGGGGCTGCACGACGGTCTTCCTGCTCTGCTCGACCGCCTGAAGGCCGCAGGAAAAACGCTCTCCCTCGATACCAACGACGATCCGGCAGACCAGTGGAGCGGTGTTTTGCCTGAAGTTCTCGATCGCATTGACCTCCTTCTTCCGAACGAGGATGAATTGCTGCGCATGACGCATAGCAACTCGCTGGACGCCGCATTGGACAGGTTGCAGGACAGAGTTCCCCTCATCGTCGTGAAGTGCGGGGTCAAGGGCGCTCTCGTACAGGCAGACGGTCGGCGTGAATGGATTACGGCACATCGCGTTGGAGTGGTCGACACGATTGGGGCCGGCGATAGCTTTGATGCAGGCTTCCTGCATGCCTGGCGCCAAGGCGCCACAGTAAATGAAGCCGCTGCGTTCGGAAATCTTACAGGTGCATTATCCGTGCAACGTCCCGGAGGAGTTGAAGCGTTTCGTGATCAGGAGCTTCGTCGCTCCTTTCTCGCGCACTCGCTCTGGGGGCAGGGGCTGGCTCAGCGGTAGGCTCACACTTTTCAAAATTCTTCGGCACAGGACTGAACTTGAGCTCGAACGGAACACACGCCTCGGCACTCCCTCCTTATAGAAACATTGCCGTCGATGCGTATCGCGGCTTCGTGATGCTGCTCATGCTCGCGGAAGTGATGCATCTTAGCCAGATTGCGCAGAGCTTTCCGCACAGCCGCCTTTGGTATTTTCTGGGATACAACCAAAGCCATGCTGAATGGGTTGGTATGAGCCTGCATGACACGATCCAGCCGTCGTTCACGTTCCTTGTCGGCGTTGCGCTTAGCTACTCTCTACGAAGCCGACAGCGTAAAGGGGAAAGCTTCCTGCACCAGTTCGCGCATACCCTATGGCGCAGCGTCATTCTGATCACCCTGGGAGTATTTCTGCGCTCGCTCCACGCGCAAAGCACCAACTACACCTTCGAAGACACGCTGACTCAAATCGGTCTTGGCTATAGCTTTGCCTTCCTGATCGCGCAGCTTTCCTCAAAATGGATCTGGAGCATATTCGCCTCCATCCTTCTCCTGTACTGGCTTGCGTGGGCGCTCTACCCAGTCCCTTCGGCCAGCTTCAACTATATGAGCGTTGGGATTACGCCTGCGTGGCAGAGCCAATACTTTCTGCATGGATTTGCAGCGCACTGGAACAAGAATGCAAATCTAGGCCTGGCGTTGGATCAAAGATTCCTCAACCTCTTTCCACGTCCCACTCGCTTTCAGTTCAACGAAGGCGGCTATCTTACCTACAACTTCATTCCAACGCTTGGAACGACGCTGCTTGGAGTTCTTACCGGGCGCTGGTTGATTGCAAGCCCCGCCGCCGTACCGCTGCGCAAGCTCACGCAAACCGGCGCGTGGCTTATAGCGGCCGGCCTTTTGCTCCATCTGACCGGGATCAACCCGATTGTGAAACGGATATGGACGCCAGCGTGGACGCTTTTCAGCGGCGGTGTCTGCCTCCTGATGCTGAGTGCGTTTTCATGGCTTCTGAAATCCAACAAAAGCCACCGGTTCGCCTATCCACTCCTGGTGATTGGAGCGAACTCTCTTGCGGCATACCTGATGGCGCACTTATGCGAGGAGTTTATTCTGCGCTCGCTTCATACGCATCTCAACGCGCATCTCTTTACGCTTCTGGGCCCACCGCTTGAACCTTTGATTTCCGGCTGCCTGGTTTTGCTGATCTACTTCTACATGCTGCGCTGGATGTACGAGAACCGTATCTTTCTTCGCGTATAACCTCATCTGGCATCGACACAAGGGAGCTAGTCTGGATACGGCTCGCCCGGCTTCACGACACGGATGTAATGATCCGTAAAGGCAAAATGGGCGCCCGGCAGGTTCAGCTTTGGCATGTGGCAGGACGCACAATCCTTCGTCGCACGCGGGCAAGCGGGCGCCTTCTGACTGACGGTACCGCTACTCTGGCTGGCATGGCACGCAAGACACTTCTGGTCGTACACCGCGGAGGAGGTCTCCAGTTTGCGATGCGGATCATGACAAGCGGTGCACTGAATCCTTTCGTCAGAAGGGTCGTAACAGCGGCTGTTTTCCAGACGATAAGGCTGAAAACGCACGTTCCGGATATCTCGTACCCCTGAGCGCATCACATCGCGCGTTGTGCGATGGCAGGACCCACAAAAGTCGTTCAAATCTGCAGGAGCCAAGCTCGCAGGATTAAAGATTTCCGCATCCGTCAACGGCGTCTGCCTGCTCGTCGCGGACATAAGGGCGACGTGCTCGCTGCCGGCTCCGTGGCAATTTTCACAAGTGACTCCCGGATGCGCTTGCTGTACCTCAACGCGCCCCGCAAAGAGATTTTCACTCGTATGACAGCTAAAGCATCGCTCCACTTCCTCCTTCGGCAAAGCCCTTCCGAGTGCCGCCATCAGAGAAGCCGGAGGAGCATTTGAGTGCCCGATCGTCTTATCCAGATGGCCGAGCGCCGCGTAATAGCTGGAGCGACTTTCGTAGAGCTGACCATCTTTCTCCAGGAGAAACGTCTGACCGTCGTACCCTTTGCCAAAGATCCAGCGGACCGGCACGCTCAGGCTGGCACTCCCGTCGCTGACCTTCATGTTCATGCCCGCATCGTTCTTCTCAATGCGCACAGTGTACTGACCACTTTGATAGCTCATTGTGGAGTAGTCGGGCATTCCGGAGCGCAATGGTTCCGCTGCGGCCTCTCCCATAGGGGTTGAAGCGGCAGAAGACATTCCCTTGTGGCACGTGATGCATTTTGCCTGACCGACATACACGTTCCCCGAGGTCGCTCCCTGTTCATAACGCGACAACGAAGATGAAGTCTGTTCACTTTTCTGCATCGCCTGAACAAAGGTGGACTGCGCAAGCCAGGCAGTCATCAGCAGCACACTCAGCACGACGGCTGCAAGTGCGTTGATCTTCCCTCTGAGGCGGCTCCAGCCGGAGACATCCATCATAAGCAAATACTCTCCAGCAATCTTGCACTACTGTGCGGTCGTTGGACGGACACCCGTGATCGCTGCGGCTCCCGCATAACGCTTCTGCAGTTCCAAACGATCGACGGCGTTCTTTCTCTGTAGTGAAAGGAACTCCGCCTGTTCCTCCCGAGCAAGCGTGGGTTGGCCTAAGCGTGCGTACGTGCGCGACAGGCTATAACGCACATCAGGCGAGCCCGGAGCGAGCGCTTTGGACTTTTCCAGCTCCGGTCGGGCCGCGGCCGGGTCCCCTGAGAGCAACAAAGAGTTCCCTAAGATGTAGTGCGCAAGAAACGACTCGCTGCTCAGCTCGCATCCTTTACGCGCAAGTCGTATGGCTTCCGCGTATTCTTTGGATTTCATGTTCAGAAACGCCCATTCGATATATGGCAACGCGCTCTCAGGGTTCAGCACAGTCTCAGCTTGAAACTGTGCGATCGCCTCTTTATCTTTTCCCTCGACTGCCAGCATCGCTCCATACGCATAATGCAGAAACTTAGCCTGAGGGTAGCTTACAAGTGCCTGCTGAAAGGCAGGACTCGCTTCTTCAAAGCGCTTCTCTGCAATCAGCGAAGCGAGGTTTCCTGCGTCATGCACAAGCGCATCACGAGCAGGATCAAGCTGCGATGGAAGAAGAGGCACCCGCAGAAGTGTTATCCCAAGAGCAACCTGCAGGTCTTCAGAGTGAACGCCTCTCAAATAAAGCGAGGACAAAACCAAGAGCGCACCGTCAGAGTCTCCGCTCAGATTCAACAGAAGCCCTCGATGGTAGTCCGCGATATTGCGGAGCGGTTCGGCCAACCCAAGGTGCTCTGCCTTCTGCAGATCCTCCAACGAGCGCTCGTACTCCTTCACCTCAAACTCGCTCAGCCCAAGCATGGCCCAAGCATCGGGAAGAGAGGCGTTCAGCTCGACTAACTTCTCAAACGAACTTACGGCTCCCGTGTAACTTGCAGCATCGTATTGGAGCGAGCCGCAGTACCACCATCCCTCCTGCCAACCGGGTGCGCGTGCGAGTGCGCGCTGATAGAGCTTCAAGCTGGCCTGCGTATCTCCACGTTCTCGTGCCGCACCTGCCTGCTCCTCAAGAAGCTGGGTAGATAACGTTGGCGCAGCGGCCTGCAATGCCGCTGCCTCCGTTGCGGAAGAGGGCATGAGCATAAGACCACTCACGCTCACCATGAACGTGCAACTCAACAGCGCGCGACGGCGTTTGCCATGACAAATCAACTAAGGCCTCTCCTGCTCACTCGTATTGCTTTGCTGCTCTGCTCTCTGCTCATGCGACTCTTTACGTTTGAGGTTATAGAGCTCGCCTTCACGCTGAGCGTCTGCACGCCGCCCGGTACGCTGGTAGGCCTCAGACAACATAAGGTATGCCTGCGCCTGATCTGGGTCCGCCTGAATCACAGCCTCCAGCAGCGGAACGGCGTCAGCAAACCGATGCTGCTTCAAAGCAATCTCTGCTCGCTCATACTTCACATCAGAGGAATCGGGATGCAGACGATCCGCAACCGCAAGGTACTGCTCCGCCTCAGGAAGATCGCCATCGAATCGCTTCAGGCGTCCTAAAAAATAATTGGCTTCAAAGTCGTTGGGATCTTCTTTCAGCGCTTGCTCAAACTCGATCTCGGCCTGAGGCGAACGCTCTGTTCCCACATACATCTCTCCCATGGCTTCATGCAGTTGCGGAAAGTCCGGAGCCACCGCAGCAAGAGCCTGCAACTCCGCCTCTGCTTCGGTATACCGATGCAGACCGTTCAGGGTTTGCGCCAGGATCAGATGCCCCGCATCAGAACCTGCGCTCGCAAGAGCCGCAGTAATCAAAGGCAAGGCTTTCTCGTAAAGATGCATGCGCTCATAGGTGGAACCGAGAATCAGTTCGTTCGCAGGATCCTCAGGATGTTTTGCATAAACACGTTCGGCAACACGCGCGGCCAACGAATACGACTGCAAATGGTAATAGGCGAGAGCAAGAAGCTCGTCGTAACGAACATCGTTTCCCGTCCTCTCAAGATGAGTAAGATGATCGACCGCTGCAGCGTACTTTTCTTCGCGGATGAGAACGACTGTAAGATTGAACTCGATTTTGCTGTTGGACGGGTCCATCGATAAGGCTTTGTCGTAACTCGCAATCGCGTCTTCCATGCGCCCCATATGCGCAAGCGCAACTCCCCTATTGGAGTACACCGCAAAGCTGGGGTTCGACTGCAGGCAGATCTGGTAGGCGTCATTAGCCTGGCTCCACTGCGCAGCTGCCAGCGCCTGATCACCACGAGCGCATGCATCCTGCGCTTCGGCAGCCAGAGTCATCCACGCGCCACACGCGAGCATTGCGAGAAGACGGCCGAGGGTCATCCTCACTGCCCATCTTTCTCTGCGGCATGCGATGCAGTGTAGTTCTGCGCGAACAACTTACGCTCGGCGACCGCTGAGCTCTCATCCTTCAGCGCGCTATAAACGGTTGCCAGGGCGTAGTGGACCTCATAGCTCGAAGGAGCGAGGTTTTCCGCCTTCTGGAGAGACTGCTGCGCCTGCGGCCACTGCTGCTTCAAGATGTACGACTTGCCGAGAATCAGATAAGCCACAGCGTCGTTCGGAGTTCTCTTTGCAGCCTCCTGCGCATACGGTATGGCCTCATCAGCGTTCCTCTTTGCCAACGCGATACGGCCTAACCAAACCCACGGGTCAGCACTCGTTTGATTCACCTTTGTTTCCGCGATCAGCTCCTGCTCTGCTTCAGCATCCCGCCCGAGATTTTCCAGAAAGAGCGCAAGGCAAAGATGAACAAACGGGAGCGTGGGGTATTGCTCGATAGCCTGACGATAGTATGTCTCGGCAGCTTTGGTCTTCAACTCCAGAACGGAGATCGCGGCATTGCCCAGCAGTAGCGCCTCTGCGTCCTCCGTAGATCCTGCGGCAGGCAGTTGTTGCATGTTCAACTCTGCAGCACCGAAGGCCTCCGTCAAATGCGGATAAGCTGGTGCGTTGTGCTGCAGAAGACGGAAGGCAATCAGTGCTCCGTTTCGATTTCGCTGCTTCATCAGCGTGAGGCCGTAATCGAACATCGCTCCATTCGCGATTGCTTCAGGCATGCCTCCACGCGTGAGCGCCTTGTTCAGATGAAGTGAAGCGTTGTTCCAGTCCTGGAGTTCGTACTCCGTCACTCCCAGCATGGCGTAGCCCAGAGAGTTTTGCGGGGCTAGCTGTACTAGGTGCCCGAAGGCTACGGATGCCTGCTGAAACTCATGCGCCTGATAAAGCAGGCCTCCGTACCTCCACCAGCCTTCAAGCCATGCGGGGTCCTGTGTAAGCGCCTGCGAATAAAGAGAGGTTGCAACCTCATCCTTTCCTGCCTGCTGCGCAGTGAGAGCTTCCGACTTCAAGCTCGAAGCCGCTGGAAGCTGCGCATACACGGGAAGGCCGACCACGAAGGTGAGACCTCCGACACACGCAACACGCAAACAGCGCGCAACACTGCAGCCTAGACTACGCATACGATTTCCACTTCAGATGGTTCATCCAAAATAGGCCTAACTTTGTCCAGGAATAACTCATTATATGACTGCAATGCTCCTCGAGCGCATAAGGCTCGAGGAGCATTGCAGATCATGCCACAGGAAGACTAGAAGAAGATCTTCGCGCTTCCCTCCATTTGGCGTGAGCCCGTTTTACCGCAGGAGTAACCAAGGCCACCAACGCTTCCGTTACAAGGAGAGTTTCCGTTGGTCAACGTTGCTGTCCCCTGCGACGGATCGGTAGCATCCGCGGGTAACACGTAGTTGAAATCCGCAACCGTATTGATTGCATTCAACTGCCCTCGGTTGAGGAAGTTGAACGAGGAGATCCGGATGTCCAGATGCCGCGCACCGTCTCCTCCCAGTGGGAAGGACTTCTGCAAGGCAATGTCATAATCGGACGATCCCGGCCCCTTCATATAGGGAGGATTGATTGCGCCCTGCTGACCAAAGGCAGGCAGCTTGACGCAGTCTGTATTGAGGAAGCGCGATCCGATACCACCGTGCGCCTGTCTCGGATCACACGTATAGACCGGATAGATACCGTTCGGTGGAGAGGTCGTTGAGCCTGGAAGGAATGCGTTCGACCAGGCGTTTGTACCGAACCAGGTGTCCTGAGCACTCCAGATGCTCTGGGCACAGGGCTTGCCATCCTGAACACAGGAAACATAGGCACTGATGGCAATCGGTCCGCCGCTTTGCGCCTTCGCAATGCCGGAGAACATCCATCCGTTCAGTACACCGCGAGCGACAGAGTTACTGAGCAGCGATCCACGAGCCAGTTTCGGAACGTACCATTGCGCACCCAGTGAGAAGAGGTGAGTTCGATCAAAGCTCAGCACATGATAAGAACCCGTGTTGCTGAACGGATTGGCAAGCAGCGTTTGGAACTGATCGCTGTCGCCCATCGCCTTCGAGTAGGTATAGCTCGCCAGGAAGTCAAAGTTTCTGCTGGAGGAACGCTTGAGCGTCGCCTGCAGCGCGTTATAGTTTGCCGTTCCTGTGTGCTGAATCTGAACGATCTGCTTGAAGGGCGTGTACGGCGCATAGTTCCCTTCATTCCCTTGCACATCCGTCGAAACAAGATGGGTTCCGGGAGTCCACAACGCACCAGGAGCAACATTGTCGATGTTCTGCTCAAGCTGCATGTTTCTGCTCTGACTTCCGACGTACGCCATTTCCGCATTGAGATGGTGAGACAACGCCTGAGAAACCGTCAGGTTGAATTGGTAGATCATAGGACTTGCGCCGTCGCGGGGATCGTAAACCGCGTTGCTCTGTCCATACGTGAACGCCCCCTGCGCGCTTGGAACTGCGGCCGCGTACGCCGCCAGATTGGCCAGACTGCAGCAGATGGTCGCCACCTGCATGTTCGGAGGTCCGAGAAGCGCTCCGAAGCCGGCGTTCGTTGGGTCGCGCTGCGTGTAGATGCCAAACCCGCCACGCAGAATCGTCTGGCCACGGCCGGTCGTATCCCACGAGAAACCGACACGCGGTTGCGTAAGAGGAATGGGGTATTTGCGAATGGTCTTCGCAATGGTTCCGCACAGCGGCACGGCCGACTGACCGGGATTCGAGCAGCTTGCGGTACGCACACCGTTGTACACCGTAGAGTTGGACGTCTTCACATAAGCGGAAGGATCAAAGGTAGAGCCCAGACCTGCAGCGTCATACCAGGGTCCCTGCAATGTCCAGCGGGCACCAAACTCAAGCGTCAGATTCTTACGAATCTTCCAGCTATCCTGCCCGTACCATTCGAACGAAGAAGAACGCAGCTTGCCACGAACGTCATGATTTGCCTGCTCGAACTCTGAGAAGTGCTCGGTCAGAATATCGGCATACTCATCGCCGGTCGTCACACCGGACCAGGTGGACGGCACCAGATAACCTTCCAACGGCTCCGAGGCTTCGTTCTGATCGTTGCGGGCACGGCCGATAAGGCCACCAAACTTCAGATTGTGTGCACCAACCACCTTTGTGAGATTGTCAGAAAACTCAAACTGCGTCTGCTTGTAAAAGTTCCCCTGACCAACAAGGTTGCTCTCTCCCCAACGGCCGGTTGCAGGAGGCGCATAACTCGCACCGCAACCGCTCGTGTTCAGCGAGTCGCACACGGCAAAGGCTGGAACGATCTGCGCAACCTGCGGATAGCCGTTGCTATAGATGCCGCTGAAGTTGACACCCAAAGAGTCGCGGTTAAGAATGCTGGGATCCTGATAAGCATTCGGCTGGCGAAGGACATTGGTATTGAAAGAAAACTCGTTTGTGAGCGAGGGGCTCAGCACATTCACCATGTTGATGTTCAGTGAACGCGAGTTGTACTTCGAAATGGTCGGCGATGGCTCTGGTACATTCGAGGTCCAGTTACTTCCAGCACTGACGTACTCGCCCCAGGGTTTTACGTCGGTTTCATCCTGCCGCGCGACGCGCACATAAAAACGAGCTTTATCGGAAGGATCCCAATCAAAACGCCCAACGTATTGATTGATATTTACCGGATGAGCCGGGGAGGCAGCGTAGTTCCACTGACCGGTGGGGTCCGTATAGTTCGGACCAGCCAGGCCAGGTCCCATGAGCGACTTCAGCAGACCCGTGCCGCTTCCTGTGGAGCCGGTGAGCCGGCCATTTTGCTTATCCAACGTATTCCCCGTCAGCGGATCATTGATTTGACAAGGATGCTGCAGATAGAACGTTGCGCCGGCATTGCCCGCGGCACGCGCGTTTTCGCACGTAGTGCTGAAGACGATCTGGCTAAAATCTCCGCCCAGCATTGCCTGCGTCGGAACGTTCGACAGAACGGTACCGGGGTCAGGATTCTGACGGCTGAACTCCGTACCGAAGAAGAAGAAGAGCTTCTTTTCCGGTCCGCGGTTGTACTTCACACCCGGGAGAATGATCGGTCCGCTTAGCGCAAATCCGCTGTAGTTGAACCTGTTATCAGGACGAGCCATGCCGGCGTAGTTATTACTCCAGTCGTTGCCGTCAAAGATGGCGTTGCGTCCGATGTAATAGCCCTCACCATGAAAATCCTTGGTGCCCGACTTGGTAATCGCCGTAATCAGTACCGGCGAGCCGCCCTGATCGGCTGTAAAGTTGCTCGTCTCCACCGTGATCTCGGAGATGAACTCGGAGTTCGGATAAATGTTCGATCCATTGTTTCCGGTCAGATCGTCCATGTTGCCGCCGTCCAGCTTGAAGGTGTTGGAGTCAGAACGGTTGCCGTTGATATTGAAGCCGTCCACACCCTGCTCCGAGCTCGTCGTACCGCCACCAAAGCTCGAGTTATAAGAGGAGCTACCGTTCTGAACAACACCGGGAAGCAGAGGAACCAGCTCTTCTGCGTTGCGCCCAAGAGTTGCCAGGTTCTTGATCTGCTCACTCGTCAGCGTCTCAGAGCGCTGCCCTGAATCCAGTTGATCGGTTGAAGCCGTAACCGTAACCGTAGTGGAAACATCGCCCAGCAGCATGGGGACGTTGGCCGTCACATGGTCGTTGGCGTGAACAACCACGCTGCGAACCCAGGTCTTGAAACCTGCCATCTGCACCGTCAGCTTGTAGGTGCCGGGGAGCACAGAAGGAAAGACATATTGCCCCGACGAGTCGGATATTTGGGTTGTAATAACGCCAGTATCCGCATTTCGAATCGTAATCTTTGCCCCGGGCACGGCCGCCTGCCCTGGATCCGCTACGATACCATCGAGCCGCGCAAACGCCTGCGCGTGAACTCTATGCGTTCCAAGCGCGCATAAGAGTATGACGAGCATACAAAAATATAACTTCTTACGCATTCTGTTTCGACCTCCGCTGACATGCAGCCACATCTGGATAGAAGTGCAACGAAAAGAAGTAAATCGATTACAAATGTTGTTTGTTAGTGAATTCTGAGCCGATACTAGAAACAATCGGAACCCGAGTCAAGCGAAAAATGAAAGCAATCGGAACAAAAAAGAAACTCGTGAAAGCCTTCAGAAGTATTTCTAACGAGTTAGCTTCAAATCAGAAGCTTCGTTAAGAAAAATCGGCAGGACGGAAAGCGGTGCGCTGTAGGCCTTCAGTACGCGCCCACCGGTAAGTGTTTTTCCGGTGGTGTAATCCCGCCAGAGCCCGGGCGGCAGGTAGATGTCGCGACTGGTTGCGCCCTTCTGCACCACGGGAGCGACCAGCACAGCGGTTCCCAGCATGAACTCGTCCATGATGCCGTCTGCGTCGCGCTCGGACGGGAAGTTGTACCAGACCGGCCGTAGAATCGGCTCGCCGGTTTTGGGCGCAGCTTTGGCCAACTGCCAGATGTAGGGGAAAAACTTTGCGCGCAGCTCGCTCGTTTCCCGGCAGAGCTTTAGCGTTTCGGCATCGAAGTGCCAGGGTCCCAGAGAAAACTGCGTGAGCGGCATCAGCGTAGACATTTGGGCCCAGCGAACGAGCATCTCTGCGTCGATCTTGTCTTCGTTGTACTGATTGCCCCCGACCATATCCGGCATGACGTAAACAAAGCCGCGCATGGAGTTTTCAATCGCCTCTGGCACAACCGATGCCAAGCCATTGTCCGTACCCCAAACAGAGTTCTTATCGATGAGCCGCTGCACGACTCCTGAAGACTGCGCGTACGAGCCGACGCGCGCCTCCGACCAGGGGAAGTGAGCAACAATCTCACGGTCATAGACATCAGGGAACTCCGCGGCCGAGAGATGAGAGGACGCCTGCAGATCCGCCGCAACGAGGTTGACATCGCCACCATCAAACTTGAAGCCGTCGAAACCATAGCGGCTCTGCAGGGACTCCAAGCGTGCCCTGAAAGCCGCGGCTGCTGCGGGATTCGTGAAATCCCACACCGCGCCCGTTCCCTGCCACCAGTGAATTAAGCCGACGTGGCCGGAGAGGTCTTTGAGCAGATACTGCGTAGTCTCAGGATCGTGGTATGCGTGCGTATCGACATCCACGAACGGGTGCACCCAAAGCGTAACGCGAAAGCCCATGCGGTGCAGTGCATCGTTCATGGCTTTCGGGTCCGGAAACTTCTTCGCATCAAAGCGCATGTCGCCGTAGCCGTCTTCCCACTTGTCATCGATCTCGATGACACCGGCAGGTAGTTTGTTGTCGCGGATCGATTGCGCGAAGGCAAGGACGCTATCCTGCGAGACGGCTGTCTTTGACTCCACCCACGTCGTATAAACCGGAAGCCTCATGTACTCCTGCGGTGGAACCGTCGCAGGCCATCCGATCTCGCGGTTGACCTTCTGCAGCAGCGCACGCACGTCGTTTGCGAGCACCAGATCGTAGGAGATCTCAGAGACACCTTCCATGCGCAGAGCCAGTTCCGGGTTCGCTCCGTCACGGTCGATCGAATAGTCGAAGTCCTGCGGCGTCTTCACCCACAACCCGACGCCCTCGGTGCTGTACCAGAAGGGCGTCCCCTGCGAGGCCCCCTGAGCAAAGAAAAGACGCTTTGCCAGCTTGGCATCATTCAGCGGATACGGATGCGGCTCCTTATACCCGAGAAACGCTCCGCCGTACCACTTGCCGGGGTCCAGCCGGAACGTGATCCCGGGCGGATAGGGCATATCGCTGTTCAGGATCCAGGCATGGAAATGAAGACGATCCGCCTCCGGTTCAATTTCAACGCGAGCCGTAACGTCTGTGGCCGTCGTGTCGTAGACAAGCGTGAGCCGCCCCTCGGAAGGCTCTACGCTCTTCAGCTTCGTCACGCGCTGCAGCTTATCGCCTGCATAAAAGGCCAGGTTCGGTTGCGGACTCTCCTTCGAGGCGGTCTCGAAGACCAGGACCTCTCCACGAAACAGCTTGAATCCGTATGTTTCGCGCGCGACCTCAAGACGGTACGCATCGGTCTGGATCGAAACCGCATCGGCGCTTTCCGTGATCTTGGTCGAGGCCGATACCGCAGCCGAATGCCCTGCAAACACGGCGAAACACATCACCGCACGAAGAAACCAATGCTTTCCGATCACAAGCTCTCCTTAACCCACACTCCAGCTGCGCCCGCAAACTTCAGAGCTGCAGCCAGTGCATGAGAAACATCTAGCAAACAAATGAAACATTCCGTTATATTTCGTTTGTAAGAAACTAAATGCCAGAAGAGCTAGTGTCAAATGCGTTCTCCGAGAAAAAGAGATGCAATTTCCCTAGAAAAACCAAGTTATATACCGACACGCACTACATCTGGAGATGCTGAGCAGCCTCGTTTCCCTTGAAGACAGAGCAACGCCCACAACCCACAAGATCCATTACGAAACAAAACATTACCCGCAATACATGAGGTCCCCTATGAAAGCATTTCTGCCATACGCTCTCCTCGCCTGCATCTGTTCGCTCGGCGATCACGCTTCAGTGGCCCAGAGCAGCACTCCGACAGCAACTACACCGGCTCCACGGGTTTCCCTGCAATGGACAGAGATGAAGGGGAAAAGAACCCAGATTTTCATTGATCTACACACAAAGGGGCAGGCCGCCTATCGGGGCATCGAAGAAGAGTTCGCGCCGACACTCATGGTGCAGGTTCCAGGCGATGGCAACGTCGATGTGCTCGAATACGAGGGAAGCGGCGATGACTGGAAATGGGTCTCCGCGCCAGCTCATATCACCTTGTCTCATCCGTCCCCCGGCACCGATCGCGTGGAGTTCGATGAGACGCTGCTGGCTCATTCCAAACACCTCAGCGTGGTCTTTCGCTCGCTCAACGATGCCTGGGCTCCTGTAGCCTCAAGCAAACCACTGCCGTGGCACCCCAGCTAAGGTCGGTAGGATGGCTTACGGAACCACGTGAATCGTAAGTCGCATCTCATCGTGACCTGCGCCGCAATAACGGGAGCACATACCGGTGAGCTCTGCGACCTTCTGTGGGGTGATCAAAATTGACGACGGCTTCTTTGTGATGGGCAGATCGATCGCAAGCTCGTCGACGGCGATAGCGTGCGGTACATCCTCGGAGACAAAGAACAAGCGAACCGGCTGCCCGACATGAATCGTGATCTGACCCGGCACGAAAGCGTACTTCTTTGCGTGAACCGTGATAACCGTTTCCGGTTTGGGCTTCTGCGCCTCTGCCATCCCGGCGGCCACAAGGACTATGAGAGCCAGAAGAACAAACCACTGCAACAAACTCTTCCTCACCCGCTCCCCCAACGGTCGACAAAGCTCTACGGGCCTTGCTCTCAGTAAAGATTATTCGCAACCTGCTCGGCTGCAAGCGATAGCTTATCGCTCAAAACGGCGCTCTCGGCAATGCCGCTCATCTGTACCCAAAAGAAAGTGTCGCGTACCCGTCCAAAAATCGCTCCCGCGGCAGAGACACCGCGCGGCGTGCAGCTCCATGCATCATTCCCCAATGCGTTGACAGGGGTGACCTCTCCCGCACAATGGGAACGGGCCTTTTTATAGTCAGCCTCAAGCTCCTGCATAGGCCTCACCACAACATATAAGCGACGTTCTGCTTTGCCGCGGCCTGCGGTGAAGTTGCAAAGGTCTCCTGCTTCACTTTGCTCTCGAAGAGCAAGCGTTGCAGGCAGCCCCAAAGCTCCCGACGTTGTCTCCGTGTTGATGTAAGGGCATGAAGGCATGGCTTGTTGCGCATGCGCTGCCGTTGGCAACAACACGCCTACCAGGAATCCGAATGCTGCCACAAGCAAGCGCATCATCGCCCCCCCGTTTGCGCCTGAGCAACCGGGCCAAGCGTTTCGGGCAAGTTCGTATGCACATGCCATGGCACACTTTCTCTCGAGTTTTCAGGATGCTTCCTTAGAAACTCGTTACCGTTTGCTCTGGCCTCGGAGTTGATCTTCTCCGTCTTGAAAAGTGCCAGCTGTTTTTCTGCATCCTGCGTTTTGCCTGCTCGGTGATAGAGGATCGAAAGGTTGTAATGCGCCACCAGATCGTCCGGATCAATATCCTGCAACGCCTCGAACTGGATCGTTGAGTCCTTATCATCTCCATGCCGGAAATACGCGGAGCCAAGGTCACGTCGAGCATCACGCGATTTGGGATACTGCTTTACGACTTCCAGAAGATCCTGCATCTCTGCGTCGAGATGTCCAGCGCGCCGATCGACCTGAGCCTTGTAATAAAGAGCGCGTGCATTCCGGGGGCTCAGAGCAAGCGCCTTGTCAACATTCATCGCCGCAGAGCCATATTTTTCCCACTGGATCTCAGCTATAGCGATGTTCGTATAGGCATCGGCATACTCCGGGCGGAGATGAACAACCTGCTCAAAAGCATCCACCGAGTTCGCATACTGCAACTGGTCAAGATAGGCGATTCCCAAGTTGTTCCAACGCATCCAGTCTTCGTTCTGCCCCGGTTGCGCAGGGACAGGCGCATTGTCCCCGACGTTGATTGCAACCTGACGCGATGCAAGCTCCACCACCGGATAGTTCGGATGTTTTTTCCCGAAGACATTATTCAGATACGACTGACGGAAGTGCTGGTAGTTCACCTTTGCCGTAATCGTAAAAGCGCCGTGCATCGCGTCGGGGACGCGAAAGCGATAGCGCACCAGCGTGGAACGCCCTGCAGGCACAGTGTTATCAAAGGCTACGGTATGAATCGTCCAGACCTTATGGTTGTCGACAAATTCGCTCGAGGCGTCGACAGGACGATTCGTAAAGCTATGCGCTTCTTCATCCAGCGCACCATCCGGCTTTAGAAAACCACTGTGGTAGACCTCTTTGCCTGTAGCGTCCTTTACGGTGAACTCAACCCAGGCCTGATAAAGATCGCGCACTTCCGGAATCAGGGAATGACCGATGTTCTTGTTCTGAATTACAACGTACGCATCGAGAACCTCATTGCTCTCGATATGGAAGGGCACGGAACCCAGCGGTGCAATCAACTTATCGCTGCTTGCCTTTTTCAGAGCGAAGATATCAACGTTCAGATAATCCCCGCTCTGCAGGAACTTGACCGTCTTGTCCATCTGCTCATCGAGCTTCATGTAATAAGGAACCGCGGTGTTGCCTGCCGCCCAGCTGTGCGAAGCAAACATGCCCTGTTTTGCGCCGTAATCCGGTAGCGTGGCCTTGCCACGAGCCATGTGGCAGCTTTGGCATGTTTTGAAGTCGCTCGTATAGAAGGTCAGAGGATTTTGCTGCGAGAACTTTGAGTTTTGCCACTCGTCATACGCAGTGAATGCGCTCACGAACTTGAAGTCATTCAAATGCTCCGGCAAATTCGCCTTGTGACAGGCAGCGCAGAACTGGGGTGTGCGATAGAAATCCTTCATGACGGCGCGTACGTGACGATCCGTATGCTGCATGATCTGCTCGTATGGAACCTTGCCAGGAATCCGATTGCCCTTTTCATCCAGCATCACCGAAGGAAGCCCCATAACGTATCCGCCGTTGCCGCTGGTGGAGCGCAGCTGCTGAATGGAGTGACACACGGTGCACGTCACACCCTCGCGGTCAAAGCGACGATCGATGTGCGACTCCTGCGTGATGCCGCCGGACAACAACGCCACGGGGTTATGGCAGCTTTCGCAATGACGCGAGAACTCGATGCCCTTCGAATGAATCAGCAAGTTTACGCTGGTGCGGTAAAAGGGAGTGCGGAACGAGTTCGAGTGCAGCGCCTGGCGCCACTCGTGATACGCCTGCTGATGGCAATGACCGCAGTACTGCGCATCGGGAAAATCGTCCGGCTTCATAAAACCGGTTCCCTGAAACTCTGCGTTGCCCGGCGTAAAGGGATGGTCCTTACCGAAACGATAGTTATACGTTGCGGCGATATCTTCAGAAGAAGCCGCGACGACGCGATGCACTTCCGCAGCATCTGTCGTCGCAGCCGCGGCTTCTCCTGCTCCGGCCTTTTGTTTTTTAAGCTCAGCGAATAAGGCCGGAGTATTCAATGCGCCATAAAGGACCGCGGTCAGGGCCACAAGCGAGGCAAGCGATTTTAGATATCTCGTATACACGGAACCTCTCGCAGGGCGCACTCCTATGCGGCCCGACCTTGAACCTACTTTGTCTTTGCTGTCTCTGCGTTCTTCTTTACCTGATCGCGCGCGATTGCATCATAGACACTCGGCACGATGCCCTTACCCTGCTCGATCGCAAAGATGCGGTCTATGGAAGGCAGCTTTACATGCTCAACCTGGCCGGAGCTCCAATGAATTTCGACATCGGTCACCGTTGTAGCCTCACCTAAGCCGAAGTGAAGGCGCATATCGTTATTGGACTCGTAGCTTCCGCCGCTCATGACATCGGCGCGTTGGCGCATGCCGTTTGCGGAAACATAGACCGCAGTGCCGACCGCGTCGCGCGGACCTTTTGCGCCACCGATCAGCGCAAGTTCGACCCAATGGTTGGTCTCTATCGCAACATTACGAAGCAGGGCAGGTGTGTGGTCCATGCAATTGATTACCACCTGAATGCGGCCATCGTTGAAGAGATCGCCGAAAGCGGCTCCGCGTGCAGGAATCACGTCCGCAAGGCCGGTTCCTTCGACAGCAGGCATCAACTCGTACTTCTGCCCCTTATCGACGTTATGAAACACCAGGGGACGCTCCGCATACGATGTACCCCAGTTATGCTGATCGACCTCAGGAAAAACGTGACCATTCGCCAGGAACAGGTCCTTCCAGCCGTCGTTGTCGTAATCAATAAACTCAGTAGCCCAGGTCAGGAACGGATAGGTCACATCTGCGATTCCCATCTGAGGGCTAATTTCCGTGAAATTGGCGTCTCCCATGTTTTGGAAGAGGGGCTTGTAATCATCAGAGAACGTCCCGGTATAGAGATCAACCAGGCCATTGTTCCTGTAATCCCCAACAGCCAAGCCCATGTTGGCGGTCTCACGCGCGTCCTGATTCAGCGCAAACCCCGAGTAGAAGCTTGCATCCTCAAAGGTGCCGTCGCCTTTGTTGATATAGAGATAGCTGGGAGTCGAATCATCCGCGACGACCAGATCCACCTTGCCATCGTTATTGACATCCACAAAGGTGGAAGAGAAACCGTAGTTATGCACCTTGTCAGAGACACCGGCCTTTTCGCTCACATCCGTGAACGTGCCATCTCCGTTGTTATGGAAGAGATGGTCCGGCTCCCCGGGCAACCCACGCGGTCCGCAATTCACATGGACACCGCGGAACTGACAGTACCCGTTATCGGCAACGCCTTTGCCTAACGACTCGGGATTCGATTCATTCCAGTGAATGTAGCCAGGGACAAACAGATCCAGCCTTCCATCGCCGTCGTAATCCCCAAAACTTGCTCCCGTGCTCCAGTTCCCGAGAACAACGCCTGCCTTCTCGGCCACATCTTCAAACGTGCCGTCGTGCTTGTTTTTGTAAAGGCGGTTCTTGCCGAAGTTGGTCACATAAAGGTCGGGCCAGCCGTCGTTGTCGTAATCGCCTACGGCACAACCGAAGCCCCAGCGATCATTCTCCACTCCAGCAACCTTGGCAACATTGGTGAACGTGCCATCGTGGTTGTTATGGAAGAGTGCGGCATGAGGAGCAGGGGCTTTGCCGGCCAGTGCATCGAAAGTAGAGCCGTTTACAAGGAAGATGTCCAGCCAACCGTCATGGTCGTAGTCGATAAGACAGACACCCGAACCGTTCGTCTCGAGGATGTATCGCTTCTCCAGCGTGCCCATCTGATGACGCCACTTCGTGAGCCCGGAGCGCTCGGATTCATCCATAAAAAGGACAGGGCCGGTTTTGACGAATCCACCCGCAGTAATCGGCCGCTTTTCCGAATCCAGAACAGGAGCGAAAACACCAGCGGTTGCAGATCCGGTCCTGGGTGTCTGCACCTCCTCCGAAGGAGAAGAGTACTGACGCCCCTGAGGCTCCGGAGCCTGACCGCACGCGATACCGCTGACCGCAACACAGCCGATCACGAAAGCCAAGAAAACGCTTCCGAAGAACATTCCTGACGTTCTGCGTCCCACTTCTTTCATCCTCCGGATCCACTCTCAAGTTCGACAGCGCTTATCTGGTTGCCATCAAAAGTTTCGTTATCTTCCGAATTGATTCATCTAGTTGGTTTGGGACCGATATTATTCTTCTTTCCTTTCCAAAGTCAACTTTATGAAGAGTAGGAAAGGGTGTCCTGAGCAGGGTCGTCGAATCGCGGAAGAGCCTTGGCGGAAGCGGCTCGCCCTACGCCCATCCAGCCGACAACGGTACGACCGCCCCGGAGATATTGGCTCGAAGCAAAGCGGACAGCGGGCTGGCTGCCGGCTGGATCGAGAATCGCGAGCGCGAGCAGGAACTCTCCCTTCGGCATCTCCGCAGGACAGGCAAACTCTCCCTGAAGGGTGCAAGGAGCCCCGGGCAGAATGCTTCTCAGATCGATGTTCTGGAAGAGCCCCTTCCAGCGTGGCTGGTGAGACTTCGCATCGAGCAGACTCACCTCCAACGGCCAGTTTGCATATAGCGGCGAGGAGCCTGTATTACGGACTGTCATGGAAACGTGGAACGTCTCCCCCGGGCGGATGCTGGAGCGATAGCGCACCTCCTCCATCACAAAGCGATATCCCAGAGCTTCCTGAACCTTCGCCGCATTGGCAACGGCTACAGGGTTTTTCTGATCGTAGTTGCTCAACCAGCCGAGATGATTCCAGTGCAGATCGCGGATCAGTTCGATGATCCTGTCACAGTTGTTCACCAAGGCATCGGTCGGGTCTTTTCCTAAGGGCGTTCCCCAATCGAACGCGGTCTCCCCCCCCATGGGCGCAATCTTCCAGCGGTCAACAAGGCGCGGCGACTTGAGTAAAGGAAGATGGGTTTCCATCTCCTCTTTATGGCCGAAAGAGTCCCAGTAGGTGCCGAACTTGTAGTCCGTGAAGATGCCGGGATAGCGGTTCATGAGCAGCTTATCGGGAAAGTACTCAACAAAGGCATCGCCGATGACCTTCTGCAGCGCCAACGAGGGAGTGGGGTCGTGCTGCTCGCCCCACAGGCCAACAATTCCCGTCTCAACGTACGCCACACGAGGATCGCGATTCCAACACTGGCCCAATTTTGCAATGAGCGCAACCACACGTTGCGCAAACTCCGGGGTTTCATACTGCCCCGCAGGAAGATCAGCGGGCCAATAATGACCGCCAGGAGGCCAGTCAAGGTATACCCGCGGAATCACCTTGGTATTGATCTCCGCCAGGCCGGCCCACTCCGCGTTGCAGAAAGCCTGAATCCGCTCTACCCCATCCCCGGCATGCGCCTCAAGATCGTTCCACTTGAGGTACGACTTCGCAAGCGAAGCGTAAGGGAGGGTCTTTGCAGAAGCCGGATCGCTGGAACGCAGCCCCTTGAGAGGATTGCGCAACGCCCCGGCGTACTCCGCGGGACGAACGACGACATCAGACTCCTCCGCAGCCACCGATGCGACCCGCAGGGTCAGAAGCGCTGAAAGACTGAAGCAAAAGGTCCGGCGATCAAGCAAAGCGGCGACACCTTCTTTCGTTTTATTAGTTTTAATATCGTATCACTTCATTTACGTCTCTATCTTTCGTTTGCTGCAAGAAATAACCGCTCCACAGGCGCAGTGCCCATGGAGCGGATGAGTTGGAACCTTTGGACGCAGTTAATAGACCGTGATCTGGTCAATGTCCGGGGCGTAGGCACTCGCGTTGCTGAAGCTGATCGTATTGCTGCTTCCACTGTTGAGGGTGACGCTCACCGTCAGGGTATGAGGTGTGGTCCAGTTATTGTCGTCCGATCCGGTGAAGCTCAGCGTGGTGGCCGTTCCATTCACGGTCATAGTTGCTGAGCGCCCTGCGTCACCGTCTTCATAGGAGATGGTGATGGAATGGGTGCCTGCACTTGCGGCGCTCACATTATTAAAGGTGAGCGTTCCTCCCTCACCGATATAGCCGACCGTCTGCCCGCTGGCGCAGCCGGAGCAGCTTTGAATCACGGCGCTGCCCCCTAATGTGTTCGACGAGGAGGTTGAGAGGTAGACCGTTCCCGTGCTCCCGCTCGACGAACCTGTTGCAGAGGCTTCATACGCTCCAACGTCGATAGCCGAACTGACGACACGAGGTTGACCGTTGAAGTCAAAGCTTCCAACATTCAGCGCACTTGCCGTACTTCCTGCACCTCGTGCAGGAGAGCTTGTGCCCAAAAACAAGTTCGGTGGCAGGTTCGCAATTTGGAGAAACCCGGGGTCGGCGTACTGAGCGTGCGTATCGTTCTGCGTTCCGCTCCACGCAGTCAACGTGCTGTAGCCGCTGGAGTTCCAGATCCAGCGGCTGCTGGATGTTCCGCTGGGAGCGTAGTACAGGTTGTAGTCCAGCGTGACCTGGGGCGTGCCCACAAAGCTGGAGATCAAAATGCCCTGCGTGTTGGCATACACAATATTATTCTCAAACAGGTTGCCTGAAACCGTCGTGGGGAAGTACTGCAGGTTCACTTCGCCAAGCCCGTTCTGCAGCGACTCATTTTCAAACAATGTGTTGTTGACGAACGTGCTCTGCGTCGTGCTCCCGACCCCGGTAGAGTAGCCACCGACGGAAAGCCCGGAAGAACGGTTGTGATAAATGACGTTGTTGCGCACCGTCACATTGTTGGCCAGCTTCCCGGACTGCTCGCTGGAAACCTGAATGCCGATGTCGTTGTCATGGGTGATGTTGTTCTCGATGACGATATAGCCACCGCCATCGATGTAGATTCCCGCAGCGCTGGAGCCATTCGTATAGTCGGGGTTGGCGGAGTCGGTTGCGTTGTAGACCAGGTTTCCTGAGATCGTACCGTTGCGCGCCTGATCCACCAGCGAGGACGTTCCATATCCCCCGAGGGCATCGATGCCGATGTTGTTCGTATCGTGTACCTGGTTGTTCGTCACCGAGAAGTACTGCACATCGCCATCAATATGAATTGACTCGCTGTAGCCGAGCACGAGGTTGTACAAGAGATTTCCGTCGATCACCATATTGGTGTTCGCGCCACTTGAGGAGTTTGCGTATACACCGATACCATGAGCGCCATAGACGCCGTTGTTGACGTTGTAAATCGTGTTCCCGCGAATCTGAACGTAACTGCTGTTGCCGTTAATGGAGATGGCTGCTGGAAATACCGATGACGTATTCGGCGTGATGTTGCGAATCGTAAAACCTTCGACCGAAACATAGCTACAGTTGCTGATCTGGACAAGACCTCGTGAGCCCGGATCGGAAGAGGTGGAGTACGGAATCGTCACACCCGTTCCATCAAGGATCGCGGTCTGGCCGGGGTAACTCTGGAAACGGATCATGCCGCCGGAGGAAGAGCCACAGACGTTGAACGTGACGACCTCGTTGTAGGTGCCTCCCTCGACATAGACCGTGCTGCCCGCTGCGACGGTGCTGGCCGCGTGCTGCAGCGTGAGCCACGGAGCGCTAAGTGAACCAGCGTTCGCGTCGTTCCCGCTTTTGGAGACGTAATAGGAGTTGTCCGTGGTTGGGTTGCTGCTGTTGCTCGTCACCACAACCGCTTCGTAATCCAGATACGCGTTACTCGCCGCATTGCTGGAAACCAGCTGCACCCGAATCTGCCCGTTGCTTGCGTTGACATAGTTTGACGGCTTGCCCCACACATTGAAGTTGAGCAGCTTCCAGGAACCATTTGCGGTGGCCATCACATTCGTCCCGACAGGAACGTACGCACTGTGATTCCAGTCATAGATTTGCCAGCTCCACGTCTGGGTATCGACGCTGGGCCCAACATAGTTGGCAAGAATCTGAATGCCCGTCACCGAAGAGGGAGCAATGGAGGTTGGCAACGTGTAGGTGGTGTACCCGGCATAGGCTGCTCCCGCTGCGGCGGCCTCAAACTCAACATAATTGCTCGAATTGCTCTCGACACCGGCCTGGTCCATGGTTCCGAGAACGCTGACGCTCTGGCCCGAGGACGCCCCCTGCGTGGTGACATACGCCGTCGGCGTAAGCGTTGTCGTTGTTTGCGCCTTCAGAAGCCCTTGCGCGAAAAGCACCAAGACGACGAGAGCCCGCCGCACTGCGCGGCGGAACTGCGTACGGTACGTATTCCAAAATTCCATCTTTGTTTCCTCCGTCGGAATGAGGAAGAGCCGAAGCTGCGCGCTCTTCCGAAATGCGAGTGCTCTGGTGTTGCGTATATGCGCGACGAAGCGCGCCCCTGCATCGAAGCAAAAAGAAGCATCTAAAGCGGAAGAAGAATTAAATACGAACGAAAAAGATATCTTTTGAAATAAGAGCGGAACACGAAATGTAATCCATGTCAAGCTTTGTCCCGGAGACGGGTAAAGAACTCGCAAAGAGAGCTTCTTCGGAGAAGAACCGAGCCCATAGAGCAGAGCGGGCAAAAAAAGAACCGCCACGTTGCCCGCTTCAAGAGGGATGGTTCCCTTCCGAAAGCGCGCAACGCGGCGGTCGTCGTACGGCTATGTCTTATTCGTGCTCAGAGAGCACATCGTCGTGCCCGGCAAACCAGCAGTAGAGCGTCGGTAGCAGGAAGATGCTCATCGCCAGATCGGAGATGAGGCCGCCTACGATGACGATGGCAAACGGTCTCTGCGAATCCGAACCGATCGCATGCGATAACGCCGCCGGGATCAGACCGAGTGTGGCCACCAGCATCGTCATCATGATGGGGCGAAGGCGCAGTACCGCTCCTTCAATCGCGGCAGAACGGATATTCTCTGCGCTATCGATGCCCAGCTCCCGGTGACGCGCACGAATCTGGTTGATGTACTCCAGCATGATGACGCCCGTCTGCACCGAAACGCCGAAGAGCGCCAGCATCCCAATCGCCGCCGAGACGCTGAAGTTGGTATGCGTGAAGTAAAGCGCGAGCATACCGCCCACACGAGCCAGAAGCACGTTGATCATGATGAGCGTTGCCCACTTGAAGGAGCGGAACATCGCATAAAGGATCAGGAAGATGATGAGAATCGTGATCGGCGTAACAATCGCCAAACGAGCGTCTGCACGCTGCTTGCTCTTGTACTCGCCGTCCCATTCGGTATGGTAGCCCTGCGGAAGCTGGACCTTGCTCTTGACCTGCTTGATGGCTTCTTCCACCGTGCTGCCAAGATCACGGCCGCGCACGCTGTACTTGATGGCGATATAGCGTGACTCACCTTCACGGTAGATCTCTTCAGCGCCATCGGTGGTTTGCGCCCTGGTCAGCTGCGCCAGCGAAACACGTTCTCCTGAGGGAGAGAGCAGGCGAACATTCTCAATGGCTTCCTGGGTATCGCGATACTGCTTCTGATAGCGCAGAACAACGTCGTAATGCGCTTCGCCCTGCAGCAGCTGTGTTACCGCGGTTCCGCCAACGGCGGTCTGGACCGCATCCTGCACGTCCGCCACATTGATTCCGAAGCGGGCACAGGCAGCGCGATCCACAACGAAGGTCAGGTTCGGCTGGCCGATGATGCGGAAGAGTCCAAGATCGGCGACGCCAGGCACGCGGCTCATGACATCCACGACCTCGTTGCCCTTGGCCTCCAGCGTACGCAGATCATCGCCGTAGATTTTGACGGAGAGCTGGCCCTTAACGCCGGAGACAGCCTCTTCCATATTGTCGGCGATCGGTTGAGAGAAACCCCAGCTGACGCCCGGGATTTTCTCAAGCTGCGTGTTCATCGCAGCGATCAGATCATCCTTGTTTTCGTGGAAGACCGGGCGCCACTCTTCTTTGGGTTTGAGCCCGATGTAGTACTCCGTGTTGAAGAAGCCTGTCGTATCGGTACCATCGTCGGGACGCCCGATCTGGCTGACCACCTCTGTGACCTCAGGGAACGCTGCCATGGCAATGCGTGCCTGCGTGGCGATGCGCCGGCTTTCATCCGGTCCTGTGGATGGCGCAAGCGATCCGCGTGCCCAGATCGCGCCTTCATCCAGATGCGGCAGGAACTCCGAACCGATCACGTTGCTGAACCCCAGAAAGAGCGTCAGCCCGAAGCTGATCCCTGCGATGGTCAGCATGAGAATACGCTTGTCGATGGTCCAGTTCAGCGCGCGGCGATAGTGCTCAAGCACCCAGTGCAGTACAGGGTTTTCCCACTCTTTCGCGCCCTTGCTGAAGAGCAGGCGCGAGAGTACGGGAGCGATGATGACCGAGAACAGCAGAGCACCGATCAGCGCGAATCCCACCGTCCAGGCCATCGGCTTGAACAGGCGGCCTTCTACCGACTGCAGCGTGTAGATCGGCAGATACGCCGTGATGATGATGGTGACAGCGAAGAAGACAGGGCGCTGCACCTCCTGCGCTGCATCGCGGATCTTCTCAAAGGTCGTGCGCTCGTCATCGGGCAGGCCGAGATGACGGATGATGTTCTCCACCATGACAACCGCGCCGTCCACCACCATGCCGAAGTCCAGCGCGCCCAAGGAAAGCAGGTTGGCTGGAATATGGTTCAGGTTCAGACAGGTTGCGGCAAAGAGCAGGGAGAACGGAATCGTAAGCGCCACGATAAACGCGCCGCGCACATTGCCGAGGAAAAGGAACAGGATGATGATGACAAGGATCACCCCTTCGGTCAGGTTGTGCAGCACCGTGTGCGTTGTGAAGTGAACCAGATCAAGACGATCAAGAAAGGGATTGATCTTCACGCCCTTCGGAAGAAGATCTTCGTTCAGCTGCTTGGTCTTGGCCTCAATTCCCTTCAGTGCGGAGTCAGCGTCATCGCCCTTCTGCAGCAGCAAAGCACCTTCCACCACGTCGGGATCGTCGACAATGGCTCCGGTCTTAGGATCGCGATAGGCCTTGCTTACCTGCCCGAGGCGGATCTTCGACCCCTGCTCCACCTGAGCAATGTCCTTGATGCGCAACGGCGTGCCGTGCACGCTGGTAACCACCGTGTTCTCGATATCCTGAACCGAGCGGTACAGCCCCTGCGCCTGCACGTTGATCTGCTGTGGGCCAGCCTGAATGAAGCTGCCGCCCGCATTGGCGTTATTGTTGGCCAACTGGGCTTCCACCTGCGCCAGGCTCAGGCCGTAGCTCACGAGCTTCTCCGGGTCCAGACGGATCTGGTACTCCTTCGTGATGCCGCCAAAGCTCGCCACATCGACCACATGCGGCACGCTCTTGTACTGCTTCTCGATCGTCCAGCTTTCGAGTGACTTGGCTTCCATTGGATCGTAGCGAGGGTTCTTGCTATCGATCGTGAACCAGTAAATCTGTCCTGCGGGGCTCCAGTCCGTCTGCAGCTGCGGCTGCAGGCCGTTGGGCAAGGAGACCATTGTCAGGCGCTCGACGACATGCTCGCGATTCCAATCGTTCTGAGAGGAGTCGTCGAAGTTCATCATGATGCTCGAGATGCCTGCGAGAGAAAACGAACGCAACGTCGTCAGATGAGGAATGCCGTTCATCTGGATCTCGGTTGGCACCGTGATCTGCTGCTCGATATCCTCCGCCGAGTGACCGGGCCACTGCGTGATGATGTTCACGTAGTTGTTGGCTACGTCCGGATAGGCGTCGATCGGCAGCTCGCGGAACGAGATGTAGCCCCAGACAAACAACAACGAAGCCAGGCACAGAATGATCAGCGGATTCTTAAGCGCAAAGTTTACGACGGATCGAATCACTGCGCCTCCAGCGTCGTTTCGAGCTGCAGTACGTTGGACACGACCTCCTGGCCGGGAGCGATGCCGGAAAGAACCACCTGCTTGTCGCCCACCATCTGTCCTGACTTCACCTCTACGCGACGGAACTGATTGCCTCCCGCGGGAACAAAGACCCAATCGCGATCATGCAGATGCAGGATGGAGGCGGAAGGCACCGCGGCAAAGTTCTGCTTGTGCAGGCTGCTGAAGGTTGCCGTAACAAACATGCCGATCTTCAGCGTTCCGGGGTTAGGGACTTCAATACGCACCTTCGCCGTACGCACGGAAGGATCCAGCACGGGACCGATGTCCGAGACTCTTCCCGTCAGCGTGCGATCGGGATAGGCGGCCAGCGTAATGCTCGCCTTCTGGCCCAGTGCAAGCTTCGGAATATCGTTCTCATACACATCGCAGATCACCCAGACCGAAGAGAGATCAGCAACCGTAAACGCCGTTGCCGAGCCGGAGTACGTGACACCCGCGGCCGCAGCATTCGTTACATTCTGCTGGATCACCACGCCCGAGATCGGCGAGTACACCGGAACCACTGGCGAAGGATGATGACGATCCACACCCAGCGTATCCAGCGTTTCTTCCGCAGCCTTCAGGTCAGCCTGCGCATCTGTCTCCGCATCCTCTGCCTGCTCCAGCGCCGCGGTGGAAACAGCGCCATGCGCAAAAAGATCCTTGGCGCGGTCATACGCCTTGCGGTTCATCCGCTCGTCGTTGACCGCTTTCTGATAGGTATCGAAGGCCGCCGTGCTGTCCGGGCTCTGCACCTTCAGCAGCAGTTGCCCCTTGTGCACGTAGTCATCCAGACGCGCCTTGATATCGACAACGCGGCCGCTCGCAAGCGAGATGACCGGCACCTCGCGGGCGATATCGGGGAAGACGCTTCCGGTTACGCTCAACTCCGCAGGAGCGTCATAGCTATCCGCTTTCACCACGGGGAAGAGATTCGGCTTGTCGACCGAAACCAGGCTCATGTCACTCTTCGTCACAACCCGAGCCGCAGGGGGCGCACCATCGCCACCGGTCACCGTCTTCTTGTTGCAACCCGTAGCGCAAAGCGATGCAGCCGCACCGGCCATCAGGAAAAAAGAGGCGCGTTTACGCCAAAGATCCGTGTTCATGGAAGTACCTCACGTCCGACCGAAAGATTGAGCTGAGCTGCGGCCACCAGATATGAGCCCACAAGCTGTACATAAGCAAGCTGCACTACGCGATAGTCGCTTTGTGCGTTGAGAAAGTCCATCAGCGATGCCCCGCCATGCATGTAGGCATACGTCACCGTATCGCGCACGCGCGTGGCCTGATCCAGATACTGGCCCTTGTACGGCTTCAACAGGGCAACACTGCTGCGCACGCCTTCATACGATGTATCGACATCGCTAAAAACCTGTGCGGTAGCCGCATCGGCAAGGTGCTGATTGCGATCAATGTCGATCTGCGTTCTCTGCTTCTCACCCTGATTGCGGTCGAAGAGACGCAGCGGAATCTGGATGTTGACACCCATGTACGGTCCAAGCGGAGGGTTGTTACCGCCGTCGACTTCATAGGTGGGATCGGTCGATCCGTTTGCCACGGCCAGCTTATGATTTGTTCGCGCCTGCTGCACGGCCTGCAGCGCGGCCTGAAGATCGGGGCGCGCGGCCAAGGCCTGCTGATGCACATCGTCCAGCTGGGGCATCGCCTCGGTGAAGTCATAGCTCCCCAGCACATCGAAGTTGTCCGGGGCGATGCGCGCGTTCATCAGCTGCAGCAGCTGAATCTTCTGCGTGCGCAGGTTCACCATCGCCGACTGCATCTCGGACTCATACTGCACACGCAGCAACTCGATACGGTCGAGGTCGATCTTAGCCAGATCGCCCGTGCGGAAGCGCTCTCGACTCACGGCAATGATCTTGTCGTAGTACTCCAGGTCAGCTTTGGCAACGTCGAGCACCGTCTTGGCTTCCAGCGTCTGCACAAACGCTGAGCGCAGCGTAAACAGTAAGTTGCGCTCAAGATCTTCATGCTGCGACTGCCCAACCCGCGTGCCTTCCTGCGCGCTCTGAAGACGAAGGTTGCGCTTGCCGTCCCGCTCGTGCAGATAGCTGATATATCCGGTCGTCAGCGAGTCGCTCAGGGGACGAAAGCGTGAGGTCTGGATATTCGGGTCATAGTGCGTCGCAAACGGATACGTCTGGTCGAGCGTCATCGACAGGGTCGGGTTCGGACGAAGGTGTGCCGTCACCTCGGCGGCCTTCAGCTCCGCGACGTTATCGGCATCGGCCTTGAGCGCCGGATTATCGGCCTCAAACTGCGCTTTGACCTGATCCCAGGTCATTTGCTGCTGCTGCGCGTCGGCCAGCAGCGTGCTGCCCGCCAGCAGGAACAGGCCCATGACCGCGGAGGTTCGAGCCGCACGACGTCGGCCTACGCTTGCAAACAGGGAGTCGAGGAACCCTCGAGCTAAGAAAATCATCGTACTCTGTCAATGGAAGCGTCCATTTAACTGAACATAACGGCTTCCACGACCAAGATGTTGCGCCATTAGGGGGCACAGACCTATCTTTTGGCTATAAATTTTCCGGTTTTCGACCAGAGCAACGCTCAGCCTTCTCCCACACGGCACCATCCCTCTTCGTAGCGAATACGTTCCATGGATTCGAATAACAAGCCGCTTTCCGTCGCCCGGTGGCACTCCTTTCGCCTGATCGCAGTCAGTCTCACGCTGATTCTGCTCATCGCGTTTGTCGATAGCCATATCAACTCGCAGATCCCGCTCGGCTTCCTGTACCTGCTGCCGATGCTGATTCTCGGCCGCGGCCTGGGCTACCGTATCCCGCTGATCTGCGTCGGAATAGGGTGCACGATCCTGGCTGAAATCAACGACGAATTCCCCGTGACGGTCATTGACGGCACCTCCCGCCTGCTGGTGTACCTCACAGCTTTTCTCACCACGGGCTTCCATGCGCAAACCGTGCAGCGCAATAAACTCCTGACCCTGCTGCACATTCATGAGATCGAAACACAGCGCGATGCCCTGGACGATACCGAGCGGCAGCTCGAAGCACTGATTGAAACCAGCCCCGCGGCGATTCTCACCACCGACATTACAGGCCAGATTCTGACCTGCAACGAGGCTGCCCGCCAGCTGCTCGGCTTCTCCACCCAACCCGGAGCCCTCCCACCGCGCATCCACAACTACCTGCCTGCGCTCTCGCGCTTTCTGCAGCACCCTGAGATCGACCCCAAGCCGTATGCCATGATCCAGTCCCACGGCATACGCTCCAACGGCCAGAGCTTCCTTGCCGACATCAGCTTCTCCATTTACGGCACCAAAGCGGGCGCGCGGCTTACTGCCATCGTCTTCGACACCTCAGAAGGTTTCCGCCGCCAGGAAGAAGCGAGCCTGCGCCAGGTCATGAGCGGGACACGGCTTGTTGCCAGCGCCATCAGCCACGAGATCCGCAACATCTCCACCGCCATCGCCGTTGTTCACCACAACCTGAAGCGCACCAACCTTCTGGACCAGAACAAAGACTTCGAAGCCATGGGCGGACTGGTAGAGGCGCTGGAGTCGGTCGTCGACATGGATCTGGAAGGCGGCACCGCTCCCTCGGAGCTGGAGATTACCCCTGTTCTCGAAGAGCTGCAGATCGTCATTACACCATTACTGCAGCAGGCCGGCATCGCGTATGAGGGCCTTTGGGAAGCCTCCTTACCCAAAGCGCTCGGGGAGCGCTCGCAGCTCATGCAGATTCTGCTCAATCTCGTGAACAACAGCCTGCGCGCGCTCGCCCATGTGGAGCAGCCGCGCCTGCGCCTTACCGCCACACATCACCACGGCAGTCTCTATATTGCGGTAGAGGATAACGGAGGCGGTGTGCCGCACCCGGCGCGCCTCTTCCGCCCCTTTCAAACCGGAGCTCACCATCACGGGCTCGGGCTCTATCTTTCCCGGGCGTTTGCTCGCTCCAGCGGGGGCAATCTTATCTATCAGCCGATCGAGAACGGAGCTCGCTTTCTCCTCTCCCTGCCTGAGGCCCCCAGCAAGGAACCACTTCTATGACCGCGCCTATCGGCATTCTGCTCATCGACGACCATGAACTCTTCCGCGAAGGCATGGCGCGCCTGCTCAACGGAGAGGAAGGGCTGCATGTTGTGGGACAGGCTTCCTCGCTCGAAGAAGCGATGACCATCCTCAGCCAGCAACAGCCGGAGATCATTCTGCTGGACTACGATCTCGATACCGAGCTCGGCATCTCGCTGTTTGCTCTGCTGGGAAGTCTCGAGGTGAAGCCTCAGGTTCTGCTCGTAACCGCCGGCATGCCCGCGCACGCTATCCGTGCAGCCGTAGATGCCGGAGCAGCGGGGATTCTGCGCAAAGACAGCAAGCCGCAACAGCTGGTGGATGCCATCCGCCAGGTCTTCGTCAGCAAAGAGCTGCAGATCGAGCCTTCACCCACGACTTCTTCTCCGATTCTGCCTGAGCCCACCACGCGGATCGGCAACCGCCCTCTCACCCGGCGTCAGCAGCTCGCGCTGAAGGGCGTCGTCGACGGCCTGAGCAATCGCGCTATCGCTGAGCAGATGCACCTCTCCGAAGGCAGCGTGAAGGCCATCGTGCAGGAGCTCTTCGACTGGGCAGGCGTGCGCACGCGCGTTCAGCTCACACGGCTCTTTCTGGAGCGCCATTTCTCCACCAACCCGGCGAGCCCCTCTCAGGAGTAGCCGTCACACCGTTTGCAGCAAAAAAGAACCGCCGCGTGTGAGCGCAAGAGCCGGTTCGCTCCTGCGCCCGCACGCGGCGTTCGCTTCTTTTCACTGGTAAGCAGCGGTCCAGCTGCTTACTCGCAGGTTGTGATCTTCTCTGAAGCAACCAGGCAGCCGCGATCGTAGTAACGCACGCCGTCCAGCTCCTGATACTCCAGCAGCGTGCGCATTCCGTTTGAAGCCGGCTCAGCGTAGATCCGCTTGCGTTCGCCCTGCTCCACCTTGCCGCTGGCAAGAGCTTCGCTGGCCACGCGCCCCTTCAGGCTGCCCGTTGACGGCAGCTCGAAGCCAAGGATGTGCGCCAGCGTCGGCACGATATCGATGTTGCCCACAGGGGCGTCATCGACGAAGTGCGCGCGGAAGTCCGGACCGATCGCGGCCATGTTGTTCAGCGTCTGGTCGCGGCCAAAACCACCGTGCATACCCTGCCCTTCCTGAAGGCTCGTATCCGAGACCTGCACCCCGGTCAACATATCCGAAGCCACACGGTTGAAGTGGCGGAAGGCAACGACAACTGCAGGATGTGGCACCTTGCTCGCTCCCGCAAGACCGACATCTTCCAGCGGCAACGCTCCGGGGCAGTCCTTCAATGTCGGACAAAAGTCCTTATTGACGAAAACGGCAGCGACATAGTCCAGCTGCATCAGCGTTGCCACCGCCTGACGCACCAGCTCGGTGTTGTGCGTGGGAGCGTACACCAGATCCGAACCACCGTTGGAGGCAATCATCAGCTCGGCATCGTGACCATCCAACTGGTGCGACTTGCTGGCCAGCAGCACGGAGCCCAACGGGGCCTGCGACTTCTCGCCGGAAAGCTGCAACTGCGCATACACACCGTTCCCCGCTGCAGGGCGCTTCTCAGAGTCGAAAACGTTCAGGTGCAGCCGAATGCCGAGATCAATGCCCAGAAAAGCAGGAGGCAGAGTTCCGGCCGGCTCTTTGCTGCCTTCATAGCTCAGCGCAGCCGACGGTTCTCCCGTCATCTTGCCCGTAGCATCCAGCTCACGACGGCTGATTGTGGCAAAGCCATGATCGGAGGTCAGCAAAACATCCGTGTTGGCCTTGATCGCCGGATGCGCGTCCAGCCAGTCCAGCAGGCTCTTCAACGAATGATCCGCATTTTGCAGCGCCAGCTTAACGCTCGGTCCGTTGATACCCGGGTCCAGCATCTGCAGGCTGTCGCCTTCATCATGCTGGGTCGCATCCGGATCACGCGACCAGAAGAGCAGCACGAACGGCTTCTGCTCCTCAGCAAACTTCGGCAACACAACCTGGGTCGCCACCTCGGAAAGCCACTGCTGCTGCACCTTGTTCGGCATCAGGGTTCCAGGAGTCTGCGCATCGCCCACGAAGCCGTTGTTGCCCTGCGAGCTCTCCGCATAACCGTTGGTGCGCATGGGGGCATCCAGCATCAGGCCCGCCTTCTGCATGCGCTCACGCACATCCGCCGGAAGAGGAAAACCGCCGCCATGTCCGGTCGCATCGTCAATCACGATCGCATCGTGCGAGTCGAGATAGCCGTCCTGGCTCCAGCCAAGCGACCCGATTTGCTGGATCGCCGTCGGCCCCAGCTTACCGATCGAAGCCACATCGTATCCATGCGCGCGCGCGTAATCGAGCAGCGTCGTTTCCCCAAGATAATTGCCCGCGAAGCTGGCATTCATATTCGCCAGCACTTCGTCGTTCTCCAAAAACGGCATGAGGTGGCCGCTGGCATCCTCGACCTCAGGCTTCGTCAGCCAGGTGCCGGGCCAGATCACATTGCTGTAATCGCCGGTATCGCCCAACCCGTGACCGGTCGCAATCGTAGAAGCGTTGGCCGTCGTAAAGGTCGGGAATACAGAGTGGCTGTTGGCAAAGTTCACGCCCTCTGTACGTACGCGCACAAACGTCGGCATGTCTTCCGCGGTCACAGCGTTGTGTCGCAATCCATCCGCAACAAAGATGATGACGTTACGGTGAGAAGAGGAGGGCTGCTGCGCACACACCGACGCCGCACAAAAACTCGTTGCAGCAAACGCCGCAAGAAAAAGAGAACCACGGGTCAACATGCGACCAGTCTAGCCGAGCGTTTGTGAACACACGATGATCAGGCGGGGGAAAATCCCCCGCCTGATCGGAACCACAAACTGAAACGGTTTCTACGGAACGTCGCGCGGAATCGGCCCGCTATGACGAACATCCGAACCCTGCACCCAGAAGATCACGTCTTCTGCGATGTTGGTGGCGTGGTCGCCAACGCGCTCCAGGTTGCGCGCAATGATGAGCACGTTCAGTGCCTGCGGCGTAAGCTCAGGCTGTACCTGAATCATCTCCGTCAGCGCCTTGTACGCCGCCTTGTTCATCGCATCGACTTCGTCATCCATCGTCAACACGGAGCGTGCCATCTCAGCATCCGCCTCAATAAACGATTGCAACGACTTGCGGACCATCGCCTGCGCCAACGAAGCCAGCTTGGGAATATCCACCGGCAGATCGATGTTGGAGTGCGTGCCCATCTCCACCGCACGCGAAGCAATGTTGACCGCCTGATCGCCAACGCGCTCAACATCCGCGTTGATACGGATCACTGCGAGAATAAAGCGCAGATCGATTGCCATCGGCTGCTCAGTTGCCAGCAGCTCGTAGGCCATCTCGTCGATCTCTCGCTCCATGCGATTGATCGCCGGCTCGGACTGAAACACCAGGTCGCAAAGCGAAAAGTCGCGCGTGCGGTACGCTTCGGTCGCGCGCTGAATCGCCTGCTCGGCAAGGCCGGCCATTACCAGAAGACGCTCTTTCAAACCATCGAGATTCTGGTGGAACTTGATACGCATCAGCCAAACCTCCCCGTAATGTAATCTTCCGTGCGCTTGTCGTGTGGCTTGGTAAAGATCGTGCTGGTCGGCGCAAACTCTACCAGCTGACCGTTGAGGAAGAAGCCTGTGTTCTCCGCCACGCGCGCAGCCTGCTGCATGTTGTGCGTCACGATCACGATGCTGTACTCATCCTTGAGCTCAAAGATCAGGTCTTCGATCTTCGAGGTCGAGGCCGGATCGAGCGCACTCGCGGGCTCGTCCATCAAAAGCACTTCAGGGTCCACCGCCAGCGCGCGTGCGATGCACAGGCGCTGCTGCTGACCACCGGAGAGCGAGGCACCGGACTTCTTCTTCAGGTCGTCCTTGACCTCGTTCCAGAGAGCGGCCTGCTTCAGCGAGCGCTCCACCACCTCGTCAAGCACCTTGCGGTTATGAAAACCGTTCAGCTTGAGGCCGCTTGCGACGTTGTCGTAGATCGACATCGTCGGGAATGGGTTGGGACGCTGGAAGACCATGCCGACGCGGCGGCGAATCTCCACCGGAGCCGCGTCATTGTAGATATCGATATCGCCGACCTTGACCATGCCCTCAACCCGTGCCGAAGGATTGGTCTCGTGCATACGATTCAGGCAGCGGACAAAAGTGGACTTACCGCAACCGGAAGGACCGATCAGCGCGGTGGCCGAGTTCGCAGGAATCGTAAGGTTGATATCCCGCAGCGTGTGCGTCTGGCCGTACCACGCGTTCAGATTCTTGACTTCAATGCCGACACCCACGTTTAGTGTCCTCCCTTGAGGCGGCCGCGCGATGTGACATACCGCACCAGGCCAACCGAAACCATAATCAGTGTGATGAGCACGAGCGAGCCCGCCCAGGCCAGGCGATGCCACTCGTCATACGGGCTCATGGCGTAGACGAAGATCTGCAGGGGCAGCGCGGCCATCGGCTCATTCAGGTTATGCGGCCAGAACGAGCTGCCAAACGCGGTGAACAACAGCGGAGCTGTTTCTCCCGCAACGCGCGCAAAGGCCAGCATGCAGCCGGTGATAATGCCTGGAGCCGCCGTACGCAACGAGATCGAAAGGATCATGCGCCAACGCGGAACGCCAAGACCGTAAGCCGCTTCGCGAATCGCATGCGGCACCGTCATCAACATTTCTTCGGTCGTACGTGTCACCGTCGGCACCATCATGATCGCCAGCGTTACCCCGGCCGCCAGAGCGGAGAAGTGACGCTGATGCACCACGATCAGCGCGTAGCCTGCGATGCCCATGACGATAGACGGCACGCCGTTCAGCACGTCCGCCACAAAACGGATACCTGCACCAAGGGTCTTGCCTGCGCCATACTCGGCCAGGTACACGCCCCCCAGAATACCCACCGGGATTCCGATCAGACTTGCCAGCAGCAGAATAATGCTCGAACCCACAATGGAGTTCGCCATGCCGCCGCCGCTCTCTCCTACAGGCTTCGGCGTGTGCGTAAAGAAGGCCACGTTCAGCGAGCTGGCGCCCTTGTACACCAGATACACCAGAATGGCGATCAGCGGCACCAGCACCAGCAGCGTTCCCAGTACAGAAATTGCCGTGACCAAATGATTAGAGGCCGAGCGCCGCAGTACATTGGCGCGGTTCGGACGGAGCTGAGAGTTCGTGCTCATCGTGCCTCCCGGGCGCTGTTACGGGTAACAAACCACACCAGAAGACGCGCAATCGTGTTGACCACCACGGTGACCAGGAAGAGCGCAAGGCCGATTTCGATCAGCGCTGAAAGGTAGAGGTCGCCCGTGGCCTCCGTAAACTCGTTCGCAATGACAGAAGCCAGCGTGTAGCCGGGCGCAAACAGGCTCTTGGCAATGTCCGGATGGTTACCGATCACCATCGTGACCGCCATCGTCTCCCCCAGAGCGCGGCCCAGGCCGAGAATCACACCGCCGACAATGCCCACGCGCGCATTGCGCAGTACCGCAATCCGAATCATCTCCCAGCGTGTCGCACCGAGCGCCAGAACGCCTTCCTTCTGGCTCACCGGCACGGCACCCATCACCTCACGCGTAATCGAAGAGATGACCGGCAGGATCATGATGGAAAGAATGATGCTGGCCGTCAGCAGACCTTCCCCGAAGTTGGTACCGCTGAAAAGACCGGTCCAGCCAAAGAACTTCACGAGAAAGGGGCCGAGGTGGTCGCGCATGATCGGCACGAGCACGAAGACCGCCCAGAGACCGTACACAACCGACGGAATAGCCGCCAGCAGCTCGGTCAGGAAGGCTACTGGCCCGCGCAGGGGCTTCGGGCAGATCTCCATGATGAAGATCGCCACACAAAGCGCCAGAGGAACGGCGATGCACAGGGCCAGGAAAGAGGTCACCAGCGTGCCGTAGATGAACGGCAGCGCTCCGAAATCCCCCATGACCGGGTCCCAGGCCGAGGTAATGAAGAACTTGAGACCAAAGGCGTGCAGAGACAGCTTGGACTGCTGTATCAACACAAACAGGATCAGAACGACGATGCCCAGGATCGACAGCGCACAGGCCAGAACCAGAGCGCCAAACGCCCCGTCCCCGGCAGCACCGGAACCGCGCTTGTTAAGAAATTCGCGGATGGCAGCCGGAGCTTTGCCTTCAACAGCATGCCCTGCAACCGCATGCGGCTCATTGACCTGAAGCTTCAACAGCGCGGGTGGTTCCGCATCCTTGATTCGAGTGTCAGCCATACAGTGGAGTTCGGTCTCTCAGAAATCTGCTCCAGAGTATCGGCAGACTGTGAAGAGAGTACCCTCGAAATGTGAACACACGGTAAAAATCGTTCGAAATGCCCAAGAATCTGGGCAGTTTCCAAAATGAAATCAGCCCCGCCCCCACCCTTGCGGGGCGGGAACGGGGCGTTCATTCCAGAGGCTACTTCAGGTAGTTGATCGCGCCGGCAACCTTCAGCGCTACGTTCTTGGGTAGCGGAGCATAGGTCAGAGCCGGTGCCTGCTGCTCGCCGTTGGCCAGCATCCACTTCAGGAAGTCCTTGAGAACCTCACCCTTCTTCGGATCAGCCGACTGCAGGGGAATCAGCAGCCAGGTGAAGGAAGAGATCGGGTACGCTTCTGCGCCCGGAGCGTTGGTGATCGAAACACGGAAGTCGTCCGGCATGTGAGCGGCCGCACCAGCAGCAGCAGCGGTCACCGAATCGGTCGAAGCCTTCACGAACTTGCCAGCAGCGTTCTTTACGACGCCGAAGCTCATGTGGTTCTGCACGGCGTAGATCAGCTCAACGTACCCGAAGGAGTACGGGCTGTTACGCACCATACCGGCAACGCCTTCATTGCCCTTCTGGCCGATACCCACGGGCCAGCGTACGGAGGTGGACTTGCCAACCTTCTGCTGGAAGTCGGAGGAGACCTTCGACAGGTAATCGGTGAAGATGTAGGTCGTACCCGATCCGTCCGAGCGGTACACCGGCAGAATCTGGTGATCGGGCAGGTTGACGCCCGGGTTGATGGCCTTGATGCGCGCATCGTTCCAGTTGGTGATCTTGCCCAGATAGATGTCGGCGATGATGTCGCCCGAGAACTTCAGCTCAGCGTTCACACCCGGGATGTTGTAGGTGGGAACCACGGCGCCGAGCACGGTCGGGATGTGGAAGAGCTTTACCTTGGCTTCCGACATCTGCTGGTCGGTCATCGGGCCGTCGCTTGCACCGAAGTCAACAATGCCCTGCGACGCCTGGCGGATACCCGCGCCCGAGCCCACGGACTGGTAGTTGATCTGCACGCCGGGGTGCGAAGCCGCATACTCGGCAAACCACTTGGAATAAATCGGATTAGGGAAGGTCGCGCCCGCACCGTTCAGGCTCTGCGCTCCTGCGGACAATGCACCGAAAGCGACCGTTGCAACGAGGCCCATCAGCTTCAGCTTCATAAAGACTCTCCTCGGAAAGAAGGCCGGCCTTGCTGGGCCGGCCCTTCATAGTTGATCCAACGTATCTGATGCTAGTTGCTCACCGTTGCAGTTGGATGAATTTTCTTCTAAGTTGCGGATACTACGGGATGTAGTAACGCATGCCGACGTGGATCATGCTGTCCTCGGCACGCGGGCCGGTCGGCATGTTGGCAACCGGGCTGCCGGTAACCGTACCCGACCACAGGTTGCGCTGCAGGTACTGATAGGTCACCGAGTACTGCAGGCGGCCATACTTCGGGCTGTCGATCGGGCGATAGGCGAAGCCGAACATGCCTTCCTGGATGTAGCGGGTCAGACCCTGGCAAGGCGTCGACGAGCTGAAGCCATCCGTACCGCCAGCGGCGCCCGTACCCTGCAGCGGAGCCACCTGGTAGCAGTATGCGTTGTTGGCGTTACGCGAACCGTAACCGAAGATGTTGGAACCGACCTGATACTGCGTGCGCTGATCATACTCGCCGCCGTAGTAAGCAAACACATCCCACTTCTTGGTCGGGTGCGTTTCCAGCGAGAAGAGACCGTGGTAGTGGCGGATCGGCTCAAGCGTGCCGTCCGACTTCACCGTGACGTCGGCCAGGGTCGAGGAGCCGTAGCGTGCGATACCCGTACCGGCCATACCCTGCCATGCCAGCGTGACAAACTTGCTCGGCGAGACACGAGCGCTGACGAAAGCACCGCCACCGGTCTTGGTGTCCTTGAGCTGCTTGCTCGTGTCATAGGTGTAGGTGGAGCCGGTTACACCGGTGATCGGGTTGTATACCGTGCGGAAGAAGCGTGCCAAACCGCCGGCTTCAAAGTGAGCGTGACGATAGTCCAGCGTTGCCTTGACGATCACATCAGGAGCAACGTTGTTGGAGTAGTTTGCGCTGGCGTTATACAGACCGCCACCTACGCCTGCACCCTGGAAGAAGTAAGCGTTCGGTGCGGTACCGGTTACGCCAACGTTCAGAGTCTGAGCCTGTTCCACTGCCACTGCGGTGGTCAGCATGCCGGTCTTCACATCGCCGAACTGCTTCTGCAGACGGAGTGAAGGCTGGCGGGTCCAGGAGAAGCCGACCATGTACTGCGGATCGATCGTCGCCGGAAGCTTTTCCGTGTGGGCATCGGTGCTGACGCCGGTTTCCGTTACGAGCGACCACATCTGACCGCCGGTAAGAGCGAGGCGGTTGGTGGTCTCAACCTTGCCCCAGAACTGGCGCTGGCGCAGCGTGTAGGAGTTCGACTGGTTGTCGTTCGAGGTCGTACCGGAGGAAAGGAAGTCAGCTTCGAGGAAGCCCGTGAGCTTCAGCTTGCCGGTGTTGGCCTCAAACAGACCACCGATGCGGCTCTGACGACCCGAGAAGTTCAACTCGCTTACGTGGCCTTCGTTGGCACCCGGAAGCGGAATGGTGTTGAACGGGGTGTTGATGTCGGAGTTGACCGAACGCTGGCGCCAAACACCTTCAAAAGCGAAGAAGCCGATGGGAGTAATGCGCAGCCCCTTGTACTTGAGGCTCAGAGGGTTGTCGAGCTCTTCACTAAGCTTGGCCTGGTTCGCGACAACGGTCTCCTGCAGCCCCTGGTTGGAGGTCTTCAGGTCGTTGACGGTTGTTTCGAGCGTGTCCGCCTTCTGCTGTGCAGCAGAGGAACTGGAAGCGGCGGCATCGGCCTTCGCGGAAGCGTCCGCTGCAGTCTGCTGTGCGACTGCGGCGTTGTTCTTCTCTGCGGAAATCTGCTGGTCGCGCGTTGCGAGCTGCTCCTTCAGCGTGTCCAGCTCTTCCTGCTGGCGCTTGAGCTGCTCTTCGAGCGTGTCAATCTGTGCGGCGGTGGTCTTCGTCGCCGGTGCCTTCTTCTTGGTGGAGTGCTTGGCAGGTACAGTCTGGGCCATCGCCGCGCTGCTCAGCGTCAGGGCCACAGCTACTTTCACAAGTCGCTTCATCGTTGTCCTCTCTCAATAGCGGACGAAATGACGCGGAGTTTTCGTATGCGCACCCTTGGTGTCCGTACGCGATCTCAGCTCACACGCTGTCCGTTGAGATCATCCTGTCAGCGAGCGATGAACACGATGCGAACAACGCGTAAACGTTCGAACAACACAAGATGAACAGGAGGTAAACGAATGCTGCGTTTCTTTGGATTTTCTGCGTTTTCAAATTGTTACAACGCGCTGGTCTTTGCCGATGCCGGTAACGTAAAGATGAACGTAGAGCCTGCACCCAGATTACTTTCCACCCAGATGCGTCCCCCGTGCTGCTCCACGATGTGCTTGGCGATGGCGAGCCCAAGCCCTGTACCGCCGGTCTCGCGCGAGCGAGCCTTGTCCACACGGTAGAAACGCTCGAAGATACGCTCCAGATGCTCGCTGGCGATGCCCACCCCGTGGTCGCGCACCCGAAACTCCACCATCTCCCCCTGATCGGACGCACTTACCTCAACCTCGGCCGGATCGCCGTTCCGCGATTTGCCGTAACGAGTCGCGTTCTCAATGAGGTTGGAGAGCACTTGAACAATCTGATCCGGAGCCGCGAAGACTTTCGTGCTGGGCAGAGCGCCCACGCGCAGATGCGAGCCGGCATCCTCCACAACGCCGCGCACACTGGCTACGGCATCGGTCACCAGACGATCCGTCGCATGCGGCTCGGGGGAAAACTTGTCCTCCCCACTTTCCACGCGGGCCAGCGCTAGCAGATCTTCTGTAAGACGCGCCATACGGTTCGCGTTCTTGAGAATGATCTCCAGGAAGTTGGTTGCCGTTGGGCTCAGCTCAATCTCCATCTCCAGCAGGATTTCGACGTAACCAGAGATTGACGTCAGCGGCGTGCGCAGCTCGTGCGATACGTTCGCAATAAACTCCCGCTGCGTCCGCTCAGCCTGCTCGATCGGTGTGGAGTCTCGCAGCACCACAACCGCGCCACCACCGGGAATCGGCGCTACATGCGTTTCAAAAATCTTGCCGGGCAGAACGTTCGTTGCGCGGCGATGCGTCACCACACCGTCATCCAGCGATACCCGTACCGCCAGCAGCACATCCGGATCGCGCACGGCCGCTACCAGCGGATTTCCCGAACGCGTCGCTCCATTCAGAACGCGACGCATCGGCTCATTGGCCCAGAGGATATAGCCCCCGGCATCCACCGCAACGACCCAGTCCTGCATGGAATCGAGCACCGCAGCCAGCTTGCGCCGCTCGTCTTCAAGCGAAGTAAGCTGGCGCGTAAGACGGCCGCTCACCTGTCGAGCCGCCGCGTCCAGACGCGAAGGCAATAGAGCGGTCACCTGCTCGGAGGTCTCCGGAAAGCGATCCAGCACACGCAGCATCGCCTCCTGCTCACCTTCGCGCAGCCGCGCCAACGTTACCGCGGCAACGAGAGAGCCAAAGAGCCAGACGACACGGAACAGCAGACGCAGGTAAACCGGCTGCGCCAGCAGAAGATCATCGCAAAGAAAGCCGCCACCGATCGCGACGAACGTAACCAGAAGAAGACGTAGGGTCCAGGAGTAGCGCATCTGCGTGCTCCACCCTAGCTAGCCTTCGGCATTTCAAAACGATAGCCGGCTCCACGCATTGTCTTCAGATAACGCGGGTTTTCAGGATCTTCCTCGACCTTTTCGCGGACACGACGAACGTACACATCCACCGACCGCGGCGTCACAAAGCGAGCATCGCCCCAGACCGCATCCAGCAGCTGGTCACGCGAGAACACGCGTCCCGGATGCCGGGCAAGGTAGTCGAGCAGGCGGAACTCCGTGGCCGTTGTAGCCTGCAGCTCACCACGTACGCGCAGCTGCATCGCAGCCTGGTCGATTTCGACGTCGTCGAACTTGAGCACCGAGGGCGCGGAAGGGCGCTCAAAACGGCGCAGCACGGCTTTGACTCGCGCTAATAGCTCACGCGTCGCAAACGGCTTGGTGATGTAATCGTCCGCGCCGAGCTCCAGACCCAGAACGCGATCATTTTCGCTGGCACGAGCCGTCAGGAAGATGATCGGCACACCTGCGAGCTTCGGATTGGCGCGCAAACGGCGGCAAAGATCCAGCCCGTCGCCCCCCGGAACCATAATGTCGAGCAGAAAAAGTGCAGGCGGATTTCGCTCCGCATCGGCCACAATCGGCCCCGGTGTGCCATAGGCACGCACTACATATCCCGCCGCTTCAAGCTGGTACTGCACCAGCCGCTGAATGTCGATATCGTCTTCCAGCACGAATACTGTCTGGCTCACGCTCATGACCTCGCCCCGCCTTCGTTTGACGGAAGTATCGCACCCGAAGCCCGGAGCAAGTGTTTCGCTGCGGTGAAATTCGCTGAAATCGCAGGATTTCCGGACGCGCTGTCACCATTCTGCAATAAAAACGTCGTGGGACAGATCTTCGATCTGTCCCACGACGATGCTTTCGGTTTTTGTTTAGAAGCTCAATCCGAGCGCAAACTGCACCTGTCGCGGGCTGCCGATGGTATGCGTCGTCACACCCACGCCATCTGCGCAGTTGTAGAAGTAATTCCCGGTGTACGATTCTGCGGTTTGCCGGCCAGCAGACGTGCTGCAGGTTTGCGCGCTCGGCACAACGCCGCTCGGGTAGCTGGCATTCGGAAAGGAGTTGTAATTGCTGTTTTGTGCAACCTCGTTGCCCGGGATATCAAAGCTGGCTGTATTGGTCAGGTTGAAGACATCGAGGCTGAACTTCAGGACATAGCGATCCTTGATCGTCGTGTTCTTCAGCAAAGAAGCATCCGCGCGCTTCTGGAAAGCCTGACGGAAGATGTTGCGCTGCCCTGTCGTGAAGTTCGTCTCATAAGGATCCGTGGAAGGGATGCCGCCGGAGAAGGAGCCAGCCTCCAGAGGCTGCACCACGAAACAATCCGGCCTCAGAGCCTCGGTGCCAAACGCGCCAGACTTGCCAGTCTTCGCGTTCTTCGGCGTACAGCCCGGAGCCAGCGGCACGATTGGGTTGGTAATGCCATTGTTCGTGGAGTAATAGATGGAACCCACCGCGCCGGTGTAATCAATGACCGAGTACGGCTGGCCGCTCTGCAGCACCGTCAGGCCAACCAGCGCCCAACCATTCGCAAAGCGTCCGGCCCAAGTGTCCTTGCCGAAGTAATCCGGCACCTGGAAGCGGTAGTTGATATTGAAGATATGCGTACGATCGAAGTCCGAAGACGCATACGCCTCACGTAGATTCAGAGGGTTGTTGCCGTTATAGAACAGGCCCATGCCCGAGTGTTCGTCAAGAGCGTGGGAGTAGGTGTAGTTGAAGCCCACCTGCACTCCCTTTGCCATGCGCTTATCCACATGCACCTGCAGAGCGTTGTACGCGTCCACGCCGGCAGCCTTGTAGTCGATCGACTCTGCCGCGTAGCCGACATAAGGGACGCGATGGTCTACGTTGCCACCTTCGTAATCGGCCAGGTAGCTGCTTCCGTCAGGCAGGTTCGCTCCTTCCACGGTATAGCCGTAGGTGTACTTTTGACCGTGGATCGGAGAGCCCGGGGTCGCGATCCCTGGCTGGTTGAACGGCACAGGGATGACCTGATGCCGACCGACATTGCCAACATAGCCAATGTCGATTGCCAGGTCATTCCGCGGCTGCCACTGAATATCCAACGTGTAGTTGAAGGTATAGGGCAGCTTATTGGCCCGGTCATACACACCGAGCGAAACCGGTTGCCCAGCATGAATCGCATCAGAAGCGGATGGATTCTCGATCGAGTAGATATTGGGCAGATAGCCCGCAAGATCGGAAGCCTTGGGGTTCGTGGGCGGAGCACTCTGAACGTTGGTGTAAGGGTTGGCAAGGTTACCTGTAGCAGCCGTTCCACCGCAGGTCGGAATGTAGCCGTCATAGTACTGCGTAGCCGGGCAGCTCTGCGCCGTTACGAACGGCAGCTGCTGGTTCACGCCGAAGGGGCCACCTGTAACGGTGCCGATCGCGTAACCGGGCGAGAAGTAGCTGAAGAGTTCACCGCGGTCGTAATACATGCCAAAGCCGCTACGCACGACGACCTTGTTGTGAAAGCTCTCCGGCTGCCAGGCAGCACCCAGACGCGGACCAAAACCCCATTGCCGTCCGGTGAGCGTCGTGGGACTTACCCCCGGCGTTCCGTTCGCATTGTTACCGGCAATGATGAAGCCGGGGTTTGTAATCTTATCCGTGCTCGAATCGTACCCATACAGTGTTGGGTCAAAGTTGAAGATGCGACCTTCTTTTTCGGTAAGGCCGCCGTCCCAATCCCAGCGAAGTCCCGCAGTCAGAGTCAGGTTTGGCGTGACCTGGTATTTGTCCGACACGTACAGGCCGAGCTGGTTGGCGCGGTAGTAGCGTGACGCACTGCCCTGCAGGAACGACGACACATAGAATCCTGTTGATGAGCCGCCCGGTGTCACCAGACCCTGAATCATGGCGCTCAGGTCATCCGTTGCAACCGTACCCTTATTCGTACGGTTGTCGATCGTATTGAGCTGCGTGTAGGAGTAGTTCGTGCCGAAGCTGACCGTATGCTTGCCCAGCATCCAGTTCGCATCCGCCGAGGGGTTGAAGCGGTTCTGAAAGACACCGGTGTTCGAGCTCTGCCCTTCCGCATTCGGACCGATATTCAGCACGCCGGTAGAAACGCCCGCATTTTCACCCGTGGCCCCGAGCACGTTATAGACCGAGACACCGGGAAAGTAATCTGAGCCGAACTGGTTGATCGAAACCGTTCCAATTGCAGAAGGGATCGCGCTCGGCCCAAACGGCTGCTCGTTGTTCATGTACGTTTTTTCGCGGATGTATCCGATCGTAGCCACGGTGCTCAGGTTCGGCTTGATCAGATAGGTATTGCTCAGCGAGATGACATGCGCTCCGTTATCCAGGTGCTCCGTAAATCCCGGAACGCTTGAGTAAGCGTAAGGCGCAAGCGTCGGATCATGCTGCCAGTAATACTTCAACGCCATCTGATCTTTCGGCGACACATTCCAGCTAAGATCCCCAACGGCAATATCCGCAGTGAACTTTGCTGTGCCGGGAAGATAGGCATTGAAAGGATGCGTTGGCGTCGGGGTGGCTACGCCAGCGTTCGGGATGAGCCAGTTTCCAGCTTCACCCGCTACTGCAGGAATATTGAACAGCGCCAGTGCCGTATGGTCGATATCTCCGGCACCAAGCGTGGTGGAATAATTCTGGTTCACGATATTTGCCAGCGCCGAGGCACTACGGTCATCCGTCAGCCCTGCCGGAACATCAAGAAAGCCGCTGCCCAGGTAGTTATCCGCAACATGCAGATGCTGATATCCGAGGAAGCCGAAGAGCTTATCCTTTACGATCGGGCCGCCGACCGTACCGCCCACCAGGTAACGGTGCAACCCGGGGTTCTTCAGGTTATCGGGAATGTCGTCATCGGTCTTGAAGAAGAACGGAGCTGCATTCAACCAGTTGGTCATGCGCTTTCCGTAGATCGTTCCGTGAATCTGGTTCGTACCAGATGCCGTGACCATACCGATATGCGCGCCCGAGGTTGAGCCCTGCTGCGCGTCGTACATGGAGGCGTTCACGCGGACTTCTTCCAGAAACTCCGGCGCCGGCGTTGGCAACGCGTTACCGATCGAGAGATAAACCGAAGCAGCCGACTGAATGACGCCGCCAGCTCCTGTGCTGGTGGAAACACCGGTCGAGTTCACAAGGCGGGACGAGCCCACCGAGCTCGTACTCTTGCCGTTGAAGAGGTTCGAGGCATCGATACCGTTGATCGTGAAACTGTTCGAGGTATCGCGCTGCCCGTTGGCCCAGATCGGCAGGTTGCCCATACCGTCATTGGCGCCCGCACCCGATGGAAGCTCCGCGGTCACGCCGGGGGTAAGGGTTGCCAGGCCCGTGAACGAACCGTTCGGCTGGGGAATGCTTTCAATCTGACTCTTATCCAGTACATATCCGTTGGTCGTGTCACTCGCATTCAGCAGCGGATTCGCGTCCACGTTGACCGCTGTGGCCACCTCGCCCACCTGCAGCTGCGCAGGCAACGTCACAGTACGGTCGGACTGAATGGTGATGGAAGGAAAACGCTGCGTGGCGAAACCTTCACGCTTGAACGTCAGCGTATAGGCACCGATCGGAAGATCGGGAATCGCATAGCCACCGTTACCGCTGGACTTCACAGTTCGCGTGAGCTTTGTCGCCAGCGAGATGGCTGTGACCTCTACCTCTGGCACTCCAGAACCGCTGGCATCGGTCACCGTACCCACAATGCCACCCACCGTCTGCTGTGCGCCTGCAGGCAACAACAAGGAGAAGAAACAAACTACAAACAAGCTGAGAATCAGAGACTTGCGTAGAAAATACACTTCGGCCGCCCTCCTACAGATGTAGCAAGTGAAAATAAAGCTCTGCCAGGACCCTGTCGAAAGACGACGGGCCCTTGTCGGAATTACATGGGTTGCATCAAGAAACAGCTTGTGCCACGAAAAAAGAAGACTACTCCCGCGTACGCGAGGTCCTGCGGGCTTGTAACTCCAAAACGTCTACTGCGCGTTAGCCGCAAAAGGCCAACGGTTAGGAACGCTACGTGTCGTAAGCCCCGCTAGCCGGTCGCCCGGAGTATGAGCTGTCTGTTGTGATTGCTTTCTAAGATATCGAGAATTCATGGGATGTCAACAGGAAAGAGATCAGGCCGCAACGGCGTCTCAGGCCATGAGTCTCACTACGGCCTCTTCCCGCTGACAGCTCATTCCGAAACGCTGCAAGGGGACGCTGGCTTGCGCAGCGCAAACCACAGCGCCCCCACAACCAGATACGCCAGATAGACATAGGGGAGGAACCGATAGGCTCCGCCCGGCACCGGATACAACGTGCCCGCCAATGCCGCGAGCATCGCCAACATCACGACCAGCACGAGCGCGCTCTGCGCCAGCCTCAAGCGCCCATGCCTGCGCAGATACACCGCAAGCGCGATGGCCGAGAGAAAGTACACCGTCAAAAAACCGAAGACCGCAAGCGTTCCCATGTAGCCGTAGAGGTCCGCACCACGAACTCCCTGAAGCAGTAGCAGTACCGCAGGCACGCACACCAGCACGCCTGCCAGCAGGCTTGCCGCAACCGGCGACTGATGCCGCGCATGTGTCCTTCCAAGGCGCGCATCCACAAGGCCTGATTGCGCCATCAGCATCAGCACGCGCGAAGAAGCCATCACGCAGCCCAGCACCGCGGAAAACATTGCCACCAGGACACAGAGATCGATCACAACGCCGACCGAGCCGATGCCTGCACGCGTAGCGAGCAGGCGAAACGGCGCCGTGCTCTCGCCCAGATTCTGCCCCGCCAAACGGAAGCCCAGCGCCTCGCCGTAGACGCAGAGCAGAAAGAAGGCACCGGCCAGCACGGCGCTCAGAATCACGGCGCGCGGTATCGTGCGCAGAGGGTTGCGCGCTTCCGCACCCAGCGTCGTTGCGCTTTCAAAGCCCACGAAGCTGAACATGGCCAACACAACACCGAGCCGCACCTTCTCGGCGGACATCGCATGTAGATCCAGCTGCGCCACATCCAGACGTGCTCCGTAGTGCCACAACGTCAGCACCACCACGACGAGGATCAGCAACACCGAGATCGCCTCCGTCCAGAGCATGACCCGCGCAGAAAGCTTCACATCGCGCGCTGCCAGTACCACCGCGAGCACGCAGACCAGCAACGCCCACACAGGCGCTGGCAAATGAGCGCCCAGCAGCACCTGCGCGTAGTTCACAAAGCCGCCCACGCAGGAAGCCGCAATCATGACATAGGCAAAGAAGAGCGCCCAGGCCGTTACCGCACCAAAGACCGGCGGTAATGCCTTATGGACATAAGCGTAGAGCGATCCGGGAGAAGCACTTTCGCGCGCAAAGAGCGCAACGGAAAGCGCCACAAGAAACATGACCGCGGTGGCGCAGCCATAGGCCAGCGCCGTGCCTTCTCCAGCAAGCGCAAAGACCAGCGGCACGGTCAGCGTAGGAGAGGTGCTGGGTGCGATCGTTGAGATCGACTGCGCCAGCACCTCCACCGGAGAAAGCACACCACGGCGCAACCCCTGCGCCTGTGGATTCAGCTCGATGCCTGCCTTCGGCATCTCGTTCAGCTCCTGCAATCCGCTCATGCTGCCGCCTCGCTTCCGTCAGAGTCCAAAGACACGGGAGCTGTCGCGGCTTCAAAACAAGCGGCGTCTCAGAGCATCGGCTACGAACAGGTCCTTAGCTGAGAAGATACGCGAGCAGAGCCATCCGCATGTGCAAACCGTTCTTTGCCTGGCGGAAGTAGGCGGCGCGCAGATTGCGATCCACCCCGGCGGGCAGCTCCTGCAGACGCGGCAACGCATGCAGAATAATCGCCTCCGGCTTCAGCTCATCGGCAATGTGCTCGGTCAGAACGTAGACCGCCTTGACCGCATCGTACTCTGCGTCCGAGCCGAAGCGTTCCCGCTGCACACGCGTCATGTACACCACGTCCGCAGCCCGCAGCGCTTCGCCGCCAAAGTCTTCCGTTTCCTCCAGCGTTACACCGCGAGCGCGCAGCTGCTCCATGTACTCCTCCGGAAGACGCAACGAGGGCGGCGCGATCAACGTTACATGCAACCCCGGATAAAGGCTCAGCAGAGGAAGCAGCGAATGCACCGTGCGACCGTTCTTCAGATCGCCGATCACCGCAACATGCAGATCGTTCAGGCGTCCGAGCTCCTTGCGGATCGTGTACACGTCCAGCAGTGCCTGCGTCGGGTGCTCCCCGGCTCCGTCGCCGGCGTTGATCATTGGTACCGGCGAGGCCGAAGCCGCTTCCTGAATCGCACCACGCTCGAAGTGCCGCATCACAATCGCATCGGCGTAGCCGCCGATCACCCGCACCGTGTCGGCAATGGACTCACCCTTGGCCGCCGAGGAGTTCTCCATCGCATTCTCGGCCGTAAGCACCGCGCCTCCGAGACGCAGCATCGCGGCTTCAAACGAGAAGCGCGTGCGCGTGCTCGGCTCATAGAACATCGTTGCCAACACGCGGCCGCTGAGGGTTACGCGCGCCGCACGGGTCGCATCATCCTTCTCATACTGGAGCGCCGCGAAGAAGAGCTCATCCAGCAGATCGGTATCCATCAACTGCTTCACGCTCAGTACATGTTCCAGCTTCTTAGGCATTACGAAAAACCTTTCCCTTTACAACGGTGGCGCGCACACTGCCCGGGAAGGTGAAGCCTTCAAACGGCGACCACGCGCACTTTGTCTTTACCGATTCGCGCGTTACCGCATACGGCGTCTTCAGATCGAGCACCGTCAGTGAACCGACGTGCCCCGGTGCGATCACTCCGAATCCTTCGCCAAGCTCTGCCGGGAGAAACTCACGAACAAAGTGGCCGGGGTTCGTTGCAAAGACGCGGCAGACCGTCTCTGCGGTGAAACCGTGCTCCTGCATCAGCCAGGTAGCAAATGCGCCGAGCGTATCCAGATGCGGCACGCCACTGGCCCCCTTCAGCTTCTCCTCATGCGAGTGTGGCGCGTGGTCCGTGGCCACGTAGTCGATCTCGCCGTTGCGCAGTGCCTCAATCATCGCGACGCGGTCCTCAGAAGAGCGCAGCGGTGGATTCATCTGCAGCCACAAACGGTTCTCGTCCGTCAGCATCGAGCTATCGAAGAACAGATGGTGCGGAGTGACCTCAGCGGTTACGCGCACGCCTCGTTTCTTGGCCGCCAGAATCATCGGCAAGCCTTCGCGTGTGGAGTAGTGGCACAGCTTGCCCTGCAACTCGTAACGCTCGATCAACTGCAGCGCCAACGCCGTTGCAGAGACCTCAGCCTTTGCCGGGCGGCGCTCTTCATGCGTCGGCTCACCGCTATGCGCGTCCATGATGACCGGATCTTCGCAATGAAAGCTGACGTTCTTTCCGCGGTAACGCGCAATGGCCTGCTCCAGCTGCTCGGCCGAGGTGAAGAAGAGATCCCCGACCGAAGGCCCCATGAACGCCTTGTACGGTACGTGCCGTTCCAGCGGCTGCGTGCTCGGCCCGATGCCCGCATAAAGCGTTACATGCACCGTGCTCTTTGCCGTCAGCTTCTCTTTCTCGGCATACAGCGCATCGTTGACCGGAGCGATCACGTTGTTCGGCATATCGGCAACCTGCACCACGCCGCCGTGCACCGCAGCCGCAGAGGCTGTAGTGAAGTCTTCCTTGTACATCTGCTTGCCGCTCGCGTCCTCGCGGGCGTGGATATGAATGTCTCCGAAGCCCGGAAAGATCAGGCAACCGGTTGTCTCCACATCGCTCTGGCCGGTCTTCTCCCCGACGTGCGTAATCAGTCCTGTCGCGTCGTCAATTTCAACGGCGCCTTCCCAAGTCTTCTCCGCTGAAACCAGCGTGCCTTCAATGCGCACCCTTCACCACCCGTGCTTCTTCGATTTCGTCGTACAACTGTTTTGCCGCGGCGCGCGGCTGCTCGGCAAAGAGGATGGCGCGCGAGCTGGAGATCATTAATCCCGCGCCCTGCGCGTCGCTTCCGGCATCAACCACCGCACGCACATCGCCGCCCTGCGCGCCGATCCCCGGCACCAGGAACGGAAGCTCCGGAGCCACCGCACGAATACGGCGCATCTCCTCCGGCCAGGTTGCGCCCACCACGAGTGCGCAGTTTCCGCGCTCATTCCACTGCGTGCTCACCTGCCGCGCCACACGCAACCACAACGGTTCGCCCTCGACGACAAGATCCTGCAACTCTCCAGCCCCTGGGTTCGAGGTACGGCAAAGCACGATGCTCAGCTTGTCCTCACGCTCCAGAAACGGAGCCAGTGCCTCACGTCCCAGATACGGGTGCAGCGTCACCGCGTCAAAGCCCATCTCGTCAAAAATCGAGGTAACGTACCCGCGATTCGTGTTCCCGATATCGGCGCGCTTGGCATCGCAGATCGTAACCGCATCCGGTGCGGCCTCGCGCAGAAACGCGACGGTCTGCTCCATCTCGCGAACGCCCTCGGCACCGCGCGCTTCAAAGAACGCTGCGTTCAGCTTGTACACGCCGGCAAACTCGCGTGTCTGCTCAATGATGAAACGGTTGAACGCAAGTTGAGGCTGCGCCTGGTGGCGAAAACGTTCCGGAAGCTGCGCAAAATCCGGGTCCAGCCCGACGCACACCAGCGAAGCCTTCCGTTTGAACTTGGCCAGTACCGGGTTCATGCCTGAGGTCTCCAGGCACGCGGATCCTGCAGCCACACGCGCACGCTCTCAGAGTCCTGCGCACTGATTTTGCCCTTCGCTTCGGCGCTTTCCAGCACCTCGGCAAAAGAGGTCAGCGCGTGCAGCCGGACGCCCGCCGCGGCAAACTTCTCCTGCGCCTCAGCAAAGCCATAACTGATGATCGCCAGGCAGTCGGTCACGATCGCATCTTCGGCACGCAGCATCTCGATGGCAGCCAGCGAGCTCATGCCTGTGGTTACAAGGTCTTCCACCAGCACAACGTGCTTGCCCGCCACATCGCCGCCTTCGACCATCTTTTTCGTGCCATGCTCCTTGGCCTGCTTGCGCACAAAGACACTTGGCTTCCCCGTCGCAAAGCCCAGTGCCGCCGAGTGCGGAATGCCCGCGGCCTCAACCCCGGCAATCACCTCCGCAGCGATACCTTCCTGCTGCAGCAAGGCAGCAAAGCCTTCAATCACGCTGCGCCACTGCTGCGGCCAGTATGGGAACCGGCGATTGTCGCAGTACACCGGCGACACGATCCCGCTCTTGAACGTAATCGGTTGCGCGGCGCAAAAACCCGCCGCACCAATGTCCAGAATCGCTTCTGCTATCTGCTTCAAGCAACAATCTCCTCAACCTGTTCAGCCTGCCGGATCTCCTGCGCAAGCTGCGGATTCCACATCGCACCGGTGGCCGACATCACAGCATCGGCGCCAGCAGCGCGATACTCCGCAAAGTCCTCCGGCGAGCTCACACCACCCACGCCACAGATGGAATAGGACAAGCCCAGATTCTCGCGCAGGCGCTTCAGCTTGCTCACCATCGCCAGACCGGCCCACTTGATCGAACGTCCGCAGACGCCGCTCATCAGGCGTCCTTCGCCCGGCAAAGCCTGGTTGCCCGCCGCATCGCGCACCTCAGCAGAGATTGTGTTGATCGCACTGATGCCTGCAACATGCGGCCCCACTCTGCGCACGAGTTGCTCCAGCTGCGCATCGTCGCGGAAGTACGCAATCTTGATCAGCAACGGAAGCTCGCCCAGCTCCTCACGAATGGCTTCCACCACCGCAACCGAGCGCTCCGCGTCAAAGCACAGCAGGTGCGCCGTCCCTTCGTTCGGGCAGGAGAAGTTCACCTCCACCGCCTTCACACCGGTTTCCCGCATCAGGCGTGCGCCCAGACGGAAGTCCGCGATGTACTCCCGCACACCGCCGCCGTGCTCCGGCAACGTTCCCTGGTAGCTACCGATCACCATCTGCCCTTCGCGCGCATAGCGCACGCACTCGGCAAGATCCGGCTGCCACACCTCGGGCGACATCGACGGAACACCAAACGAGTTCGTAATCGAGAGCGGCTCTTCGTACTCTTCACCCACGACAAGACGCAGGCACTCGGCCGGCAGGTCACCTTCAAACTTCACCGGCAACACATTCGGCCACGCATGACTCTTGTAGGCTCTCGTCCTTACGGTCTTGTACACCGGAAGATCGAAGCCCATATCCAATGCGGCTTTGACGTACTTTCCATTCACCAGCGGGCCTGCAGGAATTCCGAACGGAAGCCCTACCGGTTGCCCGACAAAAGAAAAGCGCGGATGCCCCGCGCGTGGTGACTGCAATGGATGGGAAAAGGCCCCAAAAGGACCATGGTCGTAGTTCTCTTCGTACGACAGCCGCGGGTTGTACATCGGCGCAGCGAGCATTCAATCACCCTTTACAAGGGTACCATTGCGGCTGTGGATTTACGGCTGCAGCACGCGCATGGTTGCGCCGGGCTCCCGCGCCTCCAGCACGAACTCTCCGCTGCCCAAAGGCAACACTACCGCCTTGCCTCTCGGCAAAGGAATCTCCGCGCCGCCGCCACGCAGGGTCACTCCTTCTTCCATCGCGATGAGGATCTGCAGCTTGTCGGCATGGCGCAAAGCGGTGCGCTTGCCCGCAGGCATCTCAAAGCGATCCACCACAAAATACTTGCAGGAGATCAAACGCGTGAACTCCCCCATCGACTCAGGCAACACCAGCCCGGCCGAAGTGCCCGTGCGGGTGACCGCCAGGGCCTGCTGCACATGCAGCTCACGCGGGCGCCCATAGTCAAAAAGCCGGTAGGTGATATCAGAGTACTGCTGCGTCTCCAGCACCACGACGCCCGGCCCAATCGCATGGACCGTTCCCGCGTCGACGAAGATCATATCGCCCGCCTTCACCGGAACCATCTGCAGCTTCTCTTCCATCGAGCCCTCGGCGATCAGCTCAGGAAGATCTTCCAGCATCACTCCCGGCTTCAACCCCAGTGCAATCTCGGCTCCCGGATCGGCCTGCAGCACATACCAGCACTCGGTTTTGCCGCGCGCCTCACCGATGGCCTTTGCCTGCTCATCGTTGGGATGCACCTGAACGCTGAGCTTGTCCTTCGGCAGCAACACCTTCATCAGCAACGGAAAGTCGGGCATCATCGCACCGAGCGTTTTGCCGGCGGAGCCGCCATTCTGAACTCTGCACTCCAGAGACGTCAGCCAGAGCTCTCCCACGGGCTTGCCCGGCTCTGGCTGCGGGTAGGGCGCAGGGAGCACCTGCACCCCCCAGATGCGTTCGGTCAAAATAGGTTCCAGCACCAGTGGTCCCGGTGAGTTCGGGCTCATGCAGACTTCTCCTGTGCACACAGCGTACCTCAGCGGCAGCTTGCGATGAAGACACTATCCTCCTGAAGTTGCAGCCACATCTCGTCCCCGCTCACCGTTGCCGAACTTCCAGAGGAAGCCAGCTCCGGGTGGTCCAGCTTGCAGCCCAAGGCCCAGGTGTCATCGGTCGGCACCCAACGGTTCTGCGCCTTGCCGCGATGCAGCGCCACCAGCACCCGGTCGCTCTTGTTTCCCGCGGCACAGCCCGCGTCCGGAGCCTTGCTCATATCGCGCAAAAAGACCAGAGAGTTATCGTCGGCATCGAGCACCTGCAGCCCTCCGCAAGCCAGCGCCGGATGCTCCTTGCGCAACCGCGTCAGCGTCGCCACCCAATCGTGCATGCCCTGCTGCTCCGGCGTACGCTCAGCGGCGACAAAGGCGTTATTGCCAGCCGACTCTCCGGCAAACCCTCCGGGGAAATCACGCCGGTTGTCCGGGTCGTCCTTGCCCCGCATGGCCAGCTCGTCGCCGGAGTAAAGCTGCGGCATACCGCGCGTGGTGAAGATGTAGCCAAGCGCCAGCTTCATCACCGCATCCGAGGCCGCCTCCTCACGGAAGCGCGAGGTATCGTGATTGCCCAGAAAGACCGTCAGCCGCTCGGCGTGTGGATACAGCGAATCATCCGCCAGCACATCGTCCAGCTTCAGCATCGAGCCGCCCTTCAGAAAGGTTTCGCGCACCGCGAAGTACGTCGGGAAATCAAACGGCGTGTAGAGCCGGGTATCCACTCCTGTCCTGGTCACTCCCCCAGCGTAAGAGGAGACAAAGACCGGGTCCGGCGAAAAAGTCTCTCCTACCTCCGTCAGGCGCGGATACAGCTCCTTAAGCTCACCGTTGAAGCCGTTCCAGAACGCGCGATCGACATACGGAAACGTATCGATCCGCAATGCATCCGCTCCCGTCTGCTCGATCCACCAGATCGCATTCTGACGAAGATACTGCGCCACCGCTGGAGACTCCGTATTCAGATCCGGTAGCGTATTGGCAAACCAGCCCGTCAGCGTCGCGCGACGATCGCGGTCGCTCGCATGCGGACTCATCAGGGAGCGGAAGTCGTTCTCTCCCTCTTCATGATCGGCCGGGGTGCCGTGCAGCCAATCCGGCGCGGGCTCGTCCTTTACCCAGGGATGCGCCGGGCCTACGTGATTCGGCACCGTATCCAACACCAGCTTCATGCCCCGCCGATGCAGCGACTGCGCCAGCGAGCGCAGATCCTGCAGCGAACCATAGTGCTCATCCACCGCGTACATGTCTGTCGCGCCGTAGCCGTGGTAGCTATCCGCCTCGTGGTTCTGATACACCGGCGTCGTCCACACCGCCGTCATCCCCAGCTGCTGCAGATAGTCCAGATGCTGCTCCACGCCGCGCAGATCGCCACCGTGCCAGCCTCGCGGCAGCGCCCGCTGCTCGCCTGCGGCGGCGCTGTCTTCTGCAGCGTTCGCCTCGGCTCCATCGTTGTGCCGGTCACCGTCGGCAAAGCGATCGGTCATGATCAGGTACATCACATCCTGCGCGTTGAAGCCTGCAAAGCCTTCGCCAGCGGCCTTCCGCGCCTCGAATACATACTTCGCTTCGGCCTGCTCGCTACCGTTCCGGAAATGCAGCGTTACCGTCTCAGGCGCCTTCGGCGCGGCAGTAAGCCATACCTGCAGCCAATGACCGTTCTCACTCGGCACAAGACGCTGCACCTGCAGCGAACGGTCGCTTAGCGTTACCGTCGCAGCCTTCAATCCTTCGCCCTTCACCAGCAACATCGGCGCCGGCATCTGAGCCCACCAGTTCGGAGGATCGACCTTCTCTACCTTCAACTCCTGCGCAGCCGCAGACGCTGCCATCACCCCACACACAAGAGCTACCGCACAACGATGCAAAAACATCAAAAGAGATCCTCTCTGTCTTGAAGCTGTTTCGAAAAAACCGGCACTGTGGCGGGATCTTCCCCCACAGTGCCGGCGTTCGTGGTCTACACGTCCACAATGGTTAGAACGTAACGCGAATCGCCATCTGCATCTGGCGCTCGGAGTAGTTCCGCGTGCCAGAACCAGAGGACGCACCGATACGGCCGAAGCTACCGCCGTCCGGGTTGAACGTACCCGACGAGTACGGGTTGCCATCGTTCAGGTTCGAGTCCGGGTTCGTGAACTGCGGCGTGTTGGTTACGTTGAAGACCTCGGCACGCAGCTCTGTGTGCACGCGATCCGTAATGTGCAGCGTCTTGAAGAGCGACACATCCCCTTCCACCATGCCCGGGCCAAAGAACTGGTTGCGTCCCGTATTGCCCTGCAGGCCGGTCGGGCGCTGGAAGGTACCGCTGATCCAGGCACCGTTGATCGAGTGCGGGTACTTGATCTGGCCAATGGCATCGGCACGCTGCGTGAACGTTCCACCGTACTGCGAGTACAGAATCGAGAACGGCGTTCCGCTCTCAGCCTGCACCACGGTGTTCATCTGCCATCCACCGATCAGCAGATCCACGGCGCGGCCGGCGTTGCTGCCGAACTGCTGGCCACGGCCGAACGGAAGGTCATACACCGCGCTCGCAGCGAAAACGTTCCGCTGGTCCAGCGAGGAATTGCCCTTGTTCAGGCTGTGGTCATACGCATAGAGCTGGCTGATGGAGTAGAAGCCCAGGTAGCCGTCCGTATTGTCGATGTTGTGCGACCAGGTATACGACGTGGTCAGGATCAGCCCCTTCGACGCCTTGTAGTTCAACTGTGTCTGCAACGAGTTGTAGTGCGAAACGCCGTCGTTCACGTTCAACACAACCTGAGCCGAGGAGCCCAGCTCTGCAAAGCGCGGCGTGTTCATCCCGGCCAATCCCGGAAGGTAGTTGTAGTTGTAGCCCGTTGCCAGATGAGTGGACTTGTTGCCCACATAGCCCAGCGTGAACTGCGTACGCGTGCCGAACTGCTGCTGCAGCTGCAGGTTGTACTGCTGTACGTTCGGCGTCTTCTCCGTGGTGTACACCGAGAACACGTTCGATCCCACCGGCGGCGCCAGACGGTTGAAGTCCGGGAAGCCCGGCAGCGGCAGCGCGTTCGTCGCCACAGCGGTCGAGTTCTCCGTGTTCACGTTCGTATTCATCGCAGCCTGCCCCGTCAGCGCCACGCGATAGCCGCTCGCAGCCCCATAGCTCACCGAGCCGCCGTAGGGAACCTGCTGGCCAAGCTGGTTGTCGATACCGCCGCGATCCAGGAAGTAGAAGATGCCGTAGCCGCCACGCAGTACCGTGCGACCCGTGCCGTACATGTCATAGGCAAAGCCCACGCGCGGCGAGAAGTTGCGGAAGTTGTTGTTGATGATCGAACGCGAGAATCCGTCCTGCCCGGCCAGATTGATGTAGCCGGTGTTCGGATCGAGCGCCGCCTGGCGGTTATGTTCTTCCACCGGATAAGTGATCAGATCCCAGCGAACGCCAAGGTTCAGCGTCAGGTTGCGCGTAACCTTCCAGTCATCCTGCCCGAAGACGCCGACCTCGTAGTTCCGCGTGCCGAAGAAGCCGTCCTGCGCGCCGATCGAGTAGTTGTCCGAAAAGCCGGCCAGAAGCTCTGCGGTTTCAAAGCCCGTGAAGTCACCGTTCGCCAGCTGGAAGTATCCCTTACCGGCGATAGGACGGAAGAACGCCACATCGCGGCGAATACCGCTGGCACCGAACTTGAAGCTGTGCTGCTTGTGAATCCAGGTCACGGCGTCGTTGATTTCATAGGTGTTTTCCGGCACCGCATAGCGGCCGTAATCACCGGTGTACTCAATCTTGCCGTTGCCGCCGATCAGAGCGCCGCCGCCAAGGTTCGGCGTACGGTTGGCGTTCACGATGCCAAGGTCGGCCGAGATCGGCACGCCCGAAAAGACCGGATCGTTGCGGAAGGTGTAGCGGTTGTAGCCGAGGCGCAGTTCGTTCAGCACGTTGGCCGTAAAGGTATGCGTCTCTCCCAGAGCGTAGCCACGGCCGTGCACCAGGTTCGCGCCGGAGCCGAAGCCCGCGGGCAGCTGTGTCAGGCGTGAGGTCCGCGTAAAGTTCGAGTTGTCATAGGTAAAGCGGGCGAACGCGCGATCCTGCGTCGTCGGCTGGAAGTCCAGGCGAGCGTCGAAGGTGTTGAACTGGCGAATGTCCTGGCGGATTACGCGGCGGTTATTCTGCGTGCCGTTGTTCGTGCCGGTCAGGTTGGTCGCATCATAGGCGTTCAGATAGTTCTTACCCGCCGAGTTGATCCGGCCTGGATCGATCACGTTTGCCTGGCCGTTGTAGTTCCACTGCGAGCAGGTGGTCGGATCGAAGATCGCGCCGGTGGACTGCGCCTGGAAGTAATCGTTCGCCACCTGCGCGTTCGGCGAGGTCTGCGCCACGGGCAGACCCGTGTTGCGATCGACGTAGCCGGTGGTATAGAAGGTGCGCCCTGCTGCCGTCGTGACCGTCGAGCAGCCTCCCTGCGTAGGCAGGTAGGTGATGTTCTGGCCGAGCAGCTGCGAGAAGTCGCCGGTGCGCATCTGTGCGGTCGGCACGTTGATGATCTCAGCGTTCAGCGGCTGGTTTTCCCGCAGCCCCTGGTAATCGCCAAAGAGGAAGAGCTTGTCCTTAATCAGCGGCATGCCCAGCGATCCGCCAAAGGTATTGCGCTTGAAGTTCGGCTGCGGCGAGAAGCCGTTGCGGAACTGGTAGACAGGATTCGCGTCAAACAGATTTGAACGCGCAAACCAGAATGCCGAACCGTGAATCTCATTGGTGCCCGACTTGATGGAGCTTTGTACTACGGCGCCACCGGCGCGCCCAAACTCAGCAGGCGCCGTGGAGGTGTTGATGCGGAACTCCTGCGTCCCTTCAAGGTTGGGGAAGAAGTCCAGCGTATTGACGAGCGCTTCGTTGTTATCGATGCCGTCGAGGATGTAGTTGTTCGCCTGCGGACGCAAACCATTGTCCGAGAGCGAACCGCCACCCGAGCTGCTGTTGCGGAAGGTCTCCGCATCGCCGTTCACACCAGAGGCGGAGTTGCCATACTGTCCACGCGTCACGCCGGGGGTCAGCAGCGCGAGACCGGTAAAGTTACGGCCGTTCAACGGCAGTTCGGTTACCTGGCGGCCGGAGATCGTCTCCCCCGTTGAGCTGGTTTCGGTATCGATGACCGGGGCTGCGGTGGTTACCTCAACCGTGGTGGACTCCGAACCCGGCTGCAGCGAGAAGTTCACCTGCTGCACCTGGCTCACCTGCAGATCGAACTGCTGCACGGCTGTGGCAAAGCCCGGCATGGTGGTCTGGACTTTGTAGTGGCCGCGCTGTTCGCCGGGGAAGATAAAGCTGCCGTCCGGACCGGAGGTCTTGGTCTCCACCGCATTGTTGTCCGTATTGGTCAGGGTAACGATCGCGCCCGGAATCACGGCTCCGGTCGCATCGGCCACAGTACCGGTCACACGGCCTGTATCGGTCTGAGCGGCTGCCAGCCCAGCTCCGACGGTAAGGATCGCGGCCATCGTTGCCAGACGTATCGTCGTCTGTGCAAGCCGGGTCGCGGGGAAAAGTTGCTTCATGATTTTGCCTCCGAAAGGTGTGCCCAGCCCTGCGCGTCTTGGTGGCGCAGGCTTACGGTAACTCTGGGCAACGCGGGCCACAGTGCGATTACGGGGAAGGTAAGCGCAATCCTCCGTGCGTTGTTTGTGGCTCATTTTTTTGTCACCAGCCAACCAATGGGATATCAGATAGTTAGCCGCCCATCATCACTTATCGACAGCACTCGAGTCCACCATGTAGAGTGCTATCGCAGTAGCTTTTCGCGCCATGCAGACCTCACAGCAAAACACGCGTCTGAGCTTCGGCCTCTTTGAGGCCGATCTGGACACCGGTGAGCTCTATAAGGCTGGCTTCCGCATCAAGCTGCAAAGCCAGCCCTTCAAGGTACTTGCCTGCCTTCTGGAACGGCCCGGTCACGTGATCACCCGGGAGGAGCTGCAACTTCGGCTCTGGGGCAAGGACACCGTGGTCGACTTTGATCACTCGCTCGGCACAGCCGTCAATAAGATCCGGGAAGCGCTGGGAGACTCGGCGGAAAACCCACGCTTCATCGAAACGCTCGCGCGTCGCGGCTACCGCTTCATCGCGCCCGTAGGCCGGGTCGAACAGGAGCCGCAGGCAGCTCCTTCCGTGGCGATTCCCCTTCCCGGCTCCCAACCGCACGTCACCCCGCCTACCGAAGAGCAAACCGCTCCGCAGCCTTCCGCACCAGCAGTCGAACCGCCGCAAAGCAGCAGCTCACAGCCGGAGATAACCAGCGCTGCTTCCCGCTCTTTCCCCGCAAAACCTGAAAGATCGAAGACGTCGCGGTATGGGAAGCTGGCCATCGGCACCGTTCTCCTTGCCGCAGCGCTGGCCGCTGGTTACACCGTGGGACGCAACCATAGCCGCCTGCACCCGCCACACATCACGCAAATCACCCATAACGGGCATCTTGCGTCGTGGTCGCCAGCAACCGAAACCCTGGCGTCGATGGTCACTGACGGACCGTATCTCTATGCCGCAAGCCAGGAAGAGGGTCGCTACCAGATCTCGGCGATCGAGCTTTCCGGGGGCACCGCGGTCCCGATGCATCTGCCCGCGGACGTTGCCAGCCCCACGATTGGCGACATCTCTCCGGACGGCTCGCATCTTCTACTCCACGACCATCTCTCGACCGAGTCCGAGCAGCCCCTTTGGGTGGTCCCGACTTTTGGCGGCTCGGCGCAGCGCGTCGGCAACGTGCTGGCCCATGACGCCACCTGGATGCCAGACGGCCAGAGCATTCTCTACGCCAACGGAAACGATCTGCTCATAACGCACTTCGGCGCTCCCACACCCCGGCTTTTTGCCAGGCTTCCGGGACGCGGTTTCTGGATGCGTTGGGAGCCGAACGGCCACCTGCTGCGCCTGACCGTGATCGACCCCCAGACCCACATCGCTGCGCTGTACCAGCTCTCGGCCACGGCCCCGACACCCCAGCGCCTGCTGCCAGGCTTCTCAGAACCCGCCAGCGAGTGCTGCGGGGTATGGACCGCCGACGGCAGCTCGTACATCTTCCAAAGCTCCCGGGGCGGCTCGGCAAACCTCTGGCAGCTCAAGGGCGAGCGCACCACCTCGCCCCAGCAGCTCACCGACGGCCCACTCGACTTCCAGGCCCCGGTTGCCGCACGCAGCGGACAGCGCGTCTACTTCCTCGGTGTCGATTCCCGCTCCGAGGTGCAGCGTGTGCTGCCCAGCGGCGACCTCACCCCGGATCGCACCTTCCTGGCCAGCGCCGGACGCGTGGACTACACCCGCGACGGCCAATGGGTGGCCTGGACCGACACCGAAGGCCGCCTCTGGCGGGCAAAAGCCGATGGAAGCGAACGGTTGCAGCTCTCACCGGACACCATCAATGTCTTCATGATGCGCTGGTCGCCGGACGGCTCCCGACTGGCGCTCATGGCACGCGAACCGGGCAAGGCCTGGCAGCTCTTTACCGTGGGCGCCAACGGTGGCAACCTGCAGCCGGTGCTGCAGGAAACCCGCAACGCAGGAGACCCTTCGTGGTCGCCCGACGGCAAACAAATCCTCTTCGGCCGCCTGAACGACGTTTTTGGCAAGGAGAGTGGCGAGCGTACACTCCGCATCGTCCATCTGGATACCGGCCAGACCGAAGCGGTCCCCGGCTCGGAGGGTCTCTTCAGCCCGCGCTGGTCACCGGACGGCCGCTGGATCGCCGCGCTTACGCTCGATCAGCGGCAGGTGCGGCTCTACAACACGGCCACGCACGCCTGGCAGACGCTCCAGGTCTCCTCCGGCGCGGACCCCATCTGGTCGGCCGACAGCAAGAGCCTGTACTTCCACGCATCGCTTGATCCGGAACAGCCGATCTTCCGTGCCTCCATCCCCGACGGCAAGCTGACGGAGATCGTCCGGCTCTCGGATTCGCGGGCGCGGGATGCGGTCGATTACATCCTGTCCGGGCTTATGCCCGACGGCACCCCGCTGATTCGTACCCGTTCCTACACCGGAAACCTTTACGCGCTGGACCTTGAGAAGTAAGCTGGCGTATCGATAAACATCTCATCGCAAAGAATTTAGCTGTTGACGAAGAATTGACGGACGAAAGACCGTCTCTGCATTGCGATGAGATCGCCTGATCGCGCCTCTTAGGTCCTGCTATGCGACTTTCCACTTCCTGCACGCTCCTGGGCCTTCTGGCCTCTTCCCTGGCGCTCTCGGCCCAGGGATTGACTCACACCGCCAACGGCCTGGAAGCCACCGGCCCGCAGCTCACTACAAGGGTGGATGCTCTGCGCGAGGATGTTCTGCGCGTTCGGGTTTACCCCACCGGGCACCCGGCAGAAGACGCCTCCTGGGCTGTGCTGCCCGCCAGCCGCACAGCACGCGTCACGGTCACCGCTGACGCCGACGGCTTCCACACCTCCAGGCTCCGCGTGCGGCTCGACGCCGACGGCAAGCTGACCGTCCTCGACCTGGCAGGCAACATCCTGCAGCAGGACGCGCTCCCCGTCGCCTGGAGCCGTGACGGTTTCCGCGTGACCAAGACCAAGACCCAGCTCGACCACTTCTTCGGGCTCGGCGACAAACCCGGGCCGCTGGACCGCGCCGGGGAAACCTTCGCCATGTGGAACACCGACAGCTTCGGCTGGCAGGAGTCCACGGACCCGATCTACAAGTCCATCCCCTTCTTCCTTGAAATGCACGACGGCCGCACCCTCGGCGTTCTCTTCGACAACACCTTCCGCACCTTCTTCGACTTCGGCCGCGAGCGCGCCGACCGGTACAGCTTCTCTGCGCCCGCCGGGCCGCTGGATTACTACCTGCTCTACGGCCCCGAGCCCAAGCAGGTGGTGGAGGACTACGCCTGGCTGACCGGACCGACTCCCCTGCCGCCGCTCTGGTCCCTCGGCTTCCAGCAGTCTCGCTACTCCTACTATCCGCAGGCAAAGGTGGAGGAGGTGGCCACACGCCTGCGCCACGACCGCATCCCGACCGATGTGATCTGGCTCGACATCGACTTCCAGTACAAGAACCGCCCCTTCACGGTCGATCAGGCGATCTTCCCGGACTTCAAGGGTCTGATCGCTCATCTGGACCACGATGGCTTCAAGACCATCGTCATCACGGACCTGCACGTGGCTCACCTGCCCGGTCAAAACTACGCGCCCTATGACTCCGGCCACGCAGGCGATCACTTCGTGAAGGAGAACGGGCAGGAGTACGTCGGCAACGTCTGGCCGGGGCCCAGCGTCTTCCCGGATTTCACACAGGCCAGCACCCGCCAGTGGTGGGGCACGCTCTTCCAGGAGTTCGTCAACGACAAGGTTGCAGGCTTCTGGAACGATATGAACGAGCCTGCGGTCTTCCGGTATCCCTCCAAGACCATGCCCGACGACGTCGTACACCGCATCGCCGGCAACCAGGAGCAGGGCTTCCAGGACCGCACCGCGCTGCATCCGGAGATCCACAACGTCTTCGGCATGGAAAACTCCCGCGGCACCATGGAAGGCCAGCTTGCGCTGCGCCCCAATACTCGCCCCTTCGTCATGACGCGTGCCTCCTTCGCCGGCGGCCAGCGCTACGCCGTGACCTGGACCGGGGACAACCTCGCCACCTGGAACCACCTTCGCCAAACCACTCCGCAGCTGGAAAACCTAGGGCTCTCCGGCTTTGCGATGGCCGGTGCGGATGTGGGCGGCTTCGGCGGCTCCCCCTCCGCGGATCTGCTCACTCGCTGGCTCATGCTCGCCGCCTTCCAGCCCATCGACCGCGACCACTCCGCCAAGGGCACCAACCCGCATGAGCCCTGGGTCGACGGCCCGGTGCACGAGGCCATCCGGCGCCGCTTCATCGAAGAACGCTACCGCCTGATGCCCTACCTCTACACCACCGCCGAGGAGATGTCGCGCACCGGTCTCCCCATCGACCGCCCCCTCTTCCTCGAGTTTCCGCACGCCGCCGCCGACAATCATCCGCTGGATAACGACGCGACCGGCGAGTTCCTCTTCGGCAGCTCTCTGCTCGTTGCCGAAGACCCCAACCCCGATGACGTCGGCACCTATGAAATCCACCTGCCCCCGGGCGTCTGGTACGACTACTGGACCGGCGCACGCTTTGACCGCCGCGCACCGATCGAGAGCAGTGACCACGAGATCCGCGACGCCGCCCGCAGCCTTCCTCCCATCGAGGTAAAACCGAAGCTCGACGTCCTGCCCGTCTACGCCCACGGGGGCGCCATCCTCCCCATGGCTCCGCTGGTGCAATCCACCAGCGAAACGCCGAAGGGCCCTCTGACGTTGCGCGTCTTTCCTCCCGCGCCGGGCGAAGCCTGCTCCGGGTCGGTCTATACAGACGACGGCGTAAGCTTTGACTTCCGCAAAGGTCAGTTTGCCCGCGTGCAGTTCACCTGCACCGTCGCGCCGGATGGGGCGTTGAGCGTCAGCATCGGCGCACGGGAGGGCTCCTTCACCCCCTGGTGGAGCAGCTTCCGGGTCGAAGCCGTTGGCGTACACGCCGCGAAGGCCGAAAAGACCAGTCTCGGCTCTGCCCTGACCGTGGCCGATACCGGCAAGCCGCAGACCATTCTTTTTCGCTAAAACCTCGCGCCGGAAGCGCCTGGCCCCACAGAGGCGGAGAGGGGGGGGGGTGGCTCGCAGGAGTCACCCCCTCTCCGCCTTTCGTAGCAAGCCAACCGTGCATGGCATCATTTACCCTTGTGGGCGTAGATTTTCTGCACCACGTTGAAGGAGCACCAGACCTTGGCCGTTTCCCTCCGCAACCCCAGCGCGCCTGGCTACGGCGAAGACGCGTACCTGCAAACCGACACCCGCGCGATGAGCGTCGCCACGGCGCTGTTCTTCATGGTGGGCTTTCTCACCTGCCTGAACGATGTCCTGATCCCGCACCTCAAATCCATCTTTGAGCTGAATTACGCGCAGGCGCTCTTCGTGCAGCTCGCCTTCTTCACCTCCTACTTTGTCTTCAGCTACCCCGCCGGGAAGCTCGTCGACAAGTTCGGCTACAAAAAGACAATGGTGGCCGGGCTTCTCGTCATGGCCTGCGGAGCCTTCGGTTTTCTGCCCGCTGCCGGAAGCGCTCTCTTCCCCATCTTCCTGCTCGCGCTGGTGGTGCTCGCCGCCGGTATGACGATCGTGCAGGTGGCGGTGAACCCTTACGTGACGGTCATCGGTCCTCCCGCGACCGCATCCTCACGGCTCAACCTGGCGCAGGCGTTCAACTCGGTCGGCACGTTTATTGCCCCTTTCTTTGGCTCCGTGCTCATCCTCGCAACCGCACCGGCCCCGGCTACGCCGGAGAAGCTTAGCTCCATGACCGAGATCGCGCGGCAGAGCTACCGCGCAGCGCAGGCCTCAACGGTGCGCATGCCCTACATCGGCATCGGGCTCACGCTGGTTCTGCTGGCCATCGCTCTGGCCACCATCAAGCTCAAGACCAAGCACGGCATCTCGCAAAACACGCAGGACTTCCGTCCCGGCGCGTTTGCGGAGGCGCTCTACAGCGCGGACTCCATCTGGCGGCATCCCTGGCTCCTCTTCGGCGCCCTGGGCATCTTCGTCTATGTCGGCGCAGAGGTCAGCATCGGCTCCCTGTTGGTGAACTTTATGGGACTGCCCGAGATCGGCGGGGTGCCGGAAACCCATGCCGCCAAGCTGCTGATGCTCTACTGGGGCGGCGCCATGATTGGCCGCTTCATCGGCTCGGCGATCCTGCAGAAGGTCAAAACCGGAACGGCGCTCGGCATTGCCGGTATCGGCGCTCTCCTGCTGGTTGCGCTCTCGCTGCTCACCCATGGACATACCGCCATGTGGGCGTTGCTGGCCGTCGGCTTCTTCAACTCCATCATGTTCCCGTCCATCTTTACGCTCGGTATTCAGGACCTTGGTTCGCTCACGAGCAAAGGCTCCAGCCTGATGATCGCAGCGGTTCTTGGCGGAGCCGTCATTCCGTATCTGACCGGAACTCTGGCTGACCATATCGGGCTGCACCCGGCCTTCATCATCCCGGCCTTCTGCTACATCTACATCGCCATCTTCGGGTTCGTGGCCATCAAGCGCTCCGTAGCCTCCGGCGCGTAAACGACCGAACGATCGACCGGACGATCCACCCAACAGCCCAACGGCGGCAGCGAGTTCCCACTCCTGCCGCCGTTGCCTTTGCCGGCCTCGCCTCGCCAGAGGAGAACGCGCCCCCCAGCAAACGCTAAGGAGCTCGCGCCAGAGTAAGCGAGACAAAGCCGTTGTTGCCGGTCGACACGGCGATGTTCGTCATGCCCGCACTTGCCGCGACACTGAGCGGTGCCACACTCACCAGACCATTGGCATCGCTTGCCGCCATGCTCTGTGCGCTCGCCAGCACGGGCGCTGCCGGGCAGCGGCCGCGATCCGGGCACTCCCCCTCCCATGCGGTCACCGTCTGGGCTACGCTAACCGGAGCCCCCGCCAGCGGGTGGCCCGAACCATCGGTGAGCTGCAGCGTCACCGGCGCCAACGCTGCCGGAATCTCGACGCTCTGGCCCGCACCGCTGACGACCGCCACCTGCCACAGCGAGGGGTCCACGCTCACCAGCGTCCAGCTTGCGCACACCGTCGTCCAGACGCACCCCTGCACGCTCGCCTGCCCCGCCGCAAGCGCGTTGTCCAGCACCGTGGCGGAGGCAGCACCGCCAGCGTCGGTCAGCGTTGACACCGAGCTCAGCAACAGACCCGCACTCGCGCTCCAGATCACCGGCGCCGCCGAGGCCGCCGCGCCATCCTGAAGGGCATACAGCTGAATCGGCGTGCTCCAGCTCGCGCCGGCTGCAACATACAACGGCGCGCTGCGCATCAGCACCGACCGCACCGGGTCGGTATCGGTCAGCTGCACCGATACACTTGCCCCGCCGCTGCTCTCCGTCGCCGTCAGCACCACAGCTCCCGCAGACGTCCCCGTTACGGTCGTCGAAGCCGTACCGCTGGCGTCCGTCACCAGCGTGCAGCTCTGCGGTGAACCGCACGCGTTCAACATCGCCGAACCCACCGCGACCGCAAAGCTCACCTTCGCTCCCGCAATCGCCGTCACCCCATCGGCCGCAACAACCTTGACCTGAAACGGCGTCGCAGCAACGCTGCCCGTACTCAGGGCCGAGGGCGCACTCAGCAACAGCACACCATACGCCCCCGCCGCACCATAGCGCAGCGCTCCCGTGATGGCTGTGCTTCCTCCCGTCGTCAGATCCGTTACCGCAACCGTTACCGGAACACCCGCCTTCGCTCCCGCCGCCGTGCTTGAAGGCGCAACCGCCGTAATGCTGCTGGGCGACCAGCTCACCACCTTGGCCGTTACGCCGTTCACCGTCACCCGATTGCCATTGGCAAAGCCCATCCCGGTCACCGTGACCGTTCCCCCCGCAGCGCCCACGCTGGCAGGAGCCAGCGCGTCGGCGTACAGCAACCGGGCACGATAAAAGAAGTCCGGACGGCCTTCGCTGTAGTAGTCCGCCAGCCCAATGCGATACGTCGCATCCGCACTCGCCGCGGCAACATGTAACTGCGTCAGCCCGTTCGTCGCGCCGTTCATCGGCACCGTATTCGCGGCCACCGTAGGCAACGCGTCATAGCGATCGCTCGTGTACCACACGCCAAAGACCGGCTGAGCCTTCGCCGCCGAGATGTTGCCTGCGCTATCCAGCGCCGTGGACTCCAGCGTCCAGCTGTGCCCCGCCTTCAGGCTCGCCTGCTTCCAGGCAGGCCAGTTCGAGTCGCACAACACGTCCGTCCACCAGCCGCTGCTCGCCACCACCGGAGGTGCGTCGATGGCGCCGTTGGTCGCGGTGCGGCAGGTGTTCGCCGCATTGTCAAAGAACTGGTAGATCTCCATCGACTGCGAACCGCTCGACGGCAGTACCGCGTAAATCGTCGCGGCATCGATATCGAAGCTCACAGGCGGCCGTTCAAAGGATCCCAGAGCGTACTCCCCGCTGTACAACGGGTTAATCGACTCGAAGACCTCCATCACCCACGTATCCGAATCCGGATGAGGGATGCGATGCACGTCGTAGTACCCGGCCGAGTTCCTGTCCTGCACCGAGCCCACGTTCTCCTCGTCCGGCTCCGGCCCCGTCATCGGGTTGCCGTTGTTCTGCTGGAATAGAATGCCGCTCAGTCCGGATGCGATCTGGTAGTCGTGCTGCGCGTGAAACAGCTGGGAGATGTTGATGGTCACGTTGACCTCATCCACACCGACGACGAACGGATCGGGAAAGCGCAGGTAGCCCCAGATCTGGGCACTGCCGGTATCACTCAGCACCTTGCCCGCGCTCAGGTTACTGGCGGTCACCGGATACAGCATCGCCAAGGCGCTCAGGTCATCCGGACGCAGCACAAAGGGGTTCTGCATACACAGATAGGTGTAGGGCCCGCAGAGCACGTCGATCGGATGCATTACCGGCCAGTACGCCATCTGCGATGCGCTCGGCAAAGGCGACGCGGTAAAGACATTGTCATTGGTCTGCGACCACGCCAAGCCCAGCACCCGGCCAAAGCCCCGCATCAGGTAATACTGCATCTGCTTGAGGGAGTCCGCCGTATTCGTCACGCAGCGGCCGTTCAGGATCAACAACGCATGGTCAATGGTTCCCGTCGCGCCAAACCCATCCACGCTCTCCACCACCGAATTCTGGCGGCAGCTCGAAGGATCGCTCGCGCTCACCCCGAGTAAAAGATCAATCACCGAGCCATCCGAGTCGTAGATCACCGCAACCGGCTTGGCCAGAAAGTTCGTCGCCTGCACATCGGCAGGAAAGATCACGTTCTCACCATCGAAGTAGGTGTTCTTCGAGCTGACGTGCTCGCTCAAAGCTCCGCCCTGCGCCAGCACCAGGCTCGCCGAAGGCACGTTCCACACCGCCGCGGCCGCGGCCACAATCGCATCCGCCTGCGCATGAGCCACCGAAGCGTTCAAGTCTCCGGGGTCGGTATAGTAGCTGACGTTTGGCGTCCGAAACGCCATCCACTGCCCCTGATTCGCGTAGGTTGTTCCCGTAACGAAGCGGGGACCGCCGGCATACGCACAACGCCCGGCCATCAACAGCAGCACGGGAAGCAATACCCAGACGTGCGCCGTACGGCGTCTGCTCCCACCAGAGCTCCAGAGGCTAACGCGCATCCCGCAACCTCACAGGCGACTGTCCCGAAACTCCGCCCCCTGCCCCACCACCGGAAAGCACGATGCGGACCGGTACCGGAAGCCTTACGCGAACCGGCTCATGCCACAGACTGCGCCCCGCAGATGCGATCAGCGCTGTTGCCTCGGTCATGGAAATCGCGCCGTTCGCCACACTGGCCAACGGCTCCTGCGGCCCACGCAGCACCCTCGTGGCAATCCTGCGGATGTCTACGGTGGCCGCGCCGCCCGCTACCTCCGGCTGCTGCACCGGCAGCACACCTTCCGCACCGTCCACCGGCGTGCTCAACGCCCCCGCAGATGCAGGACGCAAAAACAGCAGGGCACGTTCCCCTGCGTAATAGCGTTGCTGCCCCGGCGGCCACAACCCCGCCCACTCCCGCAAAATGTACTCGTTGCCGGCGCTGCCCTGCAGCGTCTGCTCCACCGAAAAATGAATGAGCACAACACTGTTGCGCCGTTCGATGCGTTGCACCTGGCCGACGAACACCGTGCCCGCGCGCAGCGCAAGCGAGCGCAACGCCGCCCCAACCGAAGCGTCCGGCGGCGACACCGACTGCGCAGGCAGTACGCTCGCCCACCCCAAGACCAAAAGCCAGACTACCCGCCGCGAAACGCGCATCCCGCAAAACTCCTCCACCTGCTTCTTCGTCGTGGAGTGTTTTGAGACAACGCACTGTCCCGATCTAGGACAAGGCTCAGCTTCCAGCCACGGAGGCCGACGCACAGCCCCCGCACAGCCGGGCGCAGATTAAATCTGCGGGTAGAAATCAAAAAATGCATCGATGCTGTGCCGCAGCTGAGCCTCAATCTGCTCGCGCGTTCCCTCAAGGATATGCATCGTCACCGGCGTTTCCTTGCCATTTTTGAGCTCGACCGGAGCCGCCTGCACGCCCGCGACCTCCTCGGCTGGAAGAAGACGCATACCGTAAACAAGAACAAGATTTGCCATACATGCGATGCTACGCCTTTGAGGAGACGGCGTTTCGCGGCTTATCCGGAACCTGAACCTTCCCGCAACCTTCTACAATCAAATAGTCATGTCTGAAACCGTACGCGATACCGTTATTCTCGGCTCCGGATGCTCCGGACTCACCGCCGCCATTTATGCTGGCCGCTCCAACCTTAAGCCTCTTGTTCTGGAAGGCCATGAGCCCGGCGGACAGCTTTCCATCACCACGCTGGTGGAAAACTTTCCCGGCTGGCCGGAGGGCGTACAAGGTCCTGAGCTGATTGAAAACATGAAGAAGCAGGCCACACGCTTCGGCGCCGAGCTGCGCATGGCGCATCTGACAAGCGCCAACCTGCTCACCTCGCCCTTTGAGCTGCAGGTCGGCAAAGAGATCATCAAAACGCGTACGCTCATCATCGCCTCCGGCGCTTCTGCCCGCTGGCTCGGTCTGCCCAGCGAGAAGGCGCTTGTCGGCTTCGGTGTCAGCTCCTGCGCCACCTGCGACGGTTTCTTCGCCTCCGGCAAAGAGATCGCCGTCGTCGGCGGGGGCGACTCGGCCATGGAAGAGGCACTCTTCCTCACCCGCTTTGCCAAGAAGGTCACCCTCATCAACCGCTCGGAAAACTTCCGCGCCAGCCGCATCATGCTGGAGCGCGCCATTGCGCACCCGCAGATCGAGTTCCTGCACAACACCGTGGTCGAAGAGGTGCTGGGCGTTGAAGAAAAAGACGTGAAGGGACTGAAGGTGCACAACACCAAGACCGGCGAGCGCTGGACCCTGCCCGTGCAGTTCATGTTCCTCGGCATCGGCCACGAGCCGAACGCCACCATGTTCCAGGGCCAGATCGACCTCGACGAGGATGGCTACATCAAGACCGAACACAACGTCTTCGTCACACGCAACGGCGTGCAGATCCACGGCGTATATGCCTGCGGCGACGTACAGGATCGCCGCTACCGTCAGGCAATTACCGCTGCCGGAACCGGCTGCATGGCAGCTCTTGAAGTCGAAAAGTTCCTCGAGGAGCTGGGGCGCTAACCCTTCACATTCGTTCGTTTCCGACACATATGGCGGCATGGGAGTCCTTCCCATGCCGCCATATTTCGTTTAGCGACCACATTCCGATTCCATCGCTTCCATAATGAGCCCCTTACGCTTAGAATCGCGGCAGTTCTCGAAAAATTAAACAAGCCAAGGCCCGGGGTCTCTCGAGCCTCTCCTTGACATCTTCTATGGAGCATAGTGACTTCTAACTACTTCTTCTCCTTACGATCAGCCTTGCTCGTAGCGGCCGGAGCCTCTGCGGCTTTGTTGTCGGGATGTGCCAGCATGACCCCGGCCACCAACACGACATCCACTTCAGCCAAACTGGGCGGCCACCTGCTGGGCGGTAACCAGCCAGTCGTCGGCGCCAACGTGATGCTCTACGCGGCGGGCACCTCCGGCTATGGCTCCGCATCCACACTGTATGCCCAAACCACCTCGCAGAACGACGCTTACGGTTCGTTCGCCTTCCAGAAGTCAGACACCAGCGGCATCATAGACTCCAGCGGCAGTGCCTGGAGCTGCCCCTCCTCCGGCGATCCGCAGATGTACCTGGTGGCCACCGGAGGAAACTCCCAGGGCAACTACGGAACGAGCGGAGCCAGCACCAATTCGGCCATCGGCATGATCGCCGCTCTCGGTGCCTGCTCCACCATCACCAACTCGACCTTTGTCAACATGAACGAGGTCACCAGCGCAGCCACTATGGCCGCCCTGCAGCAGTACTTCAACCCGAACACTCTGAGCCTGGGCGCACCTTCGGCCACGCAGGCGCAGACCGGCTTCGCAAACGCCGTGACCACGATCGCGAACCTGGTCAACATCAGCACAGGCGTTGCAGCCACCAGCACGACGCCAACAGGAACGCTCAACGACGTAACCGTGACGGCAACGCCTGAGTATCAGAAGCTGAACACCCTTGCCGATATCATCGCCTCCTGCGTGAACAGCGCCACCGCGAGCTCCACCAGCTGCACCACGCTCTTCAGCAACGCAGCCGTCCCGAGCTCGGCCTCCGTCACCAGCCAACCGTCGATCAGCTACCCCAGCTCGCCGAACAACGTGCTGCAGGCGCTTTACTACATGCTGATCAATCCGACCAACGGCTCAACAACCGCGCTGACGAATCTTTACGGCCTCGTGACCGCAGCAGCTCCCTTCCAGCCGACCCTCACCAGCGCACCTTCGGACTGGACCATCGGCATCAGGTACAACTCCACCAGCGCCTGCTCCATCGGCAGCCTGCTTTCTTATCCGAACAACGTCGCAATCGACTCGTCGGGCAACGTCTACGTCAACAACTCGGTCACCGCATCGCCCACTCTCGGAGGCTTCGCACCCAACGGTGGTCCGATCCTTTGCGCGGGCAACAGCTCGCTCTACGGCTCCAGCTACGGTCTGGCCATCGACAGCAATGACAGCGTTTACATGTCGACCTACACCACCTCAGCATCAGCCACCGACCACATGCTGGTTCAGACGGCGTCCGGGTCGACCTCACTCTGGAGCCAGCCTTCTGGAACGATCGAAGGGCTTAGCTTAAACAACAACGGTGATCTCTTCGCCTACGATTACAGCGCTCATCAAGCCTATGATTACGGTGGCGCTGCGAGCGCAAGCTCCGCTGGCAGCCAACCGATCCCTAGCGTCGTAGGCTCGACCACCGGCCCCTCGTACGGCGTGGCCATGGCAACGGATGGCTTATCCAACACCCTGATCGTGAACGCCACGACCACCAGCAGCCTAAGCGCGCCTTACCTGCTGACGGCCGATTCCTCCAGCACCACGAACTTCTCCGTGGCATCGATCGGTAACGCCTCAGGCCTCTTTGGTTACACCTACGCCGTTGCGGTCAGCAGCAGCAACGTCTACAAGCAGACCAGCTCGTTCTGGGTCGGCAACTACTGCTCTGCTTCTTCGAGCGCCTGCCGTTTCCCGGGAATCGCCAACACGCTGGTGCCGATTACCTTTAGCAAAAACACACCGACCGTCGGCACCGCGACAGCAGCCTGCGCAGGCGGAATCTTCCGTCCGCGTAACATCGCGATCGACGGCGCTCAGAACGTCTGGGTCACGAACTACAACCTGACCGGCGGCTCGGTCTCCGAGCTGAGCGCATCGGGCACGGCTCTTTCCCCCGCGTACAACGGAACCTGCACGGACGCTACGACCGGGTCAACTGCGATCGGTGGCTTCCAGAAGTCCCTGTTCGTCAACTACCCCAAGGGCATTGCCGTGGATCCTTCCGGAAACGTCTGGATCGCACAGGGTGTCCTGGCCACGGATGCCGATACACCGGGCGGCCTGGTGGAGATCGTCGGCGCGGCAGTTCCTGTCGTGACCCCCATCGCTCTCGGGCTCAAGAACAACACGGTGGGCGCCACCCCGGGCACAATCGTGTCTGCTCCGTAGGCCTCAACACTCGCCCGACAACAGAACGCCAGCCGACCTTCGGCTGGCGTTTTCACTTAGGGGAAGATCCCAGGGCTGGACCTAAAACTCCGGCGTATCGCAACGGCAGCTCACGCCATGCTCCGGGGGCATCGCGCCATCCAGCGCCGGAATACAGTGCCCGTGCGGATCGGCGGTCGGATTGCCGAGCTTAGCCGCAATGCGCGCTTCAAAGTTCTCGCTGATGAAGTGTTCCAGTTTCTCCGCCTCGTCATGCAGCTCTGCCAGCGGATACTCCAGCACCTCAAAGAGAAACGTCTCGATCAGACGGTGATGGCGCACAATCTCGAGCGCCCGGCGCCGTCCGGCTACGGATAACCGCACCCCGCGGCCGCGTTCGTAATCCAGCAGCGAGTTCTCCGCACCGGCCAGCTTCTGCAGCATGTTCGTGATGGAGGCTGGGGCCACCCCCAGCCGCGCCGCAAGCGCGGAGCTGCCGACGCGTCGCTGCATCTCCCCGCTTAGGCTATAGATCGCCTTCAGATAGTCGTCAACCGACTCGCTGCGCCTTACGTCCGTATGCCGCCGTCTTGCACTCATCACTCTTCTACGCCGCCGCCCAGCATATCAGCGGCAGCTACCTCTAAAACTTGTGAAACATAAAGAATGCCGCACCGATCAACATTCCGAAAGAAACGAAGTGATTCCAGTGCAACTTGTCCCCAAAGTAAAAGACGCTGAAAACCCCAAAAACGGCTAAGGTAATGACTTCCTGCATCACTTTAAGCTGATCTGGGGAGAACGTCTTTGCGCCCATTCGATTGGCCGGAACCTGCAGACAGTACTCAAAAAACGCGATCGACCAGCTCACAAGAATCACCTTCCAGAGAGCCACGTCGCGATACTTTAGATGCCCGTACCACGCAAAGGTCATAAAAATATTCGAGCCGCACAAAAGCAGAATGGTCCACATGTGCGGGTGAGATGCACCCTGTGGACCATCGGACTACCCGGCAAAAAGCCTTAGGCCGTAAAGCTTCTCCCCAGCCCCATCGCTGCCAGCCCTTTGCGGTAGGCAATCGAGCTGCGGTCGGCGGGAAAATGAGCCTCGGCCTGCAGATCCAGCGGAAGATCCTCCGGGTACTGCTGCTCCACGATCGCCTGATCTTCAGCAAAGACCTGGTGATTGAAGTCCAGCGTCGCCTGCAGTGGGGCATCCTTGTCGAAGTTCCGGCAGATCGGAACAAACAGCTTGGTCTTGCGTGCCGATACCGGTGAGGCCGTGTTCAGGATGTGCAACTTGCCGTTCGGGAAGGTTACCGTTAGCTTCGCGGTGAACGGCAGGAACGTCTCAAAGCGGCGGTGCCACAGAAAGCCCGGCGGATTCAGGTGCTTGAAGCCCACGGAGTAATTGCTGACCGAGCTGATGTAATCGGCCACAAAACCACGCGTCGTCTGCGTCACCTTGTAATCCGGAACCTCCGTGTTTTCCGGCTCGCCAAACGTAGCCACATGCACAAACGAGAAATGGCTCACGTCCAGAAAGCCTTCGATCTGCCGGCCGGCGGCAGCTTCCATCGGAACGCTGTTGGGCAGCACCTGCAGATAGTCCGGATCGTCCCACTCTTCCATTACCGGCAGCTGCGCCTGGGCGTCTTCCACCAGCTGCACCCACACCAGCCCAAAGGCCTCCTGTGCGCCCAACATATGCAGCCGCAGTCGCGGAGAGATTGCGCCCTTGGGGTGCGCCGGAATACAAACACACTGTCCTTTCTCGTTGTAGCGCAGCCCGTGATACGCGCAGACGATCTCATCGCCCTGCACCCAGCCCATGCTCATCGGCGCGCCGCGGTGATAGCAGATATCCTTGGCCGCGCGAATGCTTCCATCCGAGATCCGGTAGAGCACCACACGCTCATCCAGCAACTTCGCCGCGTAAGGCTTGTCGGTCACTTCATGAGAGAACGCCACCGGGTACCAATGCCTGGAGAGCGCATGCCAGTCAGAAGGCGTAAAGGTACAGTCGCGAGGAAGCGAGCCGGAAAGACTTTGTCCGCCGCTGGCAAGGGATGCCGCAGAGGCCAATACAGAGGAGTTGTTTGCCATGGACAATTATGGCAATCCTGCAGCGGAAAAACAAACCGAACCGTAGCCGCCACCTACGGTTCGATTCGATGATTTTCGTTATGCCTGCGGCAGCAGGCCTTTACGACGCAACAAGCGGTCACAGTGCTGACTGAGCCCGACCATCTCCATACGCTTGCCCAGCTTCGCGTACTTTTCCTGCACCGAGGCAATCGCATCGAGCGCCGAACCATCGAGCACCCGCGCCTGCTCAAAAACCAGCACCACCCGATCCGGGTCTGTACGGGGCGAGAAGAAACCTTTGAACTGCGCCGCCGAGGCAAAGAAGAGCGAGCCGTCCAGGTGATACACCTTCGCATCCTCCCGCTCTTCGGTCTCCACCTCCAGCTGCTGCGCATGGTCCCAGGCAAAGACCAGCGCCGCAATCACAATGCCGGAGACGACCGCGATGGCCAGATTCGTCAGCACCGTCACGACGGTCACCACAATCATCACCAGCGCATCATGTCCCGGCACCTTGCCCAGCGACCCCAGACTCTTCCAGTTGAAGGTCTCAAACGAGACCACGAACATGACACCGACCAGCGCCGCCAGGGGAATCCGCTCAATCCAATGCGACCCCCACAGAATGAACGAAAGCAGAAACAGCCCCGCCGCCACACCCGACCAACGCTTTCTCCCACCCGCGTTCAGGTTGATCATGCTTTGCCCGATCATGGCGCAACCGCCCATGCCGCCCAGCAACGCCCCCACCAAATTGCCGATACCCTGCGCCATCGACTCCCGGTTCGGCGCACCGGCCGTCTCCGTCATTTCGTCGATCAGGTTCAGCGTCAGCAAGGTCTCCACCAGCCCGATCGTCGCCAGCATGAGCGCATACGGCAGGCAGATCTTCAGCGTTTCCAGCGTGTAGGGCACCTGGGGAAGATGAACATGGGGCAGCGAGCCATGGATTGAGGCCAGATCCCCCACCGTACGTACCGGAAGGTGCAGCAGCAGGGCCGCACCCGTTGCGGCCAGAATGCCTGCCAGCGCCGAAGGAATCGCCTTCGTCCACTTCGGCAACAGCACCGTCACGGCTGCGGTGATCGCAACCAGGCCGAGCATCGTCAGCAGCTTCGGCGCCGCCATCCAGTGCCCGTTCTCCTTCAGGTGCTGCAGCTGCGCTGAGCCGATGATGATCGCCAGACCGTTGACAAAGCCCACCATCACCGCATGCGGCACCATCCGAATCAGCTTGCCCAGCCGCAGCCACGCAAAGAGCAGTTGGATCACACCCGTCAGCACGATCGTGGCAAACAGGTACTCTACCCCATGCTGCAGCACCAGCCCTGCACTCACCACCGCCATCGAACCCGCCGCACCGGAGATCATGCCAGGACGTCCGCCCCAGATCGCCGCCACAAGACAAAGGATGAACGCCGCATACAGGCCCGTCAGAGGATTCACATGCGCTACCAGCGCAAAGCCCACCACCTCCGGCACCAGCGACAGCGCCGAGGTCAAACCAGCCAGAACCTCCTGACGCGCCACCGTCACAACGCCCGTTGTCCTCTGCTCCATTACGCTCTCCTCCATCCGTCCCCCTCCTGCCCACACCCTCTGCGGGAAAAGAAACGGCGGCCCGAAGGTCGCCGTCTCTCTGTTCTGCGATCACTTCCACAACGGAAGCGGTTTAGTGAATATCGAACTGCTCCGGATGCAGGCTCGGATCGCTCTTGACCAGGATGGTCTTGCTCGACATCTCTTCCATCTCCTGCAGCCACTTGGCGTTGTTCAGCTTCAGGTGCTTGACCACCTCAGGATGCACGCGCAGCATCACATCGCCCTTGTCCAGATGCTTGTGCATCTTGCGCAGCTCGATGTAGATCTCGTTGCAGACCGTGACCGGGCTCTTGACCATGCCGGTACCGGCGCAGATCGAGCACGTCGTCGAAAGCGTACGCTCCAGCGACTGCTTCACGCGCTTGCGGGTAATCGCCACCAGACCGAAGTCGTTGAACTGCAGAACCTTCGACGGAGCACGATCCTTCTTCAGCTCTTCTTCCAGAGCCTGCAGCACCTTCTGGCGATTCTTGCGCTCGTCCATGTCGATGAAGTCGATCACGATGATGCCGCCCAGATCGCGCAGACGAATCTGGCGAACGATCTCGGGGATCGCATCGAGGTTCGTCTTCACAATCGTGTCTTCCAGGCGAGCCGTCTTTCCAACGTACTTGCCCGTGTTGATATCGATTGCGACAAGCGCTTCGGTCTGGTTGATCACGATCGATCCACCCGACTTCAGCCACACCTTGGAACGCAGCGCCTTGTTGATCTCCTCGGAGATACCGAACTGCTCAAACAGCGGCGTCTCCTTGGTGTACAGCTTCACGCGGCGAATCAGGCTCGGCTGGAAGCGCTGCAGGAAGCGCAGCACGCGTTCATACGCATCTTCCGTATCTACCCAGATCGCCGAGAAGTTATCGGTGACCTGATCGCGCAGGATGCGCTCGACCAGATTGAGATCGTGGTAGATCAGCGCCGGAGACTTCGACGCCTCGGAGCGCTGCTTGATATCGGCCCACAGGTTCAACAGGAAACGCAGATCACTGCGCAACTCCTCTTCGCTTGCACCGGCCGCGGCCGTGCGCACGATGAAGCCTCCTGAAGCCTCGCCACGCTCGCTGAGCAGAATCTCCTTCAAACGACGGCGCTCGCCATCGGACTCGATCTTGCGCGAAACACCTACGTGCGACACGGTCGGCATGAAGACCAGGAAGCGTCCCGGAAGAGCGATGTGCGAGGTAATACGCGCACCCTTCTTCGCAATCGGCTCCTTGGCAATCTGCACCAGAACTTCCTGCCCGGGCTTCAGCAGGTCGCTGATCGCCGGCAGGTTAGTCAACTGTGCCGAGGCACGCGACATACGGCCGCCGGAACGCGAACCAGCCATTCCGCGACGATCACGGCGGCGCTCGCTGCGCTCTGCGCGCGGCTCCCCGCCTTCGCTGCGCTCCTCGCGAGGCTCACTGCGCTCCGGTGCGCTCTCCACCTGCGCCCGTTCGCGCTGGGCGCCACGGCTACCGCCACGGCGGCCACGGCCACGACGGCCGCTGCGCTCACGGCGCTCCGGGTTCTCCGTAATCACCGCATCGTCAGACTCTTCAAACTCATCGCTGGCAACAAAGGCCTCTTCCTCGGCCTCGCTGATATCCGATCCCGAAAGCTCTTCGCCTTCGTCCAGCTCGTCCTCTTCAAGGTCTTCGTCCTCGAAGTCCATTTCTTCGTCGAGATCGTCCTCGGCCACATCCGGAATCACCAGCGCGTCCAGCGACATGTCGTTCAGCAGCGCACCCAGCTCGGGGGCAGCTTCCAGCGTCTCTTCTTCCGTGTCGTCAAAGTCGGAAGCCTGCAGCGTGAGAACACCGTCGTCCTCCTCGTCGAGCAGCTCTTCCTCCAGATCGCCTTCCCCCGGCTCAAAGTGCTGCTGCGCTGCCAGCGGAGCCGATTCGCTCTCGCCCGCGTGCACATCCAGCACCGCGCCTTCGTGCTCGATCGGAGAGCTTTCCTCCGCCCCCTCTTCGACCACCACCGGCTCAGAGAGCATCTCGCCCGACGACTGCACCGAGGTAAACTCATGCTCTTCCGCCGCAGGCTCTTCTGCCGGTGCACTCTGACGGAACTCACGCGTCTCGCCCGTGTCTACGCGGAACGATGCCGAAGCATTCTCTTCCGGCTCGTATTCGGCAACGGTTTCGTGAAACTCCTCCGTGGCTTCCACAACCTCTTCGCTCACCGCAGGCTCGGCCGGTGCAGCGTCAATCACCAGACTTTCGACCTCGAGCTCCGCCTCGGCCTGTGCCTGCTGGCGCTGTGCCAGAAACTCGGCATGCGCGGTGTCCTGCTCATGAGCGTGCGCTTCGGCAAAACGCTCTTCGGTCTCCGCCGTTTCAAACGAAGGCGCATCGTCGGTGAGCGGCAGCACAGTGGCTTCGGGCTCGTGCTGGCTGGTCACCGCCGGCAGAACCGCCTCAGCCGGATCAATGGCCCGCTCGCGGCGGCCACGACGGCCATCGCGATCACGGCGGCGATCACGGCCACCCTCAGCAGCCTCACCACGCTCCGCGCGTGCGTAACGGCGAATATCCTCATCGCTGGCAACATCCGCAGCCGGCGCCGCACTGGAAGAAGCACCGCGCGAACGCAGCGTCTCACCGGGAAGCACCAGACCGCCGTCCCAACCAGCGGCGACAAACGCATCCACAACCGGCGCAGTGGCCTTCAGCTCTTCCTTCGGTTCGTCGGTCTCGCCTTCAGCGCGCGGACGATACTTCGAAAGGCTCTCGCCCGGCAGAATGAACGGCTCCCCTGCAGCTGCCTCAAACGCAAGGCTCTCTGCCTGCGGCTCAGCCTGGGCGCGTTCACCACGCTCGCGGCGCTCGCCACGGTCACGGTCACGACGGCCGCGACGGCCTTCACGACGGCCCCCTTCACGACGCGGCGCCTCGAACGAGGACTCCTCAACGGCCTGTGGCTCTTCCGCAGCCGCAAACGGCTCCGCATTGTCATAGCCGCCCTCCACGACCACCTGCGGCTCCTCCGAAGGCTGCGCCTGACCGGCTGCGCCGCGCTCGTTGCCACGATCGCCACCACGGCCACGACGGCGACCACGACGGCCACGCCAGCGACGGCTGCCATCGGCCCCCGGAGCACCTTCGCCAATCTCTTCCTCTTCACGCGGCGAGCCTTCCGCAGCGTACTCTTCGCCGCCGTCCTCAGCCTGCAGATCCGTGGTTTCCTCGGTGCTTTCGCCTTCCACGCGCGGACGCTCTCCGTTGCCACGGCGACCACGGCGACGGCCACCGCCACCACCATTTCCGCTACCGCCCGAAGACCGTTCGCCTTCAAACTCGGCCGACTCACCGGCCTCTTCCATAAAGTCCGTGATGTACAGGAAGGCATCGCGCTCCAGGCCGATGTCGACAAAGCTCGACTGCATGCCTGGCAGCACACGGGTTACGCGCCCGTTATAAATGGAGCCCGCAAGCGTGTATTCGTTCTCACGTTCGTAGTAAATCTCCGAGAGTGCGTCGCTTTCGACGATCGCTAGCCGCGTTTCCTGCGGCGTGCTGGAGATATAAATTTCCTTCGACATTGCTGTCCCGCTTTCTGCCCGTCTTGAAGGACGAGCTGCCGGAACAGACCCAATCTGAATCGACCGCGTGGCCTAAGCCACGCAGACCACCTTCGCGGTTGAGGACAGGGTTTGAGGGGCGGGAAGAACAGGTGGAGCGCTCGACAAAAACCACAGCCCGCCGCTCCGCTGAGAGCGAAGACGCAGGCTGTCGAGTTGTGCCCTGATGTTCAGTGTGTAACCGCGTGCGCCGTAGCGCGAGACGCCAAAAACGGAGTTTGTGACCAACACTGCCTCATGCTGAGGCGGGGCCGTTAGCCGTCCGTTTCGGTGCATCCTCAAACCTGTCCGGCCCGCAAAAATGAGATCGGTGCCTGGCCGGCCTTCTATCTAAACTTGTGTGTCTCGGCCCCGGCGGGAAAATCGTCATCCGCGGAGACCGGCTTACTGCTCACCGTGCTGGCGTCAGACCAGGACGATGTCTTCCCCTAGTATGCAACATTTTTGGGGGCAAGTCTCCTGCCATCCTGCCCCTTCTTTCTTAGCCTCGCGTTTAGGCCCCCCTAGTTCACAAACCGCCGCATTCGCACGTTCATAACGATCCCAAGGGAAAGAAAGGTAAAAATAATCGAGGAACCGCCGTAGCTCATCAACGGCAGCGGAATTCCCGTCACCGGCATCAACCCGATGCACATGCCGATATTGATTGCGATCTGAAAGAGCATCACCCCGGTAATCCCCATAATCAGCAGCGTCCCGGGAGGATCGCTCGCGGTCTGGGCGTTCTGCACCAGCCGGACCAGAATCAGAAAATACAGCAGCAGCACAAAGGTGGCCCCGACAAAGCCATGCTCTTCGCAAAACGCCGCGAAGATAAAGTCCGTATAAGGGATGGGCAGAAAGTCGCCCTGCGTCTGTGAGCCTTTGTTGGTGCCCTGCCCCCAGACACCGCCCGAACCCACCGCAATCAACGACTGCTTGATCTGGTAGCCCGAGCCCTTCGGATCCGAATCCGGGTTCAAAAACGCATCGATACGCTTCTGCTGGTAAGGCTTCAGCCGCTTCCCCGCGCCGTAGCCGATGCCCAGCACCACCACCAGTCCGAGCACGATGATTCCCGCCTGTTTCAACCGCATGCCGCCCAGAAACAGGCCCGCGACCAGCACCGGCAGGTAGGTCAGCGATGTGCCGAGATCCGGCTGCTTCAACACCAGCGCCATCGGCACCAGCACCAGCGCGCAGGCCTTGCCGACGTCCTTCCAGCTCAGCTCCTTGCCTTCGCCCGCGCGCCCCCACAAAAAGCGGGCCATGGCCACAATCAGCACCAGCTTCACCCACTCCGAGGGCTGAAAGTGCGCTCCCCCGCCCAGGTTGATCCAGCGCCGCGCGCCCAGAACCTTCTGACCGACATGCGGAATCAGAACAGCCACCAGCGAGAACAAGCTTGCGCCATAGGCAATATTGGCAACGTCCAGCAACCGGTGGTAGTCCACCATCGACATCGCGAACATCAACCCGATGCCCACCAGAAGAAAGAGAAGCTGCTTGACCTCAAAGCCGTGAAACTTCGTCATCGCCGTGGCCGAGCGAATCTCGAGCACACTGATCACAGACAAAACCAGCACAAACGCCAGCAACGTCCAGTCGAAATCGCGAAATCCTCTGCGAGCCATCAGCAACAGTCTATTCGGCTTTTTCCCGGCCCGCTCAGGCTTCAGCCACCGGGTCAGAGCAGGCCGGCTCAATCACGGAGCGAGAAGACGCTTAGGGAGTTTCGCTCTGCGTCTGCGGCGCAGCAGCTTTCTCCGCCGTCGTCTCCGCTCCTGTCGCCGCGTTTGAAGACGCGGCCGAGCCCGCAACCCCAGCAGCCGGCTTCACCTCAGCCAGCTTCACCAGATTGCCTGCCCGCTGGCGCTGCTTGTTCACAAACGCCGTAATCACCTCGCTGGCCAGGTTCGCGGCATTGTTCCCCCAGTTGCCATGCTCCCACAGCACCGCCACCACAATGTCCGGATTACGACGCGGCGTCATCCCGACAAACCAGGCGTTGGGCAGCGTATTCGTTCCCTTGGCCACCTTCGACAACGCGCTATGACTCACCACCTGCGCCGTTCCCGTCTTGCCGGCAAAGTCCACGCCTTCCAGATGTGCCGAAGCCGCTGTCCCGATCGGCCCGGTTACATTCGCCAGATCGTCGGTAATAATCTGCCAGTTCTCCGGCGTCAGCGGAACCCGCTTCTCGCCCGACCCCGGATAGGTATCGTGCAGGGCCGAAAGCTCGTCCGGAGCCAACTCCTCGTCAAAGACCAGGTGAGGTCGGCGCAACACGCCACCGGACGCAATGCCAGAGAGCGCACGAGCCAGCTGCAGCGGTGTAGCCTGAATCGCTCCCTGGCCAATGCCCACGGAGATCGTCTCGCCGGCATACCACTTGTCGTGCAGCACCTTCATCTTCCAGGCTTCGCTCGGCATAACACCGGCGGCCTCATTCGGAAGATCAACCCCGGTCTTCTCGCCGATCCCCACCGAGGTCGCATAACGCGCCATCGTATCGATGCCCAGGCGATTGGCCAGCGTGTAATAGAACGTATCGCAGGAGTACGGCAGCGCGTTATGAATATCGACGTAGCCGTGGCTCCGGTCACAGGCAAAGAAATGGCCATAGAAGGTTGCGCCTCCGTTGCAGGTCACCTTCATATCCTGCGCCACATTCTCCTGCAATCCGGCCATCGTCATAATGACTTTGAAGGTAGAGCCCGGCGCCAGCTGAGCCTGAATCGCCTTGTTCAGCAGCGGGTGATTCGGATCGGTCAGAATCTGGTTCCAATACGCCTTGGTCAAACGCACGGAGAACTGGTTCGGATCAAACGTGGGGCGTGAGGCCATCGCCAGAATCTCGCCCGTATGCGGGTCCATGGCCACAATCGCGCCGTTTTTACCCTCAAGCGCACGTTCCGCGGCCTTCTGCAGATCAAGGTCGATCGTCAGGCGAAGATCGCGGCCCGGACGGGCGACCTCCTGCCCCATCAACCCGACCTCCTTGCCGTGCGAGTTCACGATGACATCGCGAGAGCCATCCTGTCCCCGCAGAATCTCGTCGTACGCCTCCTCGATGCCGCCCTTACCCACCACATCGCCCGGCGAGTAAAACGCAAACTTCGAGTTGTTCAGATCGTTCTCGCTGACCTCACCCACATACCCGATCACATGCGCCATGAAGCCATCGCGCGGATACAGACGACGCTCCTCTTCCAGCGTCTGCAGCTCCGGCAGCTCATTCCTGTGCGCTTCGATAAACGCCTGTTCGTCCGGCGTAATGTCCTGCTTCAACGGAATCGGCTGATACTTGGGAGCGTAGGCATAACGCTTCAGCAACGCGTCAATCTGGTCCACCTGCATGTGCAGCCCCTGCGCAATGCGCGGAAGGTCCGCCTGCAGATTCTTCTGCTGCTCGCGCAGCAGGTAGCAGCTCACCGAAGGGTAGTTGTCCACGATGATGCGGCCTTCGCGGTCAAAAATCTTGCCACGGGGCGCCAGCACCGGCACCTTACGGATGCGATTCTGTTCCGCCAGCACGCGATAGCTGTCCGCGCCCAGCACCTGCAGACGCCACAGCCCCACGCCCAGCCCCAGAAGAATCAACGCGATAAGGTACTGCGCCACATGCAGCTTCGTGGCGTCCAGCTTTTCTTCGCGGCTGAATTTCTCTTGCGATTCCATCGTGTCCCTGGGCAAACACGCTCGATGCCGTGTCTGAATCTATTGTATGGACGTAGCAACCCCGCCTGCGGCAGCGCTAGTCGCGTTGCTTGAAGCGGTCCAGCAGCAGAAACAGCGGAATCGCCACGGCCACGCTCACCGCCGCGCGCAGCAGCTCATGCAGCGGCCAGCCCTGCAACGGCAACACCCGCCAACTCTTATCGCCCAGCATCAGGCGCTCGATCAGGAGCTGCATCACGCTCTGCAGCAGGCTCGCGACAAAGGTCAGCGCGGCACGATTCATCAGGTTGTCCATGTCGATGGCAAACCCGATGCTCGCCGCCAGATACCCCACAATCGACTTCGCGATGCCGAAGACGCCAAACGGATGATTCGTCAACCCGTCCTGAAAGAGCCCGATCCCCATGCCCGTCAACGCGCCCGCAATCGGGGAGCGGCGGGCGACCGAAAAGAAGATCACCGCAATCAGCGGCAGGTCAAAGATCGCCACGCGCGGAAAGAGCCTGGGCAAGATCGCCTGCAACACGATCAACGCCAACGGCACCAGCACCGTCACCAGAGGATGAAAGTAGTACTGGTCCAGCTCACGCCGCGAGGTGTAACTATGCTCGGCCATTAGTGATCCCCCGCCTTCGAGTCAGAGTCCTGCGACGGTGCCGGTGCGCCTGGCTGCATCTCACCAGCCGGCGGCGAGGAGTCCGGCGAGTAGCGGTCCGGATGCAGAACGGGCCTGGGCCGTGGCAGCGCCGCCGGCGGCGCTGCAGCATTGCCCTGATCCTGCGCAGGCTGCGCCACCGTCGCGTCCTTATCCTCATGCAGGCTCGGTAAACGCTCGGCGACCATATCGGCGGCCCTCTTGTTGGCCTCGGCCATCGCATCGGCCAACGTCGCATCGGCGGCAGCGGCGGGCGGCAGGCCCTCCTGCGAGCCCGTTACCACCAGAACCTCTTCCAGACGGGAAAGGTTCGCATATGGCTTGATGCGGATCGCCGTAAACGGCTGGTGCACCGGATCCGGTGCAATCGACTCGATCACCCCCACCGGAAGACCGCGCGGAAACACCCCGTCTCCCCCGGAGGTCAGCACCTGCTCCCCGGGCTTGATGCGTGAGTCCGCCGTCAGATTATTGATCTCCACCTGTCCGGCGGCCGTGCCGCGCAGAATACCGCGAATACGGGTTGCCGCCAGAATGACCCCGGCTCCCGAGGTCGGATCGTTCAGCAGCAGCAGCTCCGAGGTGTGGCTCTGTACATCGCGCAGCTTGCCCACAACGCCATCCGGCGTCATGACCGCCATATCCGGCTTCAGGCCATCGGCGGCACCTTTATCCAGCGTCAAAATGCGAGCGCGGTCCGAACCGCTCGTTCCAATCACCGCGGCAACCACCGTCGAGGAGATGTAGTGCTGCTTGAACTGCAGCAGCGCAGCCAGGCGCCGCCCCTCGCGAGCATCCTCGGCAAACTCCGCCTCTTCGGTCCGCAGCCGGGCGATCTCCTGCTCCAACGCCTTGTTTTCTTCGTGCGTATGCCGCAGCGCAATATAGCTGGACCAGGCAGAACGAACCCCGGTGCCTGTGCCATGCGAGACGCGCTCAAACGGCGTCACCACGGCCAGCACCCAACGGCGCAGCAGCGTCACCTTCCGGCCATCTTCTACACCTGCGGCGTCCTCTGCCGGGCGCTGCACCTGCACGGCCAACGCCAGCACCTGCACCAGCACAATGGCGATCAACGTCAGCGAATTCCGGAAACGGCTGAAGAAACTATCCAAGGTAAACGACGCAACGGTGAAATAAGGATTGCAGGAGCGTCTGAAAAACGCTCCCTCTCCGAAACATCCTAAAGGCCCACGGGCGTTAGCGGGTAACGGCATGAAGACACGCAACCCGTTGTGCACTGTTCCACATGCCTCCGGACCGGGGCACGCACTACACTCAAGCCGTGCCCCTTGAGTTCGCAACGCCGGTCAAGTTTCTCAAACGCGTTGGCGAACGTGTCGCCGCCGGGCTTGCGGAGCGCGGCGTTTCCACCGTGGAGGACCTGCTCTACCACCTGCCCTTCCGGTACGAAGACCGCCTGCACCCCAAGCCGCTCTCGGCCTACCGCGCCGGCGACATGGCCTCCCTGCTCGGCACGGTTACCGCCACAGGCTTCGTTCGCACCCGCTCCGCGCCGATCTTCGAGCTCACCGTCTCGCTCACCCCTCCGCGGCCCGAGAGCGACGCCGCCATGGAGGGGCTTCTGCAGCCTCCGCCGCAGGCACTGGAAAGCGTCAAATGCCTCTGGTTCCACGGTCAGTACCTGCGCGACAAATTCCGCATCGGGCAACAGATCGCGCTCTACGGCAAGCTTGATACCTCGCGCTCCGGCAGCAGCGCCAACGCCCTGCCCGGAGCCTCGCGCTTCAAGATGGTGCAGCCTACCTTCGAGATCATCCCCGAAGGCAACGCCCCGGGCGAGGACGCGGAGTTCACCATGCTCGAGATGGGCCGCATCGTGCCCGTCTACGAGTCGCTGGGCGGCACCACCCCCTGGGGCGCCAAGCTCACCTCGCGCTGGCTCCGGCGCGTGCTCTGGGCTGTTTTTAAAGACCTTGCCGAAACCAACACTCAGGCCAGCGAAACGCTGCCCCGCGCCCTGCTCGAACGGCTCAGGCTGCCCGGCCGCATGGAAGCTCTGCGTGCGCTGCACTTCCCTGAGGCCGGCACGCCTCTGTCCGAGCTGCAGGCGGCGCAAACCCCGGCGCACCGCCGCCTTATCTTTGAGGAGTTCTGGTATCTGGAGCTTGGGCTCGAGCTCAAACGCCGCCGCCTGCGTGAGCGCAACGGAACAGCGTTTCACACCAACGAGAAAGTCCGCGAAGCCCTCAAGCAGGTTCTCCCCTTCAAGCCCACCGGCGCACAGAAACGCGTGCTCGGCGAGATTGTGAACGATATGCGCTCGCCGCATCCGATGCGCCGCCTTCTGCAGGGAGACGTCGGCTCCGGCAAGACCATCGTCGCGCTCGAAGCCGCGCTCGTCGCCATCGAAAACGGCTATCAGGCGGCCATGATGGCGCCTACCGAAATTCTGGCCACGCAGCACTACCTGTCCGCACGCAAACTGTTGGCCAACGCGATCTCTCCCTCCACCGGCAAGCGTTACCGTGTCACGCTGCTTACCGGATCGCTGGACCCGCGCAGCAAAAAGGAAGCCCGTGGCCGCATCTTCCGCGGCGAAACCGATCTGGCCATCGGCACGCACGCGCTGGTGGAAGAAAACGTGGACTTTGCCAACCTTGGCCTCGTCATCGTCGACGAGCAGCACCGCTTCGGGGTACAGCAGCGCTTTCAGCTCATGCGCAAGCCCGGTGCCGACGGCAAGGCCACCGAGCCCGATGTGCTGGTCATGACCGCAACGCCAATCCCGCGCACACTCGCCCTCACCATGTACGGCGATCTCGAAGCCAGCGTGCTCGACGAGCTGCCGCCAGGCCGCACCCCCATCACCACGCGCCGCCTTGAAGGCCGCCGTTCAGCAGAAGCCTTCGAATTCATTCGCAAGCAGGTCGAACAGGGACGCCAGGCCTACATCGTCTATCCCGTCATCGAAGGCGAGCGGGATGACCAGCCTGAGCTCGACTTTGCCGGCGACGCGCAGCAGAGCACAGCCCCCACCAAGAGCAAAGGCAAAGGGAAGCGAGCCGCCAAAGCCGCCGGAGACAAAGCCGCCACCAGTAAGCCCAAGCTGCGCTCCGCCACCGAGGCCTTTGAAGAGCTGCAACACGGCCAGCTCGCCGGGCTAAAACTTGGCCTGCTGCACGGCCGCATGTCCGCTGACGATAAAGACGTCACGATGGCGCGCTTCAAACGCGGCGAGATCCACGTCCTGGTCTCCACCACCGTTATCGAAGTCGGTGTCGATGTACCGAACGCCACCGTCATGGTCATCGAGCACGCCGAACGCTTCGGACTCGCCCAGCTGCATCAGCTGCGCGGCCGCGTGGGGCGTGGGGCGGCGCGCAGCTACTGCGTGCTCGTCACCGGCGAACGCGTCTCACCGGAGGCGGAGTTGCGGCTCGACGCCATGGTGCGCACGCAGAATGGCTTTGAACTTGCCGAGTTCGATCTTGCGCAACGTGGCCCCGGCGAGTTTTTCGGTACGCGGCAGGCAGGCGTACCTGAGTTCCGCGTCGCCAACCTGGTGCGTGATCGCGACTTACTGGAGCTGGCCAAGCACGAAGCCGCCCGCTTCATCGACTCCGCCGCGGCCGCCCCCGCCATCTCGCCGCAAGAACGAGAGGCCGTATGGACGCGCCTCAAACAACAGTGGCAGCGTCGATACGGCCTCATCGAGGCTTAGCGTGAAACCGGAAACCCTATCCCAGCGGATACGGCTCCGAGAAGTGGGTGGCCCACTCCACGCGTGAGTTATCCAGCCAACGGATCACGCCATCGCGCGCATTGGCTTCAAACAGCATGTAGGCGTGCTCGTCGTAGCGCGTTGACGCGATGACCATGTGCTTGGGGCCGTAGGTGTGCGCAAAGTCAATCCACTTGTGCCAATGACCGGCGATCACCATCTGGATCGTCGTCTGGTAGCGGCGCAGCAGAGGATACAGACCGAAGTCGCGGACCTCGACCGGTACAACGCTGCACAGCGGATAGTGGATGAAGATCAGCGTCGGCTTGCGCTCAGCCAGCTGCGCCTCAAGCCACTGCAACTGTTCTTCGCCCAGTGAGCCGAGATCCTTATGGAAGTTCGGCGACTTGCTATCCCACGTATCGCCCAGGAAGTTGTTCAGCATGAGAATGCGGAAGCCGTGCATGTCCATCGCCCAGTAAGGCTTGGTCTTAAACTTGGCCTCGAACAGCCTGTGCGACATCTCGCGCGAGACACGCGGTACATCGTAGTCGTGATTGCCCCAGCCCACATGCACCGGCGCATTGAAGCCGTCGAGCAGCTTCTTGGCGATATCCAGACGGGTTTCGTTCTGGAAGTAGAAGTCGTAATCGGCGGAGGGATAGTTATGGAAGACATCGCCCGGCAGGAAGTACTGCTCAATGCGGCTGCCGTCTGAGAAGCGGACGTTGTTGAGCACCTCGCGCGCTGCCACCAGGCGATCATTCGCCTTGAGAATGCTTTCATTGTCCTCGGCACCGTTCTCAGATCCGGGCTTATAAAAGCGGTCGATAATGTGCGTGTCGGAAAGGACCGCAAAGTGAAAACGATCGCTGCGTGGTTCCGGCGTTGTCACCGGAAAGTCCATGGCTGCGGCAGCTGCAGCAGGTTGCGCCGAAAGGCGAAATGGCGTGAGCGCCGCTCCCAAGGAAGCGGCGCCCAGTTGTGCAAAGTTTCTGCGGGTAATGGACACAAATACTCTTTCTGTTGCTAGAAGAGAATCTTCGCAGCCAGCTGAAGCTGACGTGCAGGATATGCGCTGGTGATGGAGCCGAACGAGCTATCGGTTGTCGTCGTATCCGGTGCGCCGTAGTTGACCTTGTTCAGCACGTTGAACGCTTCTGCGCGGAAGTCGAAGAACGAGTGATCGTTCCACAGCGCAAACTGCTTGTGCAAGCCAAGGTCGGAGTCATAGTAGCTATCCGAACGAAGCGCGTTACGCGACATCGAACCCATACCGTACGTCGTCGGCGCCGCGAAGGCCTGCGCGTTCAAAACTCCAGAAACCGAGGTCGCGTTCTTCACGCGGCTGGACTTCTTGGCAAAGAGCGGCTGCCCTTCCACACGATCCGGACGATAGTTGATAAAGCCCGAGGTGTAGAGACCGGAGCTCGAGTTCAGGGAGTAGGTGATGTTCATCGGCTGCCCGCTCGAAAGCGTGTTGATCAGCGTCAGCTGCCATCCACCCAGGACCGCCTGTGTCAGACGTCCTGCACCGCTGCCCCACTGGCGTCCACGACCATACGGCAGGTCGTACACGATGGAGAGCGTATCGTTCAGAGGCATGTCATAGGCAGAAGGACCGTAGCTTGCCTTCGGGTGCAGATAATCCACGCGCGAAGTATCGCCTGCTCCGGACTCCAGATGACCGCTCGAAAGATCGAACGTACGGCTGTAGGTGAACGAGTTCAGCAGGTACAGGCCCATGTGCGTGCGGCGTTCGATGCGGAACTGCAGTGCGTTGTAGTTGGAGATACCGATGCCATACGCGATTTCGATCGGGCCGAAGGTCGTGATGGGGCGGCGAGCGTTGTACGAAGCGCAGTCACCCGTATTGCACGACGTTGCCTGGTTGTAATCGGCCAGCGTCTGCAGATGAGTTCCCTTGTTGCCAACGTAGGAGAGGTCAAAGAGCCACTTGCCAGCCTGCTGCTGCACGCCTGCGAAGTACTCCTGCACATAACCCGTTTTGAAATCCTTCGGGATATAGCGCGTGGTCACGTTCAGCGGATTGAAGAATGCCGCGGAGGTCAGAACATCGGAGTAGCCCTGCTGCGTCTGGCGGAAGCAGCTGCTCTGCAGCTGTGTATCCGTGGTGCAAAGAGCAGACTTTGTCGGGTCCTGGGTAATCGTTGCGTTCACAACATAAGGACCGTTGTAGGTGAGGTTGTTCTCGCCACCTGCGCGGTTCCACTGCGTGTACATGATGCCGTAACCGCCACGCAGAACCGTGTTCGGAGACGCCTGGTAGCTGAAGCCGAAGCGCGGACCGAAGTTGTTCATCGGCGTATGCACCAGGGACTGGTTGTAGATGCTGCCTCCCTTGGCCTGAATCAGCGTGTTGCTGGTCGGGTCAAAGTTCGCCAGGTGATTGTTGGCTTCCCACTGCGGCGTCACAATTTCATAACGCAGACCAGCGTTGATGGTCAGGCGATCGCTCAGGCGCAGGTCATCCTGCACGTACATGAAGTTGTAGCGCTGACGAAGGTTCACGACAGCATAGTTGGTCAACGCATACTGGCTGCGGTTGCCAAGATAGAAGTCGGCCAGGTTCTGTACCTGCTTCAGCTGGTTCGACAAATTCGGGTTGGAACCTTCAATCGTCGTGTCCGAGGGGTTACCGTTTGCCGAGAACTGACCACCATAGGTATCGGCGCCGTAGCTCGGGTTGAAGTCATTCACCTGCGTGTGCACAGCCTGGAACTCATAGCCGGCCTTCAGCGTATTGCGGCCGTGAATCCAGGTGTAGTTCACCTTCGGGTTGTAGATCTCCGGGTTCTGGAACTGGGGGTTGGAGTTCTGCGCACCGAGCTGCGTGAAGCCAGTGATCGCCTGCGTATTCAGATCGCGGGTCGAGGCCGCCGGCAAACCGTCGGTGATGCCGTTCTCCGTCAGCAGCGACTCGTCGCCAAAGCCGATCGGAGTTTTGCCACCCTTGTTCAACGACCAGCCAAAGCGAACGTCAAACAGCTGGTTCGGACGCAAGGCATACGTCAGACCTGCAGCGATGGCCTTGTTGGTGATGTTCGTGTTGCCGTTCGAGTTTCCACCCGCGCGTCCCGGAATTCCCGGAGGATCGAAGATGTAGCCAGCGTGCTGGCTGTAACGGCCGAAGATCGTCGTCTTCTGGCTGAAGGTATGGTCGATGCGAACATCGCCCTTGTCGTCGTTGATGACGCCGCGCGGTGTGTACGAGTAGTTGTTCGACATGCCGCCGCTGGTGTTGGTCGGCAGCGCCGCCATCACAGCACGCGCGAACGAAGTACGCGCCGAGGTCGGAAGCTGACCAAGATAGGTCTGACCCGAGATCGGATCACGCAGCGGAATCGCGAAGTCCGGATTGCTGGTGTCGTCGTTCAGGTAGAAGAGGCCGTTACGCTGATTTGCGGTCGGCAGCGTCGAGCTCGTGTTCGTGTTGTTGAAGATCTGACGCACACCTTCGTAGTCGGCGAAGAAGAAGGTGCGATCCTTCCAGATCGGGCCACCGAAGGTTGCGCCGAACTGGTTACGGATGAACTTCGGATTGCCGCCAACCGGCAGGAACGGACCAGAGGCGTTGAAGTCCGTGTTGCGGTTGTAGTCCCACACATGGCCGTGGAACTTGTTCGAACCGCGGCGCAGCGATACGTTGATCACCGCACCCGGCGAGCGACCAAACTCAGCCGAGTAGTTGTCGGTATCCACGCGGAACTCTTCCACCGCATCCGGCGAAGGCGAGATGTTCTCGTTCGCAAAACCCTGGTTCGAGGTGCCGTAGTTGTTGTTGTCCACACCGTCGAGCAGGAAGTTGTTGAACGCCGAACGCTGACCGTTCACGTTGAACGAACCTTCGCGGTTCGAGGTGCTCTGATTCTCCAGCGTCGAGCGACGCACACCGGGAGAGAGCAACGCAAGGTCAGCATAAGAACGGCCATTCAGCGGCAGGTTCTCCACCTGGCGCTGACCGATCACCTGTCCGCGCGAGCTGGTTTCGGTCTCAAGCAGTGTCGGCCCACCAACAACTTCGACTGAGGTGTCCGAAGAACCGACCGCCATCGTCAGGTCATAACGCTGATGCGCATTGACCGTAAGAGCGAACGCAGGAGTTTCCGTGTGACGGAAGCCAGCCGAGTCGCCCGAAAGCTTGTATTCGCCAATGGGCACACTGGCGAAGTTGAAGCGACCCTCGTCGTCGCTTGTAACCTCTCGCGTCACACCCGTGGTGACGTTTGCGAGAACAACGCGGCTGTGCGCAACGGCAGCACCAGAGGAGTCGCGTGTCGTACCAAGAACAGATGCAGCGTCAAACTGAGCAAGTGAAACACCAGCACCGGCAAAGCACAGCAGAAAGAGTGTCGAGAAAAGACGGCACCCCTTACGGCAGAGTTTATGCATGAAAACTCCCTATATCGATCTGGATACAAGGGTCTTCGCGCCGTGTTACCGCTATGTGACTACGCTGCGAACAGGAGAAAAACATGGTCGCAGCGTGCCCGAAAACCGCACAGTGCCCGCCTGTTATTCACGAAAGAAAAATATCGAGCGCTAGGTTCTCTGCAAAACACGTTCCAAACACGCGATCCCGTGCTGCACGCTCACGCCACGCACCAGCAAGCGTTTGCTGCGACTCGTCTCCCCGCTCAGCAGCACCACCTCACGCCGCGCAACGCCGAAGAGTTCTGCCAGAAACTCCGTGAGCGCTGCATTGGCTTTGCCCTCGACCGGCGGTGAGGTCAGCGAGATCTTCAACGCACCATCGTGCAGTCCACTCACCGCATTCTTCCGTGCGCCAGGATGCACCCGCACAGGAACCATCACTCCACCCTCTGTCGCGCGCAGTACCGCAGCAAGCTCCATCCGCTATCCCACCAGACGCAAGAAAGCGAGGCAGCTGCTGCCTCGCTTTCCTTGCAATGTTTTGGAGCACCGGGCCGGGATCGAACCGGCGAATACTGGTTTTGCAGACCAGCGCGTTAGCCACTTCGCCACCGGTGCTCGTTTGTACAGCCTACATTACTTTGGCTGTGCGGTCGTACGCAGATACGGCTTCACGGTCTTATATCCCGGAAATACCTTCTCTGCTTCCTCGTTGTTCAACGCAGCGGTGATGATCACGTCATCGCCCTTCTGCCAGTTGGCCGGGGTCGCGACCTTGTGCTTGGAGGTCAGCTGAATGGAGTCCAGCACGCGCAGAATCTCTGCAAAGTTGCGGCCCGTGGTCATCGGGTAGGTCAGGTTCAGCTTGATGCGCTTGTCCGGGCCGATCACGAAGACCGTACGAACGGGAGCGTTGTCTGCCGGCGTGCGGCCTTCGCAGCTATCGCCTTCCTCAGCGGCCAGCATGCCGTACAGCTTGGCAATCTTCAGCTCAGGGTCACCGATGATCGGGTACTTCACCTTGTGCCCGCTAACCTCTTCGATGTCCTTCTCCCACTCCTTGTGCGACTCTACCTTGTCGACCGAAAGGCCGATGACCTTCGCGCCACGGGCAGCGAACTGGTCCTCAAGCGCCGCCATGGCGCCGAGCTCGGTGGTGCAAACCGGGGTGAAGTCCTTCGGGTGCGAGAACAGGATCGCCCAGTTGTCGCCAATCCACTCATGGAAGTGAATCGGGCCGTGCGATGTCTCGGCGGAAAAGTCAGGTGCGATCTCATTGATGCGGAGCGACATTCAAATCTCCTTCAGATTCGTTACTGGTTTGCAGGCGCCGTAAGCTGAAAAACCCACCCGGCGGTCTGCCTTTGGGTGGGTCGTTGTCTCGCTTCGTGACGTTTTAGTTCGCCTACGATTCGCTCCGACTCACCCGCGCAGGGCCACAGCAACAGCAGCAGCGGTTGCAGCAGCAGCGAAGGGACGGGATGGAAGAGGAGCGGATCATCAATCTTGTAAGTACCGCTGCCGATGCTGCGCACCAGCGTGGGAACGGTTGTGCCCCACCTGCGGTGATTTCTACCCTACGACTCGAAGCAGAGCGTGTCAAATCCCGGGTACACTCGCGCCATGCAACGCAGCTACGAATACACCGTACTCGACGTCTTCGCCGAGCAGGCGCTCGAAGGCAATCCCCTGGCCGTCTTCCACGACGCGCGCGGACTCTCCGATGAAGAAATGCAGGCCCTGGCCCGCGAAACCCGGCTCTCGGAAACCACCTTCATCCTACCCACAGACGACGAGCCCGGCGCAGTGCGCGTCCGCATCTTCACCACCGAAGAAGAGCTCCCCTTTGCCGGGCACCCCACGCTGGGCACCGCCAGCTGGCTCTACCAGAACCACCCCACGCTGCGCGGTGCCCAGCAGATTACGCTGCAGCTCAACGTCGGCCCTATCCCGGTGCACTTCCCCCCGCACGAGCAGCACGGCAATGGCGTCTTTGGCAGCATGCGGCAGAACGATCCCGTCTTCGGCGGCACCTATAGCCCGGACGAAGTCGCTCCAGTCCTCGGCCTTGCCCCCGAAGAGATCGACGCTCGCTTCCTGCCCCAAAGCGTCTCCACCGGCAACGCCTTCTGTATCGTGCTGCTCAAGAGCCTCGATAGCCTGCAGCGCCTCGCCATTCCTCAGGCACTTGCCTCCCCCTGGCTGCGCGAGCGCGGCATGCGCTGGTTCTACGTCCTGGCGCCCACCGGGCAGGAAGGCGAGTTCCGTACCCGGATGCAGTTCTACAGCGGTGAAGATCCGGCTACCGGCTCAGCAGCCGGGCCGGCCGTCGCCTGGCTGGTGGCCAACGGTCTGCTCGCCCCAGACGCTCCCTGCCGTTTTTTGCAGGGCGTCGAGATGCTCCGGCCAAGCCTTCTGCTGGGCCGGGCGCAGAAACAGGCGGATACCGTTTACGGAATCGATATCGCCGGTCGCACCATTTCCGTGGCAATGGGACGCTATTTCCTGCCTGGCACCGGCACTTATGCACAGGGCTGAGAACCCAAAACGTCAATAGGCACGCGGGGTCTTCAAGGGGCGGTGGAAGGGATAGGCAAAAACCCTCGAATGTTCGCTAAATATTCGCCGTTGTCATGCCCGTGTCATCTCTCTAAAGTAAGCAAATCGTCAGCCGGCACATGAACCGAACGACGGAATGATTTCGTACAGCTTTCCCACATTTTCTGTGGTTTTTCACACAATTTAACGTGGTAGTCACCTTCCGGCACGGCGCCGGAAACAGCTGGTAGAAGGACGCAACCTTCCTCCTCCGGCCTCGTTTCCCCCACCCGCTTTGAAGGTTCTGTCACAACCGCGACACGCTTCCGGACAGGCTTGTTCTTGTCCGGAAGCAGGGTCTAACGGACGCCTTCTCCGAATTTTGGCTGGGAGTGGGACAGGAGCTCTACGCTCTTTTTCCACAACCTCCACAGTCGGCCCCGGTTCTCCTCAAACCTGTCTTTCGCGGTCACCGCAAGCTCGAAAAAAGAGTGAGCTGGCGGCGCGGCCGGAGTGCGCTCCAAAACACTCCGCGACCCGCCCTCAGCCTGAGACCTGTTCCACCCGGCAGCCAAACAGCCGCCAGAGCACGACCCCGCCCAAGACCGGGGAGAAAGAAAAAGACCATGCGCCCTCGTAAGACCATCCTGTGTGTTGATGACAATGAGCAGATCCTCAGCGTTCGCAAGTTCCTTCTGGAAACACGTGGGTACCGCGTAGTGTCGAGCGCCTCGGCAGCCGAAGCGCTCGAGTACCTGAAGGACGCTCCCCAGGGTTCGGTCGATCTTCTTCTCTCTGACCTGCTGCTGCCGCAGATGGATGGCAACGAGCTGGTGCAGCGCGCCAAGCAGCTTCACCCGGCTCTGCCCACCCTGCTCATCTCCGGCACCGTTACCGCCTTTGAGCGCGCTACCGCCGCCGACGCCTTTCTGCCCAAGGGAGCCAGCACCCCGGCAGAGCTCATCGACCGTATCCGCATTCTTGTTGCACGCAAGCGCGGCCCCAAGAAGCAGCCGGTCAGCGTGCAGGTCCACGCAGCGCAGTTCCAGAGCCTCGCAGCCGCCAGCTAGCCCAGCGTTCAGGCGCGCGCGCTTGCAGGAGCCACAAAAGAGCCCACCCGATTCAGGGTGGGCTCTTTTTGCGGCTTTCGCGCGCGCGTCCAGCTACGCCACCGCGTTACGCCGAATCGTCTCTTTGTAAAAAGCCGCGCTCAGCTTCGGAATCCGCTTCTGCGTGGCGTAGTCCACATACACAATGCCGAAGCGCTTGCTGTATCCATCCGCCCATTCAAAGTTATCGAGCAGGCTCCACAGGAAGTAGCCCTTTACCGGCACACCTTCACGCACAGCGCGCCGCAGCTGCAACAGATAGTTCCGCAGGTACATCACGCGGTCGATATCCCAGATCTGCCCATCCGGCTGCACGACCTCTGCGGAAGATGTCCCGTTTTCCGTAATGTAGATCGCCTTCACGCCCCACAGCTCATGCACCAGCTTCGGTCCCCAGTACATCGCCTCCGGCCCAACAATGAGCCAGCGGCTGTACATGGCCGGGTAGGACTGCGGCAACGGGGTCAGCCGGTACCCACTCGGGCTATCGTCGGCCTGCACATACGTCGGGGTATAGATATTGGTCCCGACAAAGTCCAGCGGCGAGCCAATCGCCTTCATCTCTGCATCGGTAAATACCGGGGCATCGGCTCCTAGTTTGCGCAGATACCCCTCCGTATAGCGGCCTTCGAGCACCGCCGTCAGGAACATCGCATTCTCCTCGCGCATTGCGGTGCGCGCAGCGGCAATATGCTGCTGCGTCTCAATTACCGGCACCATCGCCAGCACATTCTCCGCCAGCCCCACGCGCGTTCCCGGCCGCCCCGCCGCCCGTATGGCCTGCACGCCGAGCCCATGGCCCAGCACCATGTGGTGGGCCAGCTGCGCCAGCGGTTTCGGCCCGAGCTTCAGCCCCGGAGCGTGGATTCCGTCGCGATTCCCCATCTCAACAAAGGTTCGCATCTCATTCAACGTCATAAAGTGCCGTATGCGGTCCGACAGCTTCCCGGCCACAAAGCCTGCATACGCGGCAAAGGCTTCCGCAGTATCCCGGCTCTGCCAGCCGCCCTTATCCTGCAGGGCCTGCGGCAGATCCCAGTGAAACAGCGTGCAATACGGCTCGATACCGGCTTCCAGCAAGGTATCGGCCAGCCTGCGATAGAAGTCCAGTCCCTGCTGGTTCGGCGTTCCAACTCCATCGGGAAAGATGCGCGACCACGCCATGGAAAAGCGGAAGGTCTTCAACCCCAGCTCTTTCATTAGCGCGATGTCCTGCGGAAAGCGGTTGTAGAAGTCATCGGCCACGTCGCCGGTGTCCCCCTGGTAGGTCTTGCCCGGCGTGTGCGAGAAGGTATCCCAGATCGTCTTTCCCCGGCCACCCTGCTGCACGGCGCCTTCTACCTGGTAGGAGGCGGTAGCCGATCCCCACAAAAAGCCGGCGGGGAAGCTCTCTCCCACCACCTCTGTTCCTGCGGCATGCGCTGCGGGAGCAGCCGCAGCGCATGCCGCCGAGCCCCCCAGCAAACGTGCCAACTCACGGCGCGACATCGCAATCGTCATCGTTGATGACCTCTCTCCTTCACGTTATCCGAAACCGCTGCTGTTAGCCTTGAAATCACTATGCAGGAACCGTTGAAGACTACGCTTTGGGGCACCCAACCGGACGGTGAATCCATCCATCTCTACGAGCTTGCCAATCAGGCGCTCCGCGTACGAGTCACCAACTTCGGCGCACGCCTTGCCGGTGTTGATGCTGCCGACCGCAACGGCCACATCACCAACGTCGTTCTCGGGCTCGACTCCTACGCCGACTACCGTGCCGACAAAGCCTTCCTCGGTGCGCTCTGCGGACGCTATGCCAACCGGCTTGCCGACGGACGCTTCTCCATCGATGGAGAAGACTTCCGCATCCCCGCCAACAACGGCCGCAACGCGCTGCATGGCGGCGCCCACGGCTTCGCCACGCTCGCATGGCGCGGCGAGGTTCTCGCACCAAACTCCGTCGAGTTCACCATGCTCTCCGCCGATGGCGACCAGGGCTTCCCCGGCGAGCTCACCGCAAAGGTCCGCTACACGCTTGAGGACCACTCCCTGCGCCTGGACTACACCGCGACCACTACGCGACCGACCGTGCTGAACCTCACCAATCACGCCTACTTCAATCTCAGCGGGGACTTCTCCCGCAGCGTGCTCGATCACGTCGTACGTCTGAACGCCTCGCGCTTCACGCCTACCGACGACACCTCGATTCCTACCGGCGAACTTCGCTCCGTCGAAGGAACCCCCTTTGACTTCCGCACACCGCACACCATCGGAGAACGCATCGAGCAGCAGGACGTACAGCTCGTGCAGGCACGCGGCTACGACCACAACTACGTGCTCGACAGCGAAGACTTCGCCGAGGTCTATGAGCCGTCCACAGGCCGCACCCTCCACGTCCTCACCACGCAGCCCGGCGTGCAGTTCTACAGCGGAAACTACATTGATGCCGCCGAGCCGGTTCACTACGGCGCACGCACCGGATTCTGCCTGGAAACGCAGCACTTTCCGGACTCGCCCAACCACCCGCAGTTCCCCTCGACCGTGCTGCGCCCCGGCGAAACCTTCCGCTCCCACACGATCTTCACCTTTGGGGCGCGTTAGCAGACCACTTTCTTCACACCCGCAGAAACGGCGTTGCACTTCCAGGGACTTGCGATCGCGGCTGCAACCCGATCCTTGGTGGCACGCCGATACCGCGTTGGGCTACCGTCTTCTCTGGCACGAACGCACGCAGAAAGACCCAGCACGAAGCTGGGTCCGCTCACAGTTCTACGCTCGCTTCACCGACAAGGCTTGCATCAAGCCGGGTGCTGCGTAAGCGCACGCCAGCGAAAGCGCAGAAAGCGATTCCAGTACATCAGCAGCCCTGTGATGGTGAGCACGGCCAGCGCAACACCGAACACGCACCACGCCGCACGCATCCACGGCCCCCACAGCGTTCCGAAGTGCAACGGCTCCAGCGCCCAAAGCAACCAGTCGCCAACGCTGTGATTCTCGCCGTAGTGCCACACGCTGAGCACCGCACCGCTGCGCGGATCCAGCGTGACGATGTCGGCATGTGCAAAGTCCTCCGGCGAACGAAGGTTCATATACGCCGTCAGCGGCTCGCCCGCAGCCAGACTCGGATTCGTCAGCGTGCTCAGTCTGCCGTGCGGTGAGGCCTGCTGCGCACGCTCCAGCATCGCCTGCAGCGTACCGCCCACAACCTCCGGCCGCAGCGCTGCGGCTTCCGGCTCCCGCATTCCCACCAGCGGCGAAATCCGGTTCACCACGGCGGTAAACGGCTTATCCCACGCAAAGTACACACCCGAAACCGCCCACCAGGAAACCAGGAACAGGGTCCATATCCCGAGAGCATGGTGCAGGTCGTAGTTGATGCGCCGCCAGTTCGTGCGGAAGGAAACGCCCAGCCCACGCCACCAACGCGCCATCCCGCGCCACCACAGCAGCACGCCCGTCACCGCCAGCAGCAACAAGCCTGCAGCGCCAATGCCGTTCCACTGCATCCCATGCGCGTCTCCCAGCAGCAGCTCGATGTGGAACTCATACACGACATCCACCCAGCTGCGAGAGAGCCGTCGCACCGCGCCGCTCTGCGGGTCCGCTATGGCCTGAAACGAGCTTCCATCTTCACGCTGCACCTGTACCTGAAAGACCGGCAAGCGCGCCGAAGGCAGCGTAAGCGAGCTGACCGCTGCGTTAGGAAACGCAGCCTGTGCGGCTTGCATCACCGAAGGAACAGAGGCGATCTTTGCCGCGTCATACGGTCTGAGATTCTGCGGCAGCGTGCTGGTCGTCAACGCATCGTGGTAAACCATCAACGCACCCGAGAGCGAAATCAGCACCAGATACAACGAGAGCAGAACGCCGGACCACAGGTGAACCTGAAAGACCATCCTGCGCGCCCAGACACGGCGCGGATGATGCAGTAGGTTCTTGAACAATCCCATGGCGAAGCCTTCTGCTCTCTGGTTTAGAAGCGGATACCGCTCGAAAGGCGCAGCGTGCGCGGAGCCGCAATGTTCAACCCAAGATAGCTCGACTCGTAATAATTATTGCCTGTTACGTTATCGATGTTCACCCGGAAGGTGACCGGCATCTTTGTCTTCAGCTCGTAGCGTCCTCCGATGTCGAGCCGCGCCCACGCCGGGATATGCATCGTCTCAACCGTGTCGGCCCATTGTCCACCGGAAGCCGTTACGCGCGCGTCAAGATTCAGCGACTTCACCTTCGGCACCGTCCACTCAGCATTCACCGTTGCCTGCGTTCCGGGAATGCCCTGCGCACGCAGTCCATCGACGCCAGCCTCTCCTGTGTTTTCCTGGCGCGCGTCCATGAACGTAATGCCACCGTTCAGACGAACGCCCGCAGCCACATTTCCGGAAAGCTCAAACTCAAGGCCGCGGTTACGCTGTTCTCCGTTAACGACAAACGTGTTCTGCGTGTTGAGCGTTCCGTTCGGCTCCGAGATCTGGTAAACCGCCAGCGTTGCCAACAACGTGCCATGCTCATACTTCGCACCTGCCTCCTGCTGCTTGGCTACGTACGGTGCAAACACCTGCCCGGGATTGGACGCAGTGGTAGGAGCTGTTGGGCCCTGCTGAAGATCCTGCATGTAATTGGCATACACCGAAAAGCCCTTGGGCAGGTGATACATCGCCGCAATCGAAGGGCTCGGCATGCCCTTGTTGTACACCGTCGCACTGGAGTAATCGAAGACAGGCGTATTGTTCGATCCGCGATTCAGCGTGCCGATGGACCGCTCTCCGATCCACTGCCCGCGCACACCACCAATCACCGTCAGCTTGCCGTCCAGCGCGGTCAGCACATCCGCCACCACAACGCTCGAAAGCCGGTTCAGATTGGTATTCGGGAGATTCTTCAATCCTGCGGTTCGGCTTGCCAGCGGCGCAAGCGCAACAGGGTTGTAGAGGTTCGTATCGTACGAGTCACCATACTCGTAGAAGTAGCCTGCCCAGATCTGCAGATAATCCGCCGCAAGGGTGAAGTTATTCTGCACCTTGCCGGTCTTCACATTGCCGCGCATTCCCATGCGGCCTACATTCGTATGCGTGTCCGAGGTATCCGTAAGATCGGTGGCGAGCGCAGCCCCCGCGTTGTCTTCCAGGTACGTCACGCCGGGGCCCGCATAAGACTCCAGCTGATGCGCATAGCCGTAAGAGCCGTACAGACTGAACGCCTGGCTGAGGTCATAGCTCCCCTGCGAAAGCACCGTCATCTGATGGTGATCGTACGTCGAGGAATGATCGAAGAGGTTCGTGCTTGCCTTGGGAGCGCGCGGAACAACAGTCACTCCGGTATCGAGTTCAATCGCATCCCGGTAACCCAGCATGCTGCGAGACTCATCGCTGAAGTCAACGCTGCCACGGAAACGGTTCCCGCGATAATCAACGTTGACCGCGCCATTGGCTACGTTCTCTTCCTGATGATCCACCGGCGTATCGCCCATGCGACCTCCCAGGTTTACCCGGACCCCCAGAGCCTTGTTGGCAAAAAAACGACGACCCGCATCGATGTGGCCTTCCTTCTCCGTCGCCGAAGAGTAGCCTCCATCCACACGCAGATACGGCGCATCTCCAGCGCGCTTGGTCACCATGTTGATGGTGCCGCCCGCCGCGCCGTACGCACTCGCGCCGTTCAGAAACGAGCTCGGCCCCTTGTAGATCTCGACGCGGTCAATATTCTCGATGGAGGGGCTGCGGCTATCCACCAACCCCGGAATACCGTTCAGCAACGACTGTCCAACCTCAAGCACAAAGCCGCGCATCGTCAGGTACTGGTTCTCCGAGTAGCGCCCGTTGGTCTCCTGGATGCCCTGCTCGTTACGCAACACATCCGAAACCGTCTGCGCCTGCTGGTCGAGCACTGTCTGAGAGGTGTAGCTTGAGGCCGAGTACGGCATATCTGCCTCCGGCATGGTTCCCAGAACGCCCGCCTGCGCCACCGTTCCAATCTCGCCATTTCCGGTAGACTCCGACGGCGTCACCGTCACCACCTGCGAGACCTCGCCCACACTCAACGAAATATCGCTGACGCGGCTGCTTCCCTCCGGAAGCGCAAGACTTTCATTCACCAGAGTGCGAAAGCCCTTGGCCGTGACCCGCTGCCGGAACCGCGACTCACCCAGCCCCGACACGCGCAGATGATAATGCCCCGTGCCATCGGTCACAGCCGTGACCACAACCTTGCCGCCGAACGTCTCCAGCGAAACCGTCGCATTGGGTACAGCCGCCCCGGAGGCGTCGACAACAACGCCGCTCAACTCCGCATGATCCGACGCCGGGATCGGTACAGGTACAGCCGCCACCGCAGCAGAAACAGGAGCAATACCAAGAAGAGCCGACAAACAAAAAGCAACCACAGTGGGCACGAAAACAGCCTCCAATCCAATAGGACCAGTCTAGTCCTATATTGAAGGGCGCTAAATCCCTCTACAGCCAAATGCACCGATCCCGCATTAAACGGTAGATCGCTGCAGAGACTGGCGCACTGAACCGGAGCCTTTGCGGAAAACCTGAGCCTCCCCTGCGCACTGCTGCGAAGCCGGACTGCCGGAGCGTTCCACCCAGCGCTCCACTTGATCGGCAGGCGTTCTACTGCGCCGCGGAATCTTGATGAAGTTCTGCGAGGTAACCGCCGGGGAAACGAACCATCGCCGAGTGGCCGTTCGCAGCATCCGGCTTGACCTCGATGATCGCGCCCAGCGAGCTTGCCTGCTGCAGTGCCGCGCTGAGATCCGCAACGGCATAACCGGTGGTCTCCCGTCCATAGGGCCACGGAAGGGCCCCATCGGTGACCAGCACCTTGAGAAGCCCGAACGCAGAACGGATCGTCAGCTCCCGGAAGAAGTACCCCGTTCTGCCGATGGTGGCTCCGTCCGCATGAAGCGTCTCCTGCTCGATCCTGCCACCGGAAAACTGCAGATAGCTCTTCACAAACGCTCCCGCGGCGTCAAGAGAGACATATACCCGGTTCTCCGGCAGATGAGCCAAAGGGGCGTAGCTCGGGGCCTTGGTGTGCCAATAGAGCTGAGTCATCACACCACCGGGAAAGCGCACAATCGCATCACGGCCGACCGGATCGGGAAAAGCTGCCACGACCACTTCGGCGCCGGCGGCGCGCGCTTCTCCGATCGCGACATCCAGATCCCGCACCAGAAACCCGGTTCGCTCCGCGCCAAAGGGTGCGGGGACCGGCGTTGTGAATCCGAAGAGTGAAACGATGCCCGAGGGAGTTTGTAGAATCTGAGACGTCGTGGAGCTTGGCGTCGGCGTGACCGTGCTGACAACCTGCTTCGTGCTCACGCCCCCGAACGTGCCCAGAAAACAGCGCGCAAAGGCCGCAACATCGGCCGGGGCAACATACACATGGGCTGAGTCATACTGGGCCCCCACGCCGCTCGTTTGCGCAACCACCGGCAACACAACCAACAGAGCGACGGCCCCACAGGCGGCGCGACGAAGAAGCTTCCAGTCCATTTCCATCCCCATCCAGCCGCCGTTCGGCAGCCATCATCTCCAATGCTATGTCACGGGAAGACAAGTACCTCCGCGCCGATGATCCCAATATCAGAGCCGCCCTTGCCACAGTCCCTGCTAGCCAAAACTCTCGCAACGGTTCCACCAGCGCCAGAAGCAGTACGTCGAATGATTCCGCATCAGCACAATCACACGTCAAAGACGTAGCTCTCAAAGACGTAGTAAACGCTCAAAGATAAGCTGAATGTACCCTTCACCGTCGACCGAACGCAGCACCGTCGCATTCGCCTGCTGCCCGCTCACGCTCCACCAATCCACCACACTGGCTCCAAGCGTCAGCGTACTGGCGCACTCAATCCCCACATGCACGCGCCTGCCGGCAAACAACTCCGGCTGCAACAGAAACGCCGTCACCGTTGCATCGTGCAGCGGCCCGCCCTCCCAGCCATATTTGCCTCGGTCGAAGCGCTTGTTGAATTCCAGCAGATGATAGAACGCCGTGCCGACCGGTGTTCCCGCCTCGCGCAGCACACGCAAACGCTCCTCGGTCAGCAGCGCCTGATGCGTGCAATCCAGTGGGATCATGGTGATCGGAACGCCGCTTCGGAAGACACGCGCCGCAGCCTCCGGGTCGACGAAGAAATTGAACTCCGCTGCCGCCGTAATGTTGCCGCCCTCAAAGCACGAGCCTCCCATCAGCACGATCTCTTCAAGATGCTCAGCCAGCTTCGGCTCTCTTGCCAGCGCCAGCGCAACATTGGTCAACGGAGCAAGGCAGCACAATGTGACACTCCCGGCCGGCTGCGCCATCACCAGTTCCACGATCGCATCCGGAGCAAACTTCGTTCCTGCCTGCCTCTTCGGAGTCGGAAGATCATAGCCATCAAAGCCGGTTCTGCCGTGCACATGCTCGGCCGTCACCAGCCGCCGCACCAGCGGCTCAGAGGCGCCGGCATACACGGGCACCTCTGTTACGCCTGCAAGCTCCAGCGCCTTCAGCGCGTTGCACGTCGTCAACTCGACAGGAACATTGCCCGCCACCGTCGTAATCGCCAGCACCTCCAGCTCTTCACGCGAAGCGATGGCAGAAAGAAAAGCCACCGCATCATCCGGCGACGGGTCGGTATCGAAGATCACTTTGCGGCGCCTCTGCATCCTCAGACTCCCTCACACTTGCTTGCTTCAGCTCGCCCAATCCCTGGCGGGGTCGAACGCCTGCCTGCAGCATGGAAAGATCTTATTGCAGCACACCCCGCCACATCCGCGGAGAGAGCGAAGAGATCCAACCTCACAGCGAAAAAAGAAGACCCGCGAGCATCGTTCTCGCGGGTCTTCTATAGAAACAGAGCAATTTAACGGGCGGGCTGATCACCCTTTTCCGGTATCACCACAAACCGCTGAGCAGGCTTTCCCGCAACAGGCTTCTTCTTGGCATAGCGCCGCGGAGAGAGCATACGAATCGTCAGGAAGAAGGCCGGGATCAACATCACAATGGAGTTGAAGACCCACATGCCACCGCCAGCCGCAATCTGATCCTGCAGCGGCGTCAGGCTCGACACGCGCTCTGCAGCAGCATAGCTGGGATAAAGCACCTTCCCGGAAAACATCAGCGTACCCGAAAGCGCCGTATTCACAAGATCCGCAACCAGCAGATAAGGAATCACCGACCATCGCGGCCATCGCGGCTCAGCCGGCCACGGCGCAAGAACAACCCACCAGAAGCCAAGCGATGTGATGAAGAAGCAGAGATGCTCGAAGTCATGAATCCGCTCCGAGGTGAACGTCAGCTCAAACATCCCTGGGATATGCCAGATGATGTAAGACAGATTCATCGCCAACCAGATGGTCGCAGGATGCGTCACGAAGCGGGACACCGCATGCACCCAACGGAGGCTCATCAACGGCCCCACCACACCCCGCACCAGCCACCGGGGCAGACCACGCAACAGCGGAACCACCGGCGCTCCCAGAATCATCAACGGCGGAGCGATCGACATCAGGATAAAGTGCTGTGTCATATGCGCCACAAGCAGCACATCGTCCAGCGCATCAATCGGAGAGGCCAGTGCAAGCCACATGGTGGCGCAACCGGCTGTAAAAGCACCGGCGCGCCACCATGGCAGTTCTAGTTCTCTTGTCTTTCTTGCCGCCAGCAGACCACGCCAGTAGAGCAGCAGCAAAACGGTAAGACCGACAAAAGGTACAAGCGGTAACGACCAACCATGAACTGCTGCGTCATCCAGCGAATGCACTTCCGCATCAGCATCAAGGAGGGCCAGTAGGATCATCTTGCCCCCGTAGCCGCCGTCCCTGTATCCGCATCGGCAACCTGGCGCGAAGCGTCAGAGGCCGCAGGTGCGTAATTCACCTTCAGGGTGGTCAGGAACTTTACAAGCGCCGTGGTCTCCGCAGGAGACAACGCTGCACCGTAGGCCGGCATGTTACCGCCGCCCTGCAGCACCTGCCTGTAGAGCTGATCCTCGGTCATGTGACCGGCGACATCATCAAGTGCAGGTCCACGCTGGCCGCCCATGCCACCGAGTTCATGGCAGTTACGGCACTGCTTCTGCTGCAGGACCACAGCACCCTGGCGCTCAAGAGGCGTTCTGTTGACCAGAAGCTTCTCAGGAACCGGTGCACCGCTCCATGCATGCATCTGCGGGCTCCAGGGCGTATACGTTCCAAGCTGCGTGAACGCACCCCAGCAAACCGCGATGAAGAAGACAGCGAACACTGCGACCGGACGGCGCCACCAGCTCTTTTCACCGATACCAGCCACGAACGGAATCGCAATAAGGAACGCGATGGCGATCGGCGGAACGATAAGAAGGAACGGTGTTTCAAGGTTCGGCGGCAGGTACGACAGCACCGTATAGAGCCAGAGGAAGAAGAAGTCCGGCTTCGGAACCGTGTTGATGATCGTTGGATCCGGAGCGCCCTTCGGACCAAACGGCCCAAAGTACGCAGCGCAGGCTGCAACTGCAAGCAGGATGGCTGCCGAGAAGAACAGATCCTTCCACACCGCCAGCGGCACAAAGGCCAGGCCATCGGTGTGCGTCAGATCGTGGTACTCCTTCATGTAGGTCTCGCGGCGAACAATGCGGCCGGGCATCGGCCACTCATTGATACCGAGCTTGACCACCATCCACAGATGCAGACCCGTAAAGGCCAGCAGCGCACCAGGAATAACGAAGACGTGCAGAGCAAAGAAGCGCGTCAGCGTCGCGCCGTTAATCATCGGTCCGCCGAGCATCAGATGCACCAGCTGTCCACCGACAAACGGAACGCGGCCTGCGATCGAGGCGCCGATACCAAGGCCCCAATACGCATCCTGGTCGAAGCGGAGCACCTGACCCGTAAACGCCATACCGAGCGTCATGAGCAGCATGCACACACCGAGCACCCAGGTAAACTCACGCGGATACTTGTGACCACCGAACAGGAACACCTGGCACATATGAATCAGCACCACGGCGACCATGAAGTTGGAACCCCACCCGTGCATCGCACGCAGGAACCAACCGAGCGGAAGTTGGTGGTTCAGAACCTCAAGCGAGTCCCAGGCATGCGCCGCCGAAGGGGCGTACACCAGAGCAAGCAGGATTCCCGTCACCACCTGGAGAATCAGGAGCACGAAGCTCGCAGAGCCGAATACATACCACCAGCTGGCCGTCTTCCTCGGTACCGGATGCACCATGGCTTCCATGACCGGACCTTCCAGCTGAAGGCGATGCTCTAGCCAATCGTAGACTTGTCGGTACCAGGGCATGGTTCAATCCTCGCAACAATCTGGGGTTTCACTGAGGCATCGCCGCCGGAGCACGGCGTCTTGCCAAGGCCGGCTTGATTCTGCAGAGTCGGCATCTGTCCTGCATTGATGAGAAGCTTGCCTTTTTGCAGCTTCAGGCCGTAGGTAAACAACCCACGCTCAGGCGGTCCCGAGGCACGGCTTCCATCCGCGTAGTACGCACCACCATGGCAGGGGCACATAAACAGCTGGGATTCCTTGAACCACTTCACCGGGCAACCAAGGTGAGCGCAGTTCACTGCGAACACCGTAAAGTCTGTATCGCTGGTACGGCGAACATACGCAGGAACATTTGCCGTGTCGCCATCCCAGGAGTTGGTAAAGGGATTCCGGTAGTTCACCAGAGTCGTTTCGCCTACCGGGAAGTTCGAGAGCGAGCCGAGATCGACCCAGTCCAGATACTCCTTACGCTTCAACACCGGGCCCAGCACATAGGCTATGACCGGGGTCGCAATCGCCGCTGCAACCAGGGCATTGAGACCGATACCGATTTTCATCAAGAGCGTACGACGAGAGATGTCGCGCACTTGCGCCTCTGACTCCAGCGGATTGTTTGGTCCTTCCATTTCTAGTCCTTCCCTGAAATCTTGTTCGCCGGAGCTGCAGCGGGCTGAGCCGGTGCAGCGCTTCCGTACGGCTGTCCTGGGAGAGCAGGCTTCTGTGACATCAACCACGCCGTCACATCCGTCACTTCGTTGTCCGTCAGCGGGCCGCTCTGTTTCAGCGATCGCCAATCCGGCATACCAAGGTCAGGGCGTCCGGCAATGACCGTGGTGCGGATCATCTGTTCGTTGACCACTGCCAGGAAGGATCCATCGAGGATCGATCCGCCCTTGCTGGGCTGCGAACCCGAAGCGCTGTGGCAACGAGCGCAAGCAGCTTCATACACCAGCTTGCCTGCTGCCGGGTCGCCGGCATGCGTAGCCTTCCACGTCGGAGCGTTCAAACCGGACAACACATCGCCCTTGCCCCACTTTGCGCGCAGACCCTTTACCAGGACATTGACCTGCGCGTCGGTCAGCTCGCCGCCCTGCTTTTCTCCGAAGGCCGGCATCAGCGTTCCCTTTTCCCCATTGACGATGATGTCGCGCAGCGAAGCATCGTCAACCAGCGCTTGGTACTCCGGGTTGGCAAGGTTCATCGCCGGACCCTTTTCCCCATGTGCGCCGTGGCAACCGGAACAGTTTGCCGCGTACAGTTCATCGAAGCTCAGGACCTGCTCAGGCCGGGGAACTTCCGGACCGTCCTTCGGCTTGCCGGGCAGCTTGCATCCGGCGAGAAAAGATACGGCCAGCAGAAGGCATCCATAGCGCGTTACGTTCTTTGCACGGGATGAAACTTCAGACTGCATTTGCATTCTCATTAATGGTTGCCCCCGTCAGAGTCATGGTGATGAAGGCCAGAGGCCTCAACGCCCATTCGAACCGCGAGCGGCATTGTTGACAGTTCCTTGATTTGGCCATGCTTCATGACCACATATCCCGCGACAACACCGAAGACCACCTGCGAAGCCGCAAAGCTCAGCCAGTCGATCCGCGCCTGCAGGAACGGATTCACCAACCCGATCACCGAGTACAGCAGACCCGTCCAGAGCGCCGGAGCAAGAATGCCTCCGAGCAGAATCGGACGCTTCGGGAACGCGGGCAGCAGAGCGCCATACAGTACGCCAACCAGCAGCGTGGTCACGCCCTGAATCATGTTGGCAATGACAAAGGCGCCAAGCCGGAAGTGCGTGAGCTGCTCAGGCGTCGGATTAATCCAATCGCCGATACCGGCGCCGCCCAGCAGGTTCACCACATACCAGATGCTGTGATACCGCATGACGCCGTAGATCTCCGCAGGGATCACCATCGCGATACCACCGATGATGCCGCCCAGCACGCCGCTTGCTATCGAGAACGAGTGCTGCGGAAGAAGCGCGCGATGCTCTTCGGTGATGGCGAACTTGGCCACGCGATCATACTGCGGAACGTGGGCAATCTCTTCCTCTGTCGTCGGAATGTCGACATGCTTTTCCGCCGGCAGAACATCACGGAACCAGCCCACTGCAGATACGAGCGACAACACACCACCCAGAACCCCAAGCATCGGGTTCATTAGCAGTGAGGCAAACACCAGCATGAGACCCAGAGCCAGCAGGATCGGCCACGCTGTCGGCGCTGGCAGATGCACCGCATGCGGCGCATGCTCTGCCCCCGGCTCCACTGAGACGTTATGTACACTCTCGTTCATCGGCCCACCACATAAACAACGGTAAAAACAACGATCCAGACGACGTCGACAAAGTGCCAGTACAGCGCAAGCGTCTTGACGCGCTCTGCATGCTTCTTCTCAACAAAGCCGAGAAGCGCCAGTACCAGAACAACCAGCATCAGCAGCAGGCCCACGATGACGTGGAAGGCGTGCAGACCGACCAGGGAGTAGTACGTCGTTCCGAACAGGTTGGTGCTGATCGTCAGATGATCTTCAAAGATCAGCTTCTTCCACTCCACACCCGTTCCGACCAGAAAGATCAGACCGAGCAGGAAGGTAACCGCCCACCAGAGCTTGAACGCAGCCATCTTGCCGTGCGCAATCGCGTGTTCGGCCAGCATGATGAACAAGCTGCTCGAGAGCAGGCAAACCGAGTTGGCCCAGGGAATCTCCAGGACCTGCTTCGGGGTAGGACCGTGAACATCACGGCCAATGTAGTAGAGATAGGCAACGACGAAGATCGTGAAGATTGCGCTCTCGGCGATGATGAGGGTAATCATCGCTACAGTGCCCTTCGCCGGTTGCCGCCACTCAGTGTCGGTTTCGTGCTGGAGTGTTACCGTGCTCATTCCTTAATCTCTCCTACTCAAACGCCGAATCCGGGTCATCTGGATGTTTGAGATCCCACAGCGGACGACGGCTTCCGACTACCGGATCAGTAGCAAAGTTGTAGGAAGGAGGCGGCGAGGCGGTGGCCCACTCCAACGTCCAGGCATCCCAGGGATCAGGTCCGGCAAGCTCACCCTTGAAGTAGGAGTGAACCATGTTGTACACGAAGATCAGAACCGCGATTCCCTGAATCACACCACCGATCGAGATCAGCAGGTTCAGCGTGCCCCAGCCGCGATCAGCTTCATAGGTATAGATCCAGCGCGGCATACCCAGCAGACCGGGGATGTGCATGAGATCGAAGGTCAGGTGGAAACCGATCAGGAACAACCAGAAGTGCCACTTGGCCAGCTTCTCGTCCAACATGCGACCGGTCATCTTCGGATACCAGTAATAGAGAGCCGAGAACAGCATGAAGACGATGGCACCCACCAGAACATAGTGGAAGTGAGCAACAACGAAGTAGCTGTTATGCAGCTGCCAGTCCCAGGCCGAAACGCTCAGCATGATACCCGTCAGACCTGCGATCAGGAACTGGATCAGGTACGCGGCCGCAAACATCATGGGCGGACGGTACTGAATCTTGCCGCCCCAGAGTGTTGCAAGCCAATTGAAGAGCTTGATACCCGTCGGTACACCGACCAGCATCGTCGACAGCGTGAAGAACGCGTTGCCATACGAGGTCAGGCCGATGGTGAACATATGGTGGGCCCACACGCCAAGGCTGATGAAGCCGATGCTGACGCTGGCCGCGACCATCGCGGGGTAACCAAAGATTGCCTTGCGCGAAAAGACCGGGATGATCTCGCTGGCCATACCGAAGGCCGGCAGAACCAGAACGTACACTTCCGGGTGTCCGAAGATCCAGAAGAAGTGTGCCCAGAGAATCGCCGAGCCGCCAGCCTGCGTGTCGAAGAAGTGACCACCGAGGTAGCGGTCGATCATCAGCATCGCCTGTGCAGCGGTCAACGGGCTGATCGCAAGCAGCGTCAGGAACGACATCGTCGCATACAGCCACGGCAACATCGGCATCCGCATCAGCGTCATGCCCTTGGTGCGCATGCAGAAGACTGTAGCCAGAATGTTGATCGAGGTGCCGATCGAACCGATACCGTTGGCCAGAAGCGCAATCGTCCAGTAGTCGGTCGTGTGACCCGGCGAGAACGCCTTCTCCGTCAGCGGAGCATACGCGAACCATCCCATATCAGGAGCGGTTCCCGTACCGGCCAGGCCGTTACCACCGATGAAGCTGAAGTAAAGCAGGATGCCGGCCAGGGCACTCATCCAGAAGCTGAACGCATTTAGTCTGGGGAACGCCATATCGCGCGCACCGATCATCAGGGGCACAAGATAGTTACCAAAGCCGAAGAGGATCATCATGCCGACGAGGAACACCATCGTCGTTCCATGCATGGTGAACATGCGATTGAAGGTCTGCGGTTCGAGGAAGTGAAGCCCCGGAGCAGCCAACTGGATTCGCATCAGGATCGCCTCAAGCCCACCGATCACGAGGAACAGAAGGGCATAGACGATGTACATGATTCCAAGCTTCTTGTGATCAACCGTCACAATCCAGCTGTGAATCTCTTCAAGATATCCATGACGGCTAGGCGCGGTCTCTGTCTGGAGCCCACCCGCAACCGGATATGTCTGACTTCCCATCGCAAGTCACCGCCTTACTTAAGTGTCTGGAGATAAGCAGTGATCTGGAGATTCTGCTTATTCGTCAAATGCATTGCAGGCATAAGGCATCCGGGCTTGAACTGCTGCGGATCCTCAACCCAGGCTTTCAGGTTTTCAGGCGTATTCTGAATCGCGCCCGCCCCGAGCGTATCGCGGCTCATCAGGTGGGTCAGATCCGGTCCAAAACGGCCGTTGGCAACGGTTCCCTGCACGGCATGGCAATTGATGCAGGACTGCTGCTCGAAAACCTTTTGCCCAACGCTGGGATTGACCGCTTCACTGGTCGAATCGACCACATCGGCCACCAGCTCGGTCTGCTGCTTGCGCTGACCGGCTACCCACGCCGCAAACTGTTCGGGAGTGTCCACGTACACCCGCAGCAGCATCTTCGCGTGCTGTGCGCCGCAGTATTGCCCGCACTGGCCGACGTAAACGCCTGCCTTCTGCGGATCCCACCACATCTCGTTCACCCGGTTGGGCAGCATATCGGTCTTACCGCCAAGCTGGGGAACCCAGAAGCTGTGGATCACATCCGCACTCGTCAACTTGATGTAAGTGACGCGACCGCCGTTTCCGGTAGCCACGGGGATGTGCAGCTCGTTGGCCGTAACGATGCCGTACTCGGGGTAGTGATACTCCCACCAGTACTGATGACCTACTGCCGTAATGTTCAGAGCGTTGGCGGGCTTGGGAGCATCCTGAATGCTGAACAACGTACGAGCCGTGGCCAGGAAGAGCACCACGACAATCAGCACAGGGATGATCGTCCAGGAAAGCTCGATCTGCATCGAACCGAAGACCTGCGCCGGCTCATGCTCGTCAGAGTTTCCGGCCCGGAAGCGCCAGAACGCGTAGCCCAGCAACGCAGCGACCACCGCGAAGATCGCGGTACAGATGATCACCACGAAGAGACCAATGCTATTGGTCTCATGTGCGGGCGTCGAAAGAGTAGAGAAGATGGACGTTGGTGATTCCGCCAGGGCAACTGCCTGATGTCCCACCAGAAGAGCTAGTCCAGCCAAAGATCCACGAATTGACGTGCTTGATTTCACCGGCCGTGTATTCCTATGTGCTGCAATCGTCGCACAATTGAGTTCCTGCGTTGAGGTGAGGAAATTTCCTTGCGTAGCCTTACGCTTCTTTGTGATTGTCATTGACAATGCCGTTCACTGTCATGTCAAACTGAAAAGCCGTGTCGCAGATTGCAACGTCCTTAGAATATGCCTTCATCGTGGGGCGAAGCAAACAAGTTGTGCGATTATGCTTCCCCATCTTGTTTCCCGTGATTACAAGGGAATACATCATGAATGAGCAGCGTTTCAGTGTCCGCGAGCACAGACAGATAAAAAAATTGCGACTGCCTTTGCAGTGTTTATAGCATCCACCACAAGCAAGGTTCGAGTCCTTTTTTCGGGCAGGAACAAAAACGCCCGCCAGAGCTCTCACTCTGAACGGGCGCTTCTGCCCTCGCCGCAGCAAGCGTAGTTAATCTCCTGCGGGCATTGCCTTTGAGTTCAGATTAGCCTTGTTCTGCGCAAGAGGATCGCCACCGTTCGGCGTATCCTGCAGGCCCAGAATCAGGCGTGCACCGTTCTTGAAGAACAGATACGTGTGCACCCACTGGCGCAGCACCGACAGGCGGCTCCTGAAGTTGATCAGGAAGGCGACGTGGATCAGCAACCAGGTCAGCCACGCCGGCACACCCGAAAGATGGGCGCGGAACGGCCATACCACCTTGGCAATGGCAGCCTTGCGGCCGATCGTAGCCATATCGCCCTTGTCAAAGTAGCGGAACGGCTTGCGTGGCTGGTTTTTCAGATCCGCATTGATCAGCTTGGCGACGTGCGTGCCCATCTGCATTGCGGGCTGCGCCACACCGGGAACCTGGCGTCCGTCCTGCTCGAAGTGTGCGAGATCGCCACACACAAAAAGTTCAGGATAGCCTTCCGGGTTCAGGAACTGATCGACCGTAACCTGGCCACGGCGGTTCAGCGGGAGTCCCAGCTTGCGGCCGAGCGGTGAAGCCTGAACGCCAGCGGCCCAAAGCGTTACCGTCGCCTCAATGCTGCGCGAGACACCTTCGCTATCCTTCACGATCACGCGATCCGGCTGAATATCGGTCACCGTCGTCGAAGTATGCACCTCCACCTTCAGCGCGCCGAGCTGCTCACGGGCCTTCTGCTTCAGGTCGTCCGGGTACGGTCCCAGAATGTTCGGCGAACCTTCCAGGATCATCACCTTAGCCTGCGACGGAACAATGTGGCGGAAGTCATGACGCATATATAGCTTGGCGATATCCGAAATAGCACCCGCCAGCTCCACGCCGGTAGGACCGCCGCCGATGACGACAAACGTCAGCTGAGGATGCGTTCCCTTCTCCACCATCTCGCGCTCGGCCAGCTCAAAGGCCTCCAGCACGCGACGGCGAATGACCAGAGCGTCTTCAATCGTCTTCAGGCCCGGGGCCAGAGAAGCCCATTCATCCTTGCCGAAGTACGAGTGCGTTGCGCCCGTAGCAACCACCAGGTAGTCATATTGCAACTCGGTACCAGAGCCGAGCATCACAGTACGCTGATCGAGGTTGAAGCTCACAGCCTCGTCCAGCAGCACTTCTACGTTCTGCACGCCACGGAACACAGAACGAATCGGTTCTGCAATATCAGCGGGGTTCAAAACCGACAACGCAACCTGATACAGCAGGGGCTGAAACGTGTGATGGTTTCGCCGGTCGATCAAGGTCACGTTGACATCTAACTTCGCGAGTTCGCGAGCTGCATTCAGCCCTGCGAATCCCGCGCCAATGATTACTATTCGCTTTTTCTCCATCAACCAATCTCCAGCGTTTGTTGCGGCCAGGTAGCACCGTGCCCGCGAGCCCAACTACGTTCGCGTGTCCATCACAGCTGCATTCTGGAACAGGAAAATTCCACCCGGCTGGTTCAGGAACGGACGCAATGCATCGTGGCAACACCTACCAAGGGGGAAGCCGCGATGCATTGATTCGTGATTAAGAATTTCACACAACTGCGGCTTACTCCTAATGTCTGCCGCAGTTGTTTGTGTGAAGTCCAGCCGTGAACTCCCAAAAGCCGGCGTTTAGGAGACGCGAATCAGCTTCTTGTTGACGAACTCGCTGATGCCGAGATCCGACAATTCGCGGCCATAACCGGAGTTTTTCACGCCGCCGAAGGGCAAATCAGGTGCCGTCCAGGTCGCGCGGTTGATGAAGACCATGCCCGTATCGATGAGGCGAGCCATTTTCTTGCCACGCTCAATATTTTTGGTCATGATGCTGCCGCCAAGACCGTACGGCGAGTCGTTCGCCAGCTTGATCGCCTCTTCGTCGCTCTTGACGCGGAAGATCATGGCCACAGGAGCGAAGAACTCCTGGTAGTAGGCCGGGTTGCCCTTCTTGATCTCGGTCAGAATCGTCGGCTTCAGATAGAAGCCAGGACGCTCCAGCTGTCCGCCGCCGAGCTCCACCTTCGCACCGCCCTTGACGGCCGTGTCGATCTGGCGAAGTACCAGCGTCAGTGCGCCCTCGGTGCACAGCGGGCCCAGCGTCGTGGCCGTGTCCATCGGATCGCCCGGCGTCAGCTTTTCCAGCTCAGCCTTGAAGCGCGACAGGAACTGGTCTGCAATCGACTCGTGCAGGATGAAGCGCTTTGCCGCAACGCAGCACTGGCCCGTGTTGTTCATACGGCCCCACACGCCCCACTTGATCGCCACATCCATATCGGCGTCGTCCAGCACGATGAACGCATCGCTGCCGCCCAGCTCCATGGTGCTCTTCTTCAGAGCCTTGCCCGCCTCAGCGGCAACGGCCGAGCCAGCGCGCTCGCTGCCCGTCAGAGCCACGCCCATCACGCGCGGGTCAGCAATCACGGTCGCAGACTGATCGTTGGAGATAAATACGTTGGCATAAACACCGGCAGGAGCACCTGCCTCCAGGAACACCTTCTCAAACGCTTCCGCGCACTGCGGAACGTTCGGTGCGTGCTTGACGATCAGCGTATTGCCCACCATCAGGTGCGGACCGGCAACACGAGCCAGCTGATAGTACGGGAAGTTCCAGGGCTCGATACAGAAGATCACGCCCATCGGGTCGTTCTCGACATACGCCTCGCCTTCCTCGACCACCAGCTTCTCCGGTGCCAGGAACGCTGCAGCATTGTCCGCGTAGTAATCCAGAATGTCCGCGCTCAGGTCCACTTCGCCCTGCGACTCCGCGAACAACTTACCCATTTCCAGGGTCACGAGCGTAGCGAGCTCGTCGCGCTTCTCACGCATGATCGTTGCAGCACGCTTAACGATGACCTTACGGTCTTCAAGGCTGCGGCGACGCCAGTCCTTCTCATACGTGGTTGAGGCCCGATCAACGATCTCTGCCAGCTGCGCGTCGTTGTGGTCGGGAAAGGTTTTAACAAGCTTGCCGTTTTCAGGATTGATTGTTTGGTATGCCATGGTGTGTCTCAAGGTCCCTTCGAGATAACTATAGCCACGCGGCCGAAAATTCTATATTGCAGTGTTGCAAATTGCAACGTCGGCCGTTCGATCCACGACGAACGACAGCGGTTTCCCTGCAGAAACAATACGAATTTCTCCGAACGGCGAAGTCACGGTTATGGGATGCCCGAAAAGCGCGCCCATGCTGCATGCCCTTAGTCAAAAACGGTCAACGGTCGAAAACGGCCACAGCGCGATCGCAGTGCTACACCAGTGCGACACGTGTCGCACCAGAGAGCGTTTTCTCGCAATCCTGTACCTCTCCTCACACCCTTTGCCAAAAATTTTCTGCCGCAGCCTCCTGCGCAGCCATAACTCCATAAACACATGAAATAAAACCATTTGAACCCCGCACCTCAAAGGCCGATTCGTGCCGCAGTCCAAGCTTCCCTGCGCCGTTCTGTCGCAAATTGCGACGACGCGACACCTGTCGCTTGGTTATCGTTTCGTCCAACAGGCAGCATGACCTGCGATCTGGAACGCGCACGATGACGACGACCCCAACGAGCCACGAGGACGACACCCGCAAACACCTCCCTGCGAGCATCGCCCGCCTCCCTCTCCCCCGGCCTCCGCGGCACGTCTCTTTTCAGGTTTTCTCTCTCTCCTCCTTGGCATACCCCGCGCCTTCCACCCCTCGGCTCCTCTGCAAAGACGCGGCGTATCGTTAGTAACCAGGCATTACCCACGCAGATTTCTCTGCCTTACCTCTCTCCTCCACACAGTGGTGGCGGCGCTCCTTGCAAGAGCGCACAAACGTCGATCGAAAGGTACTGAAAACAATGTCGAAGTTGATGAAAGCAGCGGTAGTTCACGAATTTGGAAAGCCCCTCGTCCTCGAGGAAGTTCCTATTCCCGAGGTGGGTCCCGGCCAGGCGCTCATGAAGGTTATCTCCACCGGTGTCTGCCACACCGATCTGCACGCCGTGGACGGCGACTGGCCAATCAAGCCGAACCCGCCTTTCATCCCTGGCCATGAAGGCGTCGGCTACATCACCGCCGTCGGCGCAGGCGTCAAAACCGTAAAAGAAGGCGACCGCGTTGGCGTGCCCTGGCTTTACAGCGCCTGCGGCACCTGCGAGTACTGCCTCAGCGGTTGGGAGACTCTCTGTAAGGACCAGAAGAACGCCGGCTACTCCGTCAACGGCAGCTTCGCCGAGTACTGCCTCGTCGATCCTGATTACGTCGGCCACCTTCCGGCCAACGTCGACTTCACACCCGTCGCTCCCATCCTCTGCGCCGGCGTCACCGTTTACAAAGGCCTTAAGGAGACCGAAGCTCGTCCCGGCCAGTGGGTCGTCATCTCCGGCATCGGCGGCCTCGGTCACCTCGCCGTGCAGTACGCCAAAGCGATGGGCCTGCACGTCGTAGCGGTCGATATCGCTCCGGAGAAGCTGGAGCTGGCCAAGAAGCTCGGCGCAGAGATCGCAATCAACGCACTGGATCCTGACGCCACCGCACAGACCCTCAAGGCCACCGGCGGCGGAGCGCACGGCGTTCTCGTCACCGCGGTTTCCCCCAAGGCGTTCGCTCTGGCCGCCAACCTGCTGCGCCGCAAGGGCACCATGGCGCTCTGCGGCCTTCCTCCGGGAGACTTCCCGCTCTCGATCTTCGACATGGTTCTCAGCCGCAAGACCCTTCGCGGCTCCATCGTCGGCACCCGCATTGACCTGGCCGAGTGCCTCAGCTTCGCAGCCGAAGGCAAAGTCAAGGTCACCTATGAGACCGCGCGCCTCGAAGACGTCAACGCTATCTTCGATCGCATGAAGGCAGGCAAGATCGACGGCCGTATCGTCATGGAACTGGCCAAAGCCTAAGTCCCTTTCAGCAGCGCAACCAACCTATAAAAGTCCGCTACCGGCGGGCTTTTATAGGTTCTCCAAGCGATGTACAAGATTCATAGAAATACGTTCAATCCAAGTGCTGCATTTTGTGCCGTTTTGCCTTAGCGCGAACCTGGCAGGGTTTTCGCGCTCGCTTCAGGTACGCGCGCGCCTCTCAAGCCAGAACTTGAAACACAGAAAAGCCCGCTTTCGCGGGCTTTCGGCGTTCCATATTGTGCTTCATGCGCAAGAACAGTTCTTGCCGCTTTACATTGCGCTGGGGTCAGCTTCGTTAGAGTTGGAGTCTTCACAGGAGTTGCACTTTGCGGCCCGGGAGCCTGCCCTCCCCCCTCCGCCCGCCGCAAGGTTGATGTAAGCCATGCCTCTGGTGCCGGTGACACGATACCCCTGTTTTATAGGGTGGCGACCAAGGAGGATCTTGCAAAACATTTAGGTCAGAGGCTGACAAGAGAATGCTGTCGTGAACTGGACACTCGCCGTGTTCGGGGTAGTGCTGATCCAAACGACAGTCCCTGCGGTCAGCAGAACACCTGTCAGGGAGCATTGGTAATTACTCGCCGCAGATACCGAACAACCTGCGACAGGAATGCCACCTATGGGTGAAGCACCACCGGCATATGGCGAAAACATCAACTGAAAGCTCAAATTGTTACCCGGGGAATAGAAGGCAACATTGGCTATGCAGGATGCCGGGATGGGAAGGGCTACGTTTGCCGTACTGTCAGTCGTTCCGACACCCGAACTTATCGGGGAATGATAGACCTGCGCGGCTGTGCCCTGCCCGTGGCTGCTCACGGTATAAGGAATACCGTTAGAAAACGAGTTCCCGGTATAGCTTAGGCCACCACCTGCGCCAGTGGCTCCTGTAGCTCCTGTAGCTCCGGTATTACCGACCGGTCCAGTTGCCCCCGTGGCGCCGTCTATTCCATTCAGACCCACTGCAGTAATCTGCTGCCAATAGCCATTCGATGCTAAAGGAGCGTTCCCTTCGCTTGCGGTGGAGTTAATGTAGATATAGCTGCTTCCTTGTGCATTGGTGCTGCATGCTCCTCCCCGCGGACAGAAGACCACCTGCCCCAGCGAATACATCACATTGGCAGAGAAGTTTGTGATAGCTCCAATCGTTCCTGTAGCTCCTGTAGCTCCTGTAGCTCCTGTAGCTCCTGTAGCTCCTGTAGCTCCTTGGCTCCCCGTTGCTCCAGTGGCTCCCGCGGAGCCAGTCGCCCCGGTGGCTCCTTGCGCACCTGTGGCGCCGGCCACACCTTGTACTCCCGTCGCTCCTTGGCTCCCCGTTGCTCCAGTGGCTCCCGCGGAGCCAGTCGCCCCGGTGGCTCCTCGCGCACCTGTGGCGCCAGCCACACCTTGTGCTCCGGTCGCACCTACGGCCCCCGCGGCACCTGTGGCGCCGATAGCACCGGCAGCCCCTGTAGCACCCGCCGCTCCAGTGGCACCCTGAGCTCCGGTAGGTCCTGCCACACCTGGAATGCCTTGGATACCTTGTACCCCCGTCGCTCCCGTAGCCCCAGTGGCGCCCATGGAAGTCACCGTAACGCTGACTCCAGAAACATGAGCTGTCTGGTCATTCTCTTTTGAATCCAACGCAAAACTACCGCTCGTAGAGCTAAGTGCGATGCCGAAGTTCGTCGCCGGACTGGTCACCCAGCCTTGTACGAGAGACGTGATATCAACTGTCACATACTCGCCAGCGATCGTAGGGGTGAACGAAACGACCGATGCACCCACAGTGGGTGTACCAGCTGCCGTGACGTCCGCCTCAGTCCAACCCGAAGTCACAGGGGCCACGATGATCGAGCCAGGTGTGAAGATTCGATTGATAAAAAATGTCGCTTTCGCACTGGAAATCTGAGCGGAGGTTATGCCTGCCGGTAGCGCACCCAGATCGAATTTGACGAACGTGGTGTTTCCGTTGCCCACATACAGATTCGACATATAGCCGTAGTTAGTCGAACTATGAGCTAAGCTCACGTGGGCGTCAGCGGCAACCGTCAGCTCGGTTGCCTGCGCCATCAATGGCGTCAGAATGGCAGAAGCTAAGAGCCAACCTAAAGTAAGGATTCGAGAACGTTTCAACACCGCACACTCCTGCTAAGCCAAACACATATGGGTCGGCCACTATTGAACTGGTCACGACACCATAGAGACAAAGCATCGCTTCGGAAAAGGAGGCTGAACAGGTCAAGGCTACAGGTACCCAGGCTGCCTGTCGAGACGTTTACAAATCCTATGACCTTGGAATTGATCTAACTTGACCTGGATACATCGCTCTAAGGTGCCAGAGATGATAGGACAGCCAAAACACTACATCTGGAAATCGATCTGAACGACGGCGGTGACCGCGCCCCCGGATCGTTTGTTCTGGAATTGCGACTTCGGTCCAATGCGCGTTTTCAGAACTGGGATGGGTCGATGAGCGCATCGGCGATTTTGCGCTCGTTGAAATCTGAGCAGACAACTCCTTCAATGGGCGTCTGTTCTCCTCTTTGGGTTATGAACCCAACGAGGCAGGGCGAGCTGCCCACTCGTTCTTTCGCATCGACCGACGGACCACTCCGACCTGCAAACATCCTCCTGCCCGACTTTCAATTAGTGCATCTGTCTATTCGTACAAATCGAGAAGTGAGTCCGATTTGCACGTGATCCGCTCGAATTCGCCTGTGGACCTCATACGCTGTTTAGTCGTCGATTTCTAGCGCTCTAAACCATAGGCGGCAGCAAGCTTGGCTAACTCCATCTTTCGCGGTTCCCAGCAATGCCATATGCAGTCCGCCCAGACTACCACCGCTGCCCTGTGTTCATCGCTGTTTTCTGCTGCCAACAATGATTCGAACGATATGCCGAGTAAGCTTGCCGGTGGCGAAAGCCAAGCGCCATGCTGCGCAGATTTTGCGGCGATTTCGGCACGAATCTTACGCAGCTCGACCTGGCCGACGCCAAATTCTCGATTGAAATACAGTGCCAGCAAATGGGAATTAAATGCCGACAGGGTGAAGCGGTCCCTGATGTCCCCGGGATGTTGCGCCATATAGGCATCGACCGTGAGGTGATGAATTGCCATACGTGCTGGATCTGAGTATTCATTCGCCAGGATTTGGTTGAAACCACCCCAGCAGCCCTGCGATGCCAACACTGTCGTCGGAGGCATAATTTCCACGGCAGAGTACGATATGCCGCAACGTGGACAGGGTTCTGATGAATAAGTTACTGCCATCTTTTTTTCCGGTCGCGTATCAGGTCATGGGTAAAGCGTTGCAGCCATATATTAAAGCAAGCTAATTGCATTTCTACGATCCCTTTTCTATCGTCGAACACTACCAACGTTGATAAGGCCGTCAGTTCGTTAGAACTTATCGCCTTTCACGCATGATAATGTCCTTTATCTTGCATCGATCAGCTTGAAACAGGCCCTTGGCATACCCCCGGGACTCTTCTCAGTACGCGAGCCGTCCACACGAATCACGAGCGTGGGGAGAATCCTCAACTGGTGACAACAGGCCAATGCACTCATTGAGTCTCCCGCAAACGGTGTATGCGGGATTGGTAACGGGAAACGCGGTTGTAGGAAGCTTGGCTTTCTCGGACTCGGTTGTGAGAAATCGCCGATGCACTCGCTGAGAGCTAAGCGAGCTGTTATTACCAATTGAGATTACTTCTGACAAGCCGACTTGTCGGTACTAATGTGGATATGAGCGTTCCGGGAAGCTTAGACTCACTGCGAGAGGTCCAGCTAAATCGTGTACCGCCTTCGTCATCACGTCTTTCTGCTTCTGTTCGCTATGCCCGCTTTTGTCCTCGCACAAGTTGACGCGCCTCAGCAGCCCGGCATTGATTTGGCACAGATATCTTTGATCGACTTGAATCACGTTCTCAAGCCTGCTACTCCTTGCCGAACTTTCCAGCAAAGGATTCAGTTCTTCTCGGAGACAAGCCTGCTCCTACTCTCAGGTCCACCGGGCGACTGCTATCGGTCCGTAAACCAAATCGCTTTGAATGTGATTTCCATTGACGGGCATGTGCTGGCTCGCAAGCCTTGGCCATCTACCGACCCAGGTGTCGTGATCGATGATGAACGACTTGTACTCGCGCGTTCAAATGATCTTGAGGTAGATGATAGAAGCCTGACCCCGATTCAGTCGCTGAAATTACCACCGCATCGATTCACGCCGTCCACACAAAACGTAAATCAAGAGGGCAAAGTGACCGTCTCAATGGACGGGATAAACTTCACCTTTGGCGGGACACCACTTGCGCTCTTAGATCGGGAGCATTCGAGCCAACACGGCTCGAACAAGATATTTTTCCGCTTCCTGAATGGTCAAACGGTTGTTCAGGATGGCGAGGCTCTGAACCTCGAAAGCGAGAAAAGTTCCGTCAAAAAAATCGCCAGTTTGAATTGGGTGCTGCCTCCATGCGGACGGTACATGTATTGCCAAGCCTACGGAGCAGGAGCACATATGCAGGTCTCGACAGGCAAGAGACGAAGGGTACTGATTTACTCGAATGGTTCCGTGTTTCCTGTTACCGATGCAGCCGGACTATTCCCATATTTCCGGCTCCAAGTTTTCGACCTTGAGACAGGAGTCGAGCTGTATCGCGAGGAAGACATTGTGCGTACCGCCGACCGAGGCGCAACGATTCGTCCAGACGGTGACCGACTAGCGACCACTGACGGCCACCGCATAACGGTGCGCAATCTGCGATGACGGATCGCTCCTGAGAAACGCGGTTATCGTCCGTGGGGATCTTCAGTTGAACGCGAAATCGCCAATGTACTCACCAACCTCTACGGAGAGATCTCCAGCCTGGCTTCAGGGAGAAGGTTCTACGAGTCGCTGCCTCCCGTGTGCATTCTCCTGAGGGAATTTTTTCATACCAAAACGTCAAAGTCCCCGGCAGTTGGCGGGGACTTTGCTTTGCTTCTTCAACATTTGCTGAATGTCGAGTTCAATCTGGCGGACAGTGGGGGATTCGAACCCCCGATAGAACTTTTGGTCCTATAACGGTTTAGCAAACCGCCGCCTTCAGCCTCTCGGCCAACTGTCCGTACCCTGAATTATACCCGGAAGGCGCGTGCGCGCCGCGCGCCAGAACTTTCCTTGCAGATTTTTTCTCAGAGCCCGTGCCGTATCCGATACATTCAACAATCGCGCGTTGCAAAACACAGCTCTTCCCCCATCGACACGCGCCACAACACAAGGAGGTTACCTAAAATAACCCAGCCCCGCCGCTCCCCTCGCAAGCTCCGCCTTCTCCCCCTCGTCGCTGCCACCTACTTTATGGTTTCCGGCGGCCCCTACGGCCTAGAAGACATCATCGGCCTCGCCGGTTTCCACTGGGCGCTTTTGCTGCTCGCGCTCGTGCCGCTGTTCTGGAGCCTGCCCACCGCGCTCATGGTCGGCGAACTGGCCTCGGCCATCCCTACCGAAGGCGGCTTTTACATCTGGGTCACGCGCGGTCTCGGACGCTTCTGGGGCTTTCAGGAAGCCTGGCTCTCCCTCTCCGCCAGCGTCTTCGATATGGCCATCTACCCGACCACGTTTACCCTTTACCTCGGCCATCTATACCCCGCGCTCACCGCAGGCCATCGCGGCCTCGCGCTCAAGCTCGCGATCGTTACCCTGGCCACGCTCTGGAACCTCCGCGGCGCTGTAGCCGTAGGCGAAGGCTCCATCGGCATGATGTGCGTCTCGCTCTCGCCCTTCGTTCTTTTGGTCCTCGCCGGCTTCTGGAAAGCCCTGCACGGCGGTCTGCACCTGACCCACGCAGCGCAGCCTGCGCTGCGTCATGATCTGCTCGCCGCCATCCCCATCACGCTCTGGAATTACATGGGCTGGGACAACGCCTCCACCATCGCGCAGGAGGTGGAAGATCCGCAGCGCAACTACCCGCGCGCCATGTTCCGCTCCGCCATCGCCGTCATGTTCGTCTACATGCTGCCGCTCGCCGCCGTCTGGGCCGCCGGCATTCCGGCCGAACGCTTCTCCACCGGCGCGTGGACAGACGCTGCGGAGCTGCTCGCGGGCCCGGCCCTGGCGCTCGCCGTCGTCATCGCCGGTTCGCTCGACGGCCTCGGCACCTTCAACGCGCTGACGCTCACACTCACGCGCCTGCCATACGCAATGGCAGAAGACGGTCTGCTGCCCCGCCTGCTCACCCGGCGCCTGCGCAACGGCGTGCCCTGGGTCAGCGTGCTGGCTTGCGCCACCGGCTGGGCGCTCGCGCTCGGGCTCACCTTTGAGCGCTTGATCACGCTCGATCTCGTGCTCTACGGCGCTGCTCTGCTGCTGGAGTTCGCCGCACTCATCGCCCTGCGTCGCAAAGAGCCAGCTCTTCCCCGGCCCTTCCGCGTCCCCGGCGGAGATGCCGTGGCCACGCTGCTCGGTCTTGGCCCACTCGCGCTCATCCTCTTCGCGCTTTACTCAGCCCGCGATGAAAAAGTGGGCAGCATCCCGGCTCTGTTCTTCGCCGTACTCGTTGCTCTTGCCGGCATGCTCACCTACGCGCTCTTCGAGCGGCCGCGCCGAACCTAAAACAGCAACGCCTGCGAGAGGTGCTCTCGCAGGCGTTGCTGCTTTAAAAAGTATGCAGAAGCGTTACTTCTTGTTCTTCTCCAGGAAGGCATTCTGGCTCTTGATCACCAGCTCGCGCGCAAACTGCGCATCGCGCCATCCCTTCACTTCCACCGTCTTGCCCTCCAGGTCTTTGTAGACCGAGAAGAAGTGCGTGATCTCTTTCAGAATGTGCGGATAGATATCCGAATAGTCATACACATCCTTGTAGCGCGGATTGCCAGCGCCCACGCAGAGAATCTTCTCATCGCCCTCGCCGCCGTCAATCATCTCCAGCGCACCGATCGGACGAACCTCCTGCAGGCATCCCGGAAAGCTCGGACGGTCCACCAGCACCAGAACATCCAGCGGATCGCCATCGTCGCCCAGCGTCGACGGGATAAAGCCGTAATCGCCCGGATAGTGCACCGGCGAGAACAGGTTGCGGTCCAGCTTGAAGACGTGCAGTTCCTTGTCGTACTCGTACTTCGTTACGCCATCGGCAGGAATTTCGATCACGGCATTGACCAACTCAGGCGCCTTCGATCCTACGGGCAACTCAAGGTAATTCGGCATAGCGGAAAGTGTTCCGTTCCTTGTCAAAAAATTCAGTCACTACGTTACCGCCCGTTCCAGCCCAAAACAAGCCACCTCGTCCAAGCGCGCGGAGAGCAACGAGCATAGTCTACATGCCCGGCGGCTGAAATCCACCGGATCGGGGATAAGGAGAAAGCACTTCCGCCTGATACAAGGAGCATCAGAGGATTCAGGCAGCCAGAAGGGCTCCCACCTGAATCCAACCCACGCAAGAGCAGACTGAGTGGCACGCTCGCACCTCCCAACTTCGAAAGGTTTTCCATGCCCTCACATCTGCCCATCCGTCCCGCTCTTTTTCGCGCGCTCGGAGCCGTCATCCCTCTTCTGCTCTGCATCGCACCGCAGGCAAGAGCTCAGGCGGGCTTCACCGCAGAGAAAGGCGCGGACATCTTCGCCTTCGGCGGCTACTCTCGCGTAGCGCCGGACTACGGCCAGCCGCACGATACCGGCTATCTGCTCGGCGGCCTCTTCACCCGTTACATCGGCCACGCGCGCTACGAACCTTCCCTTGAATTCCGTTACACCCATGTCTCCGGCGATATTGTGGACCAGAGCACTCTCTCCGGCGGCATCCGTGTCGGTCGCACCTTCCGCAGCCGCTACCAGCCCTACGCGGACTTCCTCATCGGACGCGGCACCATCCGCTACGTCGTTCCGCCGATCCCGGACTACCCGCCGGATCACGGCCTTATGCTCTCCTATGGCGGCGGCCTCAACGTCGACTTCCTGCGCAACTGGTCCGTCTTCGGCGATCTCCAGATGCAGCACTGGAGCCTGGGAGAAAACAGCGTCATCAAGCCCGATGGCAGCAACTACACGCTTTCTCCCTACACCGTCAGCGTTGGCGTGCGCTTCCGCATCCCCTTCCACTCCGAGGTCGGCGCAGCCCACAGCGGTTACCCCCGGGAGCCGAAGGAGCATAAGCCACGCAATAGCCCACAGCCGCCCCCGCCGCCGCCCTCGGCCCAACCGGCCCCCGCCCCGGAGCCTGCTTCTCCGGAGACACCCTCTGGCTCCAGCAGCAGCGCGCCCGCAGACACCTCCGGCACCGCAACCCCGCCACAGTAATCGACGCGCCAGGCTCACAGCGCCTGACCATACCTGCTAGCCTTACAAAGACGGCGTGCTGCCTGCAGTGCGGAGCAACGCAACTCTGTTGTCTCCCCCCACGCAGCCGCCCTTTGTGAAAGCCAGCATGTCTTCTTCCCGTTTCGTTCGCGCCTGCCTGCATCAGCCTGTTGACCGTACGCCCTTCTGGTTCCTTCGCCAGGCTGGCCGCTACATGCCCGAGTACATGGCGGTGCGTAAGCATCACTCGCTGCTCGAAATCTGCCGTACTCCGGAGATCGCCGCAGAGGTCACCATCACCGCAGCTGAACGCCTTGGCGTGGATGCGGCCATCATCTTTGCCGACCTCCTTCTGCCGCTCACCCCCATGGGGCTCGACTTCGAGTTCGTCAACGGCGAAGGTCCCGTCGTGCACCAGCCCATTCGCACCCGCGAGCAGATCGAAAAACTCGACACCACCCGCGCCGCCGAACTCACCTACGTCGCGCAGGCTATCGAGAAGGTCGCGAAGCACTTTGCCGCGCCGCGCCCCGACGGCGCCCGCGGCATAGACAATCAAGACCAGCTCGGCATCATCGGCTTCATCGGCGCTCCCTTCACCCTCGCCAGCTACATGATCGAAGGCGGCGGCTCGCGCAACTACATCGAAGCCAAGAAGCTCATGTACTCCACCGACGGCTCCTGGCAGCTCCTCATGGAGAAGCTCCTCACCGTCCTCACCGAGTACGCGCAGCAGCAGGTCGACGCCGGTGCCGACGTCATCCAGATCTTCGACTCCTGGGCGGGCGCGCTCTCCATCAGCGACTACCGCGACTACTGCCTCGCCGCAACAACTGAGCTCGTCCGCCGCGTCCAGGCCATGGGCGTGCCCGTCATCTACTTCGGCGTGGATACCGCCTCGCTTCTTCCCACCATGAAGCAGACCGGCGCAGACGTTCTCGGCCTCGACTGGCGCACTCCGCTTGACGAAGCCCGCAAGAGCCTCGGCCCCAACCTCGCCGTGCAGGGCAACCTCGACCCCATCACGCTCTTCGCTCCGCAGGAAGTCATCGAGAGCCGCGTCAAAGAGATCCTCGCGCAGAACGCAAAGCAGCCGGGCCACATCTTCAACCTCGGCCACGGCATCGTCCCCAACACGCCGGTTGAGAATGTGATCTTTGTTGGTGAGCTCATCAAGCGCCTCGGATAACGCAGAAACACGCCGAGAGCCCTGCAGCACGCAAAGGGCTACGATAGAAGCAGCGATGTCTCACGCCATTCTTCTTCTCGCCCACGGCACACCCGACACGCTCGACCAGATGGCCGAGTACCTCTCCTACGTCACCAACGGCCGCCCCATGCCGCAGCACATCGTCGAAGAGCTGCAGCACCGCTACGCCGAAATCGGCCTCCGCAACGAGCCGCTCCCCGAAGGTCCGCCGCTCACGCACTGGACGCTCGAGCAGGGACGCCTTCTCAGCGAGAAGCTCGGCCAGAAGGTCTACGTCGGCATGCGCAACTGGCATCCCTTCCTCGCCGACGTCGTCGCGCAGATGAAGCAGGACGGCATCACCCGTGCCACCGTGCTTTGCCTGGCACCGCAGAACTCGCGCACCTCCACCGGCCTTTACCGCCGTGCGCTCGACAAAGCCCTGGAGGGCGCCTTCCCCTACACCTTTATCGCAGGCTGGGCCGAGCACCCCCTGCTGGCCAAAGCCTTCGCGCAAAAGCTCGAACCAGCCTGGCTCGCAGCGAACGCACGTCAGGGACGCAAGGTTCCCGTGCTTTTTACCGCGCACTCCGTTCCTTGCCGCACCCTTCGCCCCGCTACCGAACAACAAGCCGCGGAAGGCTCGAACCGGCCCGGGCAGCACACCCCCGCAGAAGGCCTGCAGAATTACGGCGCAGCCGCGGAGGGCGACCCCTATCCGAGCGAGTGCAAACGCACCGCCGCGCTCGTCGCCCAACAGCTTGTTCCGGCCGGCATGGAGTCCGCCGATTGGTTCTTTGCCTTCCAGTCGCAGGGTGTCGCCGGTGCTCCGTGGATCGGCCCTTCCGTTGAAGACACCCTTACAGCGCTCGCAGAAGAAGGCCACAAAGCCGTCGTCATCCAACCCATCGGCTTCCTCTGCGACCACGTCGAGATCCTCTACGACATCGACATCAACTTCCGCGACTTCGGCAAAGAGCACGGGCTCGAAATCTCACGCCCCGAAAGCCTCAACGCCTCACCGCTGCTGATCGAAGCCATCGCCGACGTTCTCGCACGCAACGCCTGAGCCTGCTTCATGCCGCGCTGTGCCGGTCATCACAGCCAGCGCGGCCGCACCCTCCTAGACTGGAATCCATGAAGCACATTGCCATCATCGGCGGAGGCATCAGCGGACTGACCGCGGCCTACGAACTCGAGCAGGCACGCCGCCGAGGCGTTGAGCTCGACTGGCATCTCTATGAAGCCAGCAACCGCTTCGGCGGCATCGTCGAAACCAGCCACCATCAGGGCTTCGTACTCGAAGGCGGCCCGGATGGATGGGTCAGTGAAAAGCCTGCCGCGCGTGAGCTCGCCATCGAGCTCGGCCTCGAGCAGGAGCTCATCTTCTCCAACGACGCCACGCGCAAAACCTACATCCTGCGCGACCACCAGCTCGAAGAGATCCCCGCCTCCATGCGCATGATGGTGCCCATGGATCTCGCCGCGCTTGAGACCTCTCCCCTCTTCAGCCGCGAGGCCAAACGCGCCTACGCCGCCGAGGCCGGACGCGCCCGCGAGCTCAAAGACACCGCACCGCGAGAAGACGAATCCGTAGCCAGCTTCGTTGCCCGGCACTTCGGTCAGGAGGTGCTCGACACCCTCGCCGCGCCTCTGCTCAGCGGCGTCTTCGGCGGCGACGTTCACCGCCTCAGCGTGCGCGCCGTCATGCCGCAGTTCGTCGCCATGGAGCGCGAGCACGGCTCGCTCATCATCGGCCTGCAGCAACGCCGTGCCGCGCTGGAGCGCACCGGCAGCACCTCCGCACAGCCCATCTTCACCAGCCTTCGCCGCGGCATGGGCTCGCTGGTGCAGGCGCTGGTTGAGGCTCTGCCCGCGGACCGCCTGCATCTCGGCATCCGCCTCAACGCTCTGCCGGCAGATACCGACGCCACGCTGCTCGCCACCTCGCTCGACACCACCTGCCGCCTTCTGCCTGCCGCCGCGCCCCTTCTGCCTGCTGAAGCCAGCAGCGCTCTGCTGATTGCCTTCGTCTGGCCGGGCGCGCTCGCGCAGGACTTCTCAGTGCCTCCCGGCTTCGGCTACCTCGTCCCTCCCACCGGCAGCGCCGAGCATCTGCTCGCCTGCACCTTCGTCGACCAGAAGTTCCCGCACCGCACCCCCGAGCAGGGCGGCCGTATTCTGCGCGCCTTCTACGGGGGTGCCGCCGCCGCGCGCCTGCGCAACGCCACCGACGAAACCATCGCCCACGACGCACTCGAGCAGCTCCGCCACACGCTCGGCCCCCTGCCCGAGCCCACCCACACAACCGTTCGTCGCTGGCCCCGTTCGCTGCCGCAGTACGAGGTCGGCCACCTGAACCGCATGGCGCAGCTCGATCAGCTCGTCGCCACCCTGCCCGGCCTTCACCTCCTCGGCAACAGCTACCGGGGCGTCGGACTGCCTGACCTCATCCACGCTGCACGCGCCACCGCGCGCCGTCTGGCGCAGGAGCCAAGCTAACGTGCCACGATAGAAGGGATGGCTGACTCCTCGCCCACCCGCTTCGTCGACGCACCCGGTACCCCCTTGCTCGGCTCGCTGTTGCCCATCAGCCGCAACGCGCTCGCGCACTTCACCGCCTTGCTCACGCAGCATGGCGACCGCGTCCGCCTACGCCTGCCCGGCCGCAACGTTCTGCTGCTCGCGCACCCGGAAGACCTCGAACAGGTCCTCGTGCGCGACCGCGAGGCCTACGGCCGCTCAGCCGAACTGCGCAAGCTTCGCCCCATCTTCGGCGACGGCCTTCTCTCCAGCGAAGGCGAGCTCTGGCGCCGCCAGCGCTCGCTTCTCCAGCCCAGCTTTCAGCACGATGCGCTGCTGCAGTACGCCGCGCTCATGCTCCGGACGCTGCAGGAGCACATCGACTCCTGGCAACCGGTTCAGCACCGCGATCTCCACGCCGACATGATGCGCTACACCCGCGAGGTCATCTGCGCCGTCCTCTTCGGCGAGCGCTTTCTCACCGAGCACACCGGGGTTGCGGAGGCTGTCACCACCGTCTTCACCGGCCTGCGCAGTGAGCTGCTCTACCTTCCTCTCTGGCGGCGTCTCCCCCTGCGCCGCAGCCGCGCCTGGAACCAGGCTGTCGCTCTGCTCAACCGCTCCGTGGCCCAGCAGGTAGCCGAACGCCGCAGCAGCGGTCATGACCACCCCGATCTGCTTGGCGCCCTGCTGCGCGCCCGTGGGCCCGCCGGAGAGGCCATGAGTGATGCCCAAATCCACGACGAGATCCTCACCTTCTTCCTCGCCGGGCATGAAACCGCCGCCCTGACCCTCACCTGGACGACCGCCCTGCTCGCGCAGCACCCCGAAGCCCAGGAGCGCATCCGCGAAGAGGTCACCGCGCTTACCGGCGGCACCCGTCCGCTCTCTCCCGCCGACTACCCCAGGCTCCGCTGGAGCGCCGCCGTGATCAAGGAGTCGCTGCGCCTCTACCCGCCCGTCTGGAGCATGGGCCGCGAAGCGACCCGCCAGACCGTACTCGGCGGCGAACCCATCGCCCCGGGGACCGATGTCTGGCTCTGCATCCACAAGCTGCACCGCGACCCGCGCTGGTTTGCCCAGCCCGAAGCCTTTCTGCCCGAGCGCTGGATCGACCAACCCGCGCCGCGGCCCTACACGTACGTGCCCTTCGGCATCGGCCCCCGCGTCTGCATCGGCCAGCACTTTGCCACCATGGAAACCGTGCTCGGCATAGCCTCCATGCTCTCCCGCTTCACGCTTCACCCGGTCTCACCGCTGCCGGCCGAACCCAGCGCCTGGATCACCCTCCGCCCGCGACGCCCGATCCTCCTGGAGGTACGCGCCGTTCCCCGGCCAGGCTGAGCGCGGCTCTGCGGCAGCCTGTACTCCGAACAGCGCACATCCTCGTCCATCCTAAGCAGCATCCGCGTCCCCGCTCGCTTCCGCTCCGGAAGGGCCGGGCGCATACACTTGTCTCAGAAATAACGCCGGGCACCGCCACACGCTGCAAGCCCGCCCCACCGCAAAGGCTCACTCCCGGCACGATGCTTTCCCTTCTTCCCCGCCTCCTCCGCCGCCTCGTTCCCGCAATTCTGGGCCTTACAGCCCTGCCCGCGTTCTCGCAGGCCATCCCGGCCGGCCGTGAAGTCCCGCCTCCCACCGTTGGCGTCTTCCTCGCCGGAACAGACACCCACACCGGCTTTATGGGAAAAAACGGAGCGATCACAGCAGGCATCAACCTCTCCCTGCGGCGCTTCTACGGCTTTGAACCCGCCGTGGAGCTGCGTGGCTCCACCAGCGTGCACGCCAACAGCGCGGCCGCAACCGAGCGCAGCTTCCTGGGCGGCGTTCTGCTCCGCCGCCCCATCGGCCGCATCAGCCCTTACGTGGACTACTTCTACGGCGGCGGCAGCATCACCTACCCCGGCACCTACGAGTACAACGGCTACGTCTTCGTCCGCACCAACGACCCCATGCACGCCTACGGCGGCGGGCTCGATCTCCGGCTCACCCACAGCTGGTCCTTCAAGGCCGACTACCAGCTCCAGCAGTGGAGCGTGCCCGTGCTGGCCTCTGACCACGCCGAGGCTCACGCCTTCTCGCTCGGCATCACACGCCGCTTCACCCTCAACCCCCACTCCCACCCCAAACAGACCGTCGACAAAGACGACCCCAAGTGGCACAAGCTCTGCGACGACCACCCCATGCTCTGCCAGAAGTAGCGCCCTCGGCGTAAACTAAAACCATGGGCATCACACGCCAGCAGGCTCTCGATTGCTTCGCCTCCGACGATCTGATCGGCATCGGCATGGAGGCCGACGCCATCCGCCGCAAGCTGCACCCGGAAGGCGTCGTCAGCTACATCATCGATCGCAACATCAACTACACGAACTTCTGCACCGAGTACTGCACCTTCTGCGCCTTCTACCGGCCGCTCAAGGGCAAGCTCGCCGCCGAAGGCTACATCCTCGACTTCGACACCATCTACGACAAGATCCGCGAGACCGTCGAGATGGGCGGCACCGGCGTACTCATGCAGGGCGGCATTCACCCCGACCTGAAGATCGACTGGTTTGAACGCCTCTTTACCGGCATCAAGCAGCGCTTTCCGGAAATCTGGCTGCACTGCCTCTCGGCCAGCGAGATCCTCGCCATCGCCGAGTACTCCGAGCTCGACCTCCGCACCACCATCGCTCGCCTGCGCGACGCCGGACTCGACTCCATCCCCGGCGGCGGCGCAGAGATTCTCGACGACGAGGTCCGTGCTCGCATCGCGCGCCTCAAGTGCCGCACCGAAGACTGGCTCAGCGTGCATCGCACCGCACATCAGCTCGGCATGCGCACCACCGCCACCATGATGTTCGGCGTCGGCGAAACCATGGAGCAGCGTATCAACCACTTCGAGGTCGTCCGTCAGCTTCAGGAAGAGACCGGTGGCTTCACCGCCTTCATTCCCTGGAGCTTCCAGCCCAACCACACCGCGCTCGGCGGCCGCGGCTGGGACGAAGCCACCTCGGTCGAGTACCTCAAGACCCTCGCCATCTCCCGCATGTACCTCGACAACATCGAGAACGTGCAGGCCAGCTGGGTCACCCAGGGCCTCAAGGTCCTGCAGATGGGCCTCCGCTTCGGCGGCAACGATGTTGGCTCCGTCATGCTCGAAGAGAACGTCGTCAAAGCCGCAGGCACCTCCAACTGCACCACGGAAGAGGAGCTCCGCCGCATCATCCGCGACGCCGGCTTCAAGCCCGTGCAGCGCGATACGCTCTACCGCACCCTCTTCCTCAACTAAACCAATCGTTTCGTAAAGAAAGCAGGGGAGTCAGCCGCATCATCGCGCTGATTCCCCTGCTTTTTTCCTTGCTCTCCCGGCGCGCGTTCAGCGCACGTGCGGCAGGCTCCAGCCGTAATGCACCGCCAGCATCCGCAGCGTAAAGCAGATCACGGCCCCAGCACCCATCGAGCCTCCGCGGTTTGCTCCGCGGCGCAACAGCGCCACCGTCACCACCGCGCCGCTCAACGCAGCCGTGGCATAGATGTCGGAGTGCAGAATCGCGGGCACCCGGTTCAGCAGCAAGTCGCGAATCACGCCGCCTCCGCTGCCGGTCACCGCGCCCATCAGGCAGGCAATCAGCGGAGGCACGCCGAACTCCACCGCTTTATCCGCTCCGGCCACAGCAAACAACGCCAGCCCGGCGGCATCGAGCGTAAGGAGCAGCTCGTGCGGCACGGCCTGAAAGCTTTGGAAGCTGAGAATCGTCAACCCGCCCCCCGCCAGTGCCGTCGTACCATAGCGCCAGTCGCGAATCGCGTTCGGCGGCGTCGCGCCAATCAGCAGATCGCGCACAATACCGCCACCCAGTGCTGAGACAAACGCCACAACCAGCACCCCAAAAAAGTCCAGATGGCTCAATACCCCCGCCGAACCGCCTTCAAGCGCCACCAGCAGCGTAGCCAGAAGATCGAAGACAAGCAGTACCGTCGTGCCGAGGCTCGTCTTTACTTGTGGCATACGGCCTCTCCGGTTTCCATCATTTGGGGTTTCCTCCATCCTATGCCCTGCTGCATCCTATTGGCATGATTGATCGCGTCGACCATCTGGTGCTCACCGTTGCCTCTGTACCCGCAACCATCGAGTTTTACCGGAGAGTCCTTTCCCTGGAGGCCCAGGAGCAAAACGGCCGCTGGTCCCTGCACTTCGGCACCCAGAAGCTCAATCTGCATCCAGCCGAGAAACCCTTCGAGCCGAAAGCGCGCTTCCCCCAGCCCGGATCGTCGGATTTCTGCCTCATCACCCGCATGTCGGAGGAGGAGATCATCGAGCATCTCGAAAGCCGCGGCATCCTCATCGAAGAAGGCCCCGTAACGCGCATCGGGGCCCTCGGCCCCATGACCAGTGTGTACTTTCGTGATCCCGACGGAAACCTTGTCGAAGTGGCAACGTATTCCGTTCAGAATGTGAACCGCATCTAACGGTCGCATGAGGAGAACGATCCCGATGAACACTCACAATAAACTCTTCGCATTGCTTTTGGCTCCGGTTCTGATGGCCGCGCCAGTAGTCGCACACGCTCAACAAGGTCCGCAGCAGGGCGGCGGAAACCAGGGAGGCTACCGCGGCGGAGACAATCACGGTGGCCCCGGCGGCGGAAACCACGGCGGTCCCGGTGGCAATCACGGTGGCCCCGGCGGACCGAACGGCGGGCCGCGCGGCAACTGGCACGACGACCGAGCCCACTGGAACAACTACTATCGCAACGACGCGATGCGCTGGGCAGGCCGCCGCGGACGCCCCCGTTTTTATAGCGGTTACCGCATCCCCCGCAGCTACAGCATCCAGCCCGTGCCTCCGGGCTACTATAACGGCTACGCTGCCCTGCCCCCGGGCTACTCCTATGGCTACTATGACGGCTACGTGGTCAGCTACAACCCGGTGACCCGCATCATCGCGGACGTACTCGATCTCGCTACGCGCTAAACCGTCTCCACCTCCCCGGCAAGCGGCGAAGACTTCTCGGTCTTCGCCGCTTCTGGCTTGTCGCGGCCCTGTCTTCCCGGGTTCCCGCAGGAAGATCGCACTGCCACCCTGTAGACAAAGCGCTCCGTCCAGACGCCCTCTCCCGTAAAATACTGAGGATCGGCACCACGCCGCGGAGCCCATTCTGAACACTTTGTTTTCATCCCTGGCAGTGCTGCTGGCCAACCCCCATGGTCTGAAGTATTACTGGAAGACCCACTACACCAGCCAGATCTATAACTTCCACGGCGAGTACCGCTGGAACGCCTTTGACGTCGCGTTGCTGGTGCCCTACTTCATCGTGATGGTGATCCTTGCCTTCTACGGCATCCACCGCTACCAGCTCGTCTGGCTCTACTACCGCAACAAGCGCAACGAGGCCAAATCCGCCGAGCCGCCCATGCGGTATCCCGAAGGCGAACTGCCGTCCATCACCATCCAGCTGCCCATCTACAACGAGCAGTTCGTCATCGACCGTCTCATTGACGCCTGCTGCCGGCTGGACTATCCGCGCGACCGCTTCGACATCCAGGTGCTCGACGACTCCACCGACGAGACCAAGGACGTCGCCGCCGCCATCGTGCAGCGCTATGCCACCGGCACCAACGGCCTCGAGCCGCAGCCCATCGTGCACATCCATCGCACCAACCGCTACGGCTTCAAGGCCGGGGCCCTTGAAAACGGCCTCAAAACCGCCAAGGGCGAGCTCGTTGCCATCTTCGATGCCGACTTCGTTCCACCCACCACCTGGCTCATGGACACCGTCCACCACTTCGCAGAGCCCAGGGTCGGCCTCGTCCAGACCCGCTGGACGCACCTGAACCGCGATTACAGCTTCCTCACACAGGTTGAGGCCATCCTGCTCGACGGGCACTTTGTGCTCGAGCACGGTGGACGCTCCCGCGCCGGCGTCTTCTTCAACTTCAACGGCACCGCAGGCATGTGGAACCGCAAAGCCATCGACGAGGCGGGCGGCTGGGAGCACGACACCCTCACCGAAGACACCGACCTCAGCTACCGCGCCCAGCTCAAGGGCTGGAAGTTCAAGTACCTGCAGGACGTCGAGTGCCCGGCCGAGCTGCCCATCGAAATGACCGCCTTCAAGACCCAGCAGGCTCGCTGGGCCAAGGGCCTCATCCAGGTCGGCAAGAAGTCCCTGCCCCGCATCCTGCGCTCAAACATCTCCTGGCACCAGAAGCTGGAGGCCTGGTACCACCTCACGGCCAACATCAGCTATCCGCTGATGATCATCCTCTCCGTGCTGCTGATGCCTGCCATGATCATCCGTTCCTGGCAGGGACCGCTGCAGATGCTGCTCATCGATCTGCCGCTCTTCCTCGCCTCCACGGCCTCGGTCTCCACCTTCTACCTCGTCAGCCAGAAGGAGCTGTACCCCAAGACCTGGTACAAAACCTTCCTCTACGTTCCCTTCCTCATGTCGCTTGGTGTCGGTCTTACCATCACCAACACCAAGGCCGTGCTCGAAGCGCTCTTCGGCATCAAGAGCGCCTTTGCCCGCACCCCCAAGTACAACGTCGCCAAGAAGGGGGAGAAGTCGCAGGCCAAGAAGTATCGCAAGCGCCTCGGCATCATTCCCTGGATCGAGCTGGCCATCGGCTGCTACTTCGCCGCTACCATCTGGTACGCCATCTCCACAGAAAATTACTTCACCGTGCCGTTCCTCTTCCTCTTTGTACTTGGCTACTGGTACACCGGCCTCCTCAGCCTCTTCCAGGGCCTCTTCGAGCGCAAGGGGAACCGTGGGGACGAGATGCATGAGAAGCCCTACCCCGTCGGCATCTAAGCCGTTCCACGTACAAGCAGAAGGCCCGCCACACGGCGGGCCTTCTGCTTGTCTCTCTCCTGCTTACTCCCAGTTCAGCGAGCCACCGTTCTGGTACTCGATCACGCGCGTCTCAAAGAAGTTCTTTTCCTTCTTCAGGTCCATCGCTTCGCTCATCCACGGGAACGGATTCTCCGTCTCCGGGAAGACTGGAACCAGCCCGAGCTGTCCACAGCGCCGGTTCGCGATGAAGTACATGTACTGCTCGCACAGCGCCGCACTCAACCCCAGAAAGCCGTTCGGCATCGTGTCGCGTCCGTAGGAAGCTTCAAGCTCCGCAGCCGAGCGCAACATCCCGCGAACCTCTTCCTGAAACTCTTCGCTCCAAAGGTGCGGGTTCTCGATCTTGATCTGGTTGATCACATCGATGCCGAAGTTCAGATGGATCGACTCATCGCGCAGAATGTACTGGTACTGCTCGGCGATGCCGACCATCTTGTTGCGCCGTCCCAGCGACAGGATCTGCGCAAAGCCCGTATAGAACCACATGCCTTCAAAGACCACATAGAACGCAATCAGATCGCGCAGAAAGGCCTGGTCGGCGCCCTGCGAACCGGTAGCGAACATCGGATCGCTGAGATGCTGCGTGTACTTGATCGCCCAGGCCGCTTTATCCGTAATCGAGGCGACCTCACGGTACATATTGAAGAGCTCGCCTTCATCCAGTCCCAGCGAATCGACGATGTACTGGAAGGTGTGCGTATGCACCGCTTCTTCAAACGCCTGACGCAGCAGGTACTGGCGGCACTCCGGGTTCGTCAGGTGCCGATAGATGGCCAGCACAATGTTGTTGGCCACCAGCGACTCTGACGCCGCAAAGAATCCGAGGTTGCGCTTGATCGCGCGACGTTCATCCTCCGTCAATCCGTTCGGCGACTTCCACAAAGCGATATCCGCCTGCATGGAGATCTCCGTCGGCATCCAGTGGTTGTTGCATCCTGAAAGATACTTCTCCCACGCCCAGCGATACTTCAGCGGCAACAACTGATTGACGTCCGCGCGACAATTGATCATCGCCTTCTGGTCCACGCGCACGCGACCGGCATTGCGATCGATGGCGCCCAGCCCGGTAGGGTCCGGGGTTGCCACATCTTCCGCAGCAGGCTGCGTCAGCTTCAACACGGAAGGTGCTTCCGTTGCAGGTTCATTCCAATCGAGCATCGTTCTTCCTTTCGTGTTGTGACTACTGGCAGGCTTCGCAGGTCGGGTCATCAATCGAGCATTGCTTGGCCTGTGCAACCGCCGCGGCTGCGGAGACCGCATTCAGCTTGCCGTCCGTGCGCTTCAGCGTGCTCTTCTCCACATGCGTGGCCGAACGCGAACGCAGGTAGTACGTCGTCTTCAACCCCGCATGCCATGCCTCGCGATACAACGCATCCAGCTTCTTGCCGCTCGGCTCTGCAATGTACAGGTTCAGCGACTGCGCCTGGTCGATCCACTTCTGACGGCGCGCCGCAGCCTGAATCAACCACGTCGCCGCAATCTCGAAGCTCGTCGCGTAGATCTGCTTCAGGTCTTCCGGCACACGATCAATCGCGCCCAGCGAGCCATCGAAGTACTTCAGATCCGAGACCATCACCTCATCCCACAAACCGCGCGCCTTCAGGTCATGCACCAGATACGCATTCACCACTGTGAAGTCGCCGCTCATGTTCGACTTCACAAACAGGTTCTGGTACGTCGGTTCAATCGACTGCGTCACGCCACAGATGTTGGAGATGGTTGCCGTCGGTGCAATCGCCAGCGTATTCGAGTTACGCATACCGATCGTCTTCACTCGCTCCCGCAGGCTGCTCCAGTCAAGCGTCGAGGAGCGGTCCAGCTCCAGCGCATGCGTGCGATTCTCCGCCAGCAACTCCACCGAGTCATGCGGCAGAATGCCCTTGCTCCACAACGAGCCTTCGAAGGTCGCATAGCGTCCACGCTCCGCCGCCAGATCCACTGAAGCCGAGATCGCGTGATAGCTGATCAGCTCCATGCTCGTGTCGGCAAACTTCACCGCAGTCTCAGAGGCGAACGGAATACCCTGCACGTACAGCGCATCCTGATAGCCCATCAGGCCCATGCCCACCGGGCGATGACGCAGGTTCGAGTTGCGTGCCTCCGGCACCGTGTAGAAGTTGATGTCGATCACGTTGTCCAGCATGCGCATGGCCGTCGTAACCGTCTTCTTCAAACGAACCTCGTCCAGACCATCCTTGGTAACGTGGTTGGCCAGGTTCACAGAGCCCAGGTTGCACACGGCAATCTCATGCGCGTTGGTGTTCAGCGTAATTTCCGTGCACAGGTTCGAGGAGTGCACCACACCGACATGCTGCTGCGGCGAGCGCAGATTGCACGGGTCCTTGAACGTAATCCACGGATGCCCGGTTTCAAAGAGCATCGTCAGCATCTTGCGCCACAGATCCAGCGCACGCAGCGTGCGGGTCACCTTCATCTCGCCGCGCTGTGCCTTGGCTTCGTAGTACGCATAGCGCTCGGCAAACTTCTTGCCGTATAGATCATGCAGATCCGGGGTCTCATCCGGCGAGAACAGCGTCCACGACGCATCCGCCTCCACACGCTCCAGGAACAGATCCGGCACCCAGTTCGCCGTATTCATGTCATGCGTACGGCGACGGTCATCGCCCGTGTTCTTACGCAAATCCAGAAACTCTTCCACATCGATGTGCCACGTCTCCAGATAGCCGCACACCGCGCCCTTGCGCTTGCCGCCCTGGTTCACCGCAATCGCCGTATCGTTGGCGACCTTCAGAAACGGCACCACGCCCTGCGACTGTCCGTTCGTTCCGGCGATATGCGATCCAAGGCCGCGCACCGGCGTCCAGTCATTGCCCAACCCGCCGGCATACTTCGAAAGCAGCGCATTGTCCTTGATCGCCTTGAAGATCCCATCCAGGTCATCCGCAATCGTCGTCAGGAAGCAGGAGGAAAGCTGAGGCCGCTGCGTGCCTGCGTTGAACAGCGTCGGCGTCGAGCACATGAAGTCGAACGAGCTCAGCAGCTCATAAAACTCAATCGCGCGTGCATCGCGATCGATCTCGCGAATCGCCAGGCCCATCGAAACGCGCATGAAGAACGCCTGCGGCAGCTCATAACGCACGCCGCCCGAGTGCAGGAAGTAGCGGTCATACAGCGTCTGCAGACCAAGGAACTGGAAGTTGCCATCGCGTTCCGGCTTCAGGGCAGCGGACAGACGTTGCAGATCGAAGGCGGCCAGCTCCTTGTCCAGCATGTTCAGCGCAATACCCTTGCGCACAAACTCCGGGAAGTACTCCCCGTAGCTTGCCTCGTGATGCCCCTGCGACACAGCCGTCTTCGTCGGCAGCACAAAGTTCAGCGCTTCATCGCGCAGGTTGTTCATCAGCAACCGTGCGCTCACATAGGCATAGTTCGGCTCCTGCTCCACCAGCGTGCGAGCCGCCATCACCTGCGCCAGCCCCACCTCATGCAGCAGAATGTTGTCGTACAGATTGCGACGCAGCTCAGCGAGCACCGCCGTGGAGGAAACACCGTCGAGCCCTGCGCACGCCGCAGCCAACTGCGACTCCAGACGCTGCTCATCGAGCGGCTCCACACGGCCATCCGGCAGCTTCACCTTCCACTGCGGACGAGCCGCCTCGCTTACCGGAGCTTCTTCTTCGCGGCGCTTCTGCGCATGCTCTTCGCGATACAGCACATAGGCACGGGCCACGCGATGCTCTTCCGAGCGCATCAGCGCCAGCTCAACCTGATCCTGAATCTCTTCAATGTTCAGCGCGCGCGAAGGACCCACGCGGCGCAGCAGTGCGGCAACAATCTGACCGGTCAGCCGTTCCACCAGGTCATGCACACGATGCGAGGCCGCAGCGGTCGAGCCTTCCACAGCGACAAACGCCTTGGAAATCGCTACCGAAATCTTTGCCGGATCGAACGGGGAAAGAGAACCATCGCGCTTGACCACGTTCAGCGCGTTGGGCGAAGAAGCGACAGGCGTGCCCTTCGACGGTAGCTCTCCCGACGGAGGAACAGGAACGGGTGAATAGCTTGCGGAAGTATGTGCGGCCATGGAGCATCTCCTTGGCCTCGGAAAGCGATGCGAAGAAACAGAGCCATGCCCCAGACGCAGGCATCAGCACTCTGCCACCTCGCCTCCCCTCGGAGGCTCAGCGTTAGTTCCAAGGCAGGTCTTCGGACTCACAGGTTCAAACCTACTTGCCTGACTTCCCAAGCCGCTCTTCGGACTCAGTGTTGTTCTGGCGTTCGTACCTGATTACCGCTGCGGGGCAGCTCCGGATTTTCACCGGATTCCCTTTTCATCCCCCGACGATCGGGAGAACCTCAGAAATTGTTTTCATACTCTAGCTTGGGTTCGAGACCAGGAGCAATACAAGAGATTGTGGATAACGGGATCTAGCCACGCCCAGTGCGCAGAACAAATTTTCTCTCCCGGTTTTCCGCCACAATGCCCCTTTCTCCAGAAGAAAACACGCTCTATGCGCTTCTTTCTCCCGCACACACAGGTTTTTCTGCCTAAAGTTAAGACTTAGCCTCCGGGCTCCCCAGAAAACACACTCACCCCCGCCGACGGAGGAAATGGCATGGCTCACACCAGCACCGCAGCGCTACGCTCTCTGCTTGCCCTCATCACCGCCGCAACGCTCAGTCCGTCTCTTCTGGCCCAAAGCTCTTCGCCGGTGCTTATCCCGGGCTCTGGAATCGGCACCGCGCAGACCCAGACCACAGGAACCGCACCCCGGCCGCACTACCGCAGCTATCGCAAGCGGAGCGTTCGCGCCACCAGCTCCCATAGCCTGACCGGGCAGAGTACAACCAGCGACAGCCTCCTCGACACGACCGGCGGCGACGTTCATCCCATCCGCTCGCTTCCTTTGCCCGACGGAAGCTACACCGCACGCCCCGCCGCGGCGGACGCCGTGACCGACGCCACTCCGTATCGCTACAGCCCCGCTGCTCCTGTCGCCAACCAGGCTCCCGCCACATCCGCAGCAGACGACGGCAGCATCCCGTCCATGGGCAGCGACATCATCGCTCCCGCGGCGCCTGTCACCACCCTCACCACGCCCGTGCGGCGCGCCCCGGCTACCCCGCCCGTCTCCTCCGGCTTCGCCGTTCATTACCCGCAGCCCGGGCACGACGACCAGCCCACGACCGATCTCCCGGCACCGGTCAACGTGCCCTCCGCGCCGGAGCCTCCCGCGCCGGCCGCAGCCTCGCAGATTCAGGCCCCGGAGGCGCCGCTTCAGGCCAGCGTGCAGCCCTCTCTGCCTCCGCAGGCTCGCCCTCTGGCGGACGAGGTTTCTGAGCCGCACCGCGTGCAGAACCCACCCGTCCGCCCCTTCCACGCCCTCGCCGTGCAGCTCAAAGTCGGCGCAGGCGGCATCGGAGGCGACCTCGCCACGCCTCTCGCCCAGAGGCTGAACCTCCGCGTCGGCGGCTCGTTCTTCCAGTACACGGGCTCCTATCTCGACAGCGGCGTGACCGCCTCGGGCACCGCGCACTTACGCTCCGGCAACCTCGCGCTGGACATCTTCCCCTTCAACAACCGCTTTCGCATCTCCCCCGGGGTCACCTTCTACAACGGCAATAAGCTCCACATGAACCTCGCCGTGCCCGCCGGCGGCAGCTTCGACATCGACGACGGCTCCTACATCTCCTCGGCCACAGATCCGGTCCACGGCTCGGCGGTGCTCGACTTCGGATGGCGCGCCGCCCCCAGCCTCACCCTCGGCACCGGCAACATGATCCCGCGTCACAACGGCCACCTCAGCATCCCCTTTGAGGCCGGCATCCAGTACGTCGACCGCCTTCACATGGCGCTCGAGCTCGAAGGCTCCGTCTGCTCCACGGACGCCGGCAACTCCGGCTGCGGCCCGATCGGCTCCGACCCCACCGCCCAGCAGCAGCTCCAGCAGGAGCAGCGCAACATCAACAACAGCATCAGCCCCCTGCGCTTCTACCCGATCCTCACCATCGGCGTTGCCTGGGCCTTTCACTTCGGGCAGCACGACAGCATCTAGAGGCTTTGCCGCACAGCACCTCGCCCGTAAAATGGGCTAACAGCTATCATGCCTTCTGCTTCTCCCATCGCCGGCCTTCGAGCGCTCCTTCTCTGCGCCCTCCTGCTTCCAGGCCTCTACTCACAGGCCCAGAAACCCACCACCTCGCAGGTCCTCCACACCGCGCAAGGCCTCGTGGAAACCGGCGTGCTCGACGGCGCGGCCTACCGCATCGACATTCCAGGAGGCTGGAACGGCGGGCTTGTGATGTACTACCACGGCTACGCGCAGACCGTCGGCACCTTCCACATTCAGGAAAAGATCGCCGGTCATCCCGCTCCGCTGCTGGAACGCCACTACGCGATCGCGCAGAGCTCCTACTCCCTTCCCGGCTGGGCGCTTCCGCAGGCCTACCCGGAAACCGAGTCGCTGCGCAAATACTTCGTACACAAGTACGGCCCGCCCAAGGAAACCTATGTCGTAGGCTCCTCGATGGGCGGCGCGCTGGTCATGGTCACGCTGGAGCTGAACCCACGGCCCTACCTCGGCGGGCTCGACCTCTGCGGAGCCGTCGGCCCCACGATCGAGAGCTTCGAGCGGCGTTTCTCCCTGCGCGCGGCCTTCGACTACTACTTCCCCAACGTCGCACCTCCCATCCTGCAGGTCCCTCCCGATTACCTGGCCAATGAAGCCGAGCGCGAAAAGATCGCAGCCGCTCTGCGCCGCAACCCCGCCGGGGCCGAAGCCATGCGCAACCTCATGGGCCTGCACAGCGACGCGGGCGTCGCCTCCGACATCGCCTACTTCACCTACGTCATCGGCGACATGACCCGCCGCGCCGGCGGCAACCCCTTTGATAACCGCAACCTGCTCTACACCGGCTCCAACCCCGCCGACAGCAAAAGCGACTTCGCCCTGAACGACGGGGTGCGCCGCTACGCCGCCCAGCCCAAAGCCCGGCAGTATCTCGTGCGGCACTACACCCCCAGCGGCCGCCTGCAAAAGCCCATGCTCGCCGTCCACACGCTCTACGACCCCATCGTCCAGCCCGGCTCTCTGGCCCAGTACGACCACCTCGTTCAGGCCGCGGGCTTTGGCGAAAACCTCGTTCAGCAGTACGTCAAGCACGAAGGCCACTGTGCCATCTCGCCCGACGAAATTCTCCATGCCTTCGACGAGCTTGTGGACTGGACCCACGGCGGCTCCCGCCCCGAACCCGGCCCGCTGCGCGGCGCGGAAAAGCCCGAGAAGCAGGACAAAGCCGCTCCGGCCGACAAACCTGCCGCCACGCTCGCCCGCTTCGAGCGCCCGGCCCTGCACCCGCGTCCCTGACACTGGCCCCTCGTTCTCAACCCGTTACCCGCTTCAAACGGCTCACATCTCAGCCAACCATGCGGCATATAATGACCTATGGCCATCCCTGAGCCGGAGCTTCAACCCTCCGGCGAAGCGAACAGGACGTCCGGCATTCCCCTCAGCGACACCGGTCTTGAGCTCGAAGCAGCGCTCCCGGCCGTCGCACCGGTTCCTGCTGTGCACACATCGAACGTCGCGCTCGATGAGCCCTCCGGCGCCTTTGCGGCCGAAACATCGCACCCCCATCCCCCGCTTCCCGAAGCCTCGCTTCTGCACCTGCCTGAGGCCGACGAGCTCGAAACCAAGTTCGCGCATCTTCTGGCCACCGTGCAGGTCAACCGTCCGAATGACGACCTGAACCTCATCCGCTGGGCATGGGTCTTCTGCCTCCAGCACCACGCCGGGCAAAAGCGCGCTTCCGGAGAACCCTACGTCATCCACCCGCTGGAGGTGGCGCAGGTCCTGGCCGAGCTCAAGATGGACTCCACCGCCATCGCCGCAGGGCTGCTGCACGATGCCGTCGAGGACACCGACGTGACTCCGGCCGACATCGCCGAGCGCTTCGGCGAGCAGGTCGCCCACATCGTCGAAGGCGTCACCAAGCTCGACAAGATCAAGTTCGCCAACCGCGAAGACCATCAGGCAGAGAACATCCGCAAGATGCTTCTCGCCATGGTCACCGACGTGCGCGTCGTCATCATCAAGCTCGCCGACCGCCTGCACAACATGCGCACGCTCGAGCACCTGAAGCCGGAAAAGCAGGAGCGCATCGCGCGCGAGACCCTGGAGGTCTACGCTCCGCTCGCGCATCGTCTTGGCATGGGTAAGCTCCGCGGTGAACTCGAAGACCTGGCCTTCCGCTACACCGACTCCTTCACCTACACGCAGCTCTCCAGCGAGGTCGATGCGCTGCGCGGCGAAGGCCAGCAGTTTCTTCAGCGCATCGTCACCACGCTGGAAGGCAAGCTCCAGACCGCGCACATTGATGCCCGCGTCGAGAGCCGCATCAAGCGCCTTTACTCCATCCAGCAGAAGCTCACGCGCCACAACGTGCCGATCGATCAGGTCTTCGACCTCTTCGCCGTGCGCGTCATCACGCAGAGCGAGCAGGACTGCTACGCCGCGCTCGGCCTTCTGCACGCCACCTGGCGTCCGGTGCCCGGCCGCTTCAAAGACTTCATCGCCATGCCGCGGCCGAACCTCTATCAGTCGCTGCACACCACGCTCATCGCCGAAGGCGGCCATCAGTTCGAGGTGCAGATCCGCACCGAAGACATGCACCGTGTCGCCGAAGAGGGCATCGCCGCGCACTGGAAGTACAAGGCCACCGACAACGTCTCCGCGCGCGATGAAGAGCGGCTCGCCTGGCTGCGCCAGCTCATCGAGTGGCAGCGGGAGATGGCTGACCCCAACGAGTTCATGTCCACCCTCAAGATGGACATGTATCCCGAAGAGGTCTACACCTTCACCCCCAAGGGCAAGGTCATCGTCCTGCCGAAGGACGCCTCGCCCATCGACTTTGCCTACGCCATCCACACCGACGTCGGCCACGCCACCGTCGGGGCCAAAGTCAACGGACGCATCGTTCCACTGCGCTCGCGCCTGCGGAACGGCGACATCGTCGAGATCAACACGCAGCAGGGCCACGCGCCCTCACGCGACTGGCTCAGCTTCACCAAGAGCTCCCGCGCGCGGAACAAGATCAAGCACTGGCTCAACGAGAACCAGCGCGTCCGCGCCATCGAAATCGGACAGAAACTGCTCGAACGCGAAGCCCGCAAGTATAAGGTCGCGCTCTCGCACTTCCACTCCGCCGACTTCGACCGCGTAGCCAACGAGTACGGCCTTGCGCGCCACGAAGACCTGCTCGCCGGCATCGGTTTCGGAAAGTACTCTGCCCGGCAGGCGCTGAACAAGCTCGAGCCCGGCTCGACCATCGCGCCCGAGCCGACCCCCACCGAAGCCACCGCCACCAACTCGCTCTCGCACATGTCCGACGCCGTCAAACGCGTCTTCTTCGGCAAGGGTTCTGAGTCGCTGCAGGTTGAGGGACACGACGATCTGCTCGTCTACCGCGCACGTTGTTGTAATCCCATTCGCGGGGAAGAGATCATCGGCTACGTCACCCGCGGCAAAGGCGTCGCGGTCCACGCAAGAAGCTGTAGCAACGTACAGAACCTGCTGTATGAGGCTGACCGCCGCATCGAGGTCGAATGGGCCGCCGCACCGGAGACCGCAGGCTCTCCCCGGCCCACCACCTATCCCGTCAAGCTGGTCATCATCTGTGACGACCGCGCCGGCCTGCTCAAAGAGTTCACGGCCATCATCTCCGACGACAATACCAACATCCGCTCCGTTGATTCGCAGCCCCCCGTGGACGGCGTCGTCAACGTCGAGTTCGTCATCGAGACCGTCGACGTTCGTCACCTCACGCGCCTCACACAGAACCTCCGCAAGGTGCCCGGCGTCCGCGAAGTACTCCGCATCCAGAAGATCTAAAGCCCCCCACAGACAAAAAAAAGCCACTGCCCGTGGCCGAGGCAGTGGCAAAGGAGGGACAACCCTGCGCGCGTCAGGCCACGCGCGAAACCGGTGTGACAAAGCGCCGGTGGAGTTGCTCCATCTCCACCACCACCACGCCGCCATTCTGCTGCCGGCGCTCCACCCAGCTTTCAATCAGTTCCAGCACGGAGTGGTCAATGAAGCGCAGCTCTGCGGTGTGAATCCGCACCGGCGCCGCCGCATCAATCGCATCCAGCACACTTGCAATCTTCGGAATCGAGAAGAAGGTGCCGACACCGGCCAGATGCACCTGCGCCTCCCCCTCCTGCTCTTCCAGCCGCGCCTCCACATGCGTCACGCGCCAGAGCAGCGACAACAGCGAGAGCCCGACACCCACCATCACGCCCGTCAAAAGATTCGTCGCAACAATGGTGATCAGTGAGGCGAGATACACCGCCACCGGCGCCCAGCCAAAGCGCTTCAGACGCAGCACGTCAGAAGGCTTCACCAGCTTCACCCCGACCACCAGCAGCACCCCGGCCAGCGAGGCCATCGGCACCATGCGCAGAACAAACGGCAGCGCGCTCAGCGTCAGCACAATCCACACACCATGCAGCATCGTCGAACGGCGTGACTCCGCGCCCGCATGAACATTGGCGGAGGAGCGCACAATCACCCCCGTCATCGGCAGCGCTCCAAGTACGCCGCACAACAGGTTCCCCACTCCCTGCGCCGCCAGCTCCTTGTCGTAGTCCGTGCGCACACGCGTCTGCATCGCCTCCACCGCCGCGGCGGAAAGCAGCGTCTCCGCACTGGCGATGAATGCAAGCGCAAGCGCAGCCGTCAGCATCGCGCTCCAGCTCATCTCACCGAAGCCATGCATGCTGAAGCTGCTCCACGTCGGTAGCGTCACCATCTCCCCCAGGTTCGACGGCACACTCACACGCTTCACCCCCAGATGCATTCCCTGCGCCAGCGCCGTGCCTGCGGCGATACCGAGCAGTGCACCGGGAATCAGCTTCATCGAAGCGGGCCTCAGCTTCTCCCACAGCAGCATCACGGCAATCGTGGTCACGCCCACCAGAGCAGCCCACTCCTCCGCCGAGCCATTGAGCGGAAACAATCCGCCAAAAACCGCTTCACCCATCGCGACAATGTTCTTCGGCCCGCTTGCCTTCGGCGTCCTGTCCAGCACCACATGGAACTGCTGAATCACAATCAGCACGCCGATGCCGGCCAGCATGCCATGGATCACCTCCGGAGAGATCGCCCGGAAGAAGCGGCCCGTCTTCAGCATCCCGGCCACAAGCTGCATCACGCCGGCCAGCATCAACACCGGCGCCAATGCAGCCATACCGTGCTCACGCACCAGCTCAAAGATGATCACCGCGAGCCCCGCCGCAGGTCCGGAGACCTGCAGCGGAGAACCCGAGAGCGCACCCACCACGAGCCCGCCGATCACGCCCGTCACCAGGCCCTTCACCGGCGAAACACCGGAGGCGATCGCAATGCCCATGCACAGCGGCAGCGCTACCAGAAAGACCACCAGCGAGGCCGAAACATCCTTGCCCCACGAAGTCTTATGGCTCTTTCCGCTCTCCCGTTCCTGCGCCCTTTGCGGAAACACCTTGAGCCTGGCCATGGCTACGCCACCAGCCTTTCGTTTTCGAGTTCAACCACCATCGGCTCAAAGACGCCTGTCTTCTCGTTGAACTCGCGCAGCTCGCCGTTCGGAATATCGAACATCCAGCCATGCAGCGCCAGCGTGCCTGCCGCCAGCCCATCGCGCACCGCCTGGTGCTGCTGCAGGTGATCCAGCTGCGCCAGCACATTGGCTTCGCTGATCAACTGCAGACGCTCTGCATCGGAGAGGTTCTTCGCCTCTTCGAGCGAGCTGCGCAGCCATCGTGCCGAAGGCCCCGCATACTCCAGCCAGCTCGTCACATCCGGCAGATCATGCGTATGCGCGCGCTCCATCAGCTCCTTCATCGCGCCGCAGCCTGAGTGGCCGCAGACGATGATGTCCGCCACCTTCAACGCACGCACGGCATACTCCACCGTCGCCGCAATGCCGCTCGGGTCCACGCCAGGGCGCGGCACAAGATTGCCCGCCAGGCGGATCGGAAAGATCTGTCCCGGCTCTGCCTGCAGAATCATCTCCGGCATCACACGCGAATCCGAGCAGGTAATCAAAAGCGCTTCCGGTGCCTGGCCATGGGCCAGCTTCTGCAAAGCAGGGGCAACACCGGGAAAGACTGAGGTACGAAAACGGGCATAGCCCGCGCGAAGGCGATTCATGATGTTTCTCTCCAAACGCCGCACACGCACGCCGGTCGTACCGGGGGATCCGGCAACAGCGGAGTTGCGGCAGCAAACAGCCTCAGGGGGAAGAGCGAACGGCGTCTCCGGGCAACGACATCGCCGGTACAGCCTTGGCTGGGGAAGGCCTGCACGCTTCATGCGCACAGCTCTACCCGCACCTCGCTACAGGTTTGGCAGTTTAGGAGAGTTGGGGCGGTCCGCGCACCCGCCCGGGAGCGCGCGCAGCACCGCGGTACGCAAGAATATTCCTGCGACGGAACACAGGAGCCGCGTCTTCATCGAACAGAATCGCCGGGACAACAATCGGCTCCGCCAGATCGTAGCCAGGATCGTCACTGCCACGGCTGTGCGCGTGCGCATGCACCCGGTCGAAGTGATCCACCACCGTCGTCGAATGCGCGCCGGAGCGCCCCTGCGATGAACGCCGTGAAGGAGCATGCACCGGCAGCGAATGATGCGACGACGCCAGCTGTGCCGCAGGATGCGCCTGCTCATGATGCCGCAGAACCCCCAGCGCGCACAGACCCAGAATGAGGCCTGTCAGCACCAGCGAGCGTCCGAGATGGCGAGGCGTGCGCATCGTTAGCGAAGAGTATGCCACAAAGCGCACCAACGCCATGTAACAAATTTGTCGCAACCACAAGCCCGCCGCAGTGATCCCACGGGACTTAGAACAGGCAGAAACTTCAGCCGCGCAGGCAACCTTTCTCCAGCCGCTAACTACCTGCCTTTCGTTGCTTTTCCAGCGTCCGCAAGGCAGCAGCGCAGGCCTTCTCCGCATCGTACTTTTCGTCTGGGAGAAGCGCACCTCCAGACCGGCAACCTGACCGGAAGATAGACAAAGATCGATCGGAAGATACTCTTGCCGCACAAGAAAAGCGCCCTGCTCGAAGAGGGAGAACGTCCAAAATGAAAGCCAGTACCCGTATCCAGATCCTCGCAGCCATTGCCCTGCTCTCGCTCGGCCTCGCCATTGGCTGCAAGAGCGCGGAAGAAAAAGCTCTGGAGCAGGCCAAGATTCAGGCCACCGCGACCAACACACCGCAGCAGGTGGTCTATGTAGACCGCAACGGTGACACCGTCGCCAGCGTCGTGCAGCCTCCGGCTCCCGGCCAGACACCGCAGGTCACCACCACGCGCACCCCGGCGCAACCCGGCACCGCGCCCCATGCAACCGAGCCCGTCATCGCGCCTTATCCCTCGGCAATCGCGCCGGCACCCGCACCCGTCGCTCCGGAGAACACCGTTGCCTCGGCCGCACAACCTGCGCCCGCTCCTGTCACCCCGGCTGTGGTCAACATCCGGGTGCCCGCGGGCACCAGCCTTGCCATCCGCATCAACGAGCGCATCGACGTCAAACACACCGTAGCCGGCTCCCACTTTACCGGGGAGTTTGCGCAGCCCGTCGTTCTCAACGGCGCCACCGTCATCCCTGCCGGCACCCCTGTGCGCGGCCGTGTCGATGCCGCCCACAAGCGCGGCCACTTCAAAGGCGCCTCCGTGCTTGAGCTCAGCCTCACCTCCATGGCCCTCAACGGCAACGAGTACCTCATCGACACCCACGACAACGTGCACACCAAGAAGGGCAAGGGCAAACGCACCGCCGGCTGGATCGGCGGCATGACCGGAGCCGGAGCCCTCATCGGCGGCATCGCCACCGGCGGCGTCGGTCTAGCCATCGGAGCAGCCTCGGGCGCAGGCGCTGGTACCCTCATCGCCGGAACCACCGGCAACAAAGACATCGTCATCCCCGCCGAGTCCGTTCAGCGCTTCCGCCTCGCCGACGATCTCGTCGTGCAGCACTAATCGTCTTCTTCGCGTCGTCTTCTCTCAAACAGATCCACTCTCACGCGCGACGCCGGAACTTCCTCCGGCGTCGTTTTTTGTGCACGCGACCACACGGAACGCACTGGTATCCTCGGCACAACATGCGTACGCCACTCGTTGCCCTTTTCCTTGCCGCCGCCACTCTCTCCGCCCAGGCACAGCTCTCTCCGGAAGCCGAAGCCAAAATCAACGCCCTCGCGGAGAAGACGCTGCACGATACCGGCGTCCCCTCGGCGTCTGTCGCCATCGCGCAGAACGGCAAGCTGGTCTACGCTCACGCCTTCGGTCTGGCCAACGTCGCTCCGGCGCGCCCGGCCACGGCCCAGATGGCCTACCCCATCGGCTCCATCTCCAAGCAGTTCACCGCGCAGGCCGCGCTTCTGCTCGCACAGGACGGCAAGCTCTCCATCGACGACCCCGTCGCCAAGTACTTCCCCAACCTCACCCGCGCCAAAGACGTCACCCTGCGCAACCTCATGACCATGACCTCCGGCTACCAGGACTTCGCGCCGCAGGACTACATCATCCCCGCCTGGCTCAAGCCCACCACCCCGCTCGCCATCGTCCAGGAGTGGGCCACCAAACCGCTGGACTTCGAGCCCGGCTCCGAGTGGCAGTACTCCAACACCAACTACGTACTCCTCGGCCTCATTCTGGAGAAGGTCTCCGGCGAACCGCTCTCCAAGCTCGTGCACGAGCGCGTGCTCGCCCCCCTCGGCATTAGCGATCAGGTCTTCAACACCTACACGGACCGCCAGAAGCTGCAGGTCACCGGCTACGTCTCCAACGCGCTCGCCCCGGTCCGCGTCCAGCCGCTCGAAGCCAACGGCTGGTACTTCGGAGACGGCGACCTCGCCATGACCGCCTCCACACTCATCACCTGGGACCTCGGCATTCTCAACCAGAAGCTGCTCTCTCCAGCCAGCTACAAGCAGTTTGAGACGCCCTTCGTCTACACCAACGGCAAGCCCTCCACCTATGGCCTCGGCGTCTTCGTCCACCAAGCCAACGGGCACCCCATGCTGGAGCACAGTGGAGAGGTCGGCGGCTACGTCGCGGAAAACATGCTCTTCCCCGACGACAAGATCGCCATCACCGTGCTGACCAACCAGGTCGCCTCTGAGGCCGCCAGCGAAATCGGCCACCAGATCTCGCTCGAGCTCATCCCCACGCTGCGCAAAACCCCTCCCGCCGAGACCGCCGACACCCTCGCACCAACGCTCAAGACCCTTCTGCCCCAGCTACAGAACGGCACCATTGACACCACCAGTCTCACGCCCGACACCATCGCCTACTTCTCGCCCGAGACCCTGGCGGACTTCAAGAGCACCCTCGCACCGCTCGGCGCGCTCAAAGAGGTCACCCGCACCCGCTCCGGCCTCCGCGGCGGCATGACCTTCGGCCTCTACAAAGCAGCCTTCGCCAACGGCACTCTCACCCTCACCACCTACCTCACCCCGGAGGGCAAGATCGAGCAGCTGCTCATCATCGGCAAGGAGTAGTCAAACCTCAGCCCTGAACAAACAGCAGGCGAGCAAACAGCAGGCATGCAAACAACAAGGCGAGGCCCTCAAAGCCTCGCCTTACCTGCATCACGCTGCAAAAGCTCCGCCGCGCCTCACTCCACCAACAGCTCGTCATTGCGCATATCCAGCAGAAACAACGTGGTTGCCAGAATCACCGGCCCCAGCACGAAGCCGGAAAAGCCAAAGACCGCCAACCCGCCGTAAACAGAAACGAAGATCAGCGGCGCTGACAGCTTCGCCCGTTTGCCCACCAGTACCGGGTACAAGAAGTTGTCCATGTTGCCGATCACCAGGCCGCACCACGTCGCCAGAATCAGCGCTCTGCCCCAATGCCCGGTAAAGCCCACGTACAGACACAGCGGCACCCACGCGCAGAAGGCACCGAACGCCGGCACAAGGCACAGCAGCGCCGTTACGATCGCCCACAGCAACGCCGCCGGAATATCGAACAGCCAGTACGCCAGCCCTGAGCACAGCCCCTGCAAACCGGCGATTGCAAAACGCCCCGCCAGAATCGCATACGTCACATCGCTCAAGCGATGCAGCAGCTTCACCGCCTGCGGCTCCGGCAGCGGCATCCACTCCTGCGCCTTGATCACCAGCCCCTCGCGATCGCGCAGCGTGAAGAACAGCAGAAACAGCATCAGCACCATCGACACAACGGTCTCGCCCACGCCGCGAACGCCCTTGCCCACCAGCGTCACCATCGTGCCGCTTATCTTCGACGCCGTATCTTCGTCTTCCCACTGGGCACGCGCTTTGTCCAGCACCTTGCCGAACTTCTCGTGCCGGTCCGTCCAGGCATCGATCCTGTCCCGCGCGCTGCCGTTGCTCACAGCCTTCACGCCATGCGCGACCTCATGCGTCACACCGCGAATCACAAAGATCAGCGGCACCACCAACAGCAGAGCGGTTGCCGTCACCAGCACCACCGCCGTCTTCGTCGTGCCCCAGCCCCGGCGCAGCAAACGCGCGCGCACGCCGCCCATCACCGCCGTCAGCGCCAACGCTCCCGTCAACGGCAGCATCAGCGAGTGCAGAAACAGCAGGCACACCACAATGCACGTCGCTACCAGAACCGTGAACGCGAGCTGCCGTCCCTTCTCCACCGCTGTTGTCTGCTCACTCACCGTTCTTGTCCGCTCACGCAACGCCCAACCTCAGCGTCTTCCATCCCGCTTCTTTTGCTTCTTCTCTCGTTTGAGAGCCTTCGCGCTGCGTTTTGGTTTCCTGCTCTCCTCGCGCGCAGGCCGCACCCGTCCACCGCCTGCGGGCTCAGTTCCCGGCAACAGAGCAAACTGCAGCCGCCGTTGCTGCCGGTCAATGCGATCCAGCACCACCTGCACCCGCTGCCCCGGATGAAAGCTGTATCCCGAGCTCGCCCCTACAATCGCTCGATCCGTATCGCGGAAGCTCCACCGGTCACCCGGCAGCGAGCCGATCGGCACCATCCCTTCCAGAAACAACTCGTCAAGCTCCACAAAGAAGCCATACTTCGTCACCGAAAGAATCATGCCGCTAAAGTCATCGCCGACTTTATCGGCCATGAACTTCATCTTCTTCCACTCCACCAGCTCGCGCTCCGCCTCCGCGGCACGGCGTTCCGTCTGCGAGCACTCCTGAGCGATATCGATCAGCTCTGCGGCCTCCATCGGCCCTTCGCCATCCGGCCTCGTCAAAACTCCCTCGTTCATCCACGGCTGCTTATCCGTGGAACGAATCGGCCCACCCACCGGCTCCGCGCCATCGCGCAGCATCGCGCGCAACAACCGGTGCACAATCAGGTCCGGATACCGGCGAATCGGCGAGGTGAAGTGCGTATAGCGCGGCGCCGCCAGCGCAAAATGCCCTTCATTCTGCTCCGCATACCGTGCCTGCTTAAGGGAGCGCAACATCAGGTAGCTCAGAATCCGCTCTTCAGGATGGCCGCTGATTCTGCGAATCAGCTTCTGATACATCTGCGGCGCCACCGGAATCGACTCCGGCACCACCTGCGCCTGCGCCTCACGTCCGCCACGTCCGCGCGCGCTGCTGCGCTGCGCCGCCCGGCGATCCGTCTTCATCGTCATCCGCTTTACCGGCAGCGCTCCCACCCCCAGCGTCTGCCCAAAGCTTGCAGCCGTCTCTTCGAACTCCAGCACACGCTTCGCATCCGGCATCTCGTGAATGCGGTACATCGCAGGAATCTCCTG
>JAPWKG010000025.1 GCA_028283625.1 Acidobacteriaceae bacterium | reverse complement strand
GTGCCGTATTGCTTGAATGTTGAGAAGGCAAAGGGTGCGGCGGTGAATGGACCGAAGCGCATTCTGGAAGTGGTGGCCGAGCAGGTGCATGCCCGCACGCCGCTGATCGCTGCTCCTGCGGTGCGAAGCGTAAGCGCTGGGGAAAGCTGTATTGGAAGCAAAGTAAGTGGCTGCAGAACGTCTCTATTACACTTCGGCGCAGCTGGACTCAGACGCAACGGTTGAAGATATCCAGCTTGTCTCCAGCGATGAGCGGGGCCAGCTTTGGCAGGTCTCGCTGAACCGCTCGGCGTTTTATCCCACCGGCGGCGGCCAGCCGTTCGATACCGGCGTTCTGATTGCGACGGCCAGGAGCGGTGCGCTGCTGGAGGTTCCGGTGGAGCGGGTGGAGGAGGATGAGCGGGGCGAGGTATGGCATTACGTCCGCAAGCCTCTGCTGGAGGGCGCCGAGGTGCAGGGACGTGTGGACAGCGCACGCCGTGTGGACCACGAGCAGCAGCACTCGGGCCAGCATTTGCTGAGTGCGATGTTTCTGCGCGAGCTCGGGGCGCCGACGGTTTCCTTCCACCTGGGGGCGGAGAGTGCGACGATCGACCTGGGCGTGAAGGAACGGCCGAGCGATGAGGATCTGGCGCGTGTGGAGGAAGCGGCCAACCGCGTGATTGCGGAAGGACGTCCTTTGACGGTGCACTGGGTGCAGCCGGAGTATGCCGAAGAGATGGTGCGGCGGGGCGATCTGCGCAAGCTGCCGGAGCGCGAAGGACCGATTCGTGTGGTGCAGATGCAGGGAATCGAGTTCAACGCCTGTGGCGGAACGCACGTGAACAACACGGGGGCGATCGGCGGCGTGGTGATTCGGCGTGTGGAGAAGGTCAAGCAGGGCTGGCGTGTGGAGTTCTGCTGCGGACTGCGCGCGATCCGGGCGGCGCGACGGGACTACCACCTTCTGGACGGCATTGCGCGCACGCTGAGCGTGGGAACGAAGGATGTTCCGGCGCGCGTGGCGGCGCTGCTGGAGGAAAAGAAGGCGGCCGCCAAGGAGCTGAAAAAGCTGAAGGCCCTGCTGCCTCCTGAAGCCTAGCCCTAGAACGGAACGATGGAATGAACGATCGGTGCACGAGGGCCTTCTGCGGAAGGCCCTCGTGCTTTTCCTTCGGTAAGGCTCCTAGACTAGAGAGGTGAGTCTCTACTGCGATGTCGTGTTGCCGGTTCCGCTGGACCAGAGCTTTACCTATGCGCTGGGTGGCGCGGAGGCGGAGCCCGGGGTGCGGGTGCTGGTGCCGTTTGGCGGCCAGAAGCTGCTGGGTGTGGTGGTGGCGGTGCATGACCGGCAGCCGGACGAGGGCATTGAGGTCAGGCGGATTGATCATGTGCTGGACGACGAGGCGCTGCTTTCCTCGGAGCTGATGGAGCTGGGCCGGTGGGTGGCGGGATACTACTGCGCGCCGCTGGGTGAGGTTCTGCGCAGCATGATGCCTCTGATGGCCGAGGTCAAGCGGCAGTGGACGTACAGGATCGGCGAACAGGGTCGAAAGGTGCTGTATGAAGCTGCGCGTGGAGCGTCGCGGCGTTCGCGTCTGAGCGTGGAGGAGCAGAACCAGGAGTACGCGGTGCTGAACTACCTGGAGGCCGGAGACGCGGTGAAACCGGCAACGATTCGATCGGCAACGGGGGCAAGGAAGGCGCTGCTGGATGGCATGGCGCGCAAGAAGTGGCTGGTGCGTGAGGCGCTGGCCGAGGTGCGCGACGCGCGGCGACTGGAGAAGGTCGCGGTACTGGTCGAAGAGAGTGGCGAGGGAAGCGAGAGCGCTGCCGAAGGACGCCGTTTGCCGAAGCTCAACGAGAAGCAACTGGGAATTCTGGCGGAGCTGGCCGGTGCGGGCGGACGCCTGGTGCTGCGCGATCTGAGTGACGGGGTCGGGGAAGACGGCGGTGTATCTTGCGGCGATGCAGAGGGCGCTGGAGCGCGGGCAGTCGGCGATTCTGCTGGTGCCGGAGATTGGGCTGACGCCGCAGATGGTTGGAGTGCTGGATGCGGCCTTCGGGAAGAAGGTGGCGATGCTGCACTCCGCGCTGACGCCGGAGGAGCGCAGCGAGCAGTGGAGGCGGATTCGGCGGGGCGATGCGCCGATTATTGTCGGCACGCGGTCGGCGGTCTTTGCTCCGGCGCCGAAGCTGGGACTGATTCTGGTGGATGAGGAGCACGACCAGAGCTATAAGCAGGAAGAGACGCCGCGCTACAACGCTCGCGATGTGGCGGTGATGAGGGCGCATGGCGCCGGCGCGGTGGTGGTGCTGGGCTCGGCGACGCCTTCGCTGGAGACGTGGCAGAACGCGGAGGCGGGGAAGTACACGCGCATTGCGATGAAGGAGCGCGTGATGAACAGGCCGCTGCCGCAGGTCGAGCTGATCGACATGCGCAACGAGTTCAAGGAGACGGGCACGAAAATCTTTTTTCGCGTGCGTTGATTGAGCAGACGCAAGCCGCTCTCGACCGCGGCGAGCAGGCGATGATTCTGCTCAACCGGCGCGGCTACTCGTTTGCCGTGCTGTGCCGCGCCTGCGGGGCGAAGCTGGAATGCCAGAACTGCGCGATTGCGCTGACGCATCACAAGCCGCAAAACGGCGACGACATGGCACGGGAAGGGCAGCGGCTTGAGTGCCATTATTGCGGCTATCGGCGCACGGTTCCGGCGCGCTGCCCGCAGTGTGATTCCGAGCATTTGTATTACCTGGGCGCGGGGTCGGAGCAGGGCGAAGAGAAGCTGGCGGAGATTTTTCCTTCGGCGCGGATTGGGCGGATGGATCGCGATACGGTTCGCGGGCGCTATGACCTGGAGCGGCTGCTGGCGAGGCTGCATTCGGGGGAAATCAATCTGCTGGTGGGCACGCAGATGATTGCGAAAGGGCATGACATTCACGGCGTCACGCTGGTCGGCGTGGTGGGCTGCGACCACTCCCTTTCCATGCCGGATTTTCGCGCTGCTGAGCGGGTCTTTCAGTTGATGACGCAGGTTTCAGGACGGGCGGGGCGCGGGGAGCTGCCGGGGCGCGTGGTGGTGCAGACTTACTATCCCGACCACTATGCGATTGTGGCGGCGAGCACGCATGACTACTTGAGCTTTGTGGAAAAGGAATTGAAGTATCGGCGCTGGATGCACTATCCGCCGTTTGGCGTGCTGGCGAATGTTTTGATTCAGTCGGCGAAGCTGGAGGAGGCGGCGGGGTGGGCCGCGATTTTAGGCAAGTGGTTTGAGAAGGCGAAGCCGGAGGGCGTGCGCGTGCTTGGACCATGCACCGCGCCTGTTGCGCGCATCAAGGGCATCTATCGCTTCCATTTGATTTTGAAGGCTGACCGCCGCGATGCGTTACAACGCACGCTGAAGGCGATGCTGGCGTTTATGGATCGGGAAGAGATACCGCGACGGCATGTCGTGGTGGATGTGGATGCGCTGCATTTGATGTGAGCCTGCGGAACTCGATTGGGGCGCAGGCCACGCTGTGCAAGAGGACGAGACACACGCGCGGTGTTAGTCGAGCAGGTGCAGTTCCTTGCCTGGCTTGAAGCGTACTGCCTTGCCGGGTGCGATGGACACCTCAGCTCCTGTGCGCGGATTGCGTCCTACGCCGGTTTTCCGCGGCTTGACGGTAAAGACGCCAAACCCACGAAGCTCGATGCGTTCGCCGCCCGTGAGTGCTTTCTTCATGGCTTCGAAGATTGCATCAACGGAGGCTTCCGCCTTGATGCGTGGCAGCCCGGTCCGTTCTACCACACGCTGTACAAGATCCTGCTTGATCAAAGGGGTCGCCTTCCTTTCCTGGACATGCGTGGATGCGCATGTGTGGGAGCGATGTACGCCCTATCTCCCCGATGGTAGGGAGACGGTTTTCGATTGTCAACGGACGCACAGGAAGATGCTGTAGGCTCAATGGCCAGAGAGTTCTCCATTTCGGCCCGGCCGAACATACGCGCAACAGCGCGAGAGGATAAGCATGGCGATTAAGAGCGATAAGTGGATTCGCAAGCAGGCGATGGAAAACGGCATGATTTCGCCGTTCAGCGAAAAGCAGGTGCGCGAGGGCGTGATCTCCTACGGGCTCTCCTCCTATGGATACGATCTGCGCGTTTCCGACGAGTTCAAAATCTTTACGAACGTCAACTCGGCGATCATTGACCCGAAGAATTTTGACGAACGTTCGTTTGTGACGGTGCAGGCCGATAGCGTGATTGTTCCGCCGAACTCGTTTGCTCTGGCCAAGTCCATTGAGTACTTCAAGATTCCGCGCGATGTACTGACGGTGTGCGTGGGCAAGAGCACCTATGCGCGTTGCGGCATTATTGTGAACGTGACGCCGTTTGAGCCTGAGTGGGAAGGCTATGTAACGCTTGAGATCTCGAACACGACGCCTCTGCCGGCCAAGGTGTATGCCAACGAAGGACTTTGCCAGATTCTTTTCTTCCAGTCGGATGAGATGTGCGAAGTTTCCTATGGCGACCGGAATGGAAAGTATCAGAAGCAGCAGGGTATTGTGTTGCCAAAGCTTTAAGAAGAAACGAACGGTGGTTCAGCACGCGCTGAGAAGTACCTGGGCCTCGATGCATCTAGCAGGATGCAATGTCGGGAAAGCGATGAAATCAGCCTGGAAATGACAAACGACGGATATAGGCGGGTAGGCGTGATCGCTGCCGATCCACTACGCCTTGTAGGTCTGGAAGCCATTTTGAATGAGATTCCTTCGCTGGAGCCTGTGGCCGTGCGACTGGAGTTCCTCCCCGCAGAGGCGGAGCGCTTGAGTGCGGCGGTATTGGACTCACGCATCGCCTCGGGAGAAGGCCTGATCGAGCTGATCGGGAAGTTGCGCCGCGAGATTCCTGCGGTGCGGTTGATCGTGCTGGGCGAGTCGCCCGATCCTTCCTGGGTGGAGCGGGTGATTGGCGCGGGTGCGAAGGGCTACCTGCTGGAGACGGCGGGGGAGGATGAGATCCGGATGGCGCTCGATGTGGTGCTGGATGGCTCAGTGTGGGCGCCGCGTAAGGTGCTGGCGCGACTGATTGACTCCGGGGGCGTTTCGCGCGCGACGGCAGCAGCGCAGGCGGGACCTGTTTTTTCCAAGATGACGCCGCGTGAACAACAGGTGCTGCGCCTGCTGATGGATGGCAAGTCGAACCGCGATATCGGCGCGGCGATGGGCATTGACGAGACCACGGTGAAGGCGCATCTGGGACGGATGCTGCGCAAGACCGGCGCGACCAACAGGGTCGAGCTTACGCTGCGCGCGATGGACGATCACACGTCGTCCCTGAGCAAGTAAGCCGCTGTAACGAAACATTCATAAGTACAGCGTGGATGGTAGCTAAGGTCTACAGTCCTTCGTACTCTTGTTGCTCACAGACGGGTGAGGCAAAGTGTACACAGTACAGACCTGGGAGAAGCGGGGTTGAGCAAGCTGCACGAAAGTGCAGAAGGCCAACCCCCATTTTTTCGGCTGCGAGTGCGGGGCAAACTAATCGAGCTAAACTGCGTCAAACCCACCTGAAGCGAAGAGTCCATAGAAAAACGGATGGCTCGCTATTTACGACTTTCGGGAAGGTGACTGCAATGAATAAAAAGATTACGGGATTTTTGTGCGCACTTGCGATGGGTGCGTCTTCGGTTCTGCCCGCAGCGGCGCAGGATGCAAAGGTGACGGATCGCCTGAAGGATGCTTCGGCGGTTCTCGACGAAATTATGGCAACGCCTGACAAGGGCATTCCGCAGTCGATCCTGGCAGGCGCGTACTGCGTCGTTGTGATCCCTGCTTATAAGAAGGGCGCGTTCCTGCTGGGCGCACAGTATGGCAAGGGTGCGGCGACCTGCCGTACGCCGAAGGGCTGGAGCGCTCCGGTGCTGGTTCGCCTGACGGGCGGCAGCTTCGGTTGGCAGATCGGTGGCCAGTCGACGGATCTGGTGATGGTGGCGATGAACCAGAATGCGCTGAACCACATGCTGGCAAACAAGTTCAAGCTGGGTGCTGATGCTGCCGCTTCGGCAGGCCCTGTGGGCCGTAATGCTCAGGCTGGTACGGACTGGAAGCTTAATGCTGAGTTCCTGACCTACTCGCGCTCGAAGGGTCTGTTTGCCGGTATCGATCTGGATGGTACGGTGCTCTCCTCCGATGATGACGACATGCGCTCGGAGTACGGCTCGAACCTTCCGTTCAACAAGGTGCTGGGCGGACAGGTTGTGACCAAGCCGAACGCGGTGCACTTTGTGCACACGGTGGCGAAGTACTTCGTTGTTTCGAAGGTCAACCACTAAACAACAGAGAAGCGGTAGGGAATGGCAGCGGGGCATGGTCTTGAGGACTGTGCCCCGCTGCTGTTTTGCGAAACTGCTTTGTTTGCGGAATGCAAAGGACAATCCTCTACACTGGAGTCCGTTGACCACGCAGGATCCATCTCAGCCCACGTTGCAGCAGCGTTTCGAGTATGTCGCGCTGCGTTTGCTCGTGGGGCTTTTCCGTCTGCTGCCGCGCTCACTGGCGCGTGCGGCGGGAGCGGGGCTGGGACGCTTTCTCTACGCCGTTGCGGGCAGGCTGCGCAAGACCGGGTTGCGCAACCTGGAGCTGGCTCTGCCGGAGAAAAGCCTGGCGGAGCGCGAGCAGATTCTGCGCGGCGTGTATCGCTCGCTGGGATGGCAGCTGGCCGAGTTTTGCAAAATGAGTGCGCTGCGTCCGGAGACGGCGGCGCGATTGATCCGGTACGACGAGGCGGGGCTGGAGCGCTTTCTGGCCGCGGAGGCGCGCGGCAAGGGCGTGCTGGTGTTGACGGCTCATCTGGGAGCCTGGGAGCTGTCGAGCTTCTTTCACTCGCTGATGGGACACCCGATGAGTATGGTCATCCGGCGTCTGGATAATCCTCTGGTGGATCAGTTTGTTGACGGCATTCGCTCGCAGCATGGCAATCGCGCGTTACACAAGGACGATTTTGCGCGAGGGCTGCTTTCGGCGGTGCGCCGGGGCGAGACGGTGGGCATTTTGATGGACACCAACATGACGCCGCCGCAGGGGGTCTTTGTACCGTTCTTTGGCCTGCAGGCGTGCACGGCTGCAGGGTTGGCGCGGGTGGCGATGCACTCTGGCGCCGCTGTGCTGCCGGGGTATCTGGTATGGCATGAGGAGGAGCGGCGCTATGTGCTGCACTTCGGCCAGGAGCTGGAGATTCGCAAGACGGGCGACGCGGAGGCGGATATTCTGGCCAACACGGCGCTCTTCAACCGGACGCTGGAGGAGGCGATTCGCCGCTATCCGGAGCAGTGGCTGTGGGTGCACCGGCGATGGAAGACGAGGCCGGAGGGCGAACCCCGGCTTTACTAAGCCGAGGAGCGTTTGCCGTCGCAGGCCGTAGCGCGATAATGAGCATGTGGCGCTGAAACCAGAACTTCCTTCGCAGATTACCCATGTGGCCGACGCCCGGCAGGCGACGCCGGCGTCTTTGCTTTTTGCTGAAACCGAGGCGTCGCTGGCGTCTGCGCTGAGCTCGCGGGCGGGCGCGATTCTGACGACGCCGGAGCTGGCATCGGGATGCAGCGATCCGAGGGTGCTGCCGACGGGAAATCCGCGGCTGGCTTTTGCGCAGCTGGCGCTGGAGCTGGCCCCGCCGCGTGTGGCCTCGATTCATCCGACGGCGGTGGTTGAGCCGGATGCGGTGCTGGGGCAGGGGGTACAGATCGGTGCCGGAGCGTATGTGGGTTCGCAGGCGGTGCTGGGTGATGCGGTGACGCTGGGGCCGGGAGCCAGAGTGCTGGACGGTGTGCAGGTAGGCAATGGCTGTGTGGTGCAGGCGGGCGCGGTGCTGGGCTCGACAGGCTTCGGTTTTGTGCGGGATCCGGAGTCGGGCGCCTATACGCTCTTTCCACAGCAGGGGGCGCTGGTGCTGGAGGATCGGGTCGAGGTGGGAGCGAATACGACCATTGACCGCGGAGCGCTGGGAGAGACACGCATTGGCGCGGGAACGAAGATCGACAACCTGGTGCATGTGGGGCATAACGTGCGCATCGGACGGAATGTGGTCATCGCGGCGCAGGTGGGGATCTCCGGCTCGTGCGTGATTGAGGATGGTGCGGTGCTGGCAGGGCAGGTGGGCATTTCCGACCACTGCCACATTGGCCCCGGGGTCATTCTGGGCGGGCAGGCGGGAGTCTTCCGGGGAGCTTCTGTGGATGGGCCGGGGCAGCTGTTTGCGGGCACGCCGGCGGAGCCGATCAAGAACTTCCTGAAGTCGTTGGCGAAGTTACGGCGTCTGAAGTAGAAGCAGCGCGGAGGCGGGCATGTTGCTGGTTGTCGGCGGACATACGCGGAATATCGGCAAGACAGGGGTCATGGCGGGCGTGATTGCGGCGCTGCGCGAGCAGCAGTGGACGGCGATCAAAATTACCCAGTTCGGGCACGGGATCTGCTCGGCCAACGGCGAGCCCTGCGACTGCCAGACGGATGACCACACGATTGCGATCAGCGAGGAGCGGTCGCGCACCTCGGGCAAGGATACGGCCCGGTACCTGGCCTCGGGTGCGGAGCGATCGTTCTGGGTGCGGACGCGGCAAGGGCAGTTAGCCGAGGCGATGCCGCGGGTACGAACGCTGATTGGCGCGGCGGGCAATGTGGTGATCGAGTCCAACAGCGTATTGCGTTTTTTGCGGCCGGACCTGGCGCTGTTTGTGGCCGATGGCCGGGTGGAGGACTTCAAGGCCTCCGCGCTGCGGTATCTGGATCGCGTGGACGCGCTGGTGAGTGTAGGGGGTGCCGCAGGTGCTGCGACCGCGTGGGAGAGCGTGGCGCCCTCTTTGCTGCGCGGCAAGCCACGCTTTGCGGTGGATGCGGAGACGTTTCAGTCCGCAGAGCTGACCTCGTTTGTGGCGGCGCGGCTGGGGCTGGCCACGGTGGCGAGCGCGCGTTAAGCCACGCCGCGAAACCCAACGCTAGATGCTGGCGACGGGGAGCGACATCAGGTCGTTCTGCAGAGTGACTTCCTTTTGGACAAACGGCTCGGCGTAGCGGACGCCTGCGAGGAGCCCGTAGTGGCGGGCGGTGGCGTACATGCGCTCGCGGATATCCTCCTCCGGGACGAAGAGACCGGTGCCGGTAGGCTGCGCGCCGTACTGGGAGCGGTAGGCCAGCAGGGAGCGAAGGCGGGTCTCGATGTGCTCGGTGATATCGACAACGAAGGTGGGACGGACGTCGGCGTAGAGCGAGGCGTAGAGGATCTTGTAGGGACGGTGCGGTTTGCCGAAGGCGGGGTCGAGCTCCAGCCGGGAGAGCCCGGCGAGAAAACAGGCCTCATAGCCGAGCGTGGCCGAGGTGTAGTGGTCCGGGTGGCGGCCTTCCCAGTAGGGGAGAATGACGACGCGCGGACGGAGCCTGCGCAGTACGGCGGCAAGCTTGAGCCGGTTTTCCAGCGTGTTCTGCACGTTGGAGTCAGGCAGGTCGAGCGCTTCGCGATGCGAGACGCGGAGGATGCGCGCCGCGTCGTTGGCTTCGGCTTCGCGCTCGGCCGCAGAGCCGCGGGTGCCGCCTTCGCCGCGCGTGAGATCGAGGATGCCGGTGCGCCAGCCCAGGGCCTGCTGCACGAGAAGCGTGCCGCCACAGGTCTGCTCCACGTCGTCCCGGTGGGCGGCGATGGCGAGTACGTCCAGATGCACGTCGACCCCGCCGGGGTGGACCGCAACGGGGTCGAGTGTGGTGCTCATACGGGTTTCCTTAGTTGGCGGCGTTGGTCAGAGCGTCCATGTAGGCCACATCGAGCGCCGTTGCCGGAATGGTGAAGTAGAAGTTGTCGATCTCACTGCCATCGGCGGTGTTGAACGCGTGTACCTGTCCACCGTAGGCGGTGTAGACCTTGTTGTAGTTCTGCACCCAGCAAAGACCGGTCAGGTTGCCGTAGTAGTACTCGTTCTGGTCGGTGTTGGGGTAGCCCACCGTGACCGCGGAGACGCTGGAGACGTTGGACTGCACGACCTGCGGAATGATGGTGGCCGAGGGCGTGGTGCCGGAGAGCGAGACGCGGGTCAGGCAGTTGTAGTCGCCTGCCTGATCGGTGTAGCCCTGGCTGGCGAGCTCCTCGGTGGCGGTCGCCGCACGTACGCCGGTGGCGCACTGCGTGGCGCCGACCCACAGGGTGGAGTCGTCTGCGAGCAGGATGCGGTTGTGCGTGCCGTCAGAGATGGAGACAGGGTTTCCGACGGTGTAGGTGGTCAGATTGAGAACGCTGAGGTTCCCAGCGAAGAGACCGGCGTGGGTTCCGCTGGTCTGCATCTGCTGGCCAGCAAGATACAGATTGTTATTCGAATCTTGTCTGGCTATCGTGACCCCCCCGGGCACGGGTATGGGGTTTGCGACCGGCAGGGTCACCATCGAGGAGTCCGCGCTTGAAGAGATGGGGTCTTCGGTCGGGATGACGTCAACGTGCAGCGAGCCGGGCGTAAGCACCGAAACTCCCGCGGTGGAGCCGCCGCACTCAGGGCCGCAGTTGAGTACGTACACCTGGTTGCCGTTCAGCGAGAAGTAGGCGTCGTACGGACGGTCGAAGGTTCCCTTGACCGGGACGACGCAGAAGACGGGAACGTTGATCGGCTGACAGTCGACGGCTCCCGGCGGTGCGGTCGGGGTGGCGGACTGCGGCAGCTTGATGACGCGATACAGGGAGTCAGAGTTGCGCACCATGGCGAGCAGGATGGTATTGCCTGCGTTGATCACGGTCTTGTAGACGTTCGGCAGGCTGAGCGCGTAGGTGTTGCCGCTGTCGTAGACCTCGATCAGGCCGCCCTGCACGCCTGCAAGTACGCGGGTGCCGGAGGGAGCAACTGAAGGCGACGGGTTGGCTCCGAGAGTGGTCAACGCCCCGAGTCCGGCCTCTGTGCTGTAGTCGATGGTGCTGACGACGCCGTCGGTCTGAGAAAGCACGTAGCCGCGCATCTCTTCAGGGAAGTTGAAGATCTGCGACGGATAGGCAGCCGAGAAGCTCTTTACGGGCCAGTTCAGAATGGTGTTCTGAATGTTGCCGCGACGATTTTTCAGGCCGTCGAGAATCTGCGCGCCGCCGGTGGAGCCGTCAGTCGTGTAGGTCACGAGAACGCGCTCCAGCAGGTTGCTGGGAGGTACTGGCCGGCCGGAGTAGTTGTTTTCCGGGATGCGATAGAGGACTGTGCTGCAGGCTGTCAGCGACAGGGATGCAACAGCCAGAAGAAGCCCGGCAAAGAGGCGGGCAAGCAGACGATTCTTCTTCAACGTGAACTACTCCAAACGGCACGCGAAATACCGCACCAGCCGCGCACTTTATGGGTTCGAGTATAGCAAAGGGCAGCAGCATGCTTCCGGCCGGCCACGCTGAGGCCTGCAGTGCGATATACCATGGAGGTTTACAGGCAAGAGGGAGTAGGAAACCGCACGATGCCGAATGCGCACGACAAACTTTTCTCCGGCAAGACCGTTCTTTGCGACGGCGCCATGGGCACGATGCTCTATGGCTGCGGAGTGTTTCTCAATCGGTGCTACGACGAGTTGAATCTTTCGCAGCCGGACGTGGTGCGTTCGGTGCACCAGCAGTACCTGCAGGCCGGTGCGGAAGTGATTGAGACCAATACCTTTGGCGCGAACAGCTTCCGGCTGGCGCATTTCGGCCTGGAGGCCAAGGTGCGGGCGATCAACCTGGCGGGGGTGGCGGTAGCGCGTGAGTGCGTGGAGACGGCGCGCGCCAAGCATGGCACGGAGGCCTTTGTCGCCGGAGCGGTGGGTTCGCTGGGGGTGCGGCTGCAGCCCGAGGGCGAGGTGTCCCCGGAGGATGCACGGAAGGCGTTTGCCGAACAGATTGCGGCACTCGCCGAAGGCGGCGTGGATCTTCTGATTGTGGAAACCATGATGTCGCTGGCCGAAGCCGAGCAGGCGTTGGCGGCGGCCGGTGAGGTGGCTCCGGAGCTGCCTGTCGTGGTGTTGGTGACGGTAGATGAGCAGGCCCGGATGCTGGACGGCACCTCGGCATCAGACGCTGCGGTGAAGCTGGTGGGAGCGGGAGCCGATGCGGTGGGATGCAACTGCTCTTCCGGTCCCCAGGTTGTTCTGGAGGCGGTGCGGCTGATGCGCGCGGCGGTGGATGTGCCGGTGGTGGCGATGCCGAACGCGGGCTTGCCGCGCGAGGTGGAAGGACGCGCCATCTATCTGACCTCGCCGGAGTATATGGCCAGCTTTGCGCGGAAGTTTATTCGTGCCGGTGCGAGCTGGGTGGGCGGCTGCTGCGGTACGACGCCGCAGCATATCCGGTCGATGCGCTCTGCTCTGCGTGCGCTGGATGCGCAGGCTGCGGGAGAGGCTTCGGTCACGGTTGCGACGGCGGCGGCGACGGAGCTGGAAAAGACGAAAGGCGTGGAGCCGACTCCGTTGGAAGAGCGCTCGCGGGTGGGACGCAAGATTGCGCGCGGCGAGTTTGTGACGCTGGTAGAGATTGTTCCCCCGAAGGGCTGGGATTGCGAGAAGGAGCTGGAAGGCGCACGGCTGCTGAAGCAGTATGGCGTGGACGCGATCAATGTTCCGGACTCGCCGCGAGCTTCGGCGCGTATGGGCGCGCAGAGCCTGTGCCTGCAGATTGAGCAGAAGATCGGGCTGGAGACGGTGCTGCACTATACGTGCCGCGATCGCAACATCCTGTCCATTCAGAGCGAGCTGCTGGGAGCGGCCTCGCTGGGGTTGCGGAATATTCTTTGCCTGACGGGTGATCCGCCGAAGATGGGAAGCTATCCGGATGCGACAGCGGTCTTCGATGTGGATGCGATTGGGCTGACGGGGATTGTGCGCGGCTTCAACCATGGGCTGGATATCGGCGGCAATCCTTTGGGAGGCTCGGCTGGCTTTACGATTGGCGTGGCCGCGAACCCAGGCCTGCCGGATATGGATCATGAGATTCGCCGCTTTGCCGCGAAGGTAGAGGCCGGAGCCGAGTACTGCATTACGCAGCCGGTCTTTGATCTGCGTCTGCTGGAGGACTTTCTGCGTCGCATTGAAGGCTTCCGAATTCCGGTAATTGCAGGCATCTGGCCGCTGACGAGCTTCCGGAACGCGGAGTTTATGAAGCGCGATCTGCGCGTTGCGATCCCGGAGGACGTGATGGAGCGTATGGCGGCGGCCTCGGGATCAAAGGAAGCCGGGCTGGCAGAAGGTCTGAAGATTGCGCAGGAGATGCTGGCGGCTACGCGTAAAGAGGTACAGGGTGTGCAGGTCTCCGCACCGTTCGGCAAGTATGCCGCGGCGGCGCAGGTGATTGGCGCCCGGGTTGAGGTAACGGCGTAATGGGAAAGTTTGAAGAAGATCTTGCAGAGTTGGAAAAGGTAGTCGAACAGCTGGAGCGCGGAGAGCTATCGCTTGAAGACAGCGTAGGGCTGTTCGAGCGGGGTGTCCTGCTCTCGCGTTCGTGCAAGACGGTGCTGGGGCAGGCGGAGGCGCGTCTGCAGGCCTTGATCGACCCTGAAAACGGAGACGACGAGGTACGCACCGAAGATATCGCGGTGGCGGTAGGGGAAGAAAGTCCGGAGGAAAACGAAGACCTGGACGAAGGTCCAGGTCCGTATGGT
>JAPWKG010000024.1 GCA_028283625.1 Acidobacteriaceae bacterium | reverse complement strand
TGCCAGCTTGGCGTGAGGATACTTTTCAGCAAGCTGCCTGAACTGCGCCCCCAACGTGGGTGAGGTAAAGCTTTCGGTCAGAAAATAGATCCCCGCTCCGCCGTTGCTATTTTGCAGCGCCGAGGCAAATGCCTCCTGAAACTGTCCGAAGGTGGCTGCGGCTCCACGAAACTTCGGCTCGCGCGAACGGTCCGGGTCATACAGCAAAAGCAACTCCGCCTGCGTCAACGCATCGCTCTTGCCTTTGGACACCGGATGCTCCGGATTGCCGTCCAGCTTGATGGGCCGGAAAGCGTCCGACTTGACCAACAAAGGAAGAGCGCCTGTCGGAAACGGATGCGCCGTGGCAAAGTACATGGGTTTACCCAGCACAAGATCTTCCGGCTGCTTCACGTAGGGCATGATCGGCTCATCCGGCTGCTTGGTGCAGCCTGCCAACCCTGCCAGGGCGAAGCTTGCTCCCATCACCTTTAGAAAGCCGCGGCGCGTCACCGTATCCACCCACTCGCCTGCGCCTGCCTGTCGCGGAAACTCCTCCCGCATCAGAGCCTGAAACTCAGGCGTATCCGCCAGCTCGTCCAGGTTTTTCCAGAAACGCTTTCCCCGTTGACCTTCCAGCCTGGCGCGCACCTCCGCCAGCGTCATTTTGCCGGCCGGCGTAATGCGGGTTACCAACTCGGGGTCGCCGTGTTGCAGTGCAGCGGATACCTTCTTCATGGCGTCGCTCATCGGTGGCACACCTCGCAGCTGGAAAGCTCGTTAGCGGTGCGTATGTGGTACTTGTCCAACAAGAAACGTCCCAGCTCTTGCTGGCTGGTGAACTTTTTGTAGCTAACCGGCAACGCGAGCTGCGGCGCGTCAGAGTAGGTTGCTCCCACGCCCGACCCCTGAGACATGCCCTGCACCAGAGCAAGCTCCGGCGAAGCTCCGGGCACATGCTCTCCGGTTACACAGTTCACAGCACCCGCCGTAGCCCCGGGCTTACCAGTGGCAGCGCACCAGACGGGGTTTTCCGCAGATGGCCCCTCCCAGGCCATGTTGTAGATCTCGCTGACCGGGCGCAGGTTCTTTGCCGGGTTGCGATGGCAGTTCAGGCACCACTCCATCTGCAGCGTGTTCTCGGCATACATCAGCGGCATCTCGTCCACGCGCCCATGACAACTGGCACAGCCGATGCCCTTACTCACATGGATCTCATGGTTGAAGTAAACGTAATCCGGAAGATCGTGCACCCTGATCCAGGGAATGGATTTGCCTGTTGCCCAGCTTTGACGAACCGGCTCCAGCAAAGCTGCGTTCGTCCAGATCTGCGCGTGGCAGTTCATACAGGTCTTGGTCGGAGGAATACCCGCATACGAGCTCTTCTCTACGGTGGTGTGGCAGTACTGGCACTGCAACCCCAGCCCCTGAACGTGATGTTTGTGGCTGAAGGGAACCGGCTGGTCCGGCCGCTGGCCCTGGCGTGTGACCCATGGTGAACGCTGCAGCTGATCAAGAGCCGCGCCCAACGCAAGGACAATCAGCCCCGTAAGCACGAGACTCGCTCGAGCTAACGCGTTCGAACTGCGGTCGAAAACTTGCGCCATGACTACTTTCCTGCTTCCTCTGCAAAACAAAATCAGACAGGAGAATCGTGAGTCCGCTTACGAGTCACAGAGTATGCCGCCAAAAATCAAGAGCCATCAACGACTTTTCTGCGACCATGCTCGAATACCGCGCAGTATTTCTACTTCCTGCACAAGATAGCGCAGAGCAACTACTTGGCAACAACTCTTTTCTGCACGCCGCAAGCGCTCTTCTTTCACGGCATGAAAGCAAGAACAGAGCAATCCGTCATGCTCACTGGAGATGTGACCACGCTTCAGCGCGGCTTCTCTCAGCCTCCTCCTCCATGGTTGCCGCTGCCAGGTGAATCACATTACTTTCATCGGCTCAAAGCGTAGCGGCAAGAGCCGATAGACTGCTGAACGATGGCAGAACGAGTTCATGCCCGGCGCGCAACACCCTCTTATCGCAGTGCCGACGCTCTGGCCCACCTCAGCGCGCACGACGCCAAACTGCGCGTCCTGATCGAGCGTGCCGGTCCGTTCCGCATGAAGATTGCTCCCCGGCAATCGCCCTTCGAGGCACTCGTGGAAGCCATCATCTACCAGCAGATTCACGGCAAAGCCGCTGCCAGTATTCACGCGCGTTTTCTGGAGAGCTTCTCACCGCTTTGCGGGCTGGGAGTACACCCCTCTCCCGAACACCTGCTGGATTGTCCGAACGAACAGCTGCGCACCGCCGGGCTGTCTCACAACAAAGCCCTTGCTTTGCGTGATTTAGCGGCAAAGACACTGGACGGAACCGTCCCCGCCCTTGCCCGCATCCGGCGTATGGACGACGAGACCGTGATTGAGCATCTCACTCAGGTACGCGGCATCGGCCGCTGGACGGTCGAGATGATGCTGATGTTTCGGCTCGGCCGCCCGAATGTTTTGCCGGTCTCCGACTATGGCATCCGCAAAGGCTTTGCCCTGACCTTTTTGGGCTTGAATCCGGAGGAGAAAGTTACCAGCAGCAACCTGGCAACCGCCGCGCAGATTACCGCACGCGCGCGGCGTTGCGGCTGGAGCCCGTGGTCTACCGTGGCGAGCTGGTATCTTTGGCGCGCCTGCGATCTGGCCGCAGGCAAAGCTGTCCAACCGGAGTAGAACGTCCGCTGGGGGTATCCCTCAGGTGGGCGGGAACGGTATCCTGAACCCTATGCCGAGAGCGACTAAATCCGCGCACCGGAGTACCGGCACGCAGACTCCGCGTCCCGACGTTCAGCAGCACTACGTCTGCGTCCACGGTCACTTTTACCAGCCGCCGCGTGAAAATGCGTGGCTCGAAACCGTCGAGGTGCAGGAGTCCGCTGCACCGTACCACGACTGGAACGACCGCATTACCGCCGAGTGCTACGCACCGAACGGCGCCTCTCGCATCCAGAACGAGCACGGCCAGATTATGCGCATTGTGAACAACTATTCGCGCATGAGCTTCAACTTCGGGCCTACGCTGCTCTCCTGGCTGGAGGACTACGCGCCACGCACGTATCGCATGATCCTGGACGCCGATAAAGCCTCTGCCGAGCGCTTCTCCGGCCATGGCTCGGCGATGGCTCAGGTCTTCAACCACATCATTATGCCGCTGGCCAATGACCGCGACGCCCGCACCCAGATCCGCTGGGGCATCGCGGACTTTGTGTACCGCTTCGGCCGTAAACCCGAAGGCATGTGGCTGGCAGAAACTGCAGTCAATCGCCGCGTGCTGGACCTGATGGCGCAGGAGGGCATCCGCTTTACCGTGCTCGCGCCCCATCAGTGCGCACGCATCCGCCCGCTGCATGTAAAGCCCGCGCAGCAGACCGAAGCGCTGGACGATGCCGACTGGATGGGCTGGACAGAAACACCCGACTCCAGCGTCGACGCAACGCGCCCCTACATGGTCAAGCTCGATGGAGGCCGCGAGATCGCCGTCTTCTTCTATAACGGGCCGAACTCTCGCGCGATTGCCTTTGAAGGCCTGCTGAACTCCGGAGAGGAGTTTGCGCGCCGCCTGCTCACAGGTATCGATAAAGACAAGCCTCGCTCCACACCGCAGCTTGCGCACGTTGCCACAGACGGCGAGAGCTACGGCCACCACCACCGCCACGGCGAGATGGCCCTGAGCTATGCCATGCACTGGATCGAAAAAAACCAGCTGGCGACACCGACCAACTACGGTGAGTTTCTGGCAATGTTCCCGCCGGAGTGGGAGGCCGAGGTGGTGGACAACTCTTCATGGTCCTGCGCGCACGGCATTGAACGCTGGCGCTCGGACTGCGGCTGCAACGGCGGCAAGCCGGGGTGGAACCAGAAGTGGCGAGCGCCGTTACGCTCTGCGCTGGATCTGGTACGCGACCGCACGGCGCCGCTCGCCGAAGAGATCGCCCGTCCGCTGTTGAAGAACCTGTGGGAGGCGCGCGATGCCTACATTCACGTCGTTCTCTACCGCTCCGCGGAAAACATCGATCGCTTCTTTGCCGAACACGCGACGCATGAGCTCTCCGAGGCAGAACGCGTCACCGCGTTTGAGCTACTGGAGCTGGAGCGTTACACACAGTTGATGTACACCAGCTGCGGCTGGTTCTTCGACGAGATCTCCGGCATTGAAACCGTGCAGATCATCGCTTACGCCGGCCGCGTACTCCAGCTTGCGGAAAAGCTTTTTGGTGAGCCCGGAAAGCAGATCGAGCGGGAGTTTGTGGCGCTGCTCGAACACGCTCTGTCCAACCTTGCGGAGATGCGCAACGGAGCCGAGGTGTATCGCCGCTTCGTCAGCGGAGGCCGCCTGGACCTGGAGCATGTGGGGGCACACTACGCCATCAGCTCCATGTTCCGCAGCTACCCCGACTCCAGCGAGCTTTTCTGCTTCGACGTCCAGAGGAAGAGCTTCGACGTCCTGGCCTCAGGTCGTGGACGCTTCGCGCTGGGCCGCGCGGCGCTGAAGTCCCGCATCACGGAAGAGACCGAAGAGGTCTGCTTCGCCGTACTGCATCTGGGCGATCAAAATCTTTCCGCCGCCGTGCGCCGCTATCTGCCCGAGGACGAACCGGCGTGGCTGGAGTTCGGCGAGCAGGCCCGCACCGCCATTGCGCGCGCCAACATTCCGGATCTGATCCGCTTGATCGACAAGCACTTTGGCGGCACGCTGTACTCGCTGACCTCTCTCTTTGCCGACGAACAACATCGCATTCTAAAGATCATTCTCGATCAGACAATGGGAGAGGTGGAAGGCTCGCTGGCGCGCATTTACGAAGAACACGCCACGCTGCTGCACTTCCTGGTCGAGTCCAACATGACCCCGCCTCCGGCCCTGGCGCTCACCGCAGGCTTTGCCATCAATGCGGCTCTGCGGCGCGCGCTGGACGCCGAGATCTACGACACCGCAGAGGTGGCACGACTGGTGCGGCGTGCGGCGCTCGACCACGTGGCGCTGGACAGCGGCCTGCTGGCTTATACCGCAGACCGCCGTATGAAACGCGCGATGGGGGCACTCGAAGAAGCAGCCACCGCAGGCACGCTCAGCGTGCTGAACGAAACCCTTACGCTGGCCGAAAGCCTGCATGGTCTGCCCATGGAGGTAAGCCTGTGGCAGGCGCAGAACATCTGGCATGACATGCTGCGCCATGAGAGCAGCCGCTCCTGGAGCAAGGAGTGGCATGAAGGCTTCTGCAAACTCGGGCTGGCGCTCAATATTGCTGTAGACGAGCTGGTCGTAGAGGCCGGCGTTTCCCTCTTCTAACCGTAATTCCGTGGCGGCCGGGGAGAAGCTTCCCTCGGCCTTCGGTACACTGTCCAGAGCGTTATGACGACCTCCAGCCCCATCATTGAAGCCTCGCACCTCGGTAAAACCTATCGCTCCGGCAAGTTGGAAGTCGCAGCTCTGCGCGATGCCACCTTCAGCGTGGAACGCGGCGAATTTGTCGCCATCGTTGGCCCGTCGGGATCGGGAAAGTCGACCCTCTTTTACATTCTCGGCGGCCTGACAGCCCCAACCAGCGGCACCCTGCGCATCCAGGGGCAGGACATCTCCAAGCTCTCTGACCCCGAACGCACCAGACTGCGACGCGCGCACATCGGCTTTATCTTCCAGCGCTTCAACCTGCTGCCCACCATCTCGGCGTATGACAATATCGAGCTGGCGCATACCATCGCAGCTACCGGCAAGCCGTTTGACAAGTCGCTGCTCAATCATCTGGCCGAGCTGCTGAGCCTGGAAGATCGCCTCGACCATCGTCCGAATGAGCTCTCCGGCGGCCAGCAGCAGCGTGTCGCCATTGCGCGTGCGCTGATCACACGCCCGGCGATCGTGCTGGCCGATGAGCCGACAGGCAATCTCGACAGTGAGAACAGCGAACGCGTGCTGCAGATGCTGCGCTCCTCCAGCCGCGAGCTGAAGCAAACCGTGATGATGATTACGCACAACCCGGAAGCCGCGCAGATTGCCGACCGGATCATCACCATGCGCGACGGCCTTATCACCGGCATTACCGCCGGCAGCCGCTGCAAGGAGTAAGCGCTCCCCTTATGCTCGGTGCAGCGGTTTTGCTACTGGCTCTATTGCCGCAGCAACCTGCGCCCGAATCCGCCGGCGGCGTCGGCAAGCTCGATCTGAATACTGCCACCGCAGCACAACTGGCCTCCCTTCCCGGTATGGGAAGAGAGTACGTGCGCCGCGTGCTCAATGCACGCCCGTACATCGCGCGCAACCAGCTCATAACAAAAGGAATTCTCCCGCAAGCCGAGTACGACCGCATCAAAGACCTGGTCATCGCACACCGCACTCCCACTGGTGCAAAAAAATAGTGCGTGAAAAGATGCCAAACGTTCTTTCGCTGGAGTAGTATTCGTTCCGCAGCAAACAAGAGCTAGCCCTGTGGTGCGTGCTGAGACCTCTCGCCGACCACAGGGCTGATTTTTTTGCTTGCAGAAATGCCCTGTTCTGCACCGATCATCGCTGGAAGGTGACGATAAGGACTCGGAGATCGGGGCTAAATCGGGTACATTGGGGAAAGCCTCCTGAACGGGCCTGACCGCACGGTCGCCTGAGCAGTTTTTTAAGATGACCATGCTGGCCCCATCGCTGACAATTCGCACCCATGCGCTCCGCCTGATCGCGGCAGCAGCCTGCGCGCTCAGCCTTACAGGCTGCCAGAGCATTCAGAGTACAGCCGCCCAATCCGCAGGCGTTCGCTTTGTCGACGTCAGCCCGGATGCGCCGGGACTGGACTTCCTGCTGAATAAAAACGTCGAGGTCTACAACTTCGGCTACAGCAGCTATACGCAGAACTATCTGGGCGTAAGCAGCGGCACATACACGGTGTCCGTGGCCTCATCGGGCAGCGACAGCCAGGCACTGGCTTCCTCCAGCCTTACGGTCAAGAGTGGCACGCGCTATACGATTCTGGCAGGCAATAGCCTTGCCAACCTGCAGTTGAGCTCGTACACCGATCAGACTACCGCCGCACCTTCTGGTTCAATCAGCATTCGTCTGCTGGACCAGTCAAGCTCTGTAGGCGCAGTCGACATTTACATGGTGCCGCAGAGCGGCTCGCTCACCACCACGAACGCGCTCTATACCGGCCTGACCTTCAGCGGAAACAGTGGCTACCTGACGGTACCTTCCGGAAGCTATACGCTCGAGATCCTACCAACCGGTACTGTGCCGATCTCCACCACCATCGCCTCATACTCAGGCTCCGTGGTGAGCTATGAAGCGGGTGAGGTTCGCACCGTTGTGCTCTATGACAATAAGCTTTCCACGGCGCAGCCTATTCAGGCGATCACGATGAACGACTTCGATTAGCACTGTTCCGCAAAAGGCAAAACACGAAGGCCGCCCCGAGGGGCGGCCTTCGTGTTTTGAGGTGTTCTGATTGCTTAGTAGCGATAGTGCTCGGCCTTGTACGGGCCATCCGGCGAGACGCCGAGGTAGTCGGCCTGCTTCTTCGAGAGCGTCGTGAGCTTCACGCCGATCTTCTCGAGGTGGAGACGGGCTACTTCTTCGTCGAGGTGCTTGGGCAGTACATAAACGCCGACCTTGTAGGTGTCCTTGTTCTTCCAGAGGTCGAGCTGCGCGAGCGTCTGGTTCGCGAAGCTGTTCGACATGACGAACGAGGGGTGGCCGGTGGCGCAGCCGAGGTTTACGAGACGGCCTTCGGCGAGGATGAAGATCGACGGGCCGCCGGGGAAGGTGTACTGATCGACCTGCGGCTTGATGTTCAAGCGCACAGCGTCAGAGCCTTCGAGCTCGGCCATCTGGATTTCGTTATCAAAGTGGCCGATGTTGCAGACGATGGCCTGGTCCTTCATCTTGCGCATGTGCTCAAGCGTGATGATGTCGAGGTTGCCGGTGCAGGTGACGTAGATGTCGCCGCGGCCGAGCGTGTCCTCGAGCGTGGTGACTTCATAGCCTTCCATCGCGGCCTGCAGAGCGTTGATGGGATCGATCTCGGTGACGATGACGCGAGCGCCGAGGCCACGCAGCGAAGCAGCGCTTCCCTTGCCTACATCGCCGTAACCGCAAACGACAGCAACCTTGCCTGCAACCATGACGTCGGTGGCGCGCTTGATGCCGTCCACGAGCGACTCGCGGCAACCGTAGAGGTTGTCGAACTTCGACTTGGTGACCGAGTCATTGACGTTGATGGCGGGGATGAGGAGCTTGCCCTCTTCCATCATTTTGTAGAGGCGGTGAACGCCGGTGGTGGTCTCTTCGGAGACGCCGCGCCACTCCTTCACGGTGTTGTGCCAGCGCTGCGCGTCTTCTGCGTGCACGGCCTTGAGGAGCTTCTTGATGACAGCCTCTTCCGTCGAGTGAGCTTCTGCGTCGACCCACTCCTTCTCACCAGCTTCGAGCTCGTAACCCTTGTGGATGAGGAGCGTGACGTCGCCGCCGTCGTCGACGACGAGCTGCGGACCGAGGCCGCCTTCGTGGCGGAGAGCCTGATCGGTGCACCACCAGTACTCTTCGAGCGTCTCGCCCTTCCAGGCAAAGACGGGAACGCCTGCGGCGGCGATGGCGGCGGCGGCGTGGTCCTGCGTGGAGAAGATGTTGCACGATGCCCAGCGAACGGTGGCGCCGAGCGCGACGAGCGTCTCAATGAGCACACCGGTCTGGATGGTCATGTGGAGCGAGCCCGTAATGCGCACGCCTGCGAGCGGCTTGGACGGCGCATACTTGCGGCGGATCGCCATGAGGCCGGGCATTTCATGCTCGGCGATGGTGAGCTCTTTGCGGCCCCAGTCAGCGAGCGAGATATCAGCAACTTTGTAGGGCAGCGTCTGCACAAGTTCAGCGGTAGGCATACGGGGTAAACTCCTTGATTCGGTACAGGCTCAAGGATAGCAGCGTCACTCGTCGACGCCGATATCCTCATTCCAGAGCTTTGGATGATCGCGAATGAACTCGGTCATCAGACGGATACATTCTTCGTTCTCAAGATCAATGACCTCAATGCCTTGTTCGCGCAGCCAGGAGCCACCGCCCTGGAAGGTTCTGGACTCCCCCACGACAACGGTGCCGAAGCCGAACTGCTTTGCCAGCCCGGAACAGTACCAGCACGGCTCAAGTGTCGTCACCATGATCAGGTCAGAGTAGGAACGTTGCCGGCCAGCCTTGCGAAAAGCATCGGTCTCACCGTGAATTGAGGGGTCGCCCTCCTGCACGCGCCGGTTATGACCGCGACTGACCAAGGTCCCGTCTTTGCGGAAGATCGCAGCCCCGATGGGGATACCGCCCTCCTCCAACCCCAGGCGCGCTTCTTCTAACGCAACCTGCAGCATGGCTTCGTAACGTGCTTTCTCCACGACCAAACATCCTTTCGGCCTGGCAGAGCTACGTTTCAGCCGGGCTTGTACGGTAAAGTTTGCGGCAGACGAACAGGCTACAGCACTATTTGCTTTTTGATTTGCTTTTTGCCTCTGCTCCACAGGCACAGCGGCGGAACTCGTCCTGCTCCGGGTAGCGCACGGAGCACACGTACTGCGGCCACGCCAGACGCAACAGCAACGCGTGCTTGCCGCCGGGACCGGAAAAGAAGTGCTGCTGATACGCCAGGGTTTCCGGCGACTTACTCTCTTTATCCTCTAGAAACCCCTTCAGCAACGGCTCTGCGGTTGCCGCCGTGAACTCGGGCTGATGGAAACTCTCCGAGAAACGATACTCCTGCTCCCAGCGGCCGCTGCCTTCCGGATTCGCAGCGGCATAAACGGCATAATCCTTGAGCGTAGCGGTCGCTGTTTCCACCTGCGCCACCGTGAAGGAAGGCAGGTTGCCATTGATGGGCGAGATGGAGGGTACGACCTTGATCACGACCGTCTGCGGGGACTGGCCAATCACACGAATCTCGTCCATATGCGTGTGCCCGAAGACACCAAGCCGAATCACGTCGTGAAACGCTTCCAGCGTCTGCTCCATCGCAGACGAGCTTTCAAACAGGATGGGTTGCTGGCCGGCGCAAACATCTCGCGCATGGGCCACGGTGGCGTAAAGATCGACGCCGGGCGGCACATGCGCCATCACCCAAACGTTCTGCTTCTGCTTGCGGGCCTTCTGCAGTTGATCGCGCAACCAGTTGTTCTGCTCGGCCGCAGCGGTGCTGTCGTCTTCATTCGCGCAGGTTTTGTAGTGAGAGGAAGCGAAGATATCCTGCAGCACAATCAGCCGCGCATGTGAAAACGGCGCAGGCAGCTCCACGCTCCAATCTCCCAACCGCGACGCCTCATGGCGCACCTGTGCGGCCTGCCGTCCGGTTAGCTCACCCAGACTGGCTGCGCTGCGCTGCAGAAACACGCTCTCCGGATCTTCGCGATAGTCGCCACAACCGGAATCGTTATTGCCCAGCGCGATGTACAGCGGCACGCCGGGAAAACTCTGCCGCAGCCTGCCCGCAACGAAGGCCACCGTCTTTGCCGCAAAGGCAGCGTATGCCTCCGGCTTGCCCCCGAGAGCGCGATACCGGCACTCGAACTGATGCGCCATGAGGTCACCGCTGACCGTGATAAAGGCCGGATGAGGCATTCTTGCGCGCTCGGCTTGCAACGATGCCGCAAAGAGCGGCCAATCCGTATCGACACCCCGGGCGGGGCAGGCGGCAAGCAGCTTATCGAGCGCGCTTTGCTGTGCAGCGGCGGCGGGAGCGGAGAGAATGGCCTCCCATCGTTCAGCCGGCGCCGCCGCCAGTTGCGTAAAGCGGCCGGGATCGCGAAACGGGTCGAAGTGAATATCAGAAAGCATCATGACCGGCGCGGTTTGCGCCGCGGCCGGAAGCGCGGCAACGACACCGAGCAACACGAACAGGCAAAGCCTCAGGAAAGAGCCCATACGATACTGTATCGGCCAGGGGCATTACCCTCGACACATGGTGCGAATTCCCTTTGATGAACTGAAGGCGCGCGTCACCGCTGTACTGACGCGCTCAGGTATGGACCCACAACGGGCAGCTCTTTCCGGCGAGCTCACCGCTGGCACAGACCGCGATGGTGTCAGGACGCACGGCATCGCGCGCCTGCCACGCTTTCTCGCAATGGCGCGTGAAGGAGCCATCGACCTGAAAGCCAGCCCGACCACCGTTGCAAGCTTCGGCTCGCTGGAACGCTGGGACGGCCATTACGGGCCGGGGAATCTGGCAGCCTATGCGGCGATGTCCCGCGCCTGCGCGCTTGCCCTTGAGCACGGGGTCGGCTGTGTAGCCATGGCGCGCAGCTCGCACTGGCAACGTGCCGGCACCTATGGCTGGCTCGCAGCAGAACAAGGCTGCGCTGCGCTCTGCTGGACCAATACCATCGCCAACCTGCCGCCCTGGGGCTCAGCCCAACCCGCACTCGGCAACAATCCGCTCGTCTTTGCGGTACCGCGGGGGGACGGACGCCATATCGTGCTGGACTTTGCCATGAGCCAGTTTTCCTACGGCACGCTGGAAAAGTACCAACGCAATGGCCAGCAACTCCCCTTCCCCGGCGGGTTCGACGAAGAAGGCAGGATGACCACCGATCCGGCCGCCATCCAGAAGACGTATCGCGCGTTGCCGATCGGACTCTGGAAGGGCTCCGGGCTCAGCTTTGTGCTCGATGCGCTCGCAGGAATGCTTTCCGGTGGCAAGATCACCTCGGACCTGGGACGCACCGCGAAGGACGAAACCGGTGTCTCGCAGATCTTTCTCGCCGTATCTCCTGGAGCTGTCAGCAGCTTTACGGAACTGGATTCCATCACGGCACGCGCAATCGACAGCCTGCACAGTGTCGCACCCCTTTCCGAGAGCGACAAGCCGCGCTATCCGGGGGAAAGCGTGCTCCGCATCCGCGAAGAGAACCTACAGCAAGGTGTCGCCATCGAAGACCCGGTGTGGGCAGCGTTTCTGGAACTAGAGGCAAACGTCTCAGGATAAAAAGGGCATCCGAACAACTCGCAAAAAAGCAACAGGGCGTCTTTCCGCAAAGGAAAGACGCCCTGTTGATGTGCCGTGGCGCAAACCACCGCCAGAACTACATGTTCGTGTGACCGGCGCGCATCTCTTCGTTGAAGCTGGGCTTGATGAAGGTCAGGCCCTCTTCTAGCAGCGCATCGAAGCGATCCTTCTCTGCGGAGAGCTTTTCGGTAGCAGTAGCCCAACCAGTAGAGGTGATCGTCAAGAAACCTTCACCAGCCAACGCCGCAGCTGCTGCGGACAGATCGGCAACGGTCGTGTTCAGGTACTGCGCATCGCGCGGATCGGCGATCCAGACAGGCTGGTTTCCGCCGTGAACGTGGCTCAGCCAGTAGACCTTTCCTAATACGAAATCCTTGCGCTCCTGCTCGTTCGTATCATTGAAGACGAACTGGTTGCGCTTGGGCGAGTAGTAACGCGTGGTGACCGGAACGGTCTGGCGATTGCCGGACTTGACCAGCTCCAGCTGTCCCTGATCGAGCGTCTTGCGCACGGCGTTGTACACAAAGCCTTCCGCGAAGGGCTGCTCGAGCGCCGCGACAACTTCTGCAAAGGTACGGGTAAGCGCGGCTGAGGTCTTGGCGTGCAGAACAGACTGCTCGCCGGTCTCAAGCCATGCTTCGCCATGCACCACAAACGAGTCCGCACCAGAGGTCGAGCCGTGGAACGGCCACGAGTAGTTGCGGAAGCTCAGCGGAAGGCCCAGCATGCTTAGATACAGCTCCGGGCGGGGATTCTTCAAACGCTCCGCAGCCTCAGTAAAGTACTGCTTCAACAGCTCAGCAAACTTCGGGTTGGAGGCATCAAAGCCCTCGCTCAGCTCAAGAGTCTGGCTCTTGGAGGGGTCGGAGGCCAGAGAAACGACAGCGCGCGCCGTGGGATGACCGGCAAAGTTGGTGCCGGCCTCTGCCGGGCTCAGAACAAGTCCTGCGGCTTTGGCCGCGGCTTCAACCTGCGCTCCCAGCGCAGCGGATAGAGTGCTCATGGGGTGTATGTCCTTCTAGGGGAGAAACCTACGTCTCTTATTTTAGCGTTTTCGCCAAAACCGCGCAGTCGCCCGCTTTATTTCCTTTCCTCAAGAGCAAACATCGGCGATGATGGGTCCACCTCCACGAACGACCTTATTTCTCTTGCTGAGTGGTCCCTGAAATGATCAAACGGTCTCTTTTTCTCACTCCCGTCCTGGCAATCGCTGCTTTTCACGCCGCGGCTCAAAACACGGCAGCCCCTGCTCCCCCACCCTCCTGGGCCAGCAATCCCGAGTATCAAAAGCAGATCACCGAGGCGAAAACTCTCGAAACGCAGCACAGGTACGCATTCGCACGCGACGCGTACAACAAAGCGGATCAAGCGGCTCAGGGGCAGTGCGCAGCCTGCGTGGTCCATGAGTACAAGCTCGACATGATGATGCATGAGTGGAAGAAAGCGATCGAAGATACCGATGAGCTTCAGAGACTTTCCACCAGCGACTCGCAACGTTCAAGCGCTTATACACGGCGCGGCCAGACCCTGATGAGCATGGCCGGTGAACATCCGAAACCTGAAAAGCTCCGACCCGCGCATGAGGCCTTCTCCCAAGCGCTCGTCCTTTCCCCGGATAACGTAAACGCGCTGTTCGACGATGGCGGCGTGCTGGCAAAGATGGGCAATTTTTCCGAGGCAGGTGACCGCTTCAAAAAGTGCGCCGCGCTGATTTCAGCAAAAGACCCTGCTCGCATTCGCGCACAGCATTTTGCAGAAAACCCGGAGCTGGCCACCCATCCTTCCGCACCTTCGTTTGAGATTACGGCACTCGATGGATCTCGCTTCAATCTGGACTCCATGACCGGTCGCGTTGTCCTGATTGATTTCTGGGCAACGTGGTGCGGTCCGTGCAATGAATCGTTGCCGGAATTAAAAAAGATTGCCGAGAAATTCAAGAACGAGCCGCTGACGATCATCAGCATCAGCTGGGACAGTGACGAAGAAAAGTGGAAGCATTTCATTCAGCAGCATGAAATGAGCTGGACGCAGTATCGTGATGCCGACCACTCGCTCACGAACCGCTTCGGTATAAATTCCATTCCCCATTACTTCACCATCGACAGCGACGGCGTCTTGACCGCCGAGATGATTGGCAGCAACTCCAATGTTGAAGGAAAGCTGAAGAAGCTGCTTGCAAAAGCAACGGAGTCAGCAGCTGCCACGCAGCATACTGACTCCCAAAGCTCCACCGATCATTAGCTGCTTACGCCTCTTTACGAGGCGAAGCGGCTAAACAGCCAGTACAGGCCGCCCGAAAGCAACGCTGCTGCAGGCAAGGTCAGCACCCAGGCCATAGCGATGTTGCGAATCGTGCTCCACTGCAGACCGCTGCCGTTAGCGGCCATGGTGCCTGCGACACCTGAGCTAAGCACATGCGTCGTACTGACAGGAAGGCCATAGCTGTCGGCGGCCAGAATCGTTCCCATCGCGATGAGCTCCGCGGAAGCTCCCTGCGCGTACGTCAGGTGCTCCTTGCCGATACGCTCACCCACCGTCACCACAATGCGCTTCCAGCCAATCATGGTGCCAAGCCCCAGAGCCAGTGCGACGGCTACCTTGACCCAGCTCGGGATGTACTTGGTGGAACGGTCCAGGAAGCTCTTATAGTTGCTCAACACCTTGGCATCGTTCGCGCTCACCTTGGGGCCGTATTTCGGCATCAGGCGCAGCGACTCACTCACCAGGTACATCTGGTTACGGACGTTCGCCTGCATATTCGCGGGGACATCGCCCAGCGAGCCATAGCTGACCGCTTCATTGCGGATGTCGTTCACCATCTCGTTCAAGGCAACGGTGGTGGCAGGGGAGTACTGGTGTGTGCTGACGAAGCGCTCCAGCTCAGGGCCGGCATCTCCCACCGCAACATCGGAGAGTTGATAGTGCGTGAGCGCACCGGATACCTGCTGCGAAACCGCCGCGAAGGTCGTGACCGAAGAGCGGTCCACCGCATGATTCAGCGCGTACGCCGTAGGCACCGTGCCTACCAGAATCAGCATGATGAGACCCATGCCCTTCTGGCCATCGTTGGAGCCGTGCGCGTAGCTTACGCCGGTGCAGGTAAGAATGAGCAGCCCACGAATCCAGAACGGCGGCGGTTCCGTGCCTTCCGGAGCGCTGTAAAGACGCGGGTTGGAAAGCACTTTCTTGACAATCCAGAGCAACAGAAACGCTCCAGCAAAGCCGACCAGCGGCGAGAAGAGCAGCGCTTTGCCGACCTTGAGTACCTGCTCCCAGTCCAGACCGCTGGTGCCGGAGTTACCACGCATCAGCTGGTTCGCGATCCCAACGCCCATGACCGAGCCGATCATGGTGTGTGAGCTGGATGCAGGCAGACCCTTCCACCAAGTACCCAGGTTCCACAGAATCGCCGCAACCAGCAGCGCAAACACCATAGAGAACCCGGAGCCTTTGCTGACCTTCAGGATCAGCTCTACGGGGAGCAGCGCAACGATGGAGTATGCCACGGCTCCGGAGCTGGTCAGCACACCGATGAAGTTCCACAGCCCGGACCAGACCACGGCCATGTGCGGCTCCAGCGAGTGCGTGTAGATCACCGTTGCCACCGCGTTGGCGGTATCGTGGAAGCCGTTGACGAACTCGAAGCCGAGAGCGATCAGAAGAGCGATCCCCAGCAATACGTAGGGGAAGATGGTGGCTTCATGTGTGCGGGAGAGGTCGCCCATCAGCTTGAAGCCGACGTAGCTCAGTCCCAGCACCACTGCGATGCCGAAGATGAGTGCGCCCCAACGACCAGCAGAAGAGTTTTTCAACTTGCTATCGAGGGCGGAAGAGGTGGCCGGGAGCGTCGTGGCAGGAGAAGCCATATAAAAAATCACCGGGAAATAGGATGACAGAACTTGGCGTCAGGCTACCGGCCAGAACGAGACACCAGTATGAACGCAGCATGAAGATACGATTTCGAGCGAAAATCGTTGGCAAAACGAATGCCAGAGAAGGAAAACCATGAGTTTCATGAATATGACTGTGGTGCGGGGCGACATTACCACCCGTGCCGTGGACGCGATTGTGAATGCCGCGAACGCGTCTCTTCTCGGCGGTGGCGGGGTCGATGGCGCCATTCATCGCGCCGCTGGCCCGGAGCTCCTGCGCGCCTGCCGCCTACTGCACGGCTGCCCTACCGGGAGCGCAAAAGCCACCCCCGGCTTTCGCCTTGCGGCCCGCTGGATCTTCCATGCGGTTGGCCCGGTGTGGAGCGGCGGCACACGCGGAGAGGCAGAAAAGCTGGCCGGCTGCTACCGAGCCTGCCTGGAACTGGCTCACCAACATGGGCTCAGAAGCATCGCTTTTCCAGCGCTTTCAACCGGCATCTACAAATACCCTCGCCGGCAGGCGGCGGAAATTGCCGTGCGCACCTGCCGGACATTCGGGCACAGTCTGGAGCGGATCGAGTTCGTCTGCTTCGATGAAGAAACAGCGGCCATCTATCGCAGCCTGCTTGCGCGCAGCCTGCTTGCGCCGGAGCGAGAGCAGGCTGCCCTCTAGTTGCCCGGGATGTGGTCCTGCGTTACAGCCCAGTGATCCACCAGATAATGGAGCACCGGGGATCCGGTCTTATAGGCCGCCTCCAGCGCCAGCTTGCCCCCGATGTACGGTGCTGTGAGCGACTCCACCGGGTCATGCCCCGGAGGCGGTTCGCAGAAGTTGGAGCCCGTCCGCAGCACCAGCACGCGATTGACGTCAATCCGATGCAGAGCGTTCAGACGCTGTGCGGCCTCAAGAAAACCGGAGTCTTCCATCTCGGTCATCGCAAAGACACCCTTGCCGTGGGTCCACATTCGCACCCAATCCTCCGCGAAAACGGTGGATTTGGCTCCGTGCCAGTAGTAGTCAGCCGCAAAGGTATCTCCCAGACGCACGGTAGGCGGCTTCCGGGCTTCAGGCGTTTCGGTGAAGAGCTTGCGGAAGGCTGCAACCCTGGGATCATCCCCCAGCTCGATGCCCTTGGTTGTTTCATAGGCCCAGTTCACCAGCGCGGGGTTCAGCGTGTAGAGGTTGGAGCGGTGCCAGCTGGGGGCTTCGGTATCTTGAGGGTTCGGCCGCGTGGCTCCGGTGGGGAACCAGCCGTAGGGCCAATCCTTCGGCATCTCGCGCGGATCAATGTAACGAACCACATCCCCCACGACGTAGCGCGCCCAAGCCGCGGTGCCAATCGAGCCAAAGCGCGGATCCACGCCAGCGATCCCGTTGATCAGGAAGTAAGCGTGCGTAAGGTCGAAACGAGGATCCATCCCCAGAGCCATCATGGACGCGGTCGAGTTCACCAGCGTGGTGCCGCTGAGCATGCCGAGTACCGTGTGCTCCTTATTGGTACGCAGGGGATGCGTGCCGCCAGGAAAGGGCACGATCTCGTCCAGATGCTCACGCTCGACCCAGAGCTGAAACTCTCCGGGTTTATCCCCTGTATCTTCACCGATCTCAAACGTTGCGATCACCACAGCGCGAATCTGCCAGGGCTTCTCCGGCGTCTGTGCGTAGGTCGCAGCACCGGTAACCATCATCAACAGCAGAGCAAGAATACGAACAACGTGCAGACGCATAGCGGGTGGGTCCCCTTTGGCTGGCGTGGAATGAGGCCAGTGTACCCCGAAGACCGCGAACGAATCGGAAACCCGGCCTAGGTCCAGTCGTCCCGCACAGCGGCGTTTTCGTTGATGACCTGCTCGAATTGATCGGTCTTCTTAAGAAGAATGTCGCCCAGTACCTCAGGCTGGCGGAAGAGTACAGCCTGCAACCGCACCAGCTCCAGCATGGCCAGAAAGGTACAGATGAGCGCACGCTCGGTACGGGCGTTGCCCAAAAGCTTGCGCAGGCTGACCGGACGGTCTTCCATGAGCAGTCGCTGCTTCACGTACTGGATCATCTGCGCGACGGTAACCGTCTCTTCGTCGATCTTGTGAATCGGACGCTCACGCAGCTTCTGCAAGACATCGCGGAAGACCAGCAAAAGGGTCGAGGTATCGGCATCGAGCTCACGCTCGGCATCGAGGCTGGAAATGCCCTCATCCTGCAAAAAAGCCTTCATGCCCGAATGCGTCCAGGTTGCGTCTTCAATCTGCTGCTTCTGCAACAGCATCTGCGCCGCCGACTTGAAGCGCTCATGCTCCAGAAGCCGCTCGACCAGCTCACGACGAGGATCTTCGTCCAGCCCGGCGGCCACTTCCATCGGATCGCGCGGCAGCAGCATCTTGCTCTTGATGTGAATCAGCAGCGAAGCCGTGTACACGAACTCACCCGCTGAATCGACGTCCGTCTGCTTCAGGCGATGGGTATACTCCAGAAACTGCGCTGTAATTTTGGCGATCGGGATGTCGTAGATATCAATGTTCTGCTTGCGGATGAGGTCCAGCAACAGATCCATCGGACCGTCGTAAACACGACCGACCGTGATGAGAAAAGGCGACTGCGAAGCCTCTTCCTTCGCCTTTTCCTTGTCGGTCTTCTGGCGCGGCTCGGGCAACGGTGCAGGAACCGGAGGATGCTCCAGCGCAAAGGGCGCTGCAGCGGCAGCGGTCTCTGCAGGCTGAACCGATGCGCTCTGCGCGGCAGAGTCCTGCTGGGACGTCTCGGGCGTCTGCTCTTCGACGGCCTGCTCTATCGGTTTCTGTTCTTCCGGGTTCTGCTCCTGGCTCATCCCAACCCCATGACGTGCTGCACCTCAACGAGTGTGGCACGAGCCCGCTTCTGCGCCCGCTCCTTACCGTTCGCCAACACGTCGCGCACCACATCCGGACGCTTCTCCAGATCGCGGCGATGCTCCTGAATGGGTTCCAGCCTACGCACGATCGCGTCTGCACACCAGCTCTTGCATTCAATGCAGCCGATGGAGGCCGTGCGACAGCCGTCATACACCTTGGCCAACGTCTCCTCACTGGAGAACACCTTGTGCAGGTCGCCAACGGGGCACTTATCCGGATCGCCCTTGTCGTCGCGGCGAACGCGCGCCGGGTCCGTCACCATCGTCTTGATCTTGGCGCGGAGGCTCTCCTCAGGCTCAGACAGCATCAGGTGATTGTTGTAGCTCTTGGACATCTTGCGGCCGTCGAGCCCCGGAAGTTTGGGCGAGGGCGTCAGCAGGACCTGCGGTTCGGGCAGAATCTCACGCCGGCCAAAGGGCGAAAGCTTCTTGGTCTGTTGCGCAGCCTCGTACAGCTGGGCGGCGCTGAAGTCGGTGCGCGTGGAGGTCTTTGGCTCCCCGGCCAGCTTGCGAGCCTTCTCCTGAATGGAAGGAAGCTCCCAGGGCTTGGCCTCAGGAGAAAGGAAGAACTCGCCTGGATACAGGCCGTTGAACCGGCGCGCAACCTCACGCGTCAGCTCCACATGCGCCACCTGGTCGGCACCGACAGGGACGAAGTCCGGCTTATAGAGCAGAATGTCGGCCGACTGCAGCAGAGGATAGCCCAGAAAACCGTAGGTATTCAGGTCCTTTTCCGCGAGCTGGGCCTGCTGATCCTTGTATGTAGGCACGCGCTCAAGCCAGCCGAGCGGCGTAAACATGCTGAAGAGCGTGAAAAGCTGTGCGTGCTCGAGCACATCCGACTGGCGGAAGATCACGCAGCGGCCAGGATCGAGCCCGGCGGAGAGAAAGTCCAGGGCAATGTCCAGATCGTTCTGCGCAATGCGGCCGGGATCCGCATAATCGGTCGTCAGCGCGTGCAGGTCCGCGATGAAGAAGAAGCAATCGTACTCCGCCTGCAGCCGGACCCAGTTGTGCAGCGCGCCCATGTAGTTGCCCAGGTGCAGCTTGCCGGTGGGCCGCATTCCTGAAAGAACGCGGGGACGTAGCGAATTCGGTTTAACCGGCGGTGCCGGATCACAGGAGGAAATATGCGCAGGGGTACTCATCGTCAAACTTTATGGGGAAAACTTTGTGTATGCAGGATACAGGCTGAACGCCGCGCTAGAGCCGCAGCATGAGATTTTGGAAGATCGTGAAGATCGGCCCGAAGATCGCCATGATCACGTAAAAACCGAAGAAGAAAAACGCGATCATGATGTAGAGCGCGTACTGTTCAAAAGCTTTCGCCGCGTTGTACGGCAGAAAATGCACCAGAATTTTGCCACCATCGAGAAATGGCGCAGGCACCAGGTTGAAGATTGCCAGCAACAGGTTCACGAAGATGCAGAGATCCAGGAGCAAAAGCCCTGGAAAGATTCCGGGCAGGCCCTCCGTCGGCACAGGCGCACGCATGGTGAGCATGGCAACGGAGAGCATCGAATCCTGTGCTCCGGCCAGCGTATGCTTCAGCACCACCAGCACCAGCAGAGAGATCAGTGCCACGCCGAGCTGGGCGATCGGACCGGCCAGCGTGGCGAGCGTCTCGCCGTTCTTCGAGCGGAAGTTGCGCCAGGTCATCGGAACGGGCTTGCCCCAGCCCAGTACCAGCGGCGAACGCCAGATATAGAGCAGCGGCCAGATCAACGTTCCGAACAGGTCAAAGTGCGCCAGAGGGTTCATCGTAACGCGACCCTGCAGCCGTGCCGTCGGGTCTCCCAGACGATCCGCGGCCCAGGCCTGGGCGCAGTCGTGGATCGAGATGGCAAACACCATCACCACAAGCTCAAACAGGATCAACGCGACGTTCAAAGGCATCGCCTCTAGGATACGCTTCCCCCTTGCACTGGACGACCGGCCTCACCGGTTGCGACAATCGACCGCATGGCTAAGACAGTGATTGCAACCCCTGACGCTCCTGCAGCGATCGGTCCTTACTCGCAGGCGATTCGCATTGGCAACGCCCTTTACGCTTCCGGGCAGATCCCCATTGACCCGAAGACCGGCGAATTGGTTCCGGGCGGTATTACCGAACAAACAGAACGCGCGTTGCTGAACGTGAAGGCCGTGCTGGCTGCCGCCGGACTCTCGGTGGAGCACGTCGTAAAGAGCACCGTTTACCTCAAGGATATGAATGACTTCGCGGCCATGAACGCGGTCTACACCAAGACCTTTGCCACGGAAGGCGCCATCCCTCCGGCACGCTCTACGGTACAGGTGGCCCGCCTGCCCAAGGACTCGCTGGTGGAGATTGAATGCACCGCGATCGACGGCTAACGCAGCGCCGCAGCATCTTCCGAACGGCGGCAGAGGCTTCAGGCTTCGCCGCCGTTTCCCTTGCACAGCCCTGGCGCACCGCCGTGCGCGCATGAGCATCCAATCTTCCCGGAGGATCACCCTATGTCCACACAGCCAAACAACGGTTCTGAAAGCGCCGCCGCCAAGCCAGCAGAACGCGTGGTGAAAAGCGAGGCCGAGTGGCGCGCTCAGCTATCACCGGAGCAATACCATGTGCTGCGGGAAAAAGGCACCGAACGCGCCTTTACCGGGGCGTTCTACGATAACCACGAGGACGGGCTCTACCACTGTGGCGCCTGTAACGCTCCTCTCTTCAAGAGCGACGCCAAATTCGACTCCGGCTGCGGTTGGCCCAGCTTCTGGGAGCCCGCTACGCCAAACGCCGTTCAATATCACGAGGATCTGGGCTACGGTATGCGCCGCGTGGAGGTAACCTGCTCCACCTGCGGATCGCACCTTGGCCACGTCTTCCCGGACGGACCGCGCGAACACGGCGGACAACGGTACTGCATCAACTCGGTAAGCCTTGGCTTTGACGCGAAGTAGCTCAAGCAATCGGAAACCGTTTTAAGACGCAAAAGGACGCCTCACAGTAAGCCCGTGAGGCGTCCTTGCCGGTCCCAAGACCGTGAAAGATTCTAAAGTTCCAGCCTGCTACCAGCCACGAAGGACTGGTGCCGTAAGGGCTTAGCCCTTAACGATCTTGCCGCTCTTGATGCAGGAGGTGCAGACCTTGACGCGCTTAGAGCCGCCCTCAGTCTTCGCCTTCACCGTCTGAAGATTCGGGTTCCAGCGGCGACGGGTGACGTTGTGCGCGTGGGAAATGTTGTTACCAAACTGCGGGCCCTTGCCGCAAAGCTCACAAACCTGTGCCATGATGACTTCCTTCCAAAACTTCCTAAATTTTAGACCGCAAGTCTCCCTGGATGTTCCGCCTGTAATCTGACGACATTCACTGGGGCGAAGGGAGCGGAGGGCACGCTTGGGCGTATGGGCCTACGGCCGCTGACCGGTCGAGTCCTTAGTATAGCACTTTCCCACAGAAAAGTGCGGAGGCGATCTCGAAGAAAAAAGAGCCACCCCGAAGGGTGGCTCTCTGGAGTCCAGCATTCTTTTGCGGTCCGGTTTACTGCAGGGTTACCGGAACCGTGATGCTGTGTGTTGCCGTTCCGGCCGTAGCCGCAACGGTCAGGTTGAAGGTGCCAGTCACGGTTTGCTCCACAGTATTGGAGCTGGCACTGGAGGTGGAGTGCTCGTCGCCGGAGAACGCAGCCGTAATGGCATGCGTGCCGACCGCGAGCGTGGTGGTGGTGAACAGGGCCGAGTCGCCCGACAGATTCGCCGTGCCGATACTCTTGCCTGCGTCGTAGAAGGTCACCGTTCCGTTCGGACGATCGGTGCCGGAGACCGTAGCGATCAACGACACTGTTCCGCCAGAGGCGATCTTCGTATTGGCCGAGCTCAGCGTGAGCACCGTGGTGTCCACGTGATTGGAGCCGCAACCGGTAAGACCGAAGCCGGCACCGACTGAGAGCAGCAGGATCGCCAGCGGAGCCATACGGCGGCGGCGCGGTGCGATCAGCAGCACCAGACCGGCCAGCGTGATAGCCGTCGGAGCTTCCCACGGCAAGTTGCTGTTCTGGTGGTTACCCGCCGAAAGCAGCGTTCCAGGAGCCACCGAGGTCAGCGTAATCGAACCCGTTGCTCCGGGAGTGATCGTTGCTGAAGTGCAGCTGATGCCTTCCGGCAGAGTTCCGGAGCAAGCCACCGCGAGCGGTGTGTTGAAGCCGAGAACACTGCTGGTCGTAAGAGCCACGTTGCCGCTGCCGCCAGCCGTCAGGCTAAGAGCGGTGGGGCCCGTCAGGCTGAAGTCCGGGTTGGTCGCCACGATCGTGACAGACGAGGTAGAGGTTGCGGAGTTCCAGTTGCTATCCCCCGAGTACACCGCCGTGATGGTGTGCGTACCCGCGCTCAGAACCGGAGCCAGCGTGGAGATCAACGTGCTGCCGTTGCCCGTGTTGATCGGCTGTGCCGTTCCCAGCAAGGTAGCGGTGGCACCGCCAACGGAGTCGTAGAACTGTACGGTGCCAGACGGCGCGTAGATGTTCTCCGATGCCAGCGGGGTGACCAGTGTGGCCGAAACACTGGCCTGTCCATCCACCCCTACATAGGCTGCACGCGAACTAAGCGAAACGTTCAGCGAGGCCTTGGTTACGTTGACCGTTGTCGTTGCGCTGTTGCTGCTGGCGAAGTTGGTATCGCCGGAGTAAGCCGCGTAAAGATTCTCCGAGCCTGCAAACGGCCACACGACATTGCCAGCAACCTTGCCGCCAACCAGCGTAAGAGCACTGGTCACCTGGCCGTACTGCGAGTAAATCGTTATGGTGCCGGTGGGCACGGAAGTAGAGCTGCCGGTAGGGGTCACTGAGAAGCTGAACTGAGTACGTGCGCCGACTGAGCTGCTGGTAGCGTTCACGCTCATAGCGGTCACCGTCGCGTTTCCACCTGCGTTGGTTACGACCATCTCCGGATATTCCGTTTCATATCCGGCGGTATAGTTGCTGTCGCCAGCCCAGGAAGCGGTTGCACCGTAATCTCCAACAGGAGCATTGAAGGCGATATGCGCTTCTCCGTCGGAGCCGATGGAGCCGGTGCCGAGAAGTGCGCCGGTATCAGCACGCGTAAGCGTAACCGTGCCGGTGGGAAGCGTGTTGGGGTCGTAGTTGAAGTAAACGGTCGCGTTGATCAGGGAGTTCGTCGTAACGGTCTGACGATCAACCCCTACCGACCAGTAAGCCGTGCCCTTGGTGATGGTGAAGGGAAGAGTGGTGGACGAGGGCTGGAAGCTGCTGTCGCCCGAGTAGCTGATCGTCAGCGTGTGTAGGCCGATGGTCAGATCACAGGCTGTGCTCGGACCGCAGACCTGGTCGATTGCACCGGTCTTGTCCAGCGGCACCACTGCAAGAACCGTGCTGCCTTCGCTGATGGTGATGCTTCCGGTCGGGATGCCCTGGCCGGAGTTTCCAGCCACGCTCGCCACGATGTACCAGGTGCCATTCAAGCCGGCACTCGTTGCCTGCACGATCGGACGGCGGCCCAGAATATAAAACTTGCTGGGAGCCTCCGTGACCGCGGTCATAACGCTAGGTTCAGGGGTGACAGTGAGGTTGACCGGCGTGCTGCTGCTGCCGCTGTAGGTCGCATCGCCGCCATACTGCGCGGTAAGCGCATAAGAACCACCCGGCAGCGAGCCGAGAGACGCGTTGTATGCACCGTTGGTCAAATCAACAGCGAGAACCGGCCCCGGAACCGAGGTCGTCCCTTGCGCATTCAGATCAATCGAACCGCTGGGCGTTCCAGTGCCGGATGCAGCCGTGGTTGCGACAGCCACGTTCACCGCAGTGCCGTGAACAAAGCTGGTAGAGGAAACCGTGAGGCTGGTCGTCGTACCGATCTGGGTGAGCTTGGCCCATGCACTGACAAGGTTTGCCGCATCCGGCGTACCGATACCGGTTGCAAGATCAAAGCCAGGAGTCGCGCTCCAGCCAGAGAGCTGCTTGTAGGCGCTGCCCGTGATGGTCTGCGTGCAACCCACTGCGGAGCCGGAGCAGGTAAGCGAGTTCGAACCTGCCGTAACGTCGTGGAAGATGCAGGAGGTCGTCTGCGTCGGGTCCGTCATTGTGGACGAGTCGCAGGAACCGGTCTCCTGTGAGGCAAGGCCGTAAAGCTTTGGATTGACCAGGCCCTGGAAGGTGCCGGCCTTCTGCTCAACCAGAGCAAGAATGCCTGCAAACGAAGGACTGGCTGCAGAGGTACCACCGATGACGCTGGCATCTTCCAGCGTGACGGAACCATCCGAGTTCGTCGTCCACTGGCAGGAACCGTCATAGCAGATGATGTAGCCGTCATGGCTGCCGGCTGCAGCGAGCGAAACGTCTGGAAGGTCGCGTGCGCTATCGTTCGGCACGCCGGTTCCCGACTGCCAGCTCGGCTTGGGATAACCAGAGGTGCAGGTGTACAGACCGGTAATCAGGTTTGCCGTATCGCCGTGGACCGAGCAGCTCGAAGCACCGCCGCCGCCCGCGTATGTGTTGCCATTGGTGGTGTAGTAGCAGTTGATCAGGCTGGGAGCGACGTTCGGATTGCAGCTCTCGTTCCAGGCCATTTCAGGGATGTATCCCTTTGCCGAGGAGAAGTCGCTGGCAACAGAGTCGTTCCAGTACTGGCTGTACGTTACATCGTTGAACTCGGTGCCACCGACAGCGGTGTCATACGGGGTGGAGGCCAACGAGTTGACCCCGAGGCCGTAGCCCGAAGCGATGTACTCACTCGGCGTCACGCAGGCGCTTGCACCCGCATCGCCGGTAGAGACCAGCACCGACATACCCTGCGCGGAGGCCTGCTGCCAGAGGTCGTTGTAGAAGTTAACTTCCGTCGTCGTCGTCGCCTGCTCGCAGAGACCAAACGAAAGGCTCATGATCGGCGCCAGGGCGTTGTCGACGATGTAGGACGCGGCAACGTCGACGCCGTCCGTGGACGCGGTGCTGGCACCGACGACATAGTCGATGGTGGCCTTGGGGGCAACCGCGCCAGACCACTCCGTGTCGAGGATCGCTTCTTCGTCGTCTCCGGAGATGACGCCGGGGTCGGTCGTGGCGTAAATGATCTTTGGGTCGTTGAACGGAAGCTTGAAGATCGTTCGGAAAGCTTCGATGTCCGAGAGAGAAATATCGGAACGGCCGACGATGGCAATATTGACGCCGGTACCGTCGTTGCCTGCGCTGACCAGCGAAGACGTGTCGTAGATCTTGGCGAAGTCGCCGGGGGAAAGCAGCGTCTCAACGGTATCGCCCTGCGAGGTGAACTGCGGAGTGATCGCGCCGTACGAAGTGCTTGTGCTGGCGGTGCTCGTTGTCCCTGTGGTGGAACTCTGCGCGACACGGACCATATGGCCGTCCGAGTTACGCTGCACCGTGCTGCGCAGCGTATGCAGCGGATGCTTCTCAAAGTTGTTCAAGCTCAGCACGCCGCTTACAACCGACGAAAACGCGCGCGGAATGGAGACTTCCTTCGAGTTGGAGATGTGCTTGACGCCATCGGCCATGTAGCTGTGGATCTCGGTTCCGAAGGCCGACTCGGCCTGGGCAGCAGTACCTGAGAAACGGATCCAGTTGTGGCCGTTTGCAACCGCTTCCACCTTGAAGCCCTGACCACCGAGCCATGCGGTAAGGGTGGCAATGTCCTGCTGCGAGGGTCCGTACGTTGCGCCGAACTGCGCAGGCGTCAGCCACTTGTGATACTGCGACGATGAGGGGTTCTGAGCGGCAGCTAGAAAGCTTTCCAGCTGCTTGCGCTGATCATCGGTGGGTCCCAACAACAGCATCATGCTCTGCATGGGCTGATTGGAAGAGACACGGCCGAGATCCTGCGCCGATGCAATGTTACTGGGCACGGTGTGCGCCAGCGAGACGCGATCCTGCACATTGATGGCAGTGGTAATCGCGGCCTTTCGTTGCGCTACCGCCGTAAACGGCACGGCAGCGCACAACGCGGCAACGACGGCTTTGCGAACAGACGCTAAGCACTGAAGCGAGAGCATGGACAACCTCCGAAGAGCAATACAAGCAAGCGCAATACAGAAGAGTTCCGAGAGCATGGCCAGGCCATGCCACGGTGCCAGCAGCACAGACGCAAACATGCGCCTACACGCCCGGCTATAGGGAAAGAAACGTTACGATGAGATTAGGAAATTCAAGCCACTGAAAGATAGTTCCGAAAGGGATAGAAATACACCTACTCTTTTCGGTAGGTACTCCGGCGATTCCTCTCGATATTTTTCAGCTGTTGATGCCTTCGAGAACTCTGTTCCGGAGCTTTTCTAGCGGCGCTAGAGGTCCAGCAAACCACGCTGCAAGGCGATCACCACAGCCTGCGTTCTATCCGAAGCATGGAGCTTGGTCATCGTGTTCCGAACGTGCAGTTTGATCGCATCTTCGGTGACAAAGAGACGCTTGGCGATCTCCTTGTTGCTATTGCCTTGCGCAACCAGTCGGAGCACTTCCAGCTCCCGCTCACTGAGCTTACGTTCGCTCAGATACCCGGTGAGTTTTTCGACCGCTTCCGGAGCCATCGCACGACCACCTTCGACAACATGGCGGATCTGCTGCACGAGCGTTGCGCCGTCGATGCCCTTCAGCAAATAACCGCTGGCACCGCTGCTCATAGCGCTGTAAATCGCTGCATCTGCCTGCGAACTGGTCAGCATGACGACGCGCGCCTGCGGGTCAATGGCGCGGATCATACGCAGCGCCTCCACCCCGCTGCCATCCGGCAAACGGAGGTCCATCAACACCACGTCCGGACGCTTCGCGCGGAAGAGATCTACGGCCTGTTGCGCTGTTGCTCCGAGGCCTGCAACCGTGATGCCGGAACGCTTGAGGATGCCTGCCAAACCTTCACGCACCATCGGATGATCGTCCACAATGAGCACGCTCAGTTCAGCTTCTACTGCTTTGGTCACGGAATCTCTTTCTCAACGGGGATCGACGCCGACCGTACACGACGTATCGATTGCAGCTTACCCTGAAATGCCTGCCGCACTCTACGCCACCACGAAGAGCGAAGGAGCAGATGAACGCGCGTTCCCTGATTCGTTCCTGTGACCATCGTCATCCTGGCGCCGATTCTTTCCGCACGCGCGCGCATGGAGGGCAGACCGAAGTGCCCGCTGCGACCACGCTCTGCAACGCTCGACTCCATACCGACGCCATCGTCGGCGATCGTAATCTCCAGAGAGTCCTGTCCGAAGTACACCAGCACCTCCAGATGCCTGGCCTGTGCGTGACGAAATGCGTTCGCTATCGCTTCGCGGCAGATGCGATAAACATCTTCGCGAAGCAACGGCTCCAGCTCACGCGGCTCTCCACTGCACTCCAGGCGAAACTCCGGTTCGGCGAAAAGACGAAACTCTGCTTCCGCCAAACGCAATACATCCACCAGACCGTACTCCGGCAGGGCCGTTGAATGCAGATTGGCAACCATGCTGCGACTGCGTGCGATTGTCTCGCGCAACCGCGCGGCCAAGCCCTCCAAAGGCTGATGAGGATCGACTTCTCCGGAGGCAAGCTCCATTTCAGCAATCTCAAGATGCAACGTTGCACCGATCAGATCCTGAATCACCGTATCGTGAATCTGGTAAGCGATGCGTTCTCTCTCGGTGGCACGTTCTTCAAACTTGCGCGCCTGCCCGCGCGCACGCAACATCGTCCAGCGGCGTGTCAGCTCTACGGCAAGCGCGACTCCAAATAAGAGCACCAGCAAAACAAACCATCGTGTCTGCCAGAAAAACGGACGAAGCTCGACCGGAAGCGAAGGACTCACAGGACCAGCCACATCGCCGCGGCCGATGGCCTGCACCAGAAAGCGATAACGGCCCGGCGGAAGCCCCGCGTAAGAGGCCTCACGCAGCATACCTGCGTCAATCCAGGCGGTATCCCAACCCTCAAGGCGATAGCGGAAACGGAGCTGCTCGGCCGCAATAAACTCCGGCGCCGTGAATGTGAAGGTCAACCGATGACGCCCGGGCGCAATCGTGATGGCTTCTCTGCCCTGAAGCACACCATCGACCGCAACATCATCGGCCACGGCAACAGGAGCAGGCTCTTTGCGAAAACTACCTGCTGCTGGCCCCCGCTCGGTCGCAAACCACACGCGGCCGTCACTTGCCAGCAAGCCATTGGCCTGGCTTAGCGGCAAAAGATCGCGACTCGGTAAACCATCGGCCTCGGTATAACGCGCTGCGTTTACGCTCGCCCCCCGATCCTGCTGCAGAGACTGAATCTGCTCCGCCGTAAAGCGGCACAACCCGGCGCTGGTCACAATCCATAGCGCATGCAACCGGTCTTCCACTACACGCAAAACAGTATCGGCAGGAAGACCCTGGGAACGCGTAAAACGCCATATTTTCTGACCATCGACGAGCATCATCCCGGAGGCAAGGCCCAAAATAAGCGTGCCGTCGGCCCGTTGCGCGATGGAAAGCACCGAGCCTTTGACCTGGGGCAAAACCTGCTCCCAGCGCGTTCCATCAAAGCGAAAAACACCACTGCCTGTTCCTGCCCAAAGCCTTCCGGAGCGATCCTCAAACAGACACCACACGTTCAGATCCGTAAGCCCCTGCGTAGCGGCAAAGCTTTGCGCACGAGCTCCCTGCAAGCGAACAACGCCCTGGCGCAGAACGGAAACCCACAACGATCCATCGTGTGTTCGCAGTGGAGAGGTCACATAACCTTCAGGCACGTTCGGCACTTTGCGATAACGTCCTCGCTCCCAGCGAAAGAGACCGTAATCAGAGACGGCAACGACCGGCTTTTCCGTATCGCCCTCTGCAAATCCGCGCAGCTGCCCTGCCCGTACACCCTGCTGCTTGCCAAACCACGTCCAGTTGCCGTGCGCGAACCGAGCGATGCCTTCTTCGAGCGTTCCCGTCCAGATCGCGCCATCCCGCGCTTGAAAAATGGAGTCGAACTGCGTAGTGGCATCGGCCAGCGGACGCGGGCGGAATGACGTAAACGCCATACGACGCAGGCGCTGCAGCCCGGAGATCGTGCCGATCCACATCGCACCATCGCGCCCCTCATAAAGCACGCGCGCGTCGTTGGCGGCTAAACCGTCGTGCGCCGAAAGCATGGCGAGCGTCCCATCCTTCGCTCTGCGGGAGACGCCCTCCAGCCCGCCGCTTGCCATCCAAATCGCGCCATCCCGCGTTGTGGCAACGCTGACAAACTCTTCAGCACCGGCACGGGGAACCTGCACAAACTTATGGTCGTTGTAGCGATAGAGCTTATGGTTGTCCCCTGCGTAGAGCCTTCCATCGGAAGCGCTTAAAACATACTTCGCTCCTGGAAGCGCAACCCTCTCTACCGGGCCGCGCCCTTGCTGGCCACGACGTTCCAGCTCATTGCCGGTGGCACACCAAAGATTTCCGGCTTGATCGAGCGCAAAGCTATGAACACTCTCCGCATGCTCCAGAACCAGATCAAAACGCCGCTGCCCCGCACGTACACGCCAGAGATGCGTGCGCGTACGAAGCCATACATTGCCCTCAGCATCCTCAAGTAGCTTTTCAATTCTCATCGGCGCCGGCTCCGGAAGAGCGACGCTGTGAAAGACGCCACGGTGCTCCACATACAGGCCGGAAGCGGTTCCTACCCAGAGATCTCCGTTGCGATCATGCGCCAGAGAGCTGATGTTTGCATGGATGCCGGCGTCCCCGGCAAAACTGGTACGAAAGCTCAGGCCATCGAAGCGAGCCAGGCCGCCCATCGTACCGACCCAGAGAAAACCATCGTTGGTCTGATCAAGGGCAGTTATAAAGTTCTGCGGCAACCCTTGCTGTGTCGTCCAGGTTGAAAGCGTTAGCTCCGCTAATGGATTGGCGGCTTGGGCACACGCAACGTTCTGTCCACCCAAAAGGCAGACAAACAGCGCGACACTGGCCTTGGCATACAAAAAGTTCGGGGAGCTCCTGCCACCAGTGTAAAAGCACCCCTGCAAAGCGGCCTATACCGGCTCAGGCCGGGCCGGTAGCCGAAAGAGTTTTGCGCGCGACTCGCGCCTGCCGCCGGGAAGCCCCTGCTCCAGCAACTGAAGCGTTGCCGCGAGCGGTACAGGGCGGCTGTAAAGAAAACCTTGCGCGGTGAAGCACCCCAAAGAAAGCAACATCTCCTGCTGCTCACTTGTCTCAACGCCCTCCGCAGTCACCCGGGTATGAATCGCGTGCGCGAGCTGCACGATAAAGCGCACAATATCCCGATTGACCGGAGCCCCCTTCATGCCCTGCACAAACGACTGATCGATCTTGAGCGTATCGATCGGATAACGCTCAAGATAGCTGAGCGAGGAATACCCCGTACCGAAGTCATCGAACGCGATCTTTACCCCCAGAGCCCGAATCTCCTGAAATAAGGCCCCCACCCGCACCGGGTCCGAGGCCAGAATGCTCTCCGTGATCTCAAGCTGCAAACAGCTTGCGCGCAGAACACTCTTCTGCAAAACCTCTCGCAGAGTCTCTACAAAATCACCCGACTCGAGCTGGCGCGTGGAGACGTTCACGCTCAACAACAGGTTGTTTTCCGCGTGGTCCAGCATATGGCCATACTCTTCGCAGGCTTTACGTAAACACCAGTTTCCGATCTCCACCACCAGGCCCGTCTCCTCCGCCAGAGGGATGAAATTTCCGGGAGTCAGCAGCCCACGACGAGGATGATTCCAACGAATCAACGCTTCAACACCGTAGATGGTGTTGTCGCGCATATCGATCAGGGGTTGGTAGTAGACCTCATACTCCTGATTACTCAACGCGTCTTTCATCTCCTGCTTGGTGCGCGTGCTGAGCAGCATCTCTTCATAGATCGAGGGGCTGAAGATCACAGCGCGGCTTCCGCCATCGCGTTTGGCGCGATAAAGCGCGAGGTCCGCATCGCGCAGAATCATATCTCCCTGCGTGTAGCCTTCATGCACTCCGCAGACACCTACCGAAGCGGAAATGGTAAAGAGGTTGCCTTCCACCTCCAGCGGCTCTTCAATCAACGTAATCAACCGTTGCGCAAGGCGGTAGGCGCTGTCGGAGTTATACACGCGCTGCAGCAGCACCGTGAACTCATCGCCTCCCATGCGTGCGACCACGCTTTCCACACCTACGCAGCGTTGTATGCGCGCGGCAATTTCAACCAGCAGCCGATCCCCAGCACCGTGACCAAGCGTGTCATTCACCGCTTTGAAGTTATCGAGATCGAGATACAACAGAGCAGCCTGCGCACCTTTACGCACTGGGCGCGTCTGCAAATACTGCTGCATTCGCTCGCTGAGATAAGCCCGGTTGTAGAGCCCTGTCATGGGATCGTGGTAGGCGAGATGCTGTAAGCGCGCCTCAGCCTTCTGCCGCTCTCTTACCTCTGCCGCAAGCGCATCGTTCCGCAGTGAGGTGACGTGCTGCGACTCCAGCGCAGCGGCCAAACGCTCTTTCTCCTGACGACTTTCATGGTCCGCGCTTTGGTTACGCTTACGCGCGAAGGCAATCAAAAACCACTGCCCAGAGAGCAACACAGCTCCCAACAGGAAGACGCAGGCGAGCAGAAGGACGTATCCGCTTCGTCCACCGCTCAGGGATATCTGACTCCACGCGAGATCGCTCATAGGTACCTGCCTGCATCAGCTCGTCTTTTTGAGGTAAGACGGCGTCCAAACTGCATTTTTCTTCTATCGGCAGATTGCGGCCTAACGTGATTTCAAAAACGGCCGATAGACGCAACATGACCAAGGCTCGAAAACAGTTGTATCGCTTTTTCCCCACACGGAACCTCCTTTCGGGTCTCGCTCAAAATATTTTTCCTCTTTCGATATCACAGGCGATATCGCATCGCTCGAATTCGTCACTCCCTGCTGTTTTTGGGTAACCGCCCGATGTTACGCTTGCGCCATTCCTCAACGGATGGCCTGTATTTGGAGCAAAAATCCGGTGCGAAGAGCAGGACGAACGTCCCTCTCGTTCCACAGATCATTCCAAAGAACACGCACACAAGGAGCCACCACCATGCACACACTTCGCCTCAAGTCACAACAGCTTCTCGCCGATGAGTCCGGGCAGGACCTGATCGAATACGCGCTGATCGCAGCTCTGGTCGGTCTGGCCGCCGTTGCAACGCTAAAGTCTCTCGCAACGACGATCCAGAACGTCTTCTCCGCGATTCAGACCAAGCTTGACTCCGCGATTTCGTAACCGGTCCACGCGCCAACCAGGCGCTCCCTGGAGCTGAACGAACGATGATGCATCCCTCGCACATCCAGATCGCTTGTGTCACAACCGTTGTCCTGTTGGGCGCCTGTACGGATCTTCTGTGCAGGCGTATTCCCAACTGGCTTACACTTCCCGCACTCGCTGGCGCACTTGTGATGAACGGGCTGCTGTTTGGCGCAGCCAGCCTGGGTACGTCGCTCCTCTCGGCCCTGATCGCAGGCGGATTCTTCCTGCTTTTCTTTCTCGCCGGAGGGATGGGCGGAGGCGATGTAAAGCTGGTCGCCGCTGCAGCCGCCGGTGTGGGGCTTGCAAGGCTTCCCTCCATGCTCGTCTTCACCGCGCTGGTTGGAGGGGTTATGGGCATCGCTCTGGCTCTGCGCCACAAGCAACTGCAACGCACGCTTCTCAACGTAGGAACTCTTGCCGTGCACCACAGAAACTTTGGACTAGAGCCCCATCCTGAGCTGCACGTACAAAGCACGACTTCGTTGCGGCTTCCCTACGGTATTGCGATTGCAGCCGGCACAGTTCTCTCGTTTTTCGCGCAGGGGAGCAGGGGGTAAATTGCGATGAAGACTCGACGCCTGCTCACAGCTCTGCTAGCCGCTTTAGCTATCTCAGCCATTTTCACCTTCTGGCTTAGCCGCATGTTCGCGCACTCTGTTGCCAAGAAGCACGGAACGCTTCACTATGTCGCTACTCGCCACAGCCTGAGCGGGGGAGAGGTCCTGAATAGTGAAGATCTCCAGTTTGTCGACTGGAACAGTAACCAGCCGCTCAGCGGAAGCTTTGCGCGTATTGAAGATGTCGCAGGAAAGGTTGTTCTCTATCCTCTTGCATCCGGAGAACCCGTCCTTGATCGCCATCTGGGAATCGCTGGTGCAGGGCTCTCCGCACATATTCCGGACGGGATGCGCGCGATCTCGCTGCGTTCCGATGAGGTGGTCGGCGTCGCCGGTTATCTGCTTCCAGGTAGTCATGTCGACGTACTGGTAACGCTGCGGCCAAGCTCTGCCGCTGCAGAAGCAACGACCTCCATCGTGCTCCAGAACGTACAGGTGCTCACCGCCGGACAGAAAATGCAGCCTGACCCGGAAGGAAAAGCCACCCATGTGGATGTGGTTACGCTGCTCGTCACACCGCAGGATGCAGAGCGAGCCGTATTAGCCAGCAGCCAGGGTAGCGTTCACTTCATTCTGCGGAATGGAGGCGACCACAGCATTGCAGATGCCAAGGAGGTCAGTGTTTCTGCACTCGGATCGCAAGCTCCGATTACTCCTGTAGCCCCACGCAGCACACCCACTGTCATTCGCCAGCGAATTGTTTCCCAAGCACCTCCAGCACCGCGCTATAGCGTTGAAATCCTTCGCGGCGACAAACAAAGCGTGGAGACCTTCTGATGACCTTCAGTACCTTTTTCCCTTCTCCACTCCTTGCTTCTGTGCTGTTAGCCACAACCGTCATCGCGATGCCACTGCACGGCGCAACGCATCGCAGCACACATCGGCACGCTGCAACCAATGAGGCCGCAGGCGAAGAGAGCACAAGCGCGACGGAAACCTCAGACGGTGCAGGCACGAGCAGCTCCGGCTTCGTTAGCGCAAATCTTACGGAAGAAGCCTCGCATCTGCTCGTCGGCCGGTCTGCCTCGGTTAGCTCAAAGCAGCGACTGAACAAGATTTACGTTACCGACCCGGGCGTGCTGTATGCCTACATGGCATCTCCCAGTGAGGTGCTCATTACCGCCAAGCAGCCCGGCGTAAGCTCACTGATGGTGTGGGATGAGGGGGGGATGTCTCGCACCTACACCTTTGCCGTCGATCTCGACACAGAACAGCTTCGTTCCGCACTGAAAGATGCGCTGCCGCACGATGAGATTCATGTTCGCGCCGCACAAGACCATATCGTCCTCTCCGGCAATGTCTCAACCCGTGCAAGCTATGACGAGGCCGAACATCTGGCAGGACTCTACGCCAAAAATGTCTCCAACGCTCTGATCATCAACTCCAACGGAGTGCAGCAGGTGCGCCTGAAGGTGCGCATTGTGGAAGTGGACCGCAGCAAGCTGGAGCAAATGGGCATCAACCTATTCAGCGTTGGCGGCAACACGCTGGCTCAATCCAGCACGTCACAGTTTCCATCTTCCCTTGCCGCATCCACAAACAGCCAGACCAGCAGCGGCAGCGGAACGACTGTGACTGCAGGCAACAAGACGGTAACGATCTCAAACCCTTTGAACTTTCTGCTCTATAACGCACCGCTCAATATCGGCGCCATGCTGCAGGACATGGAGTCCAAGCAGGTGCTGCAAATCCTGGCCGAGCCGAACATTACGGCGATCAGCGGACAGAGAGCCAACTTTCTCGCAGGCGGCGAGTTCCCCTTCCCTGTCGTACAAGGCAGCACAAACGGTCTCACCTCGATCAGTATCCAGTTCCGCCCCTACGGTGTGCGCCTTGATTTCACACCGATCGTAAACAGCGACGGCACAATTCAGCTAACGGTTGCCCCTGAGGTCAGTGCGCTGGACTACACCAATGCGGTGCAGATCAGTGGCTATACCATCCCTGCTCTCTCCACCCGGCGCGCGGAGACGCAGGTCGTACTGCAGAACGGTCAGACCTTTGCCATCTCCGGCCTTCTGGACAACCGGATGACCGATCAGCTTTCCCGTACGCCTGGAATTGCAAACGTCCCCATTTTAGGGAACCTCTTCAAATCGAAGTCGATCAACCATTCGCGCACAGAGCTGATCGTGCTCGTCACGCCCGAGACGATCGATCCACTCCATGCCGAGCTCAAGGCGCCGGACACCTCGTTGATGCAACCCAAGATGGCCGTTCCTGGCATTAATCAGGACAAGTTCGATAACTCTCTGCCGAAGTACGATCAGTCTGCTCCGAGCACCACCGTCACGGGAGGCACACAACGATGACGAAGAAGATTCCAGGTTTTGCCAGCGTCGTTCTGCTGACCATTGGCACCAATCCTGCAACACGCAATGAGGTCACGCGCATTGTGCGGAGCCGTGCGTGGCTTATCGAAGAGGTTCACGCCGAAGAGTATTTCTCCGCTCAAAAGCGGCCTTCCTTCGGACCTCAGCTGCACGATGCCGACTACTGCATTGTCTTGATCGACTTTGAAAAAAATCCGGAACAGGCTGCAGAAACAACTCGCTATCTGAATGAAGCATACGGCAACAAAGTGCTGGCCATTGCCGTAGTGAAAAGTGCCACTTCCGATCTGATCCTGACCGCGCTGCGTGCAGGCTGCAGCGAGCTGATCTCGGAGCCGATTCAGCAAACGGCCCTGGACACGGTACTGAATCGCCTGGAAAACGTAAGCGCAACGAACATCCACTCGCAGGAGGACCGCGCCAAAGTCATTACGCTCGTCGGCGCAAAAGGGGGTGTCGGCACAACGACACTTGCGGTCCACTTGGCGATCTTCCTTGCAAAGCGCCACGGCAAGCGAACGCTGCTAATCGACCAACATCTTTCAGGCGGGCACGTTTCTGTCTACCTGGGGCTCGATAGCTCAGGCAACCATTTCGAAGAGGTCGTTCGTAACCTCGCTCGCATGGATAGCGAACTACTCCATCGCTTTGTTGCCAAGCACGAAAGCGGTGTGGAGGTCCTTACCTCCCCGGACACCTTTCGCACCGAGCGCGAACTGGAGCCTGAAGCAGTTCGACGTGCCCTGGACTTCCTGGCAAGCGAATACGAGTACATCGTTATCGACTGCAACCGGGTGGAGCGTGCGCTGAGCCAACCTGTCTTCTCCGTGTCACAAACGGTTTACCTGGTTGCTTCTCCGGATGTTGCCGCTGCGCGCGACCTTGCGCGCATGATTGATGAGCTGGTCGTTCTGGAAGAGAGCAGTGAAAAAACTCGTATTCTTCTTAATCGCAGTAACTCTCCGTTTGCGATCGACGCGGAGTACATTGAGCGCGCGACACGGCAACGCATTGCGGTGCGTATTCCCAACGCTTATCCGGGGTTGATTCGCGCAGCAAATCTGGGAGAACCACTTGGCCCAGGAAGCAATGGAGATGTTCCTCTGGCGCTGGCGCAATGGTCTGATGAGATCGTTGGCGCCCCGGCACGCCGCATTAAGGCGGGTAAAGAACAGAAACGACTCACCGGCTGGCTGCAGTCACTTACAGCACAAAGCTCTTCCGCCTCATAACGCAGACTACCTCATCCAAGAGTGCCCGCTATGAACCTGCTCGAAGTGACGAACAATAAACCGGAACCAACCGCAACCGCGGCCGTGCGAACGATCCCGGATGCGGTCCAGCAGAAGATCAAGTCTGCAGTACATCGCGAGCTTATTAACCGGCTGGATCTGGAACGGCTCAACGAGTTTAGTGAGACACGCACAGGACAACAACAGCTTTTCAATACCATCAGCCGCCTGATGGTTGAGCAAGGTGTTCCGCTAAGCAGTGCGGAGCGCGACAAGCTCACACAAGAGGTCGTCAATGAAGTCTTTGGCCTTGGCCCTCTCGAGCCTCTGCTGCATGACCCGACGATCAGCGATATCCTCGTCAACACACACCGCGCGGTCTATATCGAACGCAAAGGGATTCTCGAACGCACAGATGTTGTGTTCAAAGATAGTCGACACCTTATGCATATTATCGACCGCATTGTTTCTGCGGTTGGCCGTCGCGTGGATGAATCTTCGCCGATGGTGGATGCTCGCCTGAGCGATGGCTCGCGCGTGAATGTCATTATTCCCCCTCTTGCCATCGATGGACCAATTCTCTCGATTCGCCGATTCTCCTCCGGTCCACTGCGGGCAGAGGACCTTCTTCGCTCGCAAATGCTTACGCAGCCCATGCTGGAGGTGCTGCAACTCGCAGTAGAGTCGCGCTTGAACATCGTGGTCTCCGGCGGCACGGGCGCAGGCAAAACGACCTTGCTCAACATGCTCTCCGGGTTCATTTCACCACGTGAGCGCATCGTCACCATTGAGGATTCTGCAGAACTGATGTTGCGCCAGGAGCACGTTGTCCGGCTGGAGACACGGCCTCCAAATATGGAGGGCGAGAAGGCCGTCCGTCAGCGCGAGTTGGTCATTAATGCATTGCGTATGCGTCCTGATCGTATCGTCCTCGGCGAAGTCCGCGGCGAGGAAACGCTCGACATGCTGCAAGCAATGAATACAGGACACGATGGTTCGTTGACAACGATCCATGCCAACACACCACGCGATGCCCTCTCGCGTATGGAGACCATGGCCATGATGGGAGGACTGAAGCTTCCGGAACGCGCGATCCGCACACAGATTGCTTCCGCAGTTCACCTTATTGTGCAGGTCGCGCGCATGAGCGATGGCTCACGACGCATCACGCACATCTCCGAACTGACCGGGGTTCAAAACGAGACGATCGGCATGCAGGATCTCTTCCTCTTTGAGCGTAAGGGCCTCGGGCCGCAAGGACGCATTCGTGGCCGTTTCCACGCTACAGGCATTCTTCCGCGTTTCGGCGAAAAGCTGCAGGCTGCCGGACTGCCGCTTCCAGCAGGCCTCACCCATCACAGCATGGAGGTATAGCTCGATCATGCTTGTCCTCCTCCTTGCATTTCTTCTTCTTTCCAGCATCGTTTTTTTCCTGGTGTACGTTGCCATGCGTCCAACCAAGGAACAAACAGCGATGGAAAAGCGCCTGGATTCCCTCGTTGCGATCAAAGTCACCGCAGCCCATCCGCGATCCGAGGCCAAAGATACCAAGCAGACAACGCGTCTCTATCTGTGGCTGGAAGAGGCGCTGAAGGGAACGAATCTGCTGATGAAGCTGGAGAGTCTGCTGTTACGTGCGCAGAGCAAGCTTCATCCTGGAGCAGTCCTTGGTCTGAGCCTGTTGCTGGCAATTGGCGTAAGCATGCTCACATACGTTCTGACCTGGATGCTGACAGCGGCCATCGCCGCAGGTGTCTGCGCAGGCTATCTCCCCATTCTGATGCTGCAGATTCAGGCACGCAGACGTCTAGCAGCCTTCGATGCCGTTTTGGCTGACTGCATCGAGATGTGCGCACGGGCGCTACGAGCCGGCCACTCACTGACGAGCGCAATCGGTATGGTGGCCGATGATGCTCCCGAACCGGCCAAGACTGAGTTCACAGAGATCTTTCGCAAGCAGAGCTACGGTCTGGGCCTACGCGATGCTCTGATGGAGTCGCTCCAAAGAATGCCCTCAACCGATCTTCAGGTTGTCATCACAGGCATGCTCGTACAGAAAGAAACCGGCGGAAACCTTGTGGAAATTATGGAACGCCTGGCAAGTCTGATTCGCGATCGAGCACGAATCCAGCGCGAGGTTCGCACCCACACCGCACAGGGACGCATGACCGGGTGGATTCTTTGCATGCTTCCAGTCATCTTGCTGGTCATCATCAATCTGCTCGACCCGGGCTACTCGCGCGTTCTCTTTCAAACCGATTCCGGGAAGAAATTGCTTTCCATCGGCATTGTTCTGCTCGCGATGGGAGCCTTTACGATTCGACGGATCGTACGAGGGATTGAAGTATGAGCGTTATCCAAATCCTTTTTTTCTTACTGCTTGGGCTCACGTTCTTCTGCGCTCTTTTCCTGGCATTTTTGCCATGGCTCATACAGCCTTCTCGTGAGTCAGAACGTTTGCTGACCATTGTTGGCCCGTCTCAGCGAGGACAGACCATGACTCGTACGCGACGCCAGCAGATGGAGGCAAGGCTTGCGGACTCTGCGGCAGCCTTGAGGAGAAAGCTGGGCCTCAAGCTCAGCGCGAAATCACAGGAAGATCTGCAAGCCGGCGGGTATCGGGGACGCTACGCAGCAGATATCTTCTTCGCGTTGCAGACCCTGACTCCGCTGCTTGGAGTTTTGCTCGGAAGCCTCGTACCGAGTAACACCCTGTTCTGGATGGTGGCTCTTTCGGCTACAGGTTTCCTCGTACCGAACCTTGTGCTCACGGTAAAAGTAAAGCAAAGACGCGAACGAATTGTGCGTGCTCTGCCGGATGCAATGGATCTTCTGGTGATCTGCGTTGACGCAGGTCTTGGTCTGGACCAGGCCTTGCTGCGCATCGGCGATGAGCTGGGCGTGAGTCATCGTGATATTCAACAGGAGTTTATCCGCGTCAATCTTGAGCAACGCGCAGGCGTACCTCGGCTTGAAGCCTGGGATCACTTCGTTCACCGTGTCAAGGTTCCGGAGATCTCTACCTTTGTCAGCATGCTTCATCAGACCGAGCGCTTTGGTACACCGATCGCTAAAGCCTTAGCGGAGTTTGCTGACGAACTACGCGCCAAGCGACGGCAGCGTGCTGAAGAAGCTGCGGCAAAAACGCGCGTCAAGATTGTCTTCCCTCTGGTTTTCTTTATCTTCCCCTGCCTGTTCCTCGTTCTTCTGGCTCCGGCATTGATGGACTTTGCCGGGCTGGTAGGAGGGATCACAAAGTAACTCAAGCGTAGGCGAATTTTGCCGATAACTCCGTAGAAGCAGTCTCCTGAAAGGAAGAACATCATGGACTCAGTCAATATTCTCCGCATCGTAGCCGCCGTTCTCACCGTTACCGTTCTCGGCATCATCGTCTATCGCCGCAGCCGCGCACACTAAACCGAAGACAAAGAGGTTCGTTATGCGCGTTCGCCACTTGAGAAGCGGTCGAACTCTAGCCTGCAATGTGGAGATGGCCGATAGCTCCTGGCGACGCGCAAAGGGTCTCCTCGGCAGGCCAGCTCTCGATCGATGCACCGGGCTTTGGATCACACCGAGTTCCGGCATCCATACCGTAGGGATGCGCTTTCCCATCGACGTCATTGGGCTCGACGCCCAGGGCAAAGTGATTCGCCTCTGGAAGTCGATCCCGCCTCAACGCGCAACCGCTCTTGTGCTGCGCATGAGAAGCGCATTGGAGCTGTCCGCCGGCTCGATTGAGCAGACCGGAATACAGACGGGAGATGTTTTGTTTCTCGAAGACGATGACCAGGGTGCTAACGAATTTTTATGCGATCGCTGCGGGAGATAACTGAGGAAAACGGACAGTCACTCGTGCTGGTGGCAATCAGCATGTTAGTGCTGATGCTTTTTCTTGGTCTGGCGGTCGATATCGGCCGCGTTCGTTTTGAGAAGCGAAGACTACAAACCGCTGCCGACGCTGCTGCTTTAGCCGCGTCGCTGGAAGGAAGAGTCTGCTCGGGAACCGCAAACTGCCTTGCGATGCAAACCGCCGCACGCAATGCGCTGACGGAGAACGGTTACACCAGCAGCACCGTTACCACGGGCTGCACAACCCCAACTGCAACGACGCTGACGCTAACACTCAATAACCCGCCTTGCCTTTCTTCAAGTGACCCTAATCGCGGTAAAACCAATTATGTGGAAGCCGTCGTTTCGGAAAGCATAACGACATACTTCGCGCGGTTCGCAGGCTTTAATAGCTTTCACATCAGCGCGCGGGCTGAAGCGGGGCGAGGTCTTGGGGGACCGTGTCTCTATGCGCTCAACCCCAGTGCCGCGGGAGCGTTGAATATCGTCGCCGGTATTGGTTTTGTTGTGAACTGCGGCATAGTGGTGGAATCGACATCCCCTGCAGCCGTGACATGCCTGATCGGCGCTCTCATGTACGCACCCTCGATCCATGTCACCGGCGGAACTGCAGGCCTACTCTGCCTGCTCAATTCCCGTGCTCAGACTCATGTCGCGGTACCAACCCCAGCCGACCCCTTGGCCTACCTGACACCACCCGCTTCAGCCACGGACGGATGCGGTTACTCCTCCGGCGACACGTACTACGGCTCGCAACAGCCAGTCACAATTATTACCGGATTACTACAACACATCGTGTTTAACCCCGGTGTCTATTGCGGGGGGATCAGCATTACCGCATCCGTGTTGTCTTACATCACCTTCAACCCGGGCGTGTACGTTCTACGAAACGGACACTACACAGTGCTTGGAATTCCAGGACCGGATACCAGTGGTCTTACGATGACGGTGAGCCTACTCAGCATTATCCAGGGAGAAGGCGTGATGTTCTACAACCAGGGCAATGCGGGCAGCTTTTCCATTACAGGCTTTCCGCCGTTAATTGGGCTCTCCAGCGTTACCCTGAGTGCTCCGACAAGCGGGCCCTACGGCGGCATCCTTTTCTTTCAGGCGCACGGAGTAACCAACACAGGCACGTTTCTTATTAGCCTGCTTGAGGGTAGCCACATGAACGGCGGTATCTATATGCCGGACGCGCTGGTCTCCTGGGGTGTAGGCGTTATCTCCGGAGCAAGAAGCTACAACTTTATTGTTGCCGATCGAATTCAGTTCACCGCGAATATTCTCAGCGTGATCAATAACGACTATTCAACCCTTCAGAATGGGTCGCCGCTCAACGGAGACACTTCGTTCCTTGTGCAATGAGGCTGAGGGAAGGAAAAGAAATGCTAAAGCAGGATGCAATCAACAATCTGCGCCTTGGTGCCGACCAGAAAGGGTCCAGTCTGCTTGAGGTAGCGATCGTTCTTCCTTTGCTTGTCCTGCTACTTGCAGTAGCCGTTGACCTAGGAAACGCTTGTACCGCTGCCATCACCACAGCCTCCGCGGCTCATGCTGGAGCACTCTACGGCACAGCGAACCCTACTGATACGGCGGGCATGGTGCAGGCCGCGCGCACAAGTGCTCCGTCTTTACCCACGCTTGTTCCGGTTGCTACCTACGGTTGCGAGTGCAGCGATGGTTCAAGCGCTGTCGGGAGCTGTTCAATTGTTCCCATCTGCGCGTTCAACTCCATTTATTACGTCGAGCTGGATACCACTTACGTTTACACCCCTCTGATTCCATACCCAGGCCTTACGGATGGCTTTGTTCTTCACGGGAAAGCGAGGCTTCGTGCAGCACGCTAATCGTCGGAGTGTTGCCCGAAGCGATGAAGGAAACACGACGATCGAGTTCGCCGCATCCGCTATGGTCATTCTGCTCTCCATGATTGGAATCATGGAGATCTCGCGCGCCATGTATGTGAATCATTTTGTCGCTAACGCTGCACGCGAAGGGATGCGCTATGCCATCGTGCGCGGGTCCGGATGGCAAGGCACGGCGTGCGCGGCAGCGAGCTCTCCAAGCTGCACGGCGTCTTCCTCTGATGTGAGTAAGTATGTCTTGAGTACCGTTACACCGGGGATCGACCCGACGCAGCTGGTCATTACGGCTTCCTGGCCAGGCATCGGAGCCGACGGCACAGCCTGCGATACCAGCAACGGCAATAACTCAGCAGGCTGCGCTGTCAGCGTGACCGTGACCTATCCGTATACGATCCTGCTCCCGATTCCAACACGGACGTTTCCGATGAGCAGTACAACAACTGGAACGGTTTCCTTCTAGGGTCGGGCAAAAAAAGAGCTGGCTTCCTACGCTTCGCTCGTAAGAAGCCAGCTGCCCGAAACTTGATTACGGCTGAATCTGAAAAGCGGTTCGCCGATTCCGGTGGTAGCAGGACTCAGCAGGCTTTGTGCATACCTGTACGCCCTTGCCATAGCTCACCACAGCCAAACGATCCTCCGGGACGCCTGCGTTGACCAACACATCGCGCACGGCATTGGCACGCTTGAGCCCCAGCGTGATGTTGTAAGAGGTCGATCCCCGTTCATCCGAAAAGCCGCCCAACAAAATTCGGAGCTGCGGGTGATCTTTGAGATAAACAGCCGCTTCCGCCAGCGAGTTCGCAGCCTCAGGCTTAATGGCCCACTTGTCGTAATCGAAGTAGACGTCTTTCACGTGATCATGAAAGACACTTTCCTCTACGGGCGGCGCAGGCGTCGGAGCGGGAACCGGGGCAGGAGGAGGCGGTGGAGGCGCTACTACGCGGAAAGGCACCTCGCACGTTGCAACCACTGAGTTATCCTGCACAAGCTCCGCATGGGCCGTCACGTGATACTGCCCTGGAGCCAGCCCCGTTGTCTCTACACTGATGACCGGGGTATTGCGTGAGAGAACCCCCGCGTTCGACGTCCAGACGAACTCCACATCTTCACCCTCCGAAGGACGGGTAATGGCCGCGACCTCAAGCGATTCCCCCGCCAGCACGTTCCTCACGCTGGCCGAACACGTAATCGAAAGCCTCTTCTTCGTCGCGTTCGACACCATGCCGCGAGCTGTGCCATAGTGGCCACCAAACTTCGCAACAATACCAGCTCCGAGCAGTAGCTGGTTCTGCGATCCGTTCACAGCGTTTGGCAACGCCGTGTGCAGATACTGTGCCTGAAAGGCACGCAGAGCGAAGTGATGAGAAAGCTCAATATCCCATCCCCCCCCCAGCGTTAGCGCAAAGCTGTTTGCTGAAGTGGTGTACGAGGTGGCTGTTGGAAAATAGGAGTCCCGTGCCTGCGCAGCACCAAACATTGCCTGCGCGAACTCCGACATACGACGCTGATGAAGAGAGAAGCGGGGCCCTGCAGTGTAGGTCAGCAGAGTCAGGTTCTGGCCATAGGTACTGATCTTTGTCGCGCGGACGCCGTTCACCTCACCCGCAACGCTCAACCAGTCCTTGGTGCGCACGGCGACCGAAGCAAAGCCGCCTTGCGCATGAAACCCTTCGCTGTTGCCTGGAGGCGCATTTGCGTTGAGCAGGCTGTAGCCAACCGCAACACTGGTGCGCGGAATAAACGGTGTGGGGTCTGTGCGGACCTGCCCCTTTACCGCAGTGGTCATTACGCTCATGAGAGCAAGCATCCAAATTGTGCGATTCATCTCGGTCCTTTCCACGAGAAGCTGAAGGCGGACCTTCTGCCGCGCTAGTAAATCAGCGCGACAGAAGGCGAAGTGGTGAGGATGTTCGTGTCAATCACCACGAACCGGCTGGGCGAGATAGCGTAGATCACGTGATCGGTGCCAAGCGTGTAGCGACCAGCGCTGGCGTCGCTCATCTTGTAGGTGTAGTTCCCGCTCACACCCAGCTGAATCACGTTCAGGTTGCCGACACCGACGTTCAGATCGAGATCGGAGACCGCTTTCCCATTGCCATCGGCGATCACGGTTCCGCTGGCATTGATCGTTGCCAGTGAAGCCGCCGGTTGCGTGCCATAGATGAACGTTCCTTTGAGCGAACCCAGCGTGTACGGAGCACCCGTCTGCTTCTCGATGTGCCCGATACCGGCGTAACCCGACTCGAGGAAGTAGCCCGTGCTGTTGCTGCTGAGGTAAACGATGCGCGCCGGAGGAGGCGTGGTCGAAAGCCCCAACAACTGCAACAGACCGGTAAGCAGGTTGTTCGGTACCGGGTAGTTCAGCACGACGCGGCCGTTGCTGCCGACCTGGCAGTTGCTGTTCCCCGTGGATTGATAGGTTCCAAGCAAAGCGTTCAGGAGCGGAACGCCGCTGCCCAACCCGGTCAAGCCATTGATCAAGCCTGTAAGACCGCCAGTTTCTACGTTGGTGGTGTTGCAGGTTCCCGTGCCTGTAGCAACTCCGCGGAAGACAGTCGCCGAGCTCAGGTTCAGCACGTTATTCAAGACTGTGCCCAGCAAACCGGGGTTCGAGGCCGTATTTTCGTAGCCGACATAACCGCCGCTCATCGCATTGTTGCTGAAGGTTGTTTGAGCCTGGGAGCTCATCGAACCAGCCAGCATCACGTACGAGGAGTGCTTGTCCGTGGACAGAACGTATGCGTGGGTTGCATCAATCATGTACACCGCATAGTCCGTGGGGAAGGCAGCAAAGTTGATCTTGCTGTTAGACAGAGTGAGTTGGATACGTCCGCTTCCGTCCGCCGAGCTTGCAGAGCCCTGCAACCCAGCTTCGGGATAGTTCACAGACGAGATGTTGGCATCTTCTTCGCCGCTCAAGGAGCCGTCAGAAAGCACCGTGAACTGGCCGACAGCGGCAACCGGCCCTGCGCTGAGGTTGAGCGTGCAGGACGGCAGGCAAGGCGTATCGCCCTGGAGACCGAAGGCATAGCCACCGCTGAGCGAAGTTGCCGTCGCCAGCGCTGTCTGCGCCTCGAAGGTACCGCTGCCCCTGGAACCGACCAGACCGTTGCCGTCGTCTTCAATCAGCGTTCCGTTCGTGGTAACCGGCTCGATTGCTGAAGGAACCTTGGCTGCGATCGCGTAGGAGATCGTTCCATCAACGGTTCCGTCTGCTTTGAGCGTGGTCAGCGTGAGCGATCCACGGTAATCCGAGCTCAAGGTGTAGGTACCGAGGACGTGCTCCGTTGCAACCGTCGGAGAGGTCGGGTTTGAAGACTGGTGATTGCTGTCCTGCTCGCCAGCGGTCAAACCGCCGGTACCATCCGCGGTAAAGCTTCCAACCGTTGCCGTCTGGTAAGCCAGCACACCTAGCAGTACATCGTCATAACCCTGCATCAGGAAGGCATACGGCCCTTTCAGAGCATCGTCATACGGTGTGCTGGGATAGGTGACTAGAAGAACCAGAGACAGGCTTGCCGTTTGCGGCGTCTTCTCACTATCCGTTGCCGTGACCGTAAAGCTGGTCGCACCCGGAGCCGTCGGCGTACCGCTGACCGTACCGTCCGTGGACAACATCAGTCCGCTTGGCAGGCTGCCGGCAGTGACCGCGTAGGTATAGGGTGCAACACCGCCGGTCGCCGTCAGCTTCTGGCGATAAGCCTGTCCGAGCGTTGCATTCGGCAGAGATCCGGTGAGCGAGAGCGCTGCCGGAGCCTGCACCGTGAAGGTGACCGTTGAGGAACCAGTGTTCGCAGGCGAAGCCGAGTCCGTCACATTGACCGTAACCAGGCTGGTCTGCACAGTGGTCGGTGTACCGGTGATGCTGCAGGCCGCCCCCAGTGAGAGGCCGTCCGGAAGCGTGCCGGCGGTTATGGTGCAGCTATACGGCCCCGTTCCTCCGGTAACCGGAATGCTGCCGGTATAGGGTGTGCCTACCACGGCGACCGGTGGGACACCGATGTTCAGCACTATGGTGGCCGGCACAATGGTCATGGTGAGTGTGCCGGTAATGGTCTGCGTCGGCGTGCTGCTGTCGGTCACCTTGACCTCAAAGCTCGAAGAGCCTGAGGCAGAAGGCGTACCACTTACAACGCAGCTTGAGCCAAGATTAAGCCCCGCAGGCAATGCACCGGAGACCAGCGAGCAAGCGTAAGCACTCGTGCCGCCCGTAACTCCGATCGATTGCTGGTAGGCGACGCCGACCGTGCCCTCAGGTAGGGTGGAGACGGTCAACGCAAGCGTTGTTCCGCTTTGCACCGCAATGCTGAAGGTTGCAGAAGCGCTGGCCTCAAGCGAGTCCTTGACCTGCGTCACGAAGCTATAGCTTCCCGTCGTCGTTGGCGTGCCGGTGATGGCACCCGTCGAAGAGAGAGACAGACCAGGAGGCAGGGTTCCGGAGAGCACGCTCCAGGCGTAAGGTGTACTGCCGCCTGCAGCCACCAGACTGCTGGTATACGCGGTGCCGACCGTACCGCCCGGCAGCGTGGCTGCGGGGATGGACAGCGGCGTTGCCGCATCGTTGACGGTAATGCTGAGGGAAACCGTCGCTGTGGCTGCAGCTGAGTCCGTCACCTGTGCCACAAAGCTTGCTGTTCCCTTCGTCGTTGGCGTACCGACGATTGCACCGCTGGAAGAGAGCGTAAGGCCAGCAGGCAGGCTGCCGGATGCGGTGCTCCACGTATACGGTGAAGAACCGCCCGTTGCGCTCAGCGAGCTGGTGTACGTTGTGCCAACCGTACCGGAAGGCAGCGTGGTGGCAGGAATGCTGAGCACAATCGTCGCCGCGTTGATCGTAATGCTCAGCGAAACCGTCGCCGTTGCACCGGTCGAGTCCGTCACCTGAGCCACAAAGCTCTCAGTACCCTTCGTCGTCGGTGTGCCTGCGATAGAGCCGGTGGAAGAGAGCGTAAGACCCGCCGGCACGCTACCCGAGGCCAGCCCCCATGTATAAGGCGTGGTGCCTCCCGTTGCGCTGAGCGAGCTGGCGTACACGCTACCGACCGTACCGGCAGGCAGCGTAATTGCAGGAATAGAGAGGGTTGTTGTGGCGGCGTTGATGGTAATGCTCAGCGTCGCTGTCGCCGTGGCGCCGGTAGAGTCTGTCACTTGCACCACAAAGCTCGACGTACCCTTTGCGATAGGCGTGCCAGCAATCACACCCGCGGTAGAAAGACCGAGCCCGGAGGGCAGACTGCCCGAGCTCAGGCTCCATGCGTAGGGCAGAGTTCCACCGCTCGCGCCGAGAGTCATGGTGTACGCTGTGCCAACGGTGCCCGAAGGTGGCGCACCAGAGGTGATGACCAGAGGCGTTGTCACCTCTGCATCCACAGTAATGCTCAGCGTCGCCGTTGCCGTTGCACCCGCGCTATCTGCGACCTGTACCGTAAAGTTCGAGGTGCCCTGCGCTGTGGGTGTGCCGGTGATGGCTCCGGCGGAGGAGAGAGTAAGTCCGGCGGGCAAGCTGCCGGCCAGCAGGCTCCAGGTGTACGGCGTTGTACCACCGTCAGCTGCCAGAGCCATTGTGTAGGCAACGCCTACAGTGCCGATCGGCGGTGCACCTGAAGTAATCGACAACGGCGAGGCGGCAGGGTTCACCGTAATGCTCAGAGACTCAGTCACCGTTGCGCCCTTACTGTCAGCAACCTGCGCGGTAAAGCTGGACGTACCGGCAGCCGTGGGTGTTCCGGTCACAACGCCACCGGAGGTCAGCGCAAGGCCGCTCGGCAGTGAACCGCTTGCAACGGTCCAGGTGTAGGGTGCCGCGCCTCCCGTTGCGGTCAGGCCCGCAGAGTATGCCGTCCCCACAGTTCCAACCGGAAGCGTAACCGGGGTAACAGCGAGCGGCGTTGCGGCCGTTGTAATCACAATCGTCGCGGTGAGGTTGATGGAGAAAGGAAGATCGCTCTGGTCTAACGCACGCAACACGAAGGTGAAGGTGCCTTCTGTCGTCGGCGTGCCTGAGATAAGGCCAGTGGCGCTGTTGAAAGCAAGTCCATCCGGCAGAGTGCCGGAGACCAGACTCAAAGCAACCGAACCCGTGCCACCGGTCGTAGCCACAGTGTAGGAGTAAGGAGTTCCAACGATACCGCTCGCAGGCGTACCGACGAACGCGACCGCCGGATTGACCGTAATGGTTGTGCTCTGCTTGCTTTGCGTTCCGCTGATGCCCGCTGTGACCGCTACGTGGATCGCAGCGTCCAGGCTGGCAGGAGCGGCGTAGACCGCCGAGTGGCCCGAGGAGGAAAGACTGCCGCAGGTGTCCCCGCAGGTATCGCCCTTCATCGACCATTGCACGGGCACCGTTGCCGAGCTCGAGGTCTGCAGCGTAACCGCTTGCGTAGCGTCAATGGTATGAGCCGACGAGGTAATGCTATCGAGACCCGTACCGGCATAACCGCCGCCGCAGCCAAACAACGCTCCCACCAGCAGCAGCAGGAGAAGGCCGAAGCAAGCCAGATGATAGATGCGCGAAACGCGTGTTACCGCAGAACGGACATCCTCTCTTTGTCCCCCACCAAGCCACCGCTCAAAAGAGGGATCGAGGAATTCAATTGATGTATTCGGAGCCGAAGATGCAACAGCGGCACTCTGCTCGTTCTGCGAAGATTCGAATCGCTTTGCCGCAAAATAGGTCATAACGTTCCTCCTGAAAGTTCCCATCCGTTTGCCGTTACTCACAACATCTGGTGGCAAAAATCCGTGGACTCGGAGGCCAACTATAAGTCAGCAAAATGAGACGTCTAGGGGGTCTGAAGCAATAAAGCTTCAAGGTGATATCGTCTTGGATATCTCACCCTCACTTAGCGCCTATTTCCGTACCGGATCGAAGAGAAAAACGCGCTTGCCGCCCCTTACAAGAGGATTGCAATTACTCGTCGAGTAAGTCGTGATATCGCCGGCGGCGCCTACCTTCTACTCCCAAAGTGTTAGTTCAGGGATAAAGTGTCGCAAAGTGATGCTTGCTGCCTGCATCGGCCAGCGATAGTCTTCTGACTACTCCGCTGCTCCCATGTTGTAGTCAGAAGAAACGAGTTGAACTATGAATTCGCAGGCCAAACGATCGCAGAGCTTTCCCCTACGACTTTCACCCGCCGCACTCCAGCAAGCACGCGACGCTGCTGAGAGCGAAGGGCTATCCCTCAACCACTTCATCGCGATTGCAGTCGCGGAACAACTCAGCCGCGCTGAGCGTCGTGTATGGCTTCGCCGGCAGGCAGCTATACAGCGCGAAGCGACGAATGGGCTTCCGCGTGTCGTCAACGCACCTCTGTACCGCTAAGCGCAGCAAAACAAGCAGGCCGCACAGAGATTCTGTGCGGCCTGCTTATTTTGCTTTCGCGGACAATCGTGCGACTTACACCTGAATTCTGCTAACGTCCTGCAGCGCTCTCAAACAAACCACGTCCAGCTTGCCCTGCATCGTCTCTTCCAACTCATGCGCCAGTGCGTCAAAGTCCGGCGGAGTAACATCATCGCTCTGTTCGCTGATCAGAATGCTTGCTTCAGCTACAGCCAACACCCGGGCGCACAAAGCAATTTCATCGCCACGCAATCCGAAGGGTGCTCCTGAACCATCAAGATACTCTCCGTGCATCGCAACCGTAGTGGCCACTTCTTCGAATCCTTGTACTGAGGAAAGCCACTCCAGCGCGAGCCTTTGCGTTTTCGCCATATCGCGCTGCAGTTCCCCAGAGGAACACTCCACTCCCATGCATCCGAGGTCATGCATCAAGGCTGCGCGACGAATCGTTGTCAGTTTTTCCTGCGGCAGCCCCATGCGGGAACCGATCTGGAGAGCAAGACGCATGACGCGATGTGAGTGACGCGTCTTATTATGCGTGAAGCTATCAATCAGGTCCGCAAAGATCTCGCATATGCCGTCGATGTTCTCCGGAGCGGTCTCAGGATCTCCATCCTCAGGCTCCAGACGCGCAACATAGCTCAGCAGATTGGGACGCTCAAGGTCTTCCCAGGACTCCGGAAGACGGAACGTGATCATCGCCGCAGCAATCACACCGGGATCGAACCACCCCTTGCAACGCCGATAGATGATATCCAGAGCAAGATTGGCTCCGTAAACCTCATACAGGCTCTCCAGGGTCTGCGCCATTTTGACCAGCTGAGACTGGAGAGAGACCGAGGCCCGGCGCGTCAACGGAAGCCCGCGGCCATCCCACCGAGTGTCGATATATGCGACAGTGTCGGCAACATCACGCGAAAAGCCAGCATTAATCGTGCGGTGAAAAGCCAGCATACGGTTGTTGCGCAGAAAGTCGCCTGTTTGCGATTGCGAGGCAAATACACGCCGAACAATCTGGCGGAAGGGGAGCTTCGTCTCCCGCTGGAGTAGCAAATCAGCCAGAACCGGAAGGATACGTCGCTTTGGCAATACCTCTTTGCCATAGCTCCAGGCCAGGGCAGGCTCCGATCCGGCAAACCCTCCATAGCGCATGCCGCGAACGAAATCGCCCGTGATGCCGAGGTCTTTCAGCAAAAGAGAATAGTAAAGATTGCGTTGCTGTGCGCTGTTCAGACCGACACACTCTGCGAGCTTCATGCCTAAGACGCAGCTGCGCAGGGTATGGCCATCTGTATGGCCTAGAGCAATATCCAGCGCGCGACTAAACGCACCGATCAACTCAGCCAAAGAGGGCTCTGAAGATGCAGAGGGGAATACAGCGATACTACGGTCCGGCGATGACATACTCCCCCCTTTCAATTGTAAGCATGATCCAAATATCGGCGTGCATTGAGCACAAATGAGAATCAGATGATTTTTTTTCCCCTTTTGATATCAATTTGGGTCTGGAGTTCGTCGAATACCGTTCTGCTCCTTATCACGCTGGTTATTCTGTCCAAGCCTGAAACGAAGCGATGCTCTCAAGTTCGAGAAGAATTTGGCCGATGATCCACAGGTGAACCCGGAAAGGAACAGACGGATGACTACAGATGACGCGCGCCACAAAAGCTTCCCCTTGCGATTGCCTCCTTCGTTGCGCCGGCAATCGACCGACCTCGCGCGCCAGGAAGGCATCTCTCTGAATCACTTCATCGGCCTTGCCATTGCGGAGAAGATCAGCCGCATGCACACCAATGATGAGACCCTGCGCATGGGCGAACGCAACCGCCCGGCTCTGGCTTTGGTCACACCGCGCAAGCCTACAGGGGGCTCTTCAGCCGGTGGCAACTCAGCCTCTGGCAGCTGATTCGATCCTCCACTACGCTTCACCAGCCTCTATCGAGTTCCTAGCGGAGCGGCTCCAAAAGAAATAAGCGGCTTCTCCGGAGAGGAGAAGCCGCTTATTTTGGAGCTACAGCTACGCGTTAGAAGTAGATCTTGCCTTCAAGCTGCACCGTACGATGACCGATACGGGTGCTGGCATAACCGGTTTTCGCGGTGTTGACCGGCAAACCACCATAGGCGTCATACTCCAGGTACAGGTTAGGATCGTACTGCACAAACGAGTCGTATGCGTGGTTGAACATGTCAAACACCTGCGCGCGCAATTGGAAGCTACGCTGTCCTGAGAACTTGAAGGACTTGTAGAGACCAATGGTGTCCGACTCGGCGCGCGGTCCGTGGATGTACGGCAAGCGATAGGTACCGATACTCGGAGAGTTCGCTGTTCCGTAGTTGGGTGCACGGAAGCACGAAGCCTTGAAGTACTGGTGCGGAGCAAGGTTGGCTCGAGGATCGCAGACCAGCGTCGGCACACCCTGCTCATCGGGAGTACCAACCGTGATGCGGTTATCGAAGTTCGGCGACGAGTAATTATTCGCTGCGTCCGACACGCCGTAGAAGTTTAGCGTGCGTGTATGCGTACCGTCATACTCGATGCTGCTGTTCCCGTTTGCCGAAGCAGCCGCACTCACGCCCAACGGCGCGCCCGAGGAGAACTGTTCAATTCCCGTAATCTGCCAGCCGTCGAGAATGCCGTTGACCACCTTGTGATTTCCGAGATGATGCGCACCCACGCTAGGCAGATTGATTACATAGGAGATGTTCAGATTCTGGCTGATATCAAACGGCGCAGGATTGTAGCAACGACGCTCGTCGAATGCGTTTTCGCAGTTATAGGCCATGGTCTTACCCCAGGTATAGGTAAGCCAGAAGTTGACCACACCGGTACGCTTGGAAGCTGTGGCCTGCAGGGAGTTGTAGTACGAGCTGAGGTTATGCTTCTCCGTGCTCAGAGCATCGAGCAGGCCATACGGTCGGCAAAGCGTATCGTTGTAGGTTCCCGGAGTGTAGCCAAGATATTCATTGGGGCAGCCTTCCGGCACCGGGTTGGTGTTCAGATAGCCCACCAGGTATTTCGACGCGTTGCCGTTGTAGGAAAGCTCCATGTTCATTCCGCCGGGAAGCCCCTGCGAAAGCGCCAGGGTATACGAACGAGTGACAGGCAGCTTGGTATTCGTACGATCCGCGATGCCATAGACACCAAGCGGCAGGTAGGTCTGCAGGTTGGGAATATTGGAAATCGTGGTCAGACCGTAGTAGCTGGTAAAGTTCTGGTTCGGAGGCGCCTGCACGGTAGAAAACGCATTGTTGCCAGGATCCACGTAGTTGTTCGTACCAAAGCCACCGCGCAGGATGGTCATACCGGTACCAAAGAAGTCCCACGCGAAACCTACGTCGGGAGCAATCTGGAAGCCGAGACCGGGGTTACCGCTGATCGGCGTGGAGGGGTGCGTGGCATGCGTCACAAGCCCGGGAGCATCAGCGAACGTATCGCTTGAGCTATACAGACTCGGATCGAATACGACCATGCGTCCATTCTGTTCATACCAGGACCCGATGTGGTTGACTCGTACACCGTAGTTCAGGTTGAAACGTTGCGTTACCTTCCATTGATCCTGCACAAAGAAGTCGCTGCGGCGTTCTTTCAGGTACGCAACAAAGTTCTTTGAACTCTGCTGGAAGTAAGCAATGCGACCCACGAGAAGATCGGCGAAGATGTTACCGGTCTGGTAGGAGTTTCCGTACTCACCGGTTTGCATCAGGCCATTTTCGAGACCGTGCGTCAACTGTCCAAAGCCTTGCTGGGCATAGTAGAAGCCGGCCTTGATCGTGTGGCTCGCCAGCATTTTCGTAATGCTCTCATTGACCGAATAGGTTTCCTGAGGAGCGTTCGTCGTCGGATAGCTTCCGCCTACGGTATAGAGCGAAGCGTAACCACCGCCGCCGTAACCGGGCTGAACGTTCGGCAAAATATCCGTGTTGTTGTTGTAGAGATCCGGTCCGGTGTATCCGCTGACGGAACGAGAGACCGCCGACTCATTGTGCAGATACGTCTGCATATTGAGGCGTGTATACGAGAACACCAACTGATTGCTCAAGGACGCCGAGAAAGCCGAAGCGAGGTTGCCCACAACCGAGTTCGAGTCGTTGTGATTGAACTGCCCAGCCGGATACAGGTCTGTCGTAAAGGTGTTGTAGTACCCGTACGGGAAAGGGATGCTCTCCGCCTCATGGTTATAACGAGCCGAGAAGTGGTTATTGTTGTTGACGTTATAGTCAATCTTCAGGTTTTCCTGATCGCGTGGCTGAAAGGTCTGCGCGCTGGACACAAGGTTGTAACCATTGTGCTGCGTAGGATCCACGTTCGGAAGCGGCAGCTTGTTCAGCAGCAGCTTGCCGTTGGGGTCGATCTGCGACGGATCAATCGTGCCGGGCGAGGTACAGAGAGCAGCGTTGTCACCCGAGGAGGCGCAAGGAACCTGGGTGGCATACCAGGAGGCGCTCGAGTTCAGGCTGGAAAGGTATGCCGTGTCGGTAAAGTCACCCGTACGCATCGCGGCGGTAGGAGAGACCGTTTCACGGATATCCAGCAGCGGATCCTGAACATACTGCAGCGACTTCTCAAAACCCGCAAAGAAAAAGAGCTTATCGCGATTTTTGTTGAAGCCCGGGAAGAGTACAGGGCCACCGATGTTGACGCCCGGATAGTAGTACGCCTCGTTCGGCTTGGGCAGCAGCTCGTTCTTGACGCGCCAATCGGTCGTATTTAGCGCAGCGTTACGAACGCTGGCATAAAGTTCGCCGTGGTAGTCATGACCACCGGACTTCGTTTCGGTGTTGACGACAACCGGGCCATTCGGATTTTCCGGAAGAAACGCCGAGGTTTCAACCTTTGCTTCGGAAACCATGTCGACGTTCGGCGTAACAGCAGCAGCGCCAGCCGTGTTGATGTCCGTTACCGCGGCGCCATCGCTGACGATCTGCGTCTGGTCAAAGCGATTACCGTTGATGCTGAAGCCGCTCGAATTATTCGAAAAACCAGCGGTCGTCCCTGAGTACTGGCTCGAGTTGAAGTTGCCCGCGTTCGCTGCACCCGGAACCAGTCCGAGGAGCTCCATCGCGCTACGCCCCTGAATATTCAGGTTCTGGATCTGTTTGCTGGAGATCGTGTAAGCGCTTTCTCCGCTGGTCGTCGGCGTGATGCTGTCCGACTCGGCGGAAACATCGACCGTCTGCGTCGCCGTTGCAGGCTCCATCTTGAGCTGCGGGACGTCCTGGTGGTCGCCGATGTGCAGCACGATGTTCTTGCGAACCAGGTCGGTAAAGCCGTCCATGTGCAACGAGACCTGGAACGTGGACGCCGGCAGCATGGAGAACGAGAAGTAACCTCGGCCGTCCGACTTGGCGGTCCGCGTTACACCATTCGTAACGTCCGTCAACGTGATCGTTGCGCCGGGAATAATTGCGCCGGTGGAGTCTTCCACCGTACCGCTCACAACGGACTGACCAACCTGCGCCATTGCCGGTAGGCTCAGCACTACCAGCATAGCCACGACGCAGCCGAGCTGCCGAAGCAGCCGCACAGACGCGCGCCGGGGGGAAAAGCTCTCTGAGCAAACTTGCATGTACTGCCTCCTGATGTTCCTGCCAAGACCTGCGCTTGTTTTTTTCGCGTACCGATTCTTCGCAGGAAGAAGAACAGCGGAACTGTATGTGTTGCGAATAACGTCTGATATCCGCCAAAAGGGGGAGCGCCCGTTTTTTTCCAAACCGAGCGCTCGACCTAGCGCTTCTCTGAAAGCTGCAAGTGCAATTCGTAACGCGGGATAAGCTCGACCTTCTGCAGTGAAGCCGCGACTCCGTGCTGGAACTCAAGCAGCGCTGATTTTTCCAGATACATGGGATATTTCTCCGGTAACGGTAGAACCTTAATCTCTGCCGAGGAGGCCTGCCGCCAACCGGTACTGGTCTCACGCAGACCGATCTCCCAGGGCAAACCATTCCAGAAGTTGTCATCCACCAGGACGCCCTGCTGGTACAGCCGTGCCACATCACCCGAGTACCGCACACGCAACAGCGCATCGGTTACATGGCTATGCTCCGGAACCGCAGGCAGCGCAAGCTTCCAGGAAGCCGCTCCAGCAAACTCCTCCTCATCGGGGGCCATGGCAATGGCCGCTCGCCAGGAGAGCGTTGGCCCCATCTCAAAGGCGCCGCGCGGCTTAGCCTGCTGCTGTTGGGTAACCGTCACGGGAAGCGCAACCGGCTTGAGCGCAAAGCGGTATGAAGTAAACAGACCTTCCACCGACTTGCTCGCTACCGGAATATCTCCGATCACCTTAGGTGCCTGGTGGGCTCCCAGCACATCGACAGCGAAGTTGGGGTCGCCATAGGTGTCGAGCGTCCAGCCCTGCTCGTCGGCAAACGCGTCAGCCGAGGTGAACAACAACGGAGCTGCGCTTTGGCCGCTGCTCCAGGCCTGCTCTGCCTTGGCCTCTGGCAGCAGCACAACACGGGAACCGTCCGCGAGCTCCAGAACAGCGCTCTTGTTCTCACTGAAGAGCAGCGTTCTGGCTGTGCCGTCCTGACGTTCCCCGAGAACACCCTCCGCGTGACGCACCGCGTTCGCCTCGCTCCAGGAGAACTCAGGCTCTACCCCGGGAATCGCAAAGAAAAAGTACGTCGTTTTGCCTGCGACGGTCTGCTTCTTGAAGAGCTGGGCCGTGCTGTAGCGCAGCGTAGCGCTGCCCAGCTTGAAGTTCACCGGCCAGATGCCAAAGGAATCGGCTGCCAGCGAGATCGGCTGCTCCGGCACACGCACCACGCCGGAAGGCAGATGCAGCTCTACCTGGAAGCCGGAACGAGCTGGCATCGCCAGGTCACGCACATGGTTGTTGAAGAAGACAAACCCTGCGTCGCCGTTCGTGCGCGCAGAGACCCGAGGCACGCTGACATCCGACGGGCTGGAAGGCTGCACAGAAGGCGCATGGGGGGCCATCGGTGCAAGCTCATCGCCAAAGTCCTGCAGGAAGTAGTGCACCAGCTTCAGCTTCCGCAACGACTCGCGCGGCTGGCCGAACTCACCAAGCGGCGCCTGGAAGTCATAGGACTTTACCGGGACATCGGTCGGATAGCCGGTACGTTGTGACTCCTGCAGCGTAATCGCACCGCCGTCTGGATTCCGTCCGCCATGGAACATGTAGTAGCCAAGCATGTTCACGCCGCTGCCCAACATCACGGGAGCAATCGCCGCGACGTCGTCCGTAGACAGCGCAGGACGCCGGAAGTACGTGTCCTGAATTCCGTCGCCGACCTCTGCCGTAAGAAAAGGAGTGCCCGCGTAAACCGACGCCGGGCTTTGCCCCTTGCCACCAATTGCGCCCATGTTGCCGGCGCTACGGTTTGCAAAGCGGAAGGCATAGACCTCGTTCGGCGGCAGCGCCTTGGGAGAGCTATCCCAGGGAGCGTCCGGATACCCACCGAAGACGGGCAGAACCGCGTCCAGAGGAATACTTGCACCATCCCACCCGGTAACCGTGTACAGCGGCACATCCATGCCGTCTTCAATGGCCATCTGCTTCAGAGTACGGATGTGGTCAGACCCTTCTCCCTCACCCGTCGCGCGGTACTCATTTTCAACCTGGATGCCGATGATAGGACCGCCGTTTTTCCAGAGCAGCCCCTTCATCTGGTCGCCGATCTGCTTGTAAAACGCATCGACCTCGCGCAAATAGATAGGGTTGTTCTGACGAGTGGGGCTGTTCTTCAGCACCCAGTCCGGCAGACCACCGTTGCGGACCTCGCCGTGCGCCCAGGGCCCGATGCGCGGATAAACGTACATGCCATGCTTGGCGCATAGCTGCACGAAGCGGCGGAAGTCACGCTGGCCGCTCCAGTCAAACTTGCCTTCGTACTCTTCATGGTGGATCCAGATGAGGTAGGTGGCAACGATGTCCACACCGGCGGCCTTCATCTTCAAAATCTCTCGCTCCCACTCTGACTCCGGATAACGCGAGAAGTGGAACTCTCCCATGACCGGAAGCCAGGGCTTTCCGTCATAGGTCAGGTACTGCGAATTGACACTGATTACGTCCCCCTGCGGATTCCGATCCGTACCCAGCCTGGCTTGTACCGGCTGCGGCGCAGCCTGTGGCGCAGAAGCATCGATCGAAATTCTTGAAGAAGGTACCTGTGCAGCAGCAGTAAACGATGCAGCCGAGATTGCGGACAAACAAAAGAAACGAAGCAAGGAGGAGGAGGACATCATGGTTGAGCCTTTGGTGAAACCGGTTGCATGCAAGCGTCGAAGACATTGAGTGCGGGAAGCGACTTGCCATCATCGTCAAAAAGTCCGCGGCGGGCGAGCGGGCCGCGCACTGCGGGCTCCCACCAGAAAAGGCCGCGGCCAAGGTGATTGGGCGTTTCCGCCACGGTCTGCGCTACGGCCTGCAAAAACTCACGCTGACCTTCCGGCGTTTCCGGGTACGGAGCTTTCTTGCCGATGTAGTTGTCAGGGCGCCAGCTGTAGGCCGTCTCAATCACGACGATCGGCTTGTGGTACTCATTGGCCATGAAGGCGAGGTTGGCCTTCAGATCCGCCAGACTTCCCTCCCACCAGGGGTAATACGACTGGCCAATCACATCGAACGGAACGTGCGCCGCAAGGATGTGCGAGAAGAACCAGCGCGTGGTTTCAATGTTGCCCCCCTGGTCGATGTGCAGCATGATGCTCGGCCGACGGGCATTGCCCGTGCCGGCAACCACACCGCGGCCAGCGGCGGAAAGCAGCTCAATCATGTGCGGCCACTGGTCAGGCAGCTTGCCGTCAGGCCACATCATGCCAGAGGTGATTTCATTTCCAGTCTGAACGATATCCGGCATCACCCCTTCTTCACGAAAGCGCGCAATTGTATCGCGCGTGTAAGTGAAGACAGCGTTGGTCAGCTCTTCGTGCTTCATCTTCTGCCAGGCAAGCGGAGTGATCTGGTGCTGCGGATCGCCCCAGTCATCGGAGTAATGAAGATCGAGCACGAGCCCAAAGCCAAGAGCTTTCGCCTTCTTGGCCTCCGCCAGGGTGTACTCAAGATTGTTGGGAAGCGTCGTCGGATTATTGAATAAACGGAGCCTTACCCAGCCGTAGCCATGCTGCCGCAGCGTCTCCAGCAGCGGTCTCGCAACACCGTGATCGGTAAACACCGTTCCCTGCTGCTCTGCCTGCGGAGCAAAAGAAACATCTGCGCCCAAAGCGATGGGGGGGCAGGCGCCCAACGGATTTGCCGGTGCTGTGCCCTGCGGAGCAGGGGACGCCTGGGCGATTGCCAGGCCCGCCGACAAAAACCCACAAACGGTCAGTTGCCGGAAAATTGAGCACGGGATTTTTGCAGTTCTAAACACAGAACGGAACTATACGAACGCGCGATAACGTTTCGTATCCGTCGAAAGTAGGAGAGCAGCATTTTGCCCTATTTTCACAGGTGAATCAGGCCGCGTTTCAAACCTTCAACCACCGCCTGAGTGCGATCCTGCACGTTCAACCTCGTGAGAATGACGCTCACATGTGTCTTCACCGTGGCTTCCTTGATTCTGAGCTCTTCGGCGATTTCACGGTTACTTTTCCCGGCAAACATCAGCTGCAGGACCTCCAGCTCCCTCTGGCTCAGGTGTGAGCCCGGCGGCCGTAAGGAAAGAGCTTCCGTCACCGCCGCAGGAAGAAAGCGCTGACCAGAGTGCACGCGCTGCAGCGCATTGAGCAGAGTGTCATGCGACATCCCTTTGATCAGGTAGCCGCGGGCGCCTGCAGCAAGCGCCTGATGGATATCCTCATCGCCTTCATACGTCGTAAGCACCACGACACGAGCATCCGGGGTGCCCGCACAGATCTCTCGAATCGCCTCAACACCGCTCCTGTCCGGCAGGCGAAGATCCATGAGCGTAATATCCGGCAGCAGGCGCTTGAACATCTGCACCGCCTCCGTCGCGGAGCCCGCCTGCGCGACAACCTCCATATTTTGCTGCGCATTGATGATGGCCGCGATGCCGAAGCGCATGATCGGATGGTCGTCCACTATCAACACGCGGATTGGATCTGTTTCAAAACTTCTACTCATGCTTCAGGAGCTCTCAATCTGGATGGCGGCAACAGGAAGAATGTAACGGTGGTTCCCTCAGACGGTGCGCTTGCAATCTCCAGGCTGCCGCCAACGCGCTCCACGCGTTCACGCATCCCGATGATGCCGTAGTGCCCTGTCTTAGCAGCAGCTTCTCCTGCCACGATACCGCAGCCGAAGTCTTTTACGGAAAGACGCAGCTCGTGCGCGCTGCGGTCAAGCCTGAGCTCAATGCGGCGGCTGCCGCTGTGCTTCATCGCATTCAACACCGCTTCACGAGCGGCCATCGTCAACTCATGCACAATCGAGGCACGAAGAAGTACAGGCTGCTGCGCCTCCACCGTAAAAACAAAATCGCGATTTTCGCGAGCCAGCTGCGTACCCAGCGCCTTCAAAGCCGCCGCAAGATCGAGCTTGTCTTTTTGTCCGGAACGCAGATCCCAGACCGCCTGCCTTGCTTCGTGAATGGTGGCGCGCGTTTGCTCGCGTGCGTAATTCAGCAGGTCAAGATCGACAGGAGCACCCAGCTCCGCCGTACTGGCCACAGCCTCCAGCAAGGCAGAGACGCCGGTACAGCCCTGAATGACGGTGTCATGCAACTCACGCGCCAGACGCCCACGCTCTTCCAGCACAGCAGCATAACGCTGATGCACCGCACGCAGACGTAAGCGATAGATGCTCCACACCAGCACCAACAACAGCACAGTGCAGGCGACGTAGAACCACCATGCCTGGTAGAACAAAGGCGCTTTGCGCAAAGCGATGGCGTCTTCTGTCACCGCAGAGGGCTGCGCCGAATCAAATGCCTGCACTCGGAAGCGATACCGCCCTGGTTTCAGGTTCGTATAGGTCGCGGTCTGTTCCGGGCCGGAACTTGTCCAGTGAGCATCGAAGCCTTCGAGCCGATAGCGGAAGTGCACCTCGCTTTGCGGTCTCAGATCCATCGTGGAAAAGTGGAAGCTGAGACGGGTTGCCGGCGCTGCAATATGCAGCTCCGCGCTGCGATGCAACGGAAAGCCGTCCTGCAGTACGTTGTCGATCAAAACATGAGGCGGCCGCGGTATCGGAGCGTCTTTGCGCAGCACAACATGCGCTACGCCAACCGTCGTAGGAAACCATACCGAATCGTCCGGAGCAAGATAACCCTCCGGCTGGCGACCGCCATAAAGCTGTGCATCCTCTGCGCCATACGGCATGGAGTAGAGCGTGACGCTCAGCGGCCTTTCCAGCGAGGGCACCGCACTCTCCATCTCGCTCTCGGGAGCCGAGGCAATGGAGTTCGGCCCTGTAATCCAGAAGCGACCCTGATGATCCTGCAGTAGCTGATAGATGCTGTTGCCCGGAAGCCCCTGCTCCTTGGTGAACTGATCCAGGTGACCCGCCTTGTAACGGAAGAGACCATGCTCGCGCGTGCCAAACCACAACGTGCCTTGACGATCTTCGAGAATTGACCAGACCTTCTCCTGCCGTAGAGCAAGCGTTGCGCCATTCTGCACAAACGAACCGTTGCTCCATGCGCTTAGCCCACGATCCGTGCCGATCCAGATGACACCCGCATGATCCTGACAAAGGCTGCGAATACTGAAGTAGGCCAACCCATCGGCCTCAGTCAGCTTCTTGGCACCGTGCGCTCCAAGAACACTCACGCCTTCGTCGGTAGCGATCCACATGCGGCCATCGCGACTCTCAGTAAAGCCACGAATAAAGTTGTTGGTCAGCTCGCCGGGGACAGAGAAATGCTGTGTCTGCCCTGCGCTCAACCGGTACGCCCCACTACCATCAGTACCGATCCATAACGCTCCATCGTGAGCCTGATACACATTTCGCACGCTCACCCCGGCAAGATCGTACTCTGCCTCGCGCGCCTTGCCGTTTTCGATCACATAGAGATTGCCCATCGCAACCCATACATGCCCTTCGCGATTACCGGAGATCGTCTCAAAATCTACGTCGCTGGCCTTCGGTAAAGGCAACAACGAAACAGGAGTGCTTCCTAAACGAACCAGGCCGCCCTGCGTTCCCACCCAGAGATTGCCGCTCTCATCCTGCGAAAGACTCAGCACGGTCTGGCTCGGCAACAAGCCCTCTGGCTGTACACGGTGTAGCTGGCCGTCATGCAGCTTCCACAACCCCTGGCCGATTGTGCCAATCCACAGGGCGCCGTCATGCCCTTCCAGCAAGGTTCGCACCGTAGCATCCACTCCAGGAACGCGGCGAAAAGCAGTTCCATCAAAACGCTGCAGCCCTCCCACGGTGCCCACCCAAACCGTGCCATCGTCAGTCTGCAGAATTTTCTTTACGCGATTCTGGCTGTACTGCCCGGGAAGCGGAATCAACTTCCGAGCTCCATCAGGATCAATGCGCAGCAAACGCGAACCACCCACCCAAATACGGTGCGCACGATCCTCCAAAATAGAGTGGACCGCAATCTCCGGCACGCCATCCTGGTGATCTATACGGTGAAGTTGATTGTCCTGCAGTAGAAATAACCCGTTATCGGTGCCCACCCAGAGACGGCCCTGCACATCTTCCAGAACGCTGCGCACAAAGCCATCGGTTAAACCATCTGCCACACCGTAACTGCGCACTACACCATTGCGAATTCGCAACAGGCCGCCGCCTTCAGTGCCTGCCCACAAACTTCCGTCGCGGCTTAGAGTAAGGCAGAAAATACTCTGCCCCTCCATGGAAGGACCACGACTGGCACGAAACGCGTGAAAGACACCACCCGAGGAAATCGCCAGGCCCCCGGTTGTTCCGACCCAGAGTTCCCCGGCCTCAGACGCAGCAACCGCCTGGACAGTGTCCTCCGGGAGCCCTTCCGGAAGACGCCAAACCGTGCGCGTGTATTGTGTCGCCTCGCCGGCAAACTGCGCTCGCAGGCTGCCGGCGGGCAACGTCAGCGAGAGAGCGAAGACGCTCCACCGCAGAGAGCGCTTGAATGAGGAAGCACGCAACATACCCACCCATGCTCACAAAAAAAAGGCACGATGAGCAAACGCAGCCCCTTCTGCGCCCGCCTCAGGCCGGTGGCAAAGCCTGCTGCAACTCCGCTCTCCGCTCTCTTGTCCCCGAAGAAGAAGCACGGCGATAGAGCAGAAAATAAACAACCGCACAACAGGCAATCAGGCCAAACCCCGGCAGAGCCGTCGCAGCTCTATACCAGCAAAGCACCAGCAGGATCAGACCGGCGAAGACGCAGTACACCCCTGGAACAAGAGGGTATCCCCAGGTTTTGTAAGGACGTTCCGCCTCCGGCCGCTTGCGCCGCAGTCGCCACACCGCCGCCACCGTCAGCACATAGAAGAAGAGCGCTGCGGAGATGACATAGTCCAGCAGATTGCTGTAGAGGTTGCCATACGTGTTCCGAACCGGATCATGCGTGCGCACCAGCAGAAGCAGCACCGCCCACGCAGCCTGTACCCAGAGCGCAACGCCGGGTACTCCGGCCCGGTTAAGCTTTGCTGCCGATTCCAGGAAAAGTCCGTCGCGCGCCATCGTCGCAAAGGTCCGGCTTCCTGAAAGGATGATGCCGTTTACACAGCCAGCAGCAGCCACCAGAATCAGCACTGCCATGATCGTGCTTCCGTATCGCGGATAAATCGCGTTGAGCATCGCTGCACCCACACGGTCCGCAGGAACACTTTGAATTGCCTGCATCGGTAGAACGAAGGTGTAAGCCAGGTTGGCTCCAATGTAGATCAGCATCACTCCTCCGGTGCCAAGCAGCAACGCCAGCGGAAGGTTCCTTTGCGGCCGGCGAATCTCCCCTGCCACAAAGGTCACGTTGTTCCATGCATCGGCTGCAAATAACGAACCGACCTGTGCGACACAGACCGCAACCAGCGCCTTCCACCACAATGGAGCACCTGCACCAGCAGGCGAACTCAGCTGCCAGGCATGCACGTAATTGGCATGAATCACCGCATGATTGCAGCCGACAAGCAGACCAAACGCTATGACCACTACCAGCGCTCCAAGCTTTGCGAGCGTGAAAACGTTCTGCACCAGCTTGCCGTAGTCCACGCCACGCGCGTTGACCCAGCTCAACACAACGATCAACAACAGCGCCGTCAACTGTGTTGTAGATAGAGAAAGCGCATAGTGCTTACCGAGAGCAATTGGTGCCACCAGATAGTGATCTTCAGCGACCGCAGGCCATAGCACGCCTAAATAACGCGCAAAGCCAATCGTCACCGCATCGATCAGGCCCGTCTGCATAATGAAGAACAGCGTCCAGCCATAGAGGAAGGCCCAGAAGCGCGAATACGCTTCGCGTAGGAAGACGTACTGCCCACCGGCGAGAGGCATCATGGCCGCCAGCTCTCCGTAGGAAAGCGCGGCCGCAAGCGTCAACGCCGTCGTAATTCCCCAGGCAAGCATCAGCCAACCCGCACCGCTCACATCGCGCGCCATCTGCGCCGTCACCAGAAAGATGCCCGAGCCAACCATCGACCCCGCAACAATCATCGTGGCGTCAAGCAATCCCAGGCGTTTTTCAGAACTCGCCTCATCCCCATTCCGCATCAACGGAGTCCTCCGGCTTTCTGCATAGCTTGTTGCTTCAAGAGCATCAAGAAATCAGTGACCTGTCCAGTACAAACAGGCCACCCGGGATTCTCTCTTCTTAGAACAAGAGCCTGAGAGAAAGCTGGATCTGTCTTGGGTCGTAGGCCGTGGTGATCGATCCGAAGGTAGAGCTATCCACCTTGGTCACAGGCAGGTAGAAGTTCGGATGATTGAACAGATTGAAGGCCTCTCCCTTTGCCTGCATCTGGAGCTTGCTGGTGAGGGCAAAGTTCTTGGCCGCGGCAATATCAAGATCCGTATATCCCGGGCCATCGATGCTGTTCCGTCCTGCATCGCCAAAGTATCCGCTCTGCGGCTTGCTGTATACGCTGGTGTCGAACCACTCCGAAACGTTCCTGGGACCATCGTTCGGATTTCCATGAACGTTTGGCCGGTCGATTCCTGATCCCAGAGAACTGTTGAAGGTGTTGCTGATATTGCTGGCATACGTTGGCGTTGCCGGAGTTCCGCTTTGCACCGTAAGGATGCCGGAGAGTTGGAAGCCGCCAAAGAGTACCCCCGGAATACCATGCGTCGCATAGCGCTTGCCCGCGCCAAAAGGAAGCTCATAGACCGGGCTAATGACAAAACGATGCTTGATATCAAAACCCGAGCGACCATAATCGGCATTCAGGTCATGCGAGTTTTGCGGAAAAGAAGGCGACGCGTTATCGCTCGTTGCAATGCCCGGTGTATTGTCCAGCGAACGACCGTACGTGTAGGACGCGACCATGTTGAGTCCATGCCCCACATTGCGCTGCACCTTCACCTGTAGAGAATTGAAGTTGGAAGCTCCTTCACTCTCATCCCAGGTAATGTTGCCGTACTTCGGATACGGGCGGCCTGCGGTTGCCAGCGTTGTGCTGGCGTAACCTTCTGCTGGCTGGTTCAGGTTGATCTCGTTCGGAATATGCCTGCCGATGGAACCAAAGTAGGCCACATCCAGCAGCGTAGAGCCGAACTGATGCTGTACGCCGAAGCTCCACTCATAAATCTGCGCGGCCTGAAAGGATTTTGCAATACCTCCGGGGGTAAGCGCTGTTGTATACGCATTCGTCGGGAAAGGGTTGGCCAGCGAAAGCGGTAGTGACGGAATGGAAACAAAAGTCTGAGACTGCCGTACAGGAGTGCTCGTGATCAGGTTGAAGAGACCATTTTCTGTAGGCTGCTGGTTGTACATAACGCCAAATCCACCACGAATCACCGTCGTGCGGGAGAGGGGTGGCTGATACGAGAAACCCACACGTGGTCCGAAGTTGTGCCAGATATTCGGCCAGGGAAGACGCGAGGTTCCATCGGTGCCTAACTTGTAGGGTGTACCCGTGGTTGTATTGAAGTTAGCGAAGTTATTCTGGGTATCGTTTGGGGGGCCGAAAAGCTCCCAACGCAGGCCGAAGTTCAACGCAAGATGCGGTGTCACTTTGAAATCGTCCTGGGCATAGGCTGCAAAGTAGTTCTCACGCACATAGCTCTGGGGCGCGGTGGGCGTCTTGAGCGTTACCGCAGGAATTCCCAGCAACGCATCCGCCAAAGCATTACCGGTTCCGCCACCGGTATTGGCTGAGGTGAACTGCATGACTCCTCGACCGTAAAGCGTGAAGAGATCATTGTTCTGGAAACGCTGCGCGTCGAAACCGAATTTAATGCTATGACGCCCCAGAGTCCACAGAAGATCGTCGGCGTATTCGTAGAGATTGTCTCGGCGATCCTGCGGCACATTGACGTAGCTGCCCAGCGTAGCAAAGCCTGTGATCAGCGTGTACGGCAAACCGCCATTATTCGGATATGACGGGTTGTCAAAGGCATTAATTCCATAGGTTTCGTTGAACGGAATCGTATCGTCCTCACCATAACGAGCACCGCGCGCACGCTGGAACCCGATCCGCAACTGGTTATAAAGCGTTGAAGAAAACATATGGTTCCAGGCTCCTCCGTAGAGCTGCCCGGTGTAAGGAGAGCTGCAACCGAAACCCGGAATCTGAGCTGATCCACATAGCGCGTTGGATGGCTCAAATGACGGATCGTCGAAGTACTGGAGCGTTGCGTACAGGCTGTCCTTCTCATTGAAGGTATGGTCGAGGCGCATACTGTACTGGTTACTGTGCTCTGTGCGCTTTCCTGTAAACGAGTAGTTATTTGTCCCTGTTGTGTTCTGCTGCGGATAATACGAGAGCAATGCCTTGCCAACGGTATAGGCCTGCAGCTGCGACGCAGTCATATACGCCGTATTGATCTGATTATCGGCAACGACTAACGGAGAGTACCCCGTGGGGGTGGATAACGAGGCCAGGGCACTGAAGTTGCCTGCCTGCTCCTGCGGCGTCGGCACATTGCCCAACGTGGTAACCGACTGCACCAGGCGCAACCCCTCATAGCTAAAGAAGAAGAAGGTTTTATTTGAGCGGATAGGGCCAGAGAATGTTCCACCGAAATCATTTCTCTTCAACTGGTTCGGCGCGCTTCGCAGAGAAAAATAGTTTCTGGCATCAAAAATATCGTTGCGAAGAAACTCATAGGCTGTTCCGTGCCAGGCGTTACTTCCCTGCTTGGTTAACACGGTTACCTGGCCACCATTGTTATGGCCATACTCCGCCTGATAAACGCCTGTCTGTACGTGGAACTCTTGAATATCGTCGATCGATGGACGAACAGTCGGCGACCCATTGGCACCGTCAACGTTATTGAATCCGTCCAAGGTAAAGTAGTTAGCCACTTCTGACGATCCAGCAACGTTGAAGCCGCCGCGAAAACCAAGCGTGGAGTTCTGCACCGGAGGATAAACACCCGGTACCAGCAAAGCCAACGTGTAGAACTGGCGTCCATTCAGCGGCATATTGACCACGGTCCGATTCGTAATGGTTGTGCCGACCGATGCAGAGTCCGTATCGAGATCGACCTGCCCACCTCGCACGTCCACCGACGTCACACTCTCGCCAACACTGAGCGCCACATCGAGGCGAGACACCTGCCCCACCTGCAGCACGATGGACTCAACCACTTTGCTCGTAAATCCTGTCTGGCTCACGCGCACGCTGTACTCGCCCGGCAGGAGCAGAGGGATGGTGTACTCGCCAACTTCGTTGGTCTGTACCGATCGCGCAATACCGGTCTGCTTTCCAGTCAACACCACCGTGGCGTGGGATAAACGCGCACCGTTTGCATCCGTCGAGATACCGGTCAAGGTCGCGGTAGCCTGCGCATCAAGACGCACAGCGCTCAGAACAAGAAAAAAAATACAGGCAACAAGAAGAAGGCGAGTGCGCATAGAACTCCTTTGAATTCCATCAAAAGACGTACATCCACAACCTGCGGAAGGACCGCAGAATCACCATGGTTCTGAATAGATGTGTCCGTTATCCTCACTCGCTGACGAATGCAGCGGCTTCGATATCGGATGCTGCAAGAAGTGCGGGCCGAAGACTGATGAATATGCAGTTGGCAACGAATAAAAAGATCGTAGATTTCTTTCGTCCTCTTCTCTAGTACCAAGAGCATCTTTGAATAGAGCCAGAAAGACCCACCAGATTCTCCTTCAAAAATGCAGCCTCGCAGCCCTACCCTTCTCCTGCAACTAGAACAACATCGCAACACCAGCAGCCATCAACAGAAGCCCTACACCGCGATCAAACCAGAAAGTCGGCAGGCGGTGAAAGAGACGTTCTCCGCATACATTTCCCAATGCAAAGGCCGGTGTGAGCACAGCGAGATAGCGCAACATCGAGAAAGATACCTGATGGTGTAAGAGAAAAAGAGCAAAGGTCGAGATGTAGAGAATCATGAAGTATGCGGTCAGGTTACCGCGCAGGAAGTGTTTCTCCTCCGACTGACCTGCGAGAAACATCGCAGCGGGTGGCCCTCCCAAACCGCTGGCCGCAGTCATCGCTCCGCTCAACAAGCCCACCCCGAGCGAAAGCAACACACCTCCGCGGTTTCGAAGACGGACACCCAGTAGATGCAAAAGTGACAGCACCACAATCGTGGCAGCAACTTCGCGACGCAGTACCGCCTGGCGTATATGCTGCATCCTCGGCGCAACCATCGCAGCAGCAAGTAGTGCGGCTAAGCAACAGACTGTAATGGACCGCCAACGAATATGCGCAGCGCTGCCGCGAATTCCTTGCGCGCCTGTGATTGCGTGCACGCCAACAAGAAGTACAGCACTTTCACGCGCCCCCAGGCACCAGGTCAGCAGAGGCGCCAACATGAGCGCTCCACCAAATCCAGTCATTCCCTTTACCGCGCCTGCGCACAGAGAGCCTGCTCCGAGCAGAAGCAGAAGTAAGGAATCAGGCATTCCGCACAACGTTGAAGTGGCCGAACCCCTGGCAGGTGGGCATCATGGAAAGATCGTTGATATTCACATGCTCCGGCAGGGAAAGCAGCCACCGCACAACTTCGGCAATGTCTTCTGCCTGCAGTGGTTGCGTTTGCCGATAGAGTTCTTCTGCCTTCTTCGCGTCACCGTGAAAACGCGTTATGGAAAACTCCGTCCCACCGCAAAGCCCTGGCTCAATATTCGTGACATGGATATTTTTGCCTGTAAGATCAGCTCGCAGGTTCAGGCTTAGCTGGCGCACAAAGGCCTTGGTAGCCCCATACACATTGCCGCCGGGATACGGATAGGCTCCAGCAACGGAACCGAGGTTGATGATTCTTCCGAAGTTCCGCCGCACCATGCCCGGCAGCACCGCATGCGTGCAATACAGAACCCCAAGCACATTCGTGTTCACCATCTGTACCCACTCATCCAAAGACGCCTGATACGCAGGATCAACACCGAGAGCAAGCCCCGCATTGTTGATCAGGCAATCGATCACATCGATCTCGGACTCAACCTGAGCCATCACCCGCGCAACAGAGCCCCGGTCGCAGACGTCGAGCACGACCGGCAAGATATGGAACCGCTCATCCTCTGCCGCGAGCGCCTCAAGCTTTTCCTTACGCCGGCCTGCTGCAATCACCGTATGACCGTCCCCCGCAAGAGAACGTGCGATGCTGGCGCCAAACCCTGAGCTTGCGCCTGTAACGAAAACGACCATACGCTCTCTCAGGCCCCCCGAACCAAATCCCCCACCGTATCGCGGAAGATGCCGATCATGCTTTGGATCTGTTCGCTCGTGCTCACAAACGGGGGAGCGAAGATGGCGCAGTCACCCGTGGTCTTAATGTGCAGACCACGATCAAAGAGACGTTTCTGCAGGACGTACCCATCAACGCCTAGCACCTTTGGGTCTGTATCAACTCCCCCCAACATGCCAAAGCCGCGAATGTCCGTGACGCCCGGCAGATCTTCAAGCCCGTATAGCGTTTCCAGAAACACACCCGAGAGATGTTGTGAACGAGCGAATAGTTTCTCCTGCTGAAAGATCGTTTGCGTGGCAATTCCCGCGGCACACGCTACAGGATGAGCAGACCATGTATAGCCATGGAAGAGCTCAATAGCATCCGGCGCAGCGGCCTCCACGACCGCTTCATATACGTGCTTGCCCACAGCCACTGCCCCCATCGGAACACACCCATTGGTGATGGCCTTTGCCATTGTGATGATGTCCGGAGTCACGCCGAAGCTCTGCGCAGCAAAGGCTTTTCCCGTGCGCCCGAAGCCGCAGATCACCTCATCGAAGACCAGCAGAAGACCATACTCATCACAGATTGCACGCAAGCGCTCCAGATAGCCTACCGGCGGAACCAGAACCCCGGTAGAGCCAGCAATCGGCTCAACAACGCACGCTGCAATGTTCTCCGCACCGTAGAGACGGATCATGCGCAGCAGGTCGTCCGCGAGCTCGGCCCCCGTAGTCGCCTGACCACGCGTAAAGCGGCTTTGCTCCTGCCAGGTGTGGCGCATGTGCGCTACTGGAAGCGCCGGCGCACCAAACGCACGACGGTTGTTCACCATACCTGCAAGCGCCACACCGCCAAAGTTCACGCCGTGATACGCCCGCTCGCGCGAAACAAACATTTGTCGGCCAGAGTCGCGGCGTGCACGATGGTAGGCCAGACAAATCTTTAACGCCGTATCCACCGCTTCGGAGCCAGAGTTTACGAAAAAGACGCGCTCCATTCCCTTCGGCAGGATTTCGACAATTTGCTCAGCGAGTGCGAACGATCCGTTATGCCCACGTAAAAAGCTCGGGGTAAAGTCCAACGCCAGCATCTGCTCGCGAACCGCATCGGCTATCTCTACTCGAGCGTGTCCCGCCGGTGTTGTAAAGAGGCCAGAGGCGCCGTCAAGAACACTTCGTCCTTCCACATCCGTGTAGAAGACCCCGCTGGCACGGGCAAACATTTTCGGGTCACGCAGGAAGTCTCGGTTCGGGGTAAACGGGAGCCATTGCGCGTTCATGGAGCGTGGTAGTTTTTTAGCGCTTGCAGTTGGTTCAAACATGGATGGACCTCATCAGGTAGGGCTTATGGTAAACATGGGCATACACCGCAATAGAGCCAGCATCTGCTTCCTGTGAGGCCACATGCGCACCAAGCCTAGCCGCAAAATCCAAAGCGAAGTTCTTTGGGGACAAATTCTTCCGGACTCGCTGCGCAAACACCACACCTTGCAGGACGCCCTGCGGATGAGCCTTGTGGAAGCCATCCTTAGCGGTAAGCTCCCTGCCGGGGAACGCTTGCCTTCTACGCGTGAGCTGGCCCAGCTGCTCAAGATTGCGCGCATCACGGTAGCTCTCACCTATGAGCGGCTTGCCACGCAAGGCTTCCTGGAGTCGCGCGAACGACGTGGCTACTTCGTCGCTCCCAGAGGAGAGCACTCGGCAACACGACTAAAGCTCCGCGCCGAGCAGACCGCTGCGCCGGACTGGGAGCAGCGCGTCGTAACGGGGATCGTGCAGGACAAGTGGCTCGAGAAACCGCGCGACTGGCAAAGCTACCCCTTCCCTTTCGTCTACGGGCAGCTGGACCCGAAGCTTTTCCCTCTCGCGGAGTGGCGTGAGTGTAGCCGTCTTGCGCAGGCCGTACCAGATAGCTCGCGTTGGGCCGCTGATGCAATTGATCTTGACGATCCAATGCTTGTCTCCGAGATTCTGACTCGCGTGCTGCCAAAGCGTGGCATCGTCGCGCAGGCCGACGAAGTCATCGTTACGCTCGGGACACAAATGGCGCTTTTTCTTCTCTCTGAGCTTCTGCTCGGGACCAGCTCGACCGTAGGCATTGAAGACCCCGGCTACATGGACGCACGCAATATTTTTCTGCGCCGTGGAGCCAAGCTGCAACGCTTGCCCGTAGGTGAAAACGGAATCGAACTCTCTGACCGCCTGCACGAGTGCGACTACGTTTACTGCACGCCCAGCCATCAATGCCCCACCGGCGCAACGCTACCGCTCGAAAGCCGCCTTGAGCTGCTGCGTCTGGCTGAGCAGCACGACTTCGTTCTGATCGAAGACGATTACGATGCCGAAACCCAGTTCGTAGGCCAACCCTCACCTGCGCTCAAAGCAATGGACCGTTCAGGTCGAGTGATCTACGTGGGCAGCTTTTCCAAAATCCTTTCCCCCGGCCTGCGTATTGGCTACATCGTGGCGCCTGCACAGCTGATTCAAAAGGCACGCCTGCTGCGGCGACTGATTATTCGCCATCCACCGACGAATAACCAGCGTGCAATGGCACTCTTTATCGCTCAGGGTCACTACGAAGTTCTGCTTGCGTCCAACCGCGCCTCACTTGAGCAACGCGCCCGCCGCATCACCGACGCGTGTCGAAAACACCTGCCGCGCTGGCAGTTCCGTGAGCCAATGGGCGGGTCAGCGCTCTGGCTACGAGCTCCCGAGCATATGAACATGCTCAAAGTGACCCAACAGGCACGATCGCATGGCATTTTGCTTGAAAGCGGGACGGTCTTCTTCGCGGAAGAGCCACCGGGCAACTATCTGCGCCTCGCCTACTCCACCATCCCCCTCGAATCGATAGAGCCGGGGATCGAACGCCTTTCTCGCATCGTGCGCGGCATGCGGCAAAGACGTGACACAGCACAGGTTCGGTCCCGTTAGCCCATACCCAGCAGTTCAATTGGATCTAACGATTGAACGCACTGGCCTTAAATGGCCTGATGCTTTTTGCTACGCTCCGAACAATCTCTTCATAGGCCACGATCTGCCTTGATGGCACGGCACGTTGCCACACAAGGCCTCCTCTTCTCACTTCCTGGAGATACCTTATGGACTACCTCGTTCGCTGCATACGCACGACAGCCTGTTGCATCCTTCTCCATGCCGCCTCCGCATGGAGCCAACAGAACACGCCGGCCGATACGATTTACCTGCATGGCAATGTGATCACCGTAAACGATGCACAGCCAAAGGCAGAGGCCGTGGCCGTGGCCAAAGGTCAGATCCTCGCGGTTGGTACAGACCAGCAGATTCTGGCGTATAAAGCAGCAACAACCAGGGTCGTCGATCTGCACGGCAAAACTATGCTCCCCGGATTTGTGGACGGCCACTCCCACTTCACCATGGTCGCCGCACTGTGGGGCATTCCGAATCTCAATCCGCCACCGGTTGGCTCAGTGCGTACTGTCGCGGATATTCAACACATCATGCGTGAGCACATTGCTGCGCATCCGCCCAAGCCCGGCGAGTTTGCTTACGCCTTCGGGTACGATGACGCCGAACTGGCAGAACATCGCCACCCCATGCGTCAGGATCTGGATGCCATCACCACAACCTACCCTCTCTGCCTGCAGCACGCCTCCGGACACCTTGCCACCTGCAACAGTCTCGCGCTGAAAACGCTTGGCTACGACCGGAATACGCCCGATCCTGAGGGAGGCAAGCTCTTTCACGATCCATCGACCGGAGAGCTGAACGGCGTACTTGCCGATGCCGCGGCGGCTGGCATTCGCAAGTTCATTCCCCCTCCCTCGCCCCAGCAGATGGCACAATCCCTGCAGGCCGCACAAACGTATTACGCAGGCTTTGGCTACACCACCGTGCAGGACGGAGCGACCGGTCCCGCCGATATGATCAAGATGCTACAGACAGCCAACAGCAAGGGCCTGCTGAAGCTAGATGTCATTGCCTACCCCGTGTACGCCGGCGCCGACGCCTTTGTGAGCCAACTCGGCATCACCTTCAGCAAGCAGTACACTGGCCACCTGAAGTTCCAGGGAGTCAAGGTCTTCGCCGATGGCTCTCCGCAGGGCAAAACCGCATGGTTTACAACGGCGTACGTGCATCCTCCCGATGGAGCCAGCAACGAGTACCGTGGCTTTCCAAACATGAGCCAGGAACAGATGGACGCAGTATATGACCACGCGTACAGCAAAGACTGGCAGGTCATTACGCACGCAAACGGAGATGCCGCTATCGACGAAGTGCTCAATGCACTGCAGAAAGCTGAAGCCAAGTACGGCGCCAATGACCGCCGCCCCGTCATCATTCACTCGCAGGTCATGCGGCCCGATCAGTTCGACCGCTATGTGCAGCTACACGTCTTCCCTTCCTTCTTTGAAGCCCACACTTTTTACTGGGGCGACTGGCACCGCAAGGAAATTCTCGGGGAGCAACGCGCAGCCTATATCTCACCGTTGCACTCGGCCCTGGATCACCACATCCTGTTCAGCCTGCACTCCGATGCTCCGATCATCCCGCCAAACCCCATGATGCTGTGGTGGTGCGCGGTGAACCGTAAAACGCGTAGTGGCTTCGTGCTGGGTCCTGACCAACGGATTGATGCGATGACCGCACTCAAGGCTCTCACCCTCTGGCCGGCCTATCAGCAGTTCGACGACAACATCAAGGGCTCCATCGAGCCCGGAAAATACGCCGACTTCGTGCTGCTCGAAGAAGACCCGCTCAAGGCAAACCCGGACCACCTTCGAGAGATTCGCGTGCTTGAGACTATCAAGCAAGATGAAGTTCTCTACAAGCGCGAGCCCTAACCCCTCCGCAAAAAAACGGGGCGCCTCTCAACCGAGGCGCCCCGTTTTTTTGATCTGCCGCTTCCTACTGCAGGAGAGAGAGTGCTTCGGTGTACTCGCGATTCTGCGACTCAGCAACAGCCTTGCAGGTAAGCTTGCCCGCATAAGTGTTCAGCCCTTCACGAAGATGCGCATCGGAAAGCGCCAGCGTTCCGAAGGTGGCCAACCGCAGCACGTAGGGCAACGTCGCATTGGTCAGCGCCAAGGTGGAGGTATTCGGAACCGCCGCCGGCATGTTCGTCACGCAGTAGTGCACCACGCCGTCGACCACGTAGGAAGGGTCGGTGTGCGAGGTCGGCCGTGCCGTCTCCAGGCAGCCACCCTGGTCAATCGCTACATCGACGATTACCGAGCCTTCACGCATCTTCTTGACCATCTCAGCGGTCACAAGCTTCGGCGCGTTGCTTCCGGGAATCAACACACCACCGATCACCAGGTCTGCGTCCGCTACGGCTTCGGTCAGGTTGTACTGGTTTGAGGCCAGCGTCGCAATCCGTCCTGCAAAGATGTCGTCGAGCTGACGGAGACGGCTGGGATCGCGATCCAGAATGGTGACACGCGCGCCGAGACCGCTGGCCATCTTCGCAGCATTGATGCCGACCACACCACCGCCGACGATAACAACCTTTGCCGGAAGCACACCCGGAACACCACCCAGCAGAAGACCACGGCCACCCTTGCTCTTTTCCAGATAGCTCGCGCCAACCTGCACCGAGAGACGGCCTGCAACCTCTGACATCGGCACCAGCAACGGCAGCTGGCCGCGTGCGTCGGTGACGGTCTCATAGGCGATCGCCGTCACGCCTGCCTTCAGCAACTCATCGGTAAGCTCAGGCAACGGAGCCAGATGCAGGTAGGTGAATAGAATCAGATCCTTCCGGAAAAAGCCGAACTCTGAGGGCAGCGGCTCCTTCACCTTCACGACCATCTCCGAACGGCTCCAAACCTCTGCCGCCGTTGCAAGCACCTCGGCACCTACGGCTTTATAGTCCGCATCACTAAAGCCCGAAGCGGCCCCGGCGTTCGTCTCCACGAGAACTGTGTGCCCAGCTTCACGCAACGCATCTACGCCTGCGGGCGTAATCGACACACGCGTCTCAAGAATCTTTACTTCCTTCGGTACACCGAGGATCATCGCTCTGTCTCCAGGTTATGTATGGTGCTGCAAGCCGAGATTATGCTTTTCCGAACGCACGGTGCGTGCTATTTCTAGCCTGTATGGCTATTTACCGCAAAGATCGTGCACAAAGCGAGCAGGATTCGCACAATTCATCCAGCGCAGAAACGGAAGAGATCGATCGCGAGATTCTGCGCGTGCTGCAACAGAACGGGCGGGCCTCCAACGCCGCGGTGGGTAAGGCTGTCGGTCTTTCCGCCTCTGCCGTCTCACGACGCATCGCCGCGATGGAGCGGCGAAAGATCATCAAGGGATACCGCGCGATCGTAAGCGATAACAAGGTGGGTATCGGACTCTTTGCCTTCGTGCGCGTACGCATCGACCGGCAGACCGCCAACGCCATGCAAAGCTTTGAGCAAAAAGCGCGCAGACTCGCCGCCATCAGCTTCTGCTATCTCATGGCAGGAGACTTCGACTACCTGCTGCTGGTGAAGGTCGCGGACATGGCAGAGTACGAACGCCTTCATCAGCAGGAACTCTCTCGTCTACCTGGCGTCCAACGCATTGAGTCGAGCTTTGCTCTGCGCGAAGTGCTCGGAATTCTGTAAACAGAGGCGGTATCGCTGAGCCTTCTACTGGTCCAACGGTCGTGATCGGCAGAGCAATCGAAACATGCCTTGAGCTGCTGTGAAGGAAGCCGCTGTTACTGACCTGATGAAAACAGGTAGCCGCTTCTCTCAAGACCAGAGACAAGCAGCAATGGATGCTGCTAACGGTAAAAGCTATCTCTCACGAAGCGCTCAGACATCCAGAACGTCAAGAACATGCGAGGACGTAAAAAACCCTCGTCCCAGGCTAAAGGGGAACGAGAGTGTGTCTTTCCGCTGAATTTTGATCGAAGTGAACTGGATCAAATGGTAGGCACGATTGGATTCGAACCAACGACCTCTACCGTGTCAAGGTAGCGCTCTAACCAACTGAGCTACGCGCCTGCAAACCGTATTTCATTATAGCCCATACGGGGCGCTATCGCAATGAACCCTGCTCAGAGCTCATTGCGATAGCGCTCGATAGCCAAAAGAACCAGCTGTGAGCGCGTTCGCACGCCCGTCTTTGAAAACAATTGCTGAAGTGTTGCCTTCACCGCACTTTCGGAGATACCGAACTCCGCCGCGATCTCTTTATTCGCTTTGCCTTGCAGCAGAAGCCTCATCGTTGCGCGTTCGCGTTCCGTAAAGCGAGGCACCACCGGAGTCTGCCCAGTAGCAAGAATCGCCTGCAGATACTCCTGATCGATCAACACTCGTCCGCCCGCGACCTCCACAATGGCGCGCTGCAGGTCCTCGGTCGATTGCTGTTTGTGGAAGATACCGGAAAGCCCCATCTGGATCAGCTTCAGCGCATCGGCGTCCGGAAGTCCCGCAGTCACCAGCAGAACGCGTCCTGCAAAGCTGCTCCCGCGAAGGCGCTCCATGAACTGCAGCGCCGTCTCCTGGCCAAGATCGTAGTCCAGCATCAGAACGTCGGGAGCTGCAGCCACAATCTCTTCCAACGCCGTTGCAGATGTGCCGCTGTGGCCTACCAGCGCATAACGCGGATCACTGCCAAGCAACCGCAGCAAGCCCTCGCGGAAGAGCGCATGATCATCGAGCAGAAAGAGCCGCACCGGGCGCACTTCAGCCAAGAGAAACCTCCGTTGCAGACGCTTCGGTCTCTGTTAGAACCGCCAGCCGCAGCGTCAGAGTAAAACAGCAGCCGCTTGTCGTGGGCGTGTGCTCCAGCGTAGCTCCAAAGCTCTTGGCAATGGCACGCGAAACGTACAGCCCCAGCCCGGAGCCTCCTCGCTCTCGCGCTCCAGTCTGGAAAGCCTGGAACAATTGCTCCGGGTGAGCGACTCCTGGCCCCGTATCCATCACACGCAGCCTCGCATAACTGGAGTCATGCGAGGCTTCGATCACCAGCAACCGTTCCTCCGCATCTTCCACAGCGCGCAGCGAGTTCTGTGCAAGGTTGAGCAGCACCTGCAACAAGCCCTGGCGTTCGGCCTGCACGAGAGGAAAATCAAGCGGAATACGCGATTCAAACCGGCCGTCGATCTCCTTCCAGTCCTGATCAATCACCACACGCAGCTGCTCCACCATGCGATGCAGCTGCACCGCCGCCAGCGATGCTCGGCTCTGGTTGCGTAGGTCGAAGGTGGAGATATCACTCAACCCTTGAATCAAACGCGTGAGAGCGTCAAAGTCTTCATTGCCCTTGAGCGAGGTGCTGGCGGCAAGGTTGCGCTGCACCACCGAGATGGATGCGCACAGGTTACGAATCTCGTGGGAGACCGCCCCAGCCAACACGCGATTCTGTTGCACGAGATCTTCAAAATGCGCGTGCTCTCGTTCACGCACCTCGGTCGAAACATCGACAAGAATCGCGGCGAGGCGCTTGGCCTCACCGCTGCCGTAGATGGAGAACCACGCCGTAGCAGGGAAGCGCGTGCCATCGCGGCGTTGCGCCCAGGTGCTGGCCTGCGTGCGCACCCCGGAGATCTCATCCGGCAGGCTGAGTGCATCGGCAAACAGAGGCACCAGCGAACGTACAGAGTGCCCCAGCAGCGTTTCTCCTTCTGCAAAAAGCTGTTGGGCGGAGTCATTGGCAGCCAGCACTTCGCCGTTACCGCTGATCGTCAGAATCGCCGCGGGACTGCTCTGCGCCAGCAGCCTCAGCTGCTCTTCAGCGCTGCGACGCAGCTTCTGCTCAAAGCGAATCCGCGCATAGTGGCTCAGCACGGTACGGCGGGAGTCGACGATCTGGTAGATGAGCAGCCCGCAGCCGGTATACGCAATCGTCGCCATGCAGAAACGCAGAAGATGCTCCAGATGCGTTTCGTCTGCGGTAAACAGCCCACGGGTATAGGCACAGAAGATGGCGGTGAGGATGATCTGCCAACGCGGCAGTACGGTGCTGGCGATCATAACCGGCAGCACATACAGGATGCCGAGTGAGAAGTCGAAGTCGAGCCGCCACTCCAGCAACACAAGAACGCTGACACAAGCACCTGCGAGTCCCAGCACACGCAGGCGGCTGGCAGCAAGCCAGCGAAGTTGCGAACGCAGACGCAGGTGGCGGCGACGCGGTGGGGTTGTCGGTAACTGCAGCATGTACCTCCTGAGCTTAGACGCCAATTGCCTCACTCGAGCGCGGCTTATGACCGAAAGATAGTCTCCGCCCCTCTCGCCCGATGGGCTCACAAGAGCACCCGCAAGATAGCTCTCACGCAGCCACGGACCACAGTCTAATCAGGCAGAAGGAAGGACCCGACCGTGATTGTTACCGACCGCATCCCCTTGAAGCGTATCTGGCCGTTCGCCTGGAAGCGTCTGCTCGTGCTGCTGATCTTTGACTGCACCGTTGCCGTCATCTATTCGGTGCTGGGCTATCACAAGATCTCGCTCAACGGCCTGCCCGTTGCCCCTCTGGCCTCCGCGCTCACCATCTTCCTGGCGTTCCGTACCAACGCCGCCTACGGACGCTGGTGGGAAGCGCGTCAGCTTTGGGGTTCGCTCGTAAACACCTCACGCGCGCTGGCAAGACAGTTCCTCACCATGATCGATGACGATGGAGAGGGGGAAACGCTGCGGCGCAACCTGATGCTGCACATGATTGCGTTCCCCCATGCCCTGCGCTGCCACCTGCGCAAGCAGACTCCGTTCCCTGAGCTTGAAACAGTACTAGGCAAGGAGCAGGCTGCGCACCTGCGCGGCTACAACAACGTGCCAGCGGCGTTGCTGGTCCACATGGGCAACCTGCTGCGCCGGGCCAAGCAACTCGATCTGGTCGACAGCTACCGTTGGGTGGCCATGGACGAGAACATGACCACGCTGGCCAACATCCAGGGTGCCTGCGAACGCATCAAGAACACGCCGTTGCCGCGGCAGTTCGACTATCTTCCGCGGATTCTGGTGGATGTTTTCTGCTGGCTGCTTCCTCTGGCCATTGTCGATGACCTTGGCCTGATGACGCCTATCGCCTCCACGCTCATCTCGTTCACCTTCATCGCCGCAGACCTGATGAGCCGCGAGATCGCCAACCCCTTCGAGAACACAATCCACGACACCCCAATGACCGCGCTCTCCCGCACCATCGAGCTCAACCTTCGGGAACAGATGCGACTCGATGAACGGCCGTTGCAGGCACCCTCGCGCAGCCTGGGCGACGTGCAGCCGGTCGAAGGCTTCGTCTTCTAAACGTACCCCTCTCTTCCTCATTGCAAGGAGCCCGTCATGTTTGACCAGAACTGCCACCTCATCTTCGCCACCAACTTCTCCGATGCCTGCCACGCGGCCATTCCCGCCGTCGCACGCTGGGTGGACCAGCTGCACTGCCGCCTGACGATTCTGCACGTCTACGATCCGGAGAAGCTCCTGTATCGCGATGCCGAACGGTTGCTCAACTCGTTCTTCGCCGAAGCCAATAACTACCCGGCTTGCGACCGCGTGCTGATCTCCGGCGATGCCGCAGAGGGAATCGCGGCCTACTGCCGTAAGCAGAGCAACGCGCTGCTGCTGCTGCCGCCTACCGACCAGGCAGGGCTTCCGCGCCCATGGCATAAATCGCTGCGTGCCCAAATGCTGAAACGTCTCGATATTCCGGTCTGGACGCTCGGCAGAACAATGGTCGGCTCCCCCATGCCGCTCGCGGCCGGGCATCTGGCGGTGCTGATGCGAACCCCGGAGGAGGGAACCGCTCACCTGCGACAGGCCGCTCGCTACGCCGCGCGCACCGGCGCCACCCTGCACCTGCTGCACGTTCTGCCTGAGATCGACGAACGCACGCTCACCCACACCATCGACTCCGGCGCTCCGCTCGGGTTAGAGACCGCAACCCACTGGATGAACGAGATGGCCGAATGCCTGGAACCGGTGGAAAGGCTGCAGGTACACATCGAGCGCGGCTCACTGCGCAAACAATTGCCGGAGCTGATGCACCGGACAGGTGCGGATCTGCTCATCGCCAACAGAGAAAGCTTTGTAGCCCCGGGCTGGCTTGGACCTTCCATCAGCAGAGCCTTCCGCTCCCTGCGTACCGGCATCCTCGCCATTCCGCACACACCGGCCAGCTCCAGCAACCCCGACCTACAGAGAGCCGTAAGCGCAGTCATTTCCTGAGTGGTCCGGTAAGAACGAAACGCAGGCAATGCCCCGCGGCGAGCCTCAGGCAGCCGTGGGGTTCTGCGTTCCAGGGCTTTGCACACGCCGCATCACCAGCCATGCATACTGCGCTGCGGACATCGGCGCCAGCCAGGCCACCGCAATCAGCAACCAGTGACAGACCGTATGCAGGCGATGCGTGAGAAAAACCTGTGAGGTCATCACCAACAGCACCGTCACAATCTGGACCGCGGTATTGACCTTGCCCAGCCCACTTGGCCGGAAATCACGCAACGTATTCGTGATGTAGAGCAGCATGGAGATCAGCAAAATACCGAGATCGCGTGAGAAGACCAGCACGGTGACATAGCGGGGAATCAGCTCCACATGCGTCAGCACCAGAAAAAGCGTTGAAAGCAGCAGCTTGTCCGCAATCGGATCCAGGTACTGCCCCAGCGTGGTCGTCTGACCAAGTTTTCTGGCCAGCAGCCCATCCAGCCCATCGGTAATGCCCGCAATCCAAAGCAGAATGAACGCCAGCTTCCACTCGCTATCCAGAATCTCAATCACGAGATAAGGAAGAACGAAGAGACGAAGCAGCGTAAGAAGGTTGGGCGCAGCTCCGAATTGGCGCAGAGTATTCAAGCAGGAAAAAGCAGTAGAACCAAGGCCAATGCTATCGCACTCCTCCTATCGGTTACGAGCGGGCTGGCTCGATCGCGGATGCTTCCGCGGCGGGCATGGCCTTCAAGCGTCCGATAAATTCACGGATCGGCAGCATCAACGGCTCAAAAAGAGGATCGTTCCGGTGCTTGATGACGACCTCGCTAAAAAGCTTGAGCCCGATGGCCAGCTGAGCGGCCATGTCTTCGTCCCAAGTGTTTTTGGAGCGCATCAGCTCAAGAATGCGGAAAAGATCGTCATGATTTTCCGCCAGAAACGAGAGACGATCGCCTGCCTCACCACGCATTTCGCCACCTGTATTCAGGTGACGCTCAACGGTTACCTGGTATCCATACATTCCCATGGCTATGGGACGCGACCAAAAGGCTGTGGTTGCGATAAAAACGCTTCTTGCCCTCCCCGGGAGCACGAACGTACACTGGAAACAGCCGATTTTCGGCGGATCCCTCTTATGCTGCGACTGACCAAAAAAGCGGATTATGGCTTGATGGCGCTGAAGTACCTCGCCGAGCAGGCGCAGTTTGCCGAAAGCGGCGTTGCTGCGGCTTCTGCAAAGGCGATCGCCGAGGCCTATCACATTCCTCCACAACTGCTGGCCAAGATTCTGCAGACGCTGGCCAAGGCCGGTATTCTGGTTTCTCATGCCGGTACGAACGGAGGCTATGCTCTTGCCCGGCCGGCGACCGAGATCAACGCGTTTGAAGTCATTCGCGCCATCGACGGTCCTCTGTTTATTACCAGCTGCATCACCATCCACGGAACCTGCGACCTGGCGGGGCATTGCACCATCAAAGAACCACTGCGCAAGGTCAACGACGCAATCAAAGACCTGCTCAGCGGTATCCGCATTGCCGATCTGGTCGAAGCCGACGCCACACCAGCGCAGGCTCTGGCCGGTGGTCTGGTATCCATCGCGCTCTAGTTAGCCCCAGCGCATCAACCCAAAGATTTCGCGGCTACACCGCCGCGCCTGCTGCACGAGAAGAGTTTTCGAGGAGTCCAAAGACCAATGCCCGAATCCATCGGAATGAACATCACCCAGTCCACCAAGCCGCTTCCGGAAGGCGTGAAGCTGCCGATCTACATGGACAACCATGCCACCACGCCGCTGGATCCGCGCGTTCTCGAAGCCATGATGCCTTACCTGACCGGCATCTTCGGCAACGCTGCCAGCCGTAACCACTCCTTCGGCTGGGAAGCCGAACAGGCCGTGGACAAGGCGCGCGAGCAGATTGCCAAGCTCATCGGCTGTACCGCCAAGGAGATCATCTTCACCTCAGGCGCCACCGAGTCCGACAACCTCGCCATCAAGGGCGTGGCGGAGATGTACAAGGAAAAGGGCAACCACATCATCACCCAGGTCACCGAGCACAAGGCTGTGCTGGATACCTGCAAGAAGCTCGAAAAGCAGGGCTTCCGCGTGACGTACCTGCCCGTACAGGCCGACGGCCTGGTCGATATTGAAGACCTCAAGCGCGCCATCGACGACCAGACCATCCTGGTTTCGATCATGTACGCCTCCAACGAGATCGGCGTGATTCAGCCGGTCAAGGAAATCGGCGCGCTCTGCCATGAAAAGGGCATCATCTTCCACACAGACGCTGTTCAGGCTGTGGGCAAGATTCCCGTCAACGTGCAGACTGACAATATCGACCTGCTTTCGCTCTCCGGTCACAAGCTCTACGGCCCGAAGGGTGTCGGTGCGCTCTATGTTCGCCGCCGTAACCCGCGCGTACAGCTCACCGAGCAGATCAACGGCGGCGGTCACGAGCGCGGTATGCGTTCCGGCACACTGAACGTTCCGGGCATCGTCGGACTCGGCGCAGCCTGCGAGATCTGCATGAACGAGATGGAAGCCGAAGGCAAGCGTGAGTTCGAACTGCGCGAGTACCTGAAGAACAAGCTGGAAACAGCCCTGGACTACACGCAGGTCAACGGCAACATGGAGCACCATCTGCCCGGCAACCTGAACATGTCCTTCGTTTACGTCGAAGGCGAGAGCCTGCTGATGGGAATCAACGACATTGCGGTATCGTCGGGTTCGGCCTGCACCTCGGCCACGCTGGAGCCTTCCTACGTCCTCAAGGCGCTCGGACTGGGCGACGACGTGGCACACAGCTCCATCCGCTTCGGTCTCGGCCGCTTCAACACCAAGGCAGAGGTGGACTACGTTGCAGACAAGCTGATCGACGTGGTGCAGAAACTGCGCGAGCTTTCGCCGCTCTACGAGATGGTGAAAGAAGGTATTGATCTGACCAAGATCGAGTGGGCTGCTCACTAAGCTACAACCGACTGAAAGAAAAGCCGCTCCGGAAACGGGGCGGCTTTTTTGCCTCCACGGGCCGATACTCGGTGCAAAACAGGGAGCAGCAGCGAGGCCGCCCGGCAAGGCTTCTGTATCATCGTCAAGTCATGGCACCTACCCCGCGAGCAACCCCGGAATTCGTCGAAACAGCCCTCACCGGCCTCGGTCTGCTGAACACCCCTATCTTCAACAAAGGGACAGCGTTTCCTGAGGAAGAGCGGGATGAGTTCTCCCTGCACGGCCTTCTGCCACCGCAGATCGGTACGCTCGACCAGCAGGTGACGCGACGCTTGAAGGCTTTCCGCGCGCTGCCGGACGATTTCGCCAAGTACACCTTCATGCGCGACCTGCAGGATGTGAACGAGACACTCTTCTACGCGCTCATCACCCGCAACGTGGAGGAAATGCTGCCGGTGGTCTACACCCCGGCCGTAGGTGAGGGCTGCCAACGCTTCTCTGAAATCTGGCGCAAGCCGCGCGGCGTTTTTCTCAGCTATCCGAACAGCGACCGCATCGAGCGCATTCTGAGCCACCCACGCTATGACGGTGTCCGCTGCATCGTCGTCTCCGACGGCGAGCGTATTCTCGGCCTCGGCGATCAGGGTGCTGGTGGTATGGGAATCCCCATCGGCAAGCTGGCGCTCTACACCGCTCTGGCGGGTATTCACCCACTGAGCTGCCTGCCGGTCTTCCTCGACGTCGGCACCGACAATCAGGACCGCATCAACGATCCGCTGTACCTGGGCTGGAAGCACGAACGCGTCCGCGGTGCGGAGTACGACATCTTTGTCGACCGCTTTGTCCGCACAGTGAAAAAGCGCTGGCCGCATGTGCTGCTGCAATGGGAAGACTTTGCCGGTGCCAACGCAGGCAAGCTGCTGGAGCGCTACCGTAGCTCGCTGCCCAGCTTCAACGACGATATTCAGGGCACCGCGGCCGTAGCGCTCGCCACCATTCTCGCTGCAGCCAACGCTACCAGCGTTCCTCTGCGCGATCACCGCTTCCTCTTTGTGGGATTCGGAGCTGCAGGCTGCGGGATCGCCAGCTTTCTGGCCCTCGCGCTCAGAAAAGCCGGGCTTTCCGAAGATGAGGTGCGCTCGCGTTTCTATGCGGTCGACCGGCCAGGCCTGCTGCTGGACTCCACTCCAGGCATGCATCCTTCGCAAGCTCCCTTTGCCCGTACCTCTGCGGAGACCGCAGGCTGGGAGCACACCCCGGAGGGTGGCATCTCGCTGCTGGAAACGGTCAAGCAGGCGAAGCCGACCGTGATGATCGGCGTAAGCGGACAGCCCGGGGCGTTTACCGAGGAAGTCGTCCGAGCGATGGCCGCCAATACGCCGCGCCCGGTGATCCTGCCCCTCTCAAACCCGACCTCTCGCTCTGAGGCGTCTCCCTCCGACCTGCTGCACTGGACCAACGGCGCCGCCATTATCGGAACCGGTAGCCCGTATCCTCCGGTAGAGTTCAACGGAGAAACGCACCGCACCGTTCAGACAAATAACTCCTACATCTTTCCCGGGCTGGCCCTGGGTATTGTCTCCTCGCGCTCGCGCCGCGTGAGCGATGGCATGATTATGGCTGCTGCGGAGGCCCTGGCTGCTCTCTCTCCGACGGTGAAGGATTCGACCGCGCCCCTGCTTCCTCCGCTCAATACGCTGCGCGACGTCTCGCAGGCTGTGGCCCGCGCCGTTGGACGCCAGGCAGCGGAAGAAGGCCTCGCGGCGGTACGTGGAGAGGCCTTCGAAGAAGCGCTGCACGTCGGCGTCTGGAAGCCGGAGTACCTGCCTTACAGGCGGCGTCGCTAACGCATGGCCGCGTATGACGTTCTCGTGCTCGGCGCCGGTGCAGCGGGCATGATGTGCTCGTTTGAGGCCGGCCGCCGCGGCAAACGTGTGTTGCTGCTTGATCATGGTCCCGCCCCCGGGCGCAAAATCCTTATCTCCGGCGGCGGGCGGGCCAATTTTACAAACCTGCACGCCGGTGCCAACAACTACCTTGGCGAAAACCCTCACTTCGCCAAGTCAGCTCTCGCCGGGTTTTCTCCACAGGAGATGGTTGCACTGGTGGAAAAGCACGGCCTGAGTTTTCACGAAAAGACCCTCGGCCAGCTTTTCTTCGATCGTTCTGCACGCGATCTCGTCACACTTCTCGAACGAGAATGCGGAGAAGCAGGCGTTGCAATTCGCTGCGGCACGCAGATTCTGAGCGTTCGGAAAGAGGAAGAGCACTTCCTCGTCGAAACCTCTCACGGTACAGAGAAGGCGCGTGCGCTGGTTATTGCTACCGGTGGGCTTTCTATCCCGAAGCTGGGTGCAACCGGGCTGGGCTATGAGCTCGCACAGCAGTTTGGCCATACGATCGTTCCGACTCGACCGGCTCTGGTGCCGCTCGTCTTCACCCCCCAGGACCGCGAAGCCTGGTGCGATCTGACCGGAAGCTCGTGCGAGGTCGTCGCAACGGCTCCTGCCCGAACCACGCGCCGTAACAGCAAGCCACCGGCTTTTCGCGAAAAAATGCTGCTGACGCACCGCGGCCTGAGTGGCCCGGCGATCCTGCAGATCTCCTCCTACTGGCAACAGGGCCAACCTGTCACGCTCGATCTGGCACCGGGCCGCGAGATCTTTCTGCCGCTTACGGCACAGAACACCCCACGCGATCGCAACGTACTGCTACAGGCTTTGCGCACGGCGCTTCCGCAGCGCATGGCGGAACGGTGGCTCCTGCTGCGAGAGGCAGGTCTTCGCTTTACCAATCAGGCGCTGGAGGCACTGGAGCGCGATCTGCACGAATGGCAGGTGATGCCAGCCGGAGACGAAGGCTTTGTGAAGGCCGAGGTAACCGCCGGCGGCGTCAACACGCAGGAGCTGGATGCCCGCACGCTCGAATCCCGCCGCGTCGAAAGGCTCTACTTCATCGGCGAAGTGGTGGATGTGACCGGATGGCTGGGCGGGTTCAACTTTCAGTGGGCCTGGTCCAGCGCTGTTGCCGCCGGACGCAGCGTATAGCTATTGCACGGTAAGCGTCAGCGGCACACTGCGGGTCAGACCGGCAGCGCTGGCTGAGATCGTTAGCGTATAAACGCCCGCAGGCGTCTTCGCTGCGCTGCTGGAACCACCCGTATCCCCAGGAATTACTCGGCCCGCACCGCAGCCGGAAACGCAGCACAGCAGCACAGGCAGAAGAAACAGGCCGCCGCTCAACCGAGAACGCCTGCGCTTCCATAGCGGAAACATCAACAGACAGGCCAGCTCCAATGGCGCTCCACGCCGCCACAGTGGCCGTTGCTCTGCGGGTGACAGCGCCGCGATCCCTGTGCTCACCACAACCGTGACAACGTAGTTCGAGCCCAGAGTGGCGCTTGATGGCGTGACCGCACAGAGCGCATGCGCTGGTGCGCCGGTGCAGCCGATCGCCAGCGCACTGTGCAGACCGCTCACCGAACTCAGCAACACCGCATAGCTTGCCGTACCGGAGCTACCACCCAGCGTGGCCGTCGTCGTGCCGTCGGCAGCAAGTGTAAAGTCCGCTCCGGTACCGTTGAGCGCAACCGTTTGGGTGCCGACGCTGTCCAGCACGCTCAGGCTGCCCACGCGGCCTCCCGCCTGTGTCGGCGCAAACAGGAGCGACACAGAGCAGGAAGCGCCCGCGGGTAATGCCGTCGGGCAGCGATTGCTTACGAGAACAAAATCGCCGGAGGGTGTTAGACCGGAAAGCGTCAACGTGCTGCCGCCGTTGTTGGTCAACGTCACGCTCTGCACCGCTGAGCTCAACCCCACGCCGATCTCGCCGAAGCTTAGCGCTGAAGGCGTCACACTCACGCCCGCAGGGGCAAGCCCGGTACCGTTCAGCGCAACGCTCTGGCTCCGGAACTGATCGGTGACAAGCAGCGTTGCCGAACGCGAGCCGATAGTGTTTGGCGCAAAGACAACGGAGAGGGCGCAGGTGCTGTGGCCTGCAAGCGAGGCGCCGCAGCCATTGGTGACCGCGAACTCTGTGGAATCGCTTGCCGCCGTAATCAACGTCAACGCTGCGTCTCCACTGTTCGTCAGTAAAACGCTTTGCGCGTTGCTGGCTGAATCGAGCACCTGAGAACCAAAACTCAACGAGGCAGGAGAGAGCGTGTCGGTCGCTGGAGCGTTTCCACTTCCGGTCAGCGTTGCCGTTAGCGCACCAGCACTGCTGCTCAGGCTCAAGCTGCCGTTGCGCGTGCCACTCGTTGTTGGGGTGAAGGTGATTGAAAGCGCACAGGCGGTATTGGCGGTGAGCGAGCCGGTGCAGGTATTGGCAGCAAGAGCAAAGTCCCCGACAAGCACCGGCGTTCCCAGCGTCGCGCTGCTGCCGCCGGTATTGGCCACCGTCACAATCTGCGCAGCGGCTGTCTGGTTCACTACGGTGGCCGGAAAGCTGAGAGCCACCGGCGTAAGCGTAACGGCTGCGGGAGCAAGCCCCACTCCGCTAAGCGCTACCGTAGCCTGGCCGCCGCTAATGTTGGCATAAAGCGTGAGACCGCCGGTACGGCTTCCCGTAATGGTCGGGGCAAACACCACACTGAGCGTGCAGCTTGCGTTCACCGCAATGCTTTGCCCTACGCAGGTATCGCTTTCCGTAAAGTCTCCGGTAAGCTGCACACTGCTCACGCTTAGCACCGCGTTGCCGGTATTGGTCACCGTCACGCTCTGCGCTCCGCTTTGCGTTGCGACCTGCACGCTGCCAAAGTCCAGCAGAACAGAGGAAAGCGCAACCGCTGGCTGAGCGTTGCTGACCGCTGCCAGCAGCGGAGTCTGCCACAGACCTCGACCGTAGGTTCCCGCGCGCAGCATGCCCAGGCGACCATCCGGTGTGCTCAGTTGCGCGGCCGCAACCAGAGAGGTTACCGGAGCGTTGGGCAGGCCAGTGCCAAGCAGATTCCAGCACTGCGCGGTGCTGCAGCTCGTGATGGCCTGCGTGGCATACACCCCGGCATCCGTCGCCACGTACACCGTATTGGCGTCGTTCGGGTCCACCACGAGCGCCGAGACAGGAGCGTTCGGCAGGTTTGCCGAAAGATTCAACCAGTGCGCGCCGCCATCCATCGAACGATAGACGTGAGGCAATACAAGATCTCCACCAAAGCCCATGACTGTGGCGTAGACCGTTTTGCCGGTGCTGTCGTGCGTATCAACCACCACGGAAGAGACGTCCAGCTGCCCCGGGTTGAAGAGGTAGCCGTTCGAGCTGTCATTGCTGACAGCGTTCAGCGCAAGATCGTTCCACGCCGTCATGCTGGTGGCTAGATCCGCGCGACTGGTAGCAAAGAGGTGACCTCCCAGCTGTGAGCCACCCCCATCCAAAGCACCGGCCAGCCCGGCGTAGAGCTGCTGGGAGCCGGTGTTCTGGGACAGGCTTGAGGTACTCGCACCCCCACCAGCCCCCAGAGAGCGCACCATCGGGTTGGACGACGTGCAAACGGAGGCGACCGAGGCTCCAACCGGAGTCGACAACGCATTTGCGCTCGACCAGGTGCTTCCATCCGCCGCCGGACCTCGCCAGATGCGGCAGCTTGCGGTGATCAGGTTCGACGGCGCTGCAGGGTCAAGGATGGCGGGAGCATGATAGAGCGCAACGTCCTTAGAGGTCTGGTCCACCCCCACGGTCGGGGTTCCCCCAAACTGCTGCGCGCTGCAGCCAGAGCCCAGCGTACAGGCCTTCCAGCGAATGCCGGCGCCCACCATGGCATAGCGGTTCGCGCTGTTGGATGGGTCGATGGCAACCGCTCCGCTTTCTCCTGTCGAGAGCTGCGACCACGCCACAAGCGAAGACGCGGCCTCGGTCATCGCCGCGCCGTTGCCTCCCAGCCCGACCATCAGAGAGTCAGCCAGGTCGCTTGCCTGCGCCAGAGAAAGCACCTGCGCCAACGATCCGCCTGTGGCGATTGCGCTGTTCAGGTTCTGAAAGTGCTGACTGTCCGTGGCCGCGCACACGCTGCCTGTCTCTGCCACACCGTCGGTCGAACTCCACAATCCACCATCGTTGCCGATCAGCAGCAACGTGCTGCCGGCTGTGACGTTGACTGCCAGTGCGTGCTGCGCAGGAGCCACACCAGCGGGAGCATTACAACCGTTAAGCGCATTCGTCGTGTTGCGCCAGGTGCAACTACTGGCACCAGCAGCCAAAGCACAGCGATAGAGATCCACCGTGCCCGCCAGCAACAGCGTTCCGTTGGACGCCGTGGGAACCGCCGCCAGACTGAGGTTGTAATCCCCTTGCGGGATGACCGTACTGCCAGAGCCGGCCTCCAGCTGCGCGCCGTCCAACCGTGTGGCAAAGCTGGGTGCATTGTTACTGCAAAGACCGTTACTGGCGTTGCATAGATCCTGCCAAAGCCCCTGATCCTGATTGTTGGCGTCCACGCTCAACGCATACAGATCGCCGGTTGCCGGCTGTACCGCCAGCGTGCCTCGAAAGAGCGGGCACGTGGCTGCCGGAGCCAGGGTGGCGTTCGACGGACAGTTGCTCAGCGTGAGCCCTGTGCCCGGCTGCGCTGTAAGACGTTTCCAGTTCGCGCCGTCAGTGCTGGAGTAGTACCCGTGGCCACGCAAAGCGGCATAAAAGCTGCCTCGTTGCGCATCCCACACCACACTGGTAGCCGGGTAGCCGACCGATCCGCTCCCAAGCGGTTGCGCTGTCTGGATGATGGTGGCTCCGTCATACACCGTGGCCATCTTCCAGCTCACACCCGCGTCCGTCGAGTAGTAAAGACCCGGCACGGAGATCGAGGTCACCGCGTTCTCCAACTGTCCTTGCGCCGAGGTGGAAAACCCGGCCACCACCAGCGAAGGGGACGCGCTGCTCCAGGCCAGAGCCGCCGTCGCAAGGCCAAGAAACGCATGCTTGCCGTTGCTGCCATCCTGCGAGGTCTCAATCAGTGTCCAGGTCGCTCCACCGTCCGTCGAACGCAGCAGGCCTTCTCCGTACAACGAGTCTGTAGCGTCGTTGGGGTCGCCTGTACCGGCCAGCAGCACCGCTGTCGCCGCTGGCTGGACCGCAAGCGCGCCGATTGCAAGCGAAGGGGTCACACTGGCTCCAGCGCTCTGGCTGAAGACGGAAAGAGTATCCGTAAGCGGCGTGAAGCGAACATTCCCCGCTGCAGTGGCGTTGGACGACTTCCAGACACCTCCGTCTGCGGTGCCGAGATACACCGTATTGCCGGTCGCATCGTTCGGATCGAAGGCAAGGGATGTGACACGACCGGTCAGGTTTCCGAAGCCGGGCGAGGAGACCGTTACCGGTCCCAGCGGCGTCCAGGCCTGCGCAAAGCTCTGCGAACGCGGCTTGAGCCCAAAGGCGCTGTGCTGCGCCTGCGCCGCATGGACCGCCTGAGCCGCCGAAAGCCCATGCACGCTGCGACGCTCCAGACGATGCCGCTGCGCTTCGCGCCGAAGCTGCTGTCCACTGCTCTGCACACAGGCCAGCACGAGCGGCACCCCGAAAACAAACAGGGCTACTCGACGCAACACGCGGCGAAGCGAGCTGGGAAACGCACGACGCTGCAAACAGTGGGCAAGGCTCGCAAAACGGCTCAACGGCGGGCTCGGGCAAAAGAAATGAGAATCAATTCGCTCATGGGACTCGCACGTTCCCGTTGCGATCCCCATGCCAAGGGACACGGCATTTTTGCAGGACACGCTAAGAAAGCCGCGGCCCGTGGTGAGAAAGCTCTTAGATGAAGTAATTCTTGCCGAGAGTGTAGCGCGTTTTTTGCGCGTCAGGCCAGAAGTGCGTCAGGAATCGCCCAGAGCACGGGCAGCATCAGGCAGGCATGACGCTTCAGATCCGGAGTAAGCACCACGGTTTGCTCCCTGCGATCGCGCAGGACAGTCAACGTCAGGGCATGAGCTTTGCTCTCGCGCAGGTGCCGCGTCCAATCCGTAACCGACCGCAGCGCCACACTATCGACCCGCAGAAGAACATCGCCTGCGCGCAGTCCGGCCTGCGCTGCCGGGCTGCCCGCCATCACCGTATTCACCAGTAATCCCACACCGGTGGGAGCCCCGAAATATGCAGCCAGCTGCGGCTCCATCAGCTCCACCGCCAACCCCGTGAACGGGCTCATGTGCAGCATCGACGAGATGAAACTATGTGTTTTCGATGCAGGAGAGGGAGGAGCCAACTCAGCACCGGTCGAGGGGCTAAGAGCATCGCTGTGCAGGGTCAAATGCTCCAGCGCGGCACGATGCTCTACCTCTTCGCGGTCCGCAAGCTGCGCATTGAGCGTCATCGCTTGCCCGTTCCGCAGAATCTCAATGGAAATGGAGGCCCCGGCGCCTACGTCGCGAATCATTTTGCGCAGTGCAGGAGCATTCTCAACCGCCTGCCCGTTGATCGCCACCACAAGATCGCGGGGACAAAGTCCGGCCTTGCCAGCAGGTCCATCGTGGTCCACCATGACGATCTCCGCACCGCGAACTCCCTTCAGGTGCAGCGCCGCAAGCTGATCGTCTGTCAGATCGTGAAACTCAATACCGAGGTAACCCTGTGAGCGCTGTTGCGCCGCAGCACGACCACCGTTTCCAGGAAGAGGTGTCCAACCCAAAGGAGCAGCCATCGCGACGGCCGTGAGAGGAATTGCCAGCGCGCACAGAACGAGTTGTCGCTGGATCCAAGCCATGGAGCGTTATTGGATCTCTCCCACGTTCTGCAACGCCTGGAACGAGGCATTCCGAATCGCTGGATTCACGTCCTCCGTGGAGACCGTGCGCAAAGCCTGACGTACGCTGGCATCCGCCCCTACGGGCGAGAGCAGGGAAATCGCTTCGGTGCGCACATCGGGCGAGGCATCATGCATCATGGCATCGAGCACGGCGTCGCGCACATGCTGGTCCTTCGCTACATACGGTTGCAGGCCATCGAGCGCCTTCAAGCGCACCGAGGGATTCCGGTCGCTGTGCAGCGACGCCAACAATGCGCCGCGCACCGTGCTCACCGTCGCTCCGCCCTGCGGCTCTTCCTCGCAGTGACGGCCCGCACGACACTCATCCGAAAGCATTGCCACCGATTGAGCATGCACCTCGTTGTCCGTAGAAAGCTTGGTGCCAAGCATCAGCAGTTCACGAATCTGCGGATCATCCAGAGACCCCTGTACCGTCTCGGGGATCAGGCGGTTGTATTTCACTTGCACCAGCTGCGAGTTCGGCGTCTGCACAATACCGGAAACACTGGCGATTGCGCCCTGCTGCGCATTCGACATCACCACAGCCTGCGGCATCTGAGGCTGTTGCGCAGCCTCGTAACGAGCCAGCCCCGTACCTCCCACAAAACCAACCCCCAGCAACAGCGTCGCCAACGCGGGCGCACTCTTCAACATGCCCTGCCAACGGAACGCGTTGCCCACAAAGCGCTGGAACAAACTGCGCGGCGGCATCGCATCGAGCGCTTCTTCCAGCCGCATACGCGACGAGGCCAGCAGATTCGGGCTTGGGTCCAGCATCGGATCGATTGCTAATTCCTGATGCAGAATCTGGATCGCCGTCCACTCGCGACGACACGCTTCGCAGGTGTTCAGGTGCTGCTCAAGCTGAAAGCCGAGCTCATCCGGCAGCTCTCCGTACTGCGCCAGGATGATGTTATGTTGGACCCGATCACACGTCATGGTTGCGTTCCTTTAGCTACTACTGGCACTCTCACAAAACTGGTACTGCATAGCCTGGCTGTAGGAAAAGAACTTCCCCGCCGGCCTTCGTTTTTTCTGCTTGCCGGGCTTCCGGCAGGTGCGCTAGCGCACCTCGGCGAGCCGCGCGCGCAGCTTGCGTGTGGCTCGGAAAAGCGTGTTCTTTGCCGTCTCCTCAGTGGTCGACAACATCTCACCGATCGTGCGCAGCTTGAGCCCCTGATAGTGCTTGAGCTCAAAGACCATCCGTTCGCGCGGCGTAAGTTCTTCGAGCGCCGAGCGGATGGCAAAACTCTGGTGCTTCCGCTCCAGCTCGCGTGCCGGATTGTGCGCCGCGCGGTCATCCGTCATGTGCGCCAGCAGATCGATCTCGCCCCCGTCGGCATCCGACACGACCGAAGGATCTTCTCTACGGCTCTTGCGGCGACGAAGCTGATCCAGACAAAGATTCGTCACAATGCGGTACAGCCATGTGTAAAACGAACACTCAAAGCGGAAGTTCGAAAGATGGCGATACGCCTTGATAAAGGCGTCCTGGTGCACATCCTGCGCGTCTTCCTCGTTGCCCAGCATATGCAGAGCCAACCGCAAAACGCTGCGGTCATAACGACGCACCAGAGCGTCAAACGCAGAACGATCTCCCTTTTGCGCAGCACGAATCAGCTCGTCATCTTCTGCACGTTGCTGTTGCCGTTGCTCTAACTGTTCGGCGCTGAGCCGGGTGCGAGCTCCGGGACCGGATTGTGTGGCGGCACGGTGCATTCCTGCCGCTGATTCTACGCTGCCGCCAGCCTCCGCCGCTTGCGACGGGAGACCAAAGGGTCGTCGACGGCCTGAACCGTCCAAGGGAAGTACTGCTGCGTTCGTTAGGCTCATGCGGTGGCTGACTCCGGAGTCAGTAACTCGTACACTCCTTCAGACGTCGGGTGTGGAAAAGGGTTAGCAATCGCCGCGACTGCGCCGCGCGGCCGTGCTGCCCATGCTCCGCACCCACAGGCAGGACGATTAGCATAGAGCACATGTCTGGAACTTTGTTTGGCGACTCTTCTTCCCGTTCGGCTGCACCCTCCGGCGAAGGCTGGCTGGCAGCCCACTGCGATGGAGGCTCACGCGGCAACCCCGGCCCAGCCGGCTACGGAGCCGTGATCGTAGCGCCAAACGGCGAAAAACTGGCCGAGCTCAGTGACTTTCTGGGGGTCTGCTCCAACAACGTGGCAGAATACCGCGGACTGTTAGCCACGCTGGCCTGGGTGCAGCAGCACGGCTACCGCCGTCTGCGCGTTGTGAGCGATTCGCTGCTCATGGTCAACCAGATCAATGGTCGCTACAAGGTAAACTCCCCCGATCTGCGCCCGCTTTGGGAGCAGGCACGTCAGCTGATTCGCGGCTTCGAGGGGTTCGAGATAAGCCACGCTCTGCGTCACAAAAATAAAGACGCCGACCGGCTGGCGAATGAAGCCATGGACCGCGGCACCGGAAAACCGGCAGCAGGAAAACCGTCCGCGGCGATTCCCTATCCCAAGGCTCCTGGAGCCCCAAAGCCGGCACAAGCCTCTGCCAGCTCCACGCCGCGCGCAGGCTCCCCCTCAGGCGGGCAGATGCTACGCGGTTTTGTGCGCGATGGCAGCGTCCATCTGCTCGGCGGAGCCAGCTTGCCGGATGGCGTCTTCGTGAAAATTATTCCCGAATAAACGACGTCGCTCGGTCCAGAGCAACACGTTCCGCTCCTGCTCGCTTGGCCAACGCTACAACCGTGGCCACTGGCTGAAAGCTAAGACTCTGCGGGGCTCGAACAAAGACAACGCGATCACTGCGAAGAGCCAGTTCGGCTGCGAGCCGTGGCTCAAGCTGCTGTCCGCTCACCGTAACCCGGTCAAGCCGATAGCTACCACGCTCATCCTCGATCTCCAGCACGACCGGAGGCAATTGCTGCACCGTTTTTTGTGCAGGCCCCGCCTGTGGTACTGAGGTGTCGAGGCCACGTGGCTTTGTCGGAACGATCACCATAAAGATGATGAGTAGCACCAGCAGAACATCGATCAGCGGAGTTACGTTGATCTCCGCTCCTGTATTCGATCCCGAATAAAACGCCATAGAACCTCCTCAAGGAGAGCAGCGAGCACTGTTGAGAGGAGAAGCGACACTTGCGAGAGTGGTTTGCTATGCCTTATAGACACCGGGACAAGCAGCGATGTTCCCTAAGGCTTAAAGCAAAAGAAATGCCTCCGCAAACGGAGGCATTTCAAGATACTGCTTGAAGAACGACGGATTAGTGTCCCGCTTCAACCTGCGGCGTAATGATGCCGATATTCGTGACATCAGCCGCGTGACCAAAACCGATCACTTCAGCGATCGGCTGGAAGTCCAGATCCTTATCGCCCTTCACGAACATGACCTTCTCTTGACGGGTGGAGAAGATACGGGTCAGTTCTGCGGTCAGATCTTCCTTAGGAAAAGCCTGATCGTTGATCTTGTACGTTGGCGTTCCGCCTGCATTCAACACCTGCACAACGATCGTACGATCGTTCGGCGTATCCTGCTGAGGGTTCTTCGGCGGCTGGGGAACCAGCGCGTCGAGTCCCTTGGGCGTGGTCGGCTGGATGACCATGAAGATGATCAAGAGCACGAGCAAAACGTCAATCATCGGCGTCACATTGATGTCCGCGATCGCTCCGCCGGAGGATCCAGCACTCATTGCCATACGAGTTCTCCTTGTAGCTGCCCGCAGCGCTTCGCTGTCGAGGCCAAAAACTTAATGTACGCCCAAACCTACTGGATGGTGTTGTCGGTCATTAGCGCAAGCTGGCTGACACCACCGGTGCGCAGAGCGTCGATCGTGTCCATCACCTTGCCGTAGTTCGCACGCATGTCGGAACGGAAGTAAACCGTCTTATCCGCGTCCGCAGCGGTCTTCTTCGACAAAAGATCAGCCACCTTCTGACCGATCTGATCCATCGGAACCTGATCGCCACCTACGAAGGTCTTGCCATCGCGCGTGACCGCGACGTTGATCGCATCTTCCTTGTTGGCGTTTTCCATGATGGTCGCTTCTGCCACCTTAGGCAGATCAACAGCGACCTTGTTGTTCACCATGGGAGTGATGACCATGAAGATGATCAGGAGCACCAGCATGATGTCCACCATGGGCGTCACGTTGATGTTCGAGTTTACCTTCTTGCCCTCGTCCCGCTTGGCCATTGCCATAGTAGTTCACTCCCTGCAACGGCGCCCTATCAGTGCGCCTCAAAAATCTGTGCTCGCGCGTACGCGCTGGAGCTTCAGGTACTTCAGGCAACGAGATTTTTCTGCGGAGGCCCCGGAGCCAGCTTCGCGGCTGAACTCCGGGGTTCCGTAGACTCTCGCTGTAAAGCGGTTTAGCGGTGCGAGGACTGCTTGATGAAGTAATCAACCAGCTCCGAAGCCGAGTTATCCATCTCGACGTCGAACGACTCAACCTTGTTGGTGAAGTAGTTGAAGAGCATAACGGCCGGGATAGCAACAAGCAGACCGAACGCGGTCGTCACCAGAGCTTCCGAGATACCGCCAGCGATTGCGCCGAGCGAAGAGGTCTTCATCGCAGCGATGGTCTGGAAGGCGTTCAAGATACCAACAACGGTACCGAACAGACCGATGAACGGAGCGGTAGAACCGATCGTGGCAAGACCGCCGAGGCCCTTCTTCAGCTTCGCGTGAACGATTGCTTCCGAACGCTCGAGAGCGCGCTGCGAAGACTCAACCTGCTCCGCGGTGACAGCGCCACCTGAACCGAACGAACGGAACTCGGTAAGACCAGCTGCAACAACTTCTGCAAGGTGCGACTTCTTGGAGCGGTCAGCGATCTTGATCGCCTCGTCCAGACGGCCTTCCTTGAGAGCGCCAGCAACCTTGGGAGCGAACTCACGCGACTGCTTACGAGCAGCAGAGAAGTACAGTGCACGATCGATGATCACAGCCAGCGACCAGATCGACATGATGAAGAGAACCAGAACAACAGCCTTGGCCAGGTTGCCCATGTGGGCCCAGAGTTCCATCGGCGAGAAGCCAACCTGGCTGCCGCCGTCCTGAAGGAACATAGCCAGCGAGTGAACCGAGGTGTGTGCGAAGTTTGCGGTGTGAGCGAGAATCACGAAAATTCCTCCTGGGTGTTCTTACGAAACTGCAATGTTGCTCAGACAAATCCGTTCTGAGGCTGGCCGCGGCTTCAGCAGCGGGAACCGTGTTGGGCGGACGCGGTAGCGTGTACCGCGCCCCGAAGACTCACAAAGTCATAGCGTTGGACGCTGACGCAAGCAAATCCGGCTACGTACGATCAGCCACCGTTGAGATTGAAGTTCACCATAATGGTGGTTTCGACCTCAGTGGGTTCGCCGTTGAGGATATAGGGCTTGTATCGCCACGACTTTACCGCGTCGAGCGCAGCGCCCTGCAGCATCGCAGGACCGGAAACAACCTTCAGGTCGCGGATCGTGCCATCCTTGCCAATCAGGGCATGAAGCTGAACCGTGCCGGACTGGTGTGCGGCCTTGGCGATCGGAGGATACACGGGCTGCGTCTTGGTGATCAGCTGACCTGCCATCACGCCGGAGGAGATACGTGCCGGACCGGTCGGCTTGGGCTTGGCCACAACGATTGCGGGACCGTTCCCCGAACCGCCTGCCATGCCACCCATAATGCCACCAGGAGCACCACCGGACATGCCGCTCATACCGGCCACGCCCATGCTGCTGGCGGGCGGAGGAGGAGCATCATCCTTGACCATCTTGATGTCCTTGGGGATCTTGGTCGGGGCATGGAGCGCCTGATCGATCTCCGACACCATCTTGACCGGCTTCGGCTGCACAGCGGCCGGAGGCGGTGGGGGCGGAGGCGGAGGAGGCGGGGGTGGGGGTGCCGTCAGCGAGGCCGAAAGCGAGCTCTTGGGCAGCGCTTCCGGATACAGCAGCGGGATCAAGATCATCGTCGCGAGAATCGCGCCATTGACCGCAAAGGTGGCAATCATCCAGTACTTGGACTTGGTCTTGATCCGGCCACCGGACTCCATCATCGAGTCTTCAAACATATGCAACCTCGGGGCCCCTGGGAAGGGGTAGGGCTACTGCACTTCCGACTTAGACACCGGATTTAGTGTGATTGTTCCCGACATTTTGAATCCTGACAAGAGCTGGAGGAAACTTTGTTTCCGGTGCCCAGATCCTGGTGCAGAATTCCCATCTGCGTTACCGCGTGCAAGGTTTGAAACAAGGAAACGCCTCTTCTCTCGAAGGGGGGCGAAACCCACAGAGATTGCTAGGAGGGCTACACGAACAACGAGGAAAACAGGGCCGAAGAGAAAACAACTCAGGAGATCAAGCGCTGTGTTCAGGTTGGTGTGTAGACCGTGAGAGCATCCTAGCGCACGAACGTGTCGCAATGCAAAGTTGTGTGCAAATAAAAATCCCCTGCGCAGCAATTTGCGCAGGGGATTTTTAAGGATAGGCCCTTGAAATGGGACTAACGAACCACGGGTTTGGCTGCTGGCAACGTCGCTTCCTTACCATTGCGCGCACGCCAGTTCTGATACGCCACCAGCATGGGTGCGGCGACCGCAATCGAGGAGTACGTACCGATCAGAATGCCCACGACAAGCGCGAAGGAGAAGCCATGCAGTACCTCACCTCCAAAAAGGTAGAGCGAGAGCGCTGTGAGGAACGTCAGGCTCGAGGTAAGCACCGTACGCGAAAGCGTCTGGTTGATCGCAAGGTTTACAACCTCTGCCAACGAGGCACGGCGGTTCTCTGCCAGATCTTCACGAATACGGTCGAAGACCACGATCGTATCGTTCATCGAATAGCCGATGAGCGTGAGGATCGCTGCGATGACCGTAAGCGAGACCTCCTGATTGCTGAGCGAGAAAGCACCAATGGTAATGAGCGTGTCATGGAAGACCGCGACCACCGCTGCGATGCCGTAGATGAGCTCGAAGCGGAACCAGAGATAGATCAGCATACCGATCAGCGAATAGAGCGTTGCCAGCAGCGCCTGCGTCTGCAGTTGCTTGCCTGCTGTCGGACCGACGATATCGACCTTCTCTACGGTGAACGCAGAGTCGTGATAATTGGCGCTCAAAGCATTCTCAACTTCTGAACGGCCCTGGTCGTGCGAAGTGTCCTGCGCGGAGGAAATCGGCAACGAAACGATGACCTCGTTCGAGCTGAGACCAGCGGCACCTGAGATGCGCTGAATGCGCGCGTCGTGCACTTTCGCCGCATCCATGGCCGCGCGGATGTGATCCTCGTTTGGCGTGGAGGAAAAACGCACGGTGATCTGCGTGCCGCCGGTGAAGTCCACACCGAGCGGAAGATGATGCCAGAAGAGCAGGCTGAACACACCGGCGATGGAGAAGATCAGCGAGAAGCCCAGAAAGAGCCACTTCTTGCCGAGCCAGTCGATGTTGGAAGAGCGAAACAGTTCCACGATGAACCCTCAGAAAACGTGATACGAGCTACGAGAAGCGATGCGCGTGGAAGCGGGAGACCCGGATCAGGTACATCCCGCTTCTCCTACCTGCTAAATCGACAGAGCTGCCGTACGGCCGCGCTTTTCGAGCAGATAGTCGAAGATGACGCGCGAAACGAAGATAGCGGTAAACAGGTTGGCAAGCAGACCAAAGACCAGCGTGACTGCAAAGCCCTTGACTGGTCCGGTGCCGAAGACGAAGAGGATGCCTGCGGAGACAATCGTCGTAACGTGCGTATCGAAGATCGTATTCCAGGCATGGCCAAAGCCGTCATCGATGGCCTGCGCCGAGGTCTTGCCGAGGCGAAGCTCTTCGCGAACACGTTCAAAGATGAGCACGTTCGAGTCCACACCCATACCAATGGTGAGGATGACACCCGCAATACCCGGCAACGTCAGCGTTGCGCCGGAGAAGCCCATGAACCCGAGCAGGATGACCAGGTTCAGCAGCAGAGCGATGTCCGCGTTGATGCCCGCACCCTTGTAGTAGATGAGCATGAAGATCATGACCGCAGCCAGGCCGGCAACGGCAGCCATCACCCCTTGGTGGATGGAAGCAGCACCGAGCGACGGACCAACAGTACGCGTTTCGATGTACTTGATCGACGCAGGCAGCGAACCGGTGCGCAGCATAAGGCTGAGATCATCTGCCTGCTGCTGCGAGAAGCCGCCGGTAATACGGCCCTGATCGCGAATCGCGGACTGAATCGTGGCCACCTCGATGACCTTGTTTTCCAGCACGATTGCCATCTGGCCGGTGCCCTTGTTGGCATCGGTGTACTTATAGAAGCGATCGCCCGCCTCCGTGGTGAGCGTAAAGCCTACGTCGGGACGGCCGTTTTCATCCTGCTGCGCCGTCGCGCCGCGGAAGTCGAGACCTTCCACGATCGGAGCACGCTTGAGCACCCAGACCTGATCCGGAGCGCCGACAGCGCCAGAACCCTTAACCAGAATTTCGTCCGCGGGAACCATGCCGCCGAGACCCTGCAGGGCCTGCGCTTCATCGGGATAAGAAGTGCCCACAACCTCGTGAATTTCAAGCTTGGCTGTGGACTGAATAATGTTCTCGACGCGGCCCGGATCATCGACGCCCGGCAGCTGCACCAGAATCTGGTTGTCGCCAAGCCCGTACTTCTCGATGACCGGCTCAGAGACACCGAGCGAATCGATACGCTGACGAATCGTTTCGATCGAGGTATCGAGCGTGCGGTTTTCCAGATCGCGGATAGCCTCTTTCTTCATCGTCAACGTGAAACCGCCCGCGGAAGACTGAACGTCGTAGCCCTGATAGGCGTTGTCGTTCAGGACAGAGCGCACATCCGAGTTCTTCGCCGGGTTCGGGCTGTTGATCGTGATGACCTCGGGGTGAGCCGTCGGGTCGAGCTTCTGCGCGGTCGCACCGGTGGCAGCCAGCGCGGTACTCAGCGCCTGCATATCGCGGTCGGTCGTCGAGCCAATGGCTTCGGCAACCTGCACCTGCAACACAAGGTGCGTACCGCCCTTGAGGTCAAGGCCGAGGTGGATGCGATCGGTGATCGACTTCTTCCAGCCGCCGTGAGGAATACCGAAGATTCCGTAAAGGAAAAGGACCAGAATGGCGACGATCGCCCAGGTTTTTGCTGCGAGGTTCTTGCCCATCGTTGTGTTGCTTTCCTTACAAGAAAAACTTGATGAAACAGGGGTGTTTCCGTACTTAGCTCTTAGACGATTCCGTTTCGGTGGTAACGGCTGCGATTGCGCTCTTGGCAAACTCCAGCTTTACTCCGTCGGGAGAGGTCTTGACGACAATCACATCATCCTTGACCGAAAGGATCGTGCCACGGATTCCGCCGTTGGTCGTAACAATGTCTCCAACCTTAATGGCCGCAAGCATAGCGTTCCACTGCTTCTGCTTACGCTGGTTGGGAACGATCATCAGGGCATACATCGCGATAAAAATCACGATCAGGGGCAGTATGCTGCCCAACGAACCCAGCGCGCCACCGGCCAGAACAACAGCCGCTACAGGAAGATGAAGGAAGACTGCATGTGCCACGAGAAGTACTTTTGGACCTGCCGGCGTGCCGCATACGTGGAACAGAGGTGCAGGGTCCAGGAGCGGCGCGTTTCTCTGAGAATATTTCCGGGGATTGGCCGCGAAACCATACGGCCGGCGCGGAATCGCACCCGGGTTTGGCTGGGCATTCCCCCAACCCGACCTGAAATCACACCTGAGCGTTAAGTGTCGTCGGTGGTGGCCCGGGTGTCAAGAAAATCGGCGCTGGCCTTGGGGTTTGCTCTCCCCGGGGACCCTGAACGATACCCCAGACCCCAATTCCGAGGTATTTTGCTTCCGTCGACGAACCGGCTAGAGCGTTCTGTCACAGCAAAATACGCTGAGCCGGAGTAGGCTTTTTCTGAAAGGCACGGTAGAGCAACGATGGCAGACAACCTGGACGTACTGATTATTGGAGCCGGCCCCGTGGGCCTGGCGTTGGCCTGTGAGCTGGCGCGATACGGCGTTCGTCTGCGCATTGTGGACTCTGACGATGCGCGCACAACACAGTCGCGGGCTCTGGTGATGTGGCCCCGCACGCTCGAACACCTGTCCCGCATGGGGCTGGATCAGCGCTTCCTCGACGTTGGCGAAAAGGTCACCGAAGCGCATTTTTACGAAGGACCACGGGAGTTTACCTCCGTACGGCTGGACGAGGTCGATACCCCGTACCGCTATGCGCTGATGATTCCGCAGAGCCGGACCGAACAGCTGCTCGAGGAGCGTTTGCAGGAGCTTGGCGTTCGTGTGCAGCGCGGTGTGACCTGCACCTCGGTACGGCAGGAAGAGGATGGAAGCCTGAAGGTAGGGCTGGCTCTGCCGGACGACTCCAACGAAGAGGTTGAGCCGAAGTGGCTAGTGGGTTGCGACGGAACACACTCCGTGGTGCGGCATAGCGCCGAACTCAGCTTTGAGGAGCATACGAAGCCTTCGCACTGGGTGCTGGCGGACGTGCATCTGGAAGGCGCAGTGGATCGAGACAGGCTGGAGCTCCACATGCATGCGGATGGCGTGCTGGGCATCTTTCCACTGCCTCCGGGACGATTCCGTGTCGTCGCCGCGCATGGCCATGGAACCGGCGAGCCCACGCTGGAAGAGATTCAAACGTTGCTGGACAAGCGCGTGGGACGCGATCTCGAGGCCAGCGACCCGCTTTGGCTGACGAGCTTTCACATCAGTGAGCGCATGGTGAAGCACTTCCGCAAAGGACACTTGCTGCTGGCGGGCGATGCCGCCCACACGCACTCCCCCTCCGGCGGACAGGGAATGAATACGGGCATGCAGGATGCCTTCAACCTTGCCTGGAAGCTTGCCCTCATTCTGCAAGGCCACGTCTCGAAGACCGGCGCGGAGATTTTGCTGAATAGCTACAGTGTGGAGCGTGCTCCAGTGGCCCATAGCGTGATTGCAGGCGCTGGACTGCTGACGCGACTGGCCTCGCTGGACAACCTGCTCCTCAATAAAATGCGCAACTATGCCATGCGTACGGTCTTTGGTTTTGGCACAACCAAGGCTGCGTTCGCAGAGGCCGCCTCGGAGTTGGCCGTCAGTTACGATCGCTCCCCGCTTAATGGCCGGGATGACCACATCGGTGGAGGTCCGCGCGTCGGCGAGCGCGCTCCTCTGGTGGACACGGACAAGCCGCGCAGCGCCGGGACCAAACCGCAGTTTGTGCTTTATGCGCACCGGGATGAGAACGCAGAGGAGCTGCTGGCATGCTACCCGGAGTGGATCGAGCCGGAGATCCGCGCGCCGTTTGCCGAAGGCGGCATCTGGCTGGTTCGCCCGGATGGCTATGTAGCGCACGCCGGGGACTCGGATTCCTGGGCAGCGGCCGATATGTATCTCGCCCGGCTGATGTATGAGCAGGAGTAGGTTTTCGCCCCCCCCGGGCTCAACCCTGCCAACAGATTATGGACGGGCTCTTGGTAGCCTCATAGGCATGCGTAGCCGTGACCTGCGGGCGGAGATGTCTCCGCTGCTCAAGCTGGCCTTTCCTCTGATTCTCGGTGAGCTCGGCTGGGTGGCGATGACCCTGGTGGACACCATCATGGTGGGCCGCATGCAGGAACCTGCCCTGAACATGGCCGCCTCCGCACTGGCCGGGGTGCTCTTCAATACGGTTGCATTTGGAATCGCAGGCGTTCTGCTGGGGTTGGACTCCGTTATCTCCGAGGCTTTCGGTGCGGAAGATATCCCCGCAGCCAACCGCTGGCTGCTGCATGGTTTTGCAATGGCCTCGCTGCTGGCGCTGGCGCTGCTGGCGGTCTTTACGGCAACACCGGTGGTCCTTGGGCACTTCCCGGTCGACAAGCAGATTCTGGTGCGTGCCATTCCTGCGCTGCGTGGGTTGACCTGGGGTGTGGTGCCGCTGCTGGCCTACTTTGTGCTGCGCCGTTATCTGCAGGCTGCGCACCAGGCCAAGCCAATCGCGTTTGCCTTGATCAGCGCCAACCTCGTGAATATCGCCTTTGACTGGCTGCTGATCTATGGACACCGCTTCGCTGGCTATACCGTTCCAGCCTTCGGCGTTGTGGGATCTTCGTGGGCAACGAGTCTTGCCCGCTTGTACCTGATGCTGGTGCTGGTGGTCGCGCTGTGGCGTGCGGACCGGCATAAAGGGTTTCGCCTGAGCGCAACCCCGCTCCGCATCGAGACAGAGCATCTGCGCCGCATCTGGGTTTTGGGTGCGCCGGTGGGCGCGCAGATTCTGATCGAAATTGCGATCTTTGCGCTGGTAACGTCTCTGATTGCGACCTTCGGCGCGCTGCCGCTTGCAGGTCACGAGATTGCGCTGCAGTGCGCGAGCACAAGCTTTATGGTTCCCCTTGCCATCTGCTCCGCGACAGCGGTCCGGGTAGGACATGCGTTGGGCAAGGTTCGCATCGGCACCGGGACCGTGGTGGAGGCGGAGGCCGCAGGCTGGAGCGGTATTCTCGCCGGCGCGGCGGTCATGCTGATCTCCGCAATCTGCTTTCTCTTCATCCCCGGCATCATCGCCGGGCTGTTCACGCCGGACCCGGCGGTGATCGCCGGTGCGGTACCGCTACTGCGCATCGCCGCATGTTTCCAGTTCTTCGACGGCATCCAGGTGGTCGCAGCAGGTGCGATGCGCGGTGCCGGAAAGACCACCACGCCGCTCTGGACCCATATCGTCTGTTACTGGCTGGTGGGCATGCCGCTCGGTTGGGTCCTGGCCTTTCCGCTGCACCTTGGACCACGCGGCCTGTGGATGGGATTAGTCATTGCGCTGGGCGGCGCGGCGGTGGTGCTGGTGGCCTCGTGGACACGCCTTACACGGCAGCTGCAGGCTGGCCTTTAGAGGAAAGCTGCTCTCGGACGCGCTCCATCGTCTCCAAATAGAAATGGAGATTGTGGATCGAGTTGAGCGTGGCACCGAGCGGCTCGCCGCTCGAAAAAAGATGCCGCAGGTAGGCACGCGTGTAACGGTTGCACACCTGGCAGGTGCAGCCTTCATCGATGGGGCGCTGGTCTTCTGCAAACTCCAGCTTTTTGATGTTCATGCGCACGGGCTTGCTCAAACGGTCCGCAGGATTTTCCCGGGTGAAGACAAGGCCGTGACGGCCGGCACGCGTGGGCAGGACGCAGTCCATCATGTCGACGCCCATGCGGGCGTACTCTTCAATTTCGTCAGGGTAGCCCACGCCCATTACGTAACGGGGCTTATCCTTGGGCAGCCACTCGAGCGTGCGTGCGATCATTTCGCGGGTGACCTCGCGGGGTTCTCCTACGGCCAGACCGCCGATGGCGTAGCCGGGAAAGTCAAGATCGACCAGGAAGTCTGCAGACTGCTTACGCAGGTCGGGATACATGCCCCCCTGCACGATGCCGAAGAGAGCCTGATGCTTCTGCTCAAAGTGAGTGTGGTCATACTGTCGGGTGAAGGGCGTAACGCCGTTCTGTAACGGCTGCGCCCAGGGCACCTCGTGACGATGCTCTTTCCAGTAGGTGTGCGAACGCCGGGCCCAGGCATGTGTCAGGTCCATGGACTGCCGTGTGCGCTCCCAAGTGGCCGGGGTTTCCACGCACTCGTCGAAGGCCATCATGATGTCGGCTCCGAGCGCGATCTGTACGGCCATGGAATGCTCGGGAGAAAAGAAGTGCCTGGAACCGTCGAGATGCGAACGGAACTCCACACCGTCATCCGTGATTTTGCGCAGCTTGGCGAGCGAGAAGACCTGAAAGCCGCCAGAGTCTGTGAGCATGGGCCTCTGCCAGCTCATAAAGCGGTGTACCCCGCCGGCGCGGCGGATCAGTTCGTGGCCGGGCCGCAGGTACAGGTGATAGGTGTTGGCGAGAATAATCTCCGCACCGCGCGGGGTTCCATCAGCCCTGGCAGGGCCGATCGTTTCTACGACCTCCTGCGGTACGGTCTTTACCGTTGCGGCGGTGCCGACAGGCATAAAGACCGGTGTTTGCACGGTGCCGTGCGGCAAGGTGAGCTCGGCGCGGCGGCCGCCCTCGGCGGTAGTGTGGGTTACGGAGAAGCCTAGAGACATTCGCTCCCTATTCTAGGGGCTTTGCCGGAGGAGCAGGAGCTACGGGCGGAGCGGGAGGAAGAACATAGAGCCTGAACTGTTCGAGCTCGCGGGTGCTGAGCGGCTGAATATTGTTCAGCTTCGAGTTCAAAAGGCCGCGCTGCAGATCACGCAGGCCGTTCAGTTTGCCGGTGGCGGTCAAGGCCAGCATCTCTGCCTGAAGGCCAGCGGTTTCCGCCTGCACCTGCGCGCTTAGGCCAGCCATCTCACCGGGGAGAAGCATGGCAAGCTGAGGAACCATGGGCGAGGAGATGTCATAGCCGACAGGAAGTGGGCCCAACTCACTTTGCCCACCGCCGATGCGGCTCACCCGGTGGATGAAGGTCAGCTCCTTCTTCTCCACCGTGATAATGGCGTCTTCACGGTAGCCGTCATTGCGCGCTTTCTGGCAGACATCCGTCGACTCTCCGGTTTTGAGGTTGCGGGTATGCACGGAGCAGTGCCAGTCGCCGGTATTGAGCCTTTGGCGGAAGTGGTCAACATCGGCCATGTTGTACATGCCCGGCTGGTCGTACTCATAGGTCTTGACCGTATTGAGCAACATGCGGCGCGCGCTGGTGGCGTTCTTTCCCCCCACCATGCTGAGCGAGCTGGGGTCCATGTTGATATCGGTGACCTCCGTGGCGTTCTTCTCGAAGATGTCTGTGCCAGCAAAGAGGTCGTCCTTCTCCTGCTGCGGACCGTCGACGCCATTGCCTTGCGAGAGCGCGCCGGAGCGAATCATCCATGAACCGTCGTTGTTGCGCGTAACGCTGGTTGCGGTTTGCGCGCCTGCAACGCAGGCGGCAGAGACGAGAAAGAGAGCGATGAGTTTCTTCATGATGAGATCTCCGTAAGCGATTCTGTTGCTATTCCTGCACCTGCACACCGGCGCGCTCCAGCTTTTCGCGGGCGCGCTCCAGGGCGCGGTCGGTAATGGCGGTTGCCTGCGCAAACTGCTGCGTGGCAAGGGCACGCTCCTTTTCGCGATGCAGATGAACGCTCTCCGCAGCCAGACACGCAATTGCAAGAGAGGCAGCGCAGGCGATACCGAGCAGAGGCGACCAGCGAGCCGGGAACACCGGCTTGCGCGCCTGAGGACGGAACGAGAGAAGACCCCGGCGGTTTTGAGCTCGCGTCTCCTGCTCTGCAGTAATGGTCAGAAAAGAAGCAAGCGAAGCAGGGGCGTCGACACGACGCAGAGCGAGCTGTAGCTCACGCTCAAATTGTTCGTCGCGCCTGGCGTGTTCTTCAGGCGTTGCCATGGCGAACGTACTCCTTCATAGTGATCTCTGCTTTACGGCGCATCAGCTTCAGGCCGCGTTGCAGGTGGCTTTTAACCGTGGCCAGCGGTTGACCCAGCAGGTGAGCAATCTCCTCCGGCGTCATGTCTTCCTGATAGCGAAGAACGACCGGCACCCGCATGGTCTCAGGTAAAGCGCGCAGCAGCTCATCCAGACGCGCTGCGATGGCGAGGCTGACGGAAACATCTGGTTCCACGGCCGCGGGCGTGTGCAGCTCATCGAGCCACTCGTCCGCCTCAGACTCCGGCTGGCGAGCCTGGCGACGCAGAGCATCCGTGGCACGGTGGACGGTGACACGCCGAAGCCAGAAACGAATATGGTCCGGCCCTTCGAACGGTTGCGCGGTGCGAAACAGCTCGAGAAAAACATCCTGCGCGACCTCCTCCGCAGTACCGTACTCACCGGCGATGCGCAGGGCGATAGAGAACACCATGCGCTGGTGCTGCTCGATGAGCGAACGAAAGTGTTGAGGATCCATGGCCATGATCGCCTACACCTGCCTATACGACAGACAAACGGGATCAGGATGCAGAAAGTATTGCTGCGAGAATTTTTCTGCTCTGCGCTCCCTCAGCAGACCGAAGGAGGAGCAGGCAAGGAAGAGCGCAGGGTCCGCGGCTGTCGATGGAGAACGGCGCTGGCGTGTGACCAGATTAGCGTGCGGCCAGAATTGCCGCGTGGACTCCGTCCCAGAGAGCGATACGGGCTCGGATCGCGTCCTCAGCCGCTTGCGTGGCCTCTTCCCAAAGCGAAGAATTCGTACCGCAGAGATCGGCCACCATCCGAAGCGAGAGCGGACCGTGATCTTCTCCATCCACCTCGATGTGACGCTCCAGATACCAGACGAAGACGCCGAGCGAGCCAGCCAGCTCCTGATTCAGCTCCCGGATGAAGCCACGAAACAGGTCAGGAATCACGTCTTCTCGACCGAAGGTGAACGCCGCAGCCTGCGCCGCGAGCGAGCCTGTCTCAATGACGCGGAAGGTTTCCTGCACGAAGGCGCGTGCCGGAGCAGGGGCAGCTTCAAGCGCCTGACGCCAGTCGCTCTGCTGGGCCAGTGCCTGCAGCACGGCCTGCATGGGCACAGTCTCCGCGCCGGCCGCCTGCATGGACTCCAGATAAATTTCAAAGTGCGAGACAGGACGGCCGTGGTACTCGTCGCTCTCTTCCCCTAAAACGATCTCGTTGACGAAGCGGCGGCTGGCAACCAGCGGCGAGGGCGTCCAGGGTACATCGACGCAGGTGAGGCCGCGCTGAAGGCTCTTGAGCAGGCTCATGAAATCCCAGACAGCAAAGACATGGGACTCCATAAAGAGGCGGACGTCTGCAAGCGACTGCACTGCTGCGTAGATGGGGTGTTCGGTGAGGCGGGCACGAAGCGGAGCCAGACGCTCCTCGATGGCGGCAACTGATGTGGGCGCGGCGAGTGTGCTCATACAGCTTCGATGACCTCCGGGCGACAAATGAGAACGGAGCCGCCTCTTTCGATTGTACGAAGGCTCCCGTATGCTGAACTCTGGTAAAGGCTTTCAGCGACCGATGACCGTACGTGAATTACTCCAAAACGCGGCGACGAAGATTGATGCACGCGATGCATCGATTCTGCTGGCCCACACGATGGGCGGGCGCGACCGCGCATGGATGCTGGCGCATGGAGACGATTCGCTCGACGAGACAACCCAAAGCGCGTTCGACACGCTGCTAGAACGGCGCGTTGCAGGGGAGCCGTTGCAGTATCTGACGGGTGTGCAGGAGTTCTACGGACTGAAGCTGCATGTAACGCCTGCGGTTCTGATTCCACGACCAGAAACCGAACTCCTGGTGGAGCAGGTGGAGCTGTGGGCAACACAGTTCCACGATGAGCGCACACTGGAGATTGCCGACGTGGGCACTGGTTCCGGTGCGATTGCGATTGCGCTGGCAACCCATGTAGCTGGGGTCAATCTCTCCGCGGTCGATATCTCCCCGGCTGCAATTGAAGTCGCCAGCGAAAACGCGCTGCGACTGGGGTGCGCACGCAAGGTTTCGTTCTACGAACTGGATCTGTTGACGGACGTCGAGGCGCATCGCTTCGATGCGATCGTTTCCAACCCGCCCTACGTACCCAGCGGCGACGCCGCCGAGATGCAGCAGGAAGTGGTGGAGCATGAGCCGCATACTGCGCTCTTTGCAGGAGAAGATGGGCTGGAGATCTATCGCCGCCTGATTCCTCAGGCGCGGCGCGTTCTAAAACCGCATGGCCTGTTGGCCATGGAGTTCGGCTATGGGCAGAAAGATGCCCTTGCCGAGATGCTGAGCGGCTGGAAGCATGTTCGCTTTATCGAAGACTATGCCGGCATCCCGCGCCATGTGCTGGCGCAACGGCCGTAGCACCCCTCCCCGACACGCAACTACCCCATGTGCCCCCAGATGGTCTGTATCCAGACCACACCGGTACGAACGTGCCATGCGGTAGCGATCATCAACAGAAGGGAGAAGGCAGACTCCAGCAGGCCGATTGGAAGATCACGGCCGAGCCGGAGTGCAAGCCGCTGACGCAATGCAAAGAAAACGAGCGTGCCGACAGCAGAGCCGAAGAGCCCGAAGAGCACGCCGCCGATACGTGGCTCGGTATACGCCTGAGCGACAACCGCACCGGAGAGCGCGCCGAAGCAGAGCCGTGCAAGAAACGGGCCAAACAATTTACGGCTGCAGGCGATCGGGCAGACGTCGTAGATGTACTCGGCCAGCGCGCAGAGGGTGAGCACCAGTACGGTGAACGGGCGCGCGGTCCACGCAGCCCAGGTATGGTCAAGCGAATACCCCGCAAGCCAGGAGAACCAGCAGAGCACGGTAATAGGGGTAAAGGTTCGACTGCCGGTGAAAAAACCGGCAAAAAACATAGCAGCAATCATCGAGACCGAATTCCTCCCTCGTTGAGCACGAGGGTATCAGGAGAGCCTGACCTCAGGCGTGAACAGTGTCACCGATGGCTCTACTTTGCAAAGGCCAGCACGATGGCCCCAGCGGTGATCAACACACCGCCGAGAACCTTGCCACGCGTAATGGACTCGCCGAGCAAAGGCGCTGCCAGCAAGATGACGAAGACGACGCTGAGCTTATCGACCGGAGCAACACGGGAGGCCGGGCCGCTGGCCAACGCACGGAAGTAGCAGAGCCAGGAAAGCCCCGTAGCCAAACCAGAAGCCACCAGAAACAACAGGCTGCGGCGATCAAGCGCTACCAGCTCACGATGCGAGCCGACGCTGAAGACGATGGCCCAGGCAAGCACCATGACCACGCTCGTGCGCACCGCCGTGGCCAGGTTCGGCTCTACCTGCGTCACCCCCATCTTGGCAAGCAACGCGGTGGCAGCAGCGAACAGGGCGGAGAGCAGAGACCAGGTAAACCATGACATGGCAAAAGCGTAGCGCATATGGAAGAGTCCGCGGGCGCTACGCTTTTGGCTGGAGCAAAAGAGGCTGTACTAACCGCGCAGGAAGCCGTAGAGCGGGAACTGCTCGGCGAGTTCGCTGACTCGTCCGCGGATATCGGCCAGACGGGCCGCGTCGTTGCGGTGCTCGAGCGCTTCAGCGATCCACTTGGCGACGATCTGCATCTCGGACTCCTTCATGCCGCGCGTGGTGAGCGCGGGGGTTCCGATGCGGATGCCGGAGGGCTTCAGCGGGGGGTTGGTGTCGTATGGAATCGCGTTCTTGTTGACCGTGATGCCCGCGGCGCCGAGCGCATTCTCCGCCTCAGAGCCGAGCATGCCCTTGGCAAAGACATCGACGAGCATGAGGTGAGTATCCGTTCCGCCCGAGATAATGCGGAAGCCTTCCGCCTGCAGCGCTGCGGCAAGCGTCTTGGCGTTCGCCACGGTTTGCGCGGCGTAGGTCTTGAACTCCGGCTGCAGAGCCTCGTTGAACGCAACCGCTTTGGCCGCGACGATGTGCATGAGTGGGCCACCCTGCTGACCGGGGAAAACGGAGCGATCAAGCGCGGTGGCGTACTCCTGCTTGCTGAGCACGAGACCAGCACGAGGACCACGCAGCGTCTTGTGCGTTGTGGTGGTCACGATATCCGCATAGGGCACGGGCGAGGGGTGAGCGCCGCCGGCGACCAGACCGGCAAAGTGTGCCATATCGATCATGAGCTTGGCACCGACCTTGTCCGCGATCTGACGCATGCGGGCGAAATCGAACTGGCGCGGATATGCAGAGCCTCCGCCGACGATGACCTTGGGCTTTTCTGCAACGGCCTGTGCTTCGAGCTCGTCGTAGTCAATGACCTCGGTGTCCTGACGGACCTTGTAGCCAACGACGCGATAGAGCTTACCGGAGAAGTTGAGCTTGTGGCCGTGGGTGAGGTGGCCGCCGTTCGCGAGATCGAGACCGAGGATGGTGTCTCCGGGCTCGATAAGGGTCATGTACGCGGCAGCGTTGGCCTGCGAGCCGGAGTGAGGCTGTACGTTGGCGTGTTCCGCACCGAAAAGCTGCTTGGCACGGTCGCGGGCAATGTTCTCGACTACATCGGCGTACTCACAACCACCGTAGTAACGCTTGCCTGGGTAGCCTTCGGCGTACTTATTGGTGAAGACGGTACCGGCGGCCTCAAGCACGGCGCGAGAGACAAAGTTCTCGCTGGCGATCATCTCCAGGCCTTCGTGCTGGCGGACGATCTCCTTTTCGATTTGCGAGGCAATTTCCGGGTCAACAGAGGCTAGGGGCGCGTTCAGGTCGATCGACATACCTCTAGTGTATCGGGTTGAAACAAGGCTCTCGATTCGAGACACGAAGCAGGCCTTTTTATGGGCTGGTAATGCCAAAGTTGTAGCGTTGTTGGCCTGAAGCGGGATGAACAAGCGTGCTCTGGAAGCTGATGCTGCTAGAGAGCAGGTTTTTGAGGAAAAGCACTTGAGCCAGGACGCACAATCAAACGATGCACCGCAAATGGCCGTGCTGATCCCCTTCCGGAGCAAACGCACCACCAATCCTGCAGGTACCGGACCGCAGGGAACCGTGATTCTGCAGCCCAACAAACGCCCCAAACTGTTTCTCGCAGCGCGTGACGGCGTTTCTCTGCTGGATCCGGAACCTTATGCCGCCAGCTCTCTGGAACAGGCACGACGAATTGTGGCGCAGGTGGAGCAGGAGATCGCCGCCCTGGTGGAGAAGCGGCGTCAGATGCGGCTGGAACAAACACCTGGTCCACGTCTGGTGGATCGACGGCCGGATACGGCCTGGAACCGGCTGCTACGCGCGGTCGGCTTTTAGCCCCTAGCCAGAGCGGCAGAACGGCTTCTCAGAGGATCGGCCTGGCGCGGTTACAACCGCACAGGGACTTCGTTCCCCAGCTTTTTGAACGACTGCCAGACAAAGTGCCCCAGATAGTATCCGTCGAGGAATTTATACGGAGTCTCCCCAGTGGTGTAGTGGCCGCAGGGCAGTACCCGCGAAACGAAGTCAACGTTGTGAGTCTTGAAGCTTTTCAGAACATCGAGCGAAAGATCGCGAATGAAAGTCAGGTCGTAGGTCGCATGCACGACGAGAACCCGCTTGGGGTGCTCGGCGAAGCGCTGCATGTAGCACATGGGCGAGAGGCCGGCGAGGATATCGCGAGCCTGCTGCTGATTGATACCGGCACGCTCAAAGGAAGCACGGATGTGACGCGTGCTCTGCCCTGTCCAAACGACGTCTCCAAACCAAGTGGAAGCGTGATTGAACGCGCAGACCCGGATGCGGGGATCCATAGAAGCGGCGAGGAAGGCATAGCAGCTACCGAGAGAGGTGCCGAGGACACCGAACTGCTCATAGCCCTGCTCTTCAAGCCAGTCGATGCAGGCGCTGATGTCCGATGCGGCCTGACGCGCGGATTGCAGGGTGCGGCCAATGTTGGCCGAAACAGCATAGTCTGAGCGCTCCAGCTCGGCCGGGCGGCGGACGTCGTGGTACGGCTTGGAGAGCCGGAGCGAGCTGATACCCCAACGAAGGAAGAGCTCGCAGAGCGCGTTGTGCGAGAACGCATCAGCGTTCCACTGCGGCAGCACGATGATGGCCTGGCGCGGCTTGCCAGGACGTGGTGCCGCCTCGTACCAACGCGCGTTGACGGTATCGTTCTCTGGATAGCCGGTGCGCACGGGGGAGCTAAAGCGCAGGAAGGGCTCTTTGCGCAGCTCGCCGCTTTCAGCGCGACGACGCCACTCTCGCTCCTGGGCGAGCGTTTCCGGACGAACGTTGGTCGGGTACAGCTGCGGGAAGTGCTGTTCGAGACGGTAGTCTGTGGGCTTGCGGTACGAGAAGAAGCGCTCCGGCTCGCGCACGATGGCCGCGTTGATCTCGGTCATGGCCTGCAACGGCGTCTTTGTTCCGGCGGCGATGGCCGCTTCCGCTTCGATTCCGCCGAAGTCGGCGAGACGGTCGAACCCCCACTCGAGGGGCCGCTCGACGCGGTTCTCATCCCGGGTGGTCAGCGCGGTTTCCCACGCATACATCCACTTTGCATAAAGCCCAGACAGCATCTGTTCAGTTTATCGTTTCAATCGCCCGTTGCCGATGAGATGCGAGAGAACACGAGGCTAAACCAGGCGGATGTTCGCACGGATCCCGCAGAGAATGTCGTAGGAGATGGTATTCGACCAGCGGGCGTGGTCCTCTGCGGTAACGCCAGGACCGAGTAGAATCGCTTCCTGCCCGATGGAGAGCCCGGGAATTTCTGTAACGTCGACCACCGTGAGATTCATGGAGACACGGCCGACGATCGGCGCGCGTTGACCGGCGACCATCACCCAACCGTTGCCCACACCGGAGGAACCCGCGCGGCGGAAGCCATCCGCATAACCTGCCGGAAGCAAGGCCAACCGCATGGGTCGGTCTGCGGTAAAGGTCGCCCCGTAGCCGACGGTGGTACCCGGAACGATCTCCCGCAGGTGCAGGATCGGCGCCTTCCAGACGAGTGCAGGTTCCAGCTGCGCGTTGAGGTGCGGCTGGCCGCCTTCCACCGTCAGCGTGTGACCGTACACGGCAAGACCGGTGCGGACCATCGGCAGGGCACCGATACGCGCAGCCATCTGGCGAATGAAGGGAAGCGTGCTGGATTCATCGACAGAGGAGCTGTTGCCAATGTGTACGAGCCGGGGGGAGATGCCTGCGGCGAGGACCTGGTCCAGCGCTGCGGTGAACCGCTGCCGCTGCTGCGCGGTAACAGGAGAGTGCGCCACCTCAGACTCGCAGAGGTGGGTGTAGAGCCCTTCGCAGTCGATGTGGGGTGAGTGGGCAAGCGCCTGGAGCGCCGCGGCAAGCTCAGAGCCCGGAGCCGCGCCCTGACGGGCCATCCCCGTTTCAATCTCCAGGTGAATGGCGAGACGTGTGCCCGCAGCAGCAGCAGCGGACTCAAGAGCCTGGATGTGTTCCGGAGTCCAGATGGAAGGCGTGAGACGATGCTCGACGATGCCGGGAGAGTCTTCCGGCAGGATGGCGCTCATGATCAGCAGCCGCGTGTTGTCCGCAGAACCCAGCGTTTGACGAACGTCCACGGCCTCAGCCAGGTCCGTGGCGCCGAGCCAATGCGCGCCTGCACGGACAAGCGCGGGTGCCACGGTAGTAGCACCGTGACCGTAACCATCTGCCTTGATGACGGCAAGCACCTGCGTCTCACTGCCCGCGACACGACCGATGGCGGCAACGTTTTGCGCGAGCGCAGCGGCTGAAATTTCAATCCAACTCTTCACGACGCCTTTGAGTGTAGAAGCTTGTGGAGACGCCCTTGTTACCGGAACAGATTCATGCCGGGAGATTGCGCGCAGACGGGGAAAAATAACCCGGGACGGTGGCGAGCTCTAGCCTTCGTGATGCCGGCGCCCGAAGGTCCATTCCCGAACCGGCCCAACATCCACGTGCACAAACTGGCTGCTGGGGTAGTACCCCACCCCTCCGGCGTGGAGGCTCAAAGCAGCGTTGCGCAAAGCCAGAGTGCTTACGCCCGGAACACGGATATCGATGGCCTTGGCCAGCATATGCTGCGAGTGCTCTGCGACGCCGGTGAGGCGGGGAGCAACACGGCCGCCACGCGTGCGAAGGTACTGATTCGACCACGGGGTGCGGTAACCACAGACGATGTCGATGGTGGCGTCCGGACGCTTGAGACGCGCGAGCAGGGCATGCAGGGCATCGAACTCCCGGGGATCATAAGAATGAACGTCCTGGGTACGGTGGTCGCGAAGGAAGTGATTGAGTTCATCGACCGCTTCGGGAAGATACCGATCGCCGACACGGTAGACGATGTCGAGATTCTCTCCGGTGTGGAGGTGATGGAGATGAAGCTCGTAACGCGTTCCCTCGGGCGAGGGCTCGGTGGAGGTGGCTGCCGTAACGGTGGTTTCGGCCGGGGTGGAATCAACACCGCAGGAGGTAAGCCAGGCAAGCGAACCACAGAGAAGAAGTGCAGAGCAAAACCGGGAGGCTAAAGGGCTTCGAAGCAGGGAAGACAGAGTCAAAATCGGCCGATCTCCTTGTTGTTTCGACCGCGAGAAAACGCGGAACGCAAATCGGATTCAGCAATCTCGATTCACCTGTTCTATTTTACGTCGGCCGGAGGCGGGGTTGGCTTGAGACGTGTAAGGGTTTCGTCACGATTTTGAGCAGCGAATCGGTTTCATTTCGGGAATACGTATTTCCGGTTTTAGGAATTTTGCGGATTGCCCTATTCCTCGTGCAGAAATCCGGGGAAGTCACTGCATAGGCGAAACTTAGGCGAAAGCGGACGATACAACGGCCGCATTATAGGCATAAGTCGATATTTTTCTGCGACTTATGTGGATTTCCGTGCGAAGGAAAACATTTCGTTGACAGGGGGTATGGCCCGGGCTATAACCACGAAACTTCCTCATTGGTGAGGCAGAGCGCCTGGCGCGAATTCGGAGGAAGCATAAACGACAACCGAGGCGGACCACGCCTCCTGAGCAACTTGAGCGAGCCCGTTCGACCGCAGAAAAACCCGAGGCTCGTCAGGGGAGAGCTGTGCCTGGAGAACGAAAGATGAAGGACTTTTGCGTGAAAAAAACCACCGTGCAGACGGTGGAGTTGAAGGTGTGCGAAGGCTGTGGGTCGCTGTGGCTTCGTGCGCAGGCTGGAAGCCGCTACTGCGCGGGGTGCGCTGCGTGGCTGAGCGAATTCCCTGCTCCGCGAGGAAGAAGCCGGGGCAGGAAACAATTCCGGCAGAGGAGAAAGCAGGAGAACGCGGTGAGGGCCGGGATGAGCTGTGTGGCAGGGCAGGATCTCGTAAGCGGGGGTGCGCGATGAACAACACGGAGAAGAACGCGATGATATTGCAGATTGTTGCCCGGACGACGGTAAAGAGCGCAGAACAACAGCAAGTGCGGGAAGCAACTACGGGAGCAAGCGTGTTGCCACGTCTTTACGCAGTTGGCACGGAACACTCACTGCCTGCCGAGACCCGGCCGCTGGAGCTTGTGGGCACGGGCAGCAAGGTGCAGGTGCGCCCGAGGCCGGAGCTGGCTTTTTACCGCAAGTACACGGAGGCGATGCTGCGCCGTTACCTGCGCGTCTCCATGGAGTCGGGACGGGTTCCCAGCCTGCTGGGACGAGAGCTGTTCCGGGCCAGAGTAACCAGCTACAAGATGCAAAGCTTTGAGGATGCGGTGATCTTCTGCTTCGACATGGAGCGCTGCCTTGCAAAGCTGAACGAGGAAGAACGCGAGGTGATCAAGCGCGTGGGCCTGCAGGAGTACTCGCATGGTGAAGCTGCTGCCGCGATGGGTATCAGCCTGCGCTCTGTAGTGCAGAAGTATGGCAAAGCGCTCGATCGCCTGACGGGGATTCTGCTGGCAGCCAGGCTGCTGGAACCACAGACACGGCTGCCGGGGGAGTGAGGCTAAAACCCTGTCAAGGGGTACAGCGGCAAGATACCCCAATAAACCATTGAAATAAAACAGCTTTTACCCGAAAAATACTTTGCATAGTTGTTCTACCCAGGTTGGTATTCTAGAGAAGTAGAGATCGAGAGCGGGAGTCCACCATGTGGGCTTCCGCTCTTTTTTGAGGGGGCCAGAGTGAGCAGGGTGGCGAAAGGTGTGGAGAAGCGTTCGGAGTTTGCCTTTCCTTTACCGGAGAAGCCTTTACAGCCGGCACAGGCGGGAAGGTGGATGCGGAAGGCGTTAGCCGAGCAGCTGCCGGAGATGGTGCGGGGACTAGTAAAAGGCGCACGGGAAGGTAGCTGTCAGCATATGAAGCTGGCCACCGATCTGCTTCGGGTAGAGGAGCCGGTCAAGCGTGCGCAGAAGAGCACGGTGAAGCGATTGCTGGAAGAATTTGGCGCGGAATGAAGGGATGTCGCAAAGAGCAACAGGAACGTGCGACCTGATCGTATATCAGTGCATCTGAAAGATTCATAGCCGTTTAACACGCGGTAAGCCAATATACTTGGATTTTGACTGGATGAAGAAGCTGAGTGCGTTAACGGCTTTGGCAGCACTATGTATGACCGGTGCTACGACGGGATGTTTCCGTTCGACCAAGCTCGTGCAGAAGACGATGGCGCCGGACGTATATCAGTCCAGCTCGGTGGAACAGATCGAGAAGGACGTTTCCGCCCGCGATGCCGCGATCAAGTCGCTGCAGGCCAATGTGCTGATTACCGCGAGCGTGGGTGGCGGCAAGACCGGCAAAATTACGACGTACACCTCGTTTCGAGGCTATATTTTTGTCAGAAAACCGCAGGATCTGCGGGTGATTCTGCAGCTGCCGATCATGGGATCGCGCGCGCTGGATATGGTCTCCGACGGCAAAACATTCACGCTGGTGCACGCTACGGCGGGGCATGGCGATGAGTGGCTGCGGGGTGCCAACACGGTAACGACGCCTTCGAAAAACGGGTTGGAGAACCTGCGGCCTGAGGTCTTCTTCGACTCGATGCTGGTGCCCGGGGTAAAGCAGAACGAGTATGTCAGCCTGGATGAGTCAACCAGGATTATGCCGTCTCCGGATAAGAAGCGCGTGGCGATTGAAGAGCCGGATTACGACCTGACGATCTCCAAGGTCAAAGCGAACAATGTGCTGCAGACCATGCGTGTGCTGCATATCTCGCGGGTGACCATGCTGCCGTTTCAGCAGGATATTTATGACGATCAGGGGCGTGTGGTGACTTCCGCTTCCTACGATCGCTATCAAGAGGTCAACGGAATCAAGTTTCCGACGCTGATTGTGATGAAGCGTCCGCTGGATGAGTATTCGCTGAAGATAGACGTAACGAAGCTGACGATGAATCCGACGCTGGATGACGATCAGTTCGATCTGAAGATTCCTGCGGGTGTGACGGTAAAAGAGATGAAGTAGCGTTTGGAGTCTTAACAGCAAAAGGCCAGGCGGGAAGCCTGGCCTTTTGCTGTTAAGAACGCTGCGAGCCTAGACGAGCCCAGCGCGAGCTTGATGACTCGCAATGGCTTCATTGATGCGCAGAGCGAGAGAGAGAGCCGCCAAACCTGCTTCTCCGCTGACGCGCGGCGGCGTGCGTGTGAGAACGGCACGGTGGAAGTCTTCGATCTCGAGGCGGAGGGGTTCGGCACGCGGAAGATCGAGCTTCTGGAGATCGAAGCCGGTAGTGGGATGCGAGGCAGGGACAGAAGCCGGAGGCCGGAAACCGGAGGCAATCTGGGCAGCAAGCGCGGGATCGACGTCGATGGTGAGGAGCTCCTGACGTGCGAAGTCGAGCGAAAGATACTGGTGCGGCTGGAAGAGACGCAACTTACGTACCTGCTCCGTGGAGACACGTGAGGCGGTGAAGTTCGCTACGGCGCCGGAGGCGAATTCTACGCGCACGTTTGCGATGTCTGTTTTGAGCGAAAGAATAGGCAGGCCAACGGCGCGAACGTCTTCAACAGGCGATTGGGCGAGAGCGAGAACGATATCGAGGTCGTGGATCATCAGGTCGAGAACGACGTCGACATCAAGCGAGCGCGGCGTGAAGAGGCTGAGGCGGTGAGCCTCAAAAAACATGGGGCGGTTGAGACGCTCAAACGTTGCGGTTACGGCTGGGTTGAAGCGCTCAAGGTGGCCGATCTGGACGATGCGTTGACGCTGCGCGGCCAGAGCGAGAACCTCTTCCGCCTGCTGCCGGCTGGCAGCAAATGGCTTTTCAATGAGGACATCGAGCCCGGCAGCGAGGAGCTGCATGGCGACGGGAGCGTGATGGATGGTTGGTACACAGACATGTGCAGCCGAAAGCTTCAGATCTGCAGCAAGAAGCTGCTCGACACTCTCAAACGCAGGGATGCTGTAGCGTTCCGAGGCTTCGCGACGAACGTCGGGAGAAGCATCGACGAGAGCAACGAGCTGCGCTGGAGACGAGGATTGCTCCAACTCGCGCAGGACACGAAGATGGTTGCGGCCGAAGGCGCCGGCGCCAATGACGGCAGTGCGGATGGGGTGCGGCATGGGAAAACCTTTTGTCCAGACCTGACGGCCGAGAGCAAGCCATACGCGCGCCTGAACCGCAAACGAGCTCAGGCGGCGCACGGAGGAAACAAGGAGCGCGGAGATCTACTTCTTTTCGACCGCTTCGCGGCAACGCGCGTAGAGGGCGAGGATGGTGTCGACCTGGTCCTCGGCTTTCGGAGTAGAGGAAGGTGCAAAACCGGGGGTTGCGGCTGAAGCGGTGCGACCCAGGTTAGCGTGAGCGGCCACGAACTTGAGCAGGTCGAGGGCGATGTCTTCGGTGCGGCGGGTTGCGTTGTTGCTTGCGTCCATGGGGTCGATGGTAGCAAAGACGAGGGTTGTTGGTTTAGCAGGATGCCGGTCGCACGAGCGATCGGCCTTTTTTGTGGGGAGAAGAGCGATGAAGCATTGGTGGAAAAGGACGGCGTGGGTCGTTCTGGCGGTGCTGCTGTGGGTTGGACCAGCAGGCGCGCAGACAACGACGACGGTGAGCGATACGATTTATCGCGCGGATGGGCAGCCTGCGCAGGGCTCGGTGGTGGTGAGCTGGAACGCATTTACGGCAGCGGACGGAACGAGCATTCCAGCAGGCTCGACGACGGCTACGCTGGGCTCAGGAGGCAGCCTGACGCTAGCACTGACGCCGAATGCGGGGTCGACGCCGATGGGTAGCTACTATACCGCGGTGTTTCACCTGAACGATGGGACGGTGAGCAAAGAGTACTGGGTGATTCCGGTTGTCGTGCCCGGGGGCGGCCCGGCGAAGCTGGCGGCGATTCGCAATGAAGTGCTACCGACGGCGGTGGCGATGCGAACGGTAAGCAAACAGTATGTGGACAACCTGGTGGCGCAGGCGCAGATTGGCGAGGTCTCTCCGGAGTCATCGCCCTATGTGGCCAAGAGTGGCGATACGATGTCGGGACCGTTAAGCCTGCCAGGAGATCCAGCGACGGCGATGCAGGCTGCCGACAAACACTATGTTGATACCAACGTAACGGCGGTGGCGAGCGGCATGGCGGGTAAGGTAGCGATGCTGCCAAGCACGACACAAGTCATAAACCAACCAGCCGCAACACAGCTGGAGATCAACCGGCTGAACGGTGAGCTGAACGCGCAGGGATTTATTGCGACTACTGGCGATGAAGGTGTGCACGAAGCGATGCAGTCGAGCGACTGCAGCAGCGGGTGTACCGTCAACATCGAGCCGACCTATACAGGCCAGGACAGCTCAGACCTTTCGCTGGTCACCGCGCCGACGCATGTGAACGATATGCGCGGTGGGGCAGAGTTTCACGAGTTTCTCAACCCGAGCCCGGTCGTGAGCTTCTCCACGGCGGGTGAAACCATCAATACGGTTGTGACGTTGCCGGAGCCGCAGTTCGCAGAGACGCATGGTGGGGGTTCGATTGGAGCAGCCGCGCAGCAGTTGATTATGAATGCGTTGTCGGGGGGATCGAACCAGGCTCCTAGCGCTATTGAAAGTGCGCCCTACTTCAAAACGACCTACACCGTGCAGACGCTGGATGGAACGTACAGAACCCAGGGACAGCATATTCAGCAGGGAAGCATGATGCACTGCTACTCGGTGGGTGATTGTCTGGGAGAGTCGTTGACGGTGATCGCCTCCGGTGGCGTGCGCGACTCCAGCGACGAAGGCACGAAGTACCAGGATGTACAGATCTATGAAGACAGCAGCGTCTATGAAGGCACGTGCGCTACCGGATGCAGTACCGGCTCGACGAAGGTGAATGTTGCGGTTACCGCAGGTCCGGGAACCCAGGGAGATGGGCGCTATCTAATGGATACCAACCCGTCGAAGACGGTGACCGGCGGAGAGATTGTGGATGGTACGACGGGCCGGCACGGGATTGCGAACTTCAGCGGAACAAGCTTTCCAGTGAGTGTCTTTCTGGAGACAGCAGCGATTGCAGGATCGCAACCGCTGAATATGTCTCCAGGAACGGTTGTGCTGCCCATTGCAACGAGCAATGTACCGACAGGTTTTGCGACAAGCACGGCGGCACTGCCTGCGACGACCGGCGTGGCCTGCGTAGCGGATGAAGATACACCACCGTTCCAGTATGAGAACTTTGAAACTGCAAGCTACAGCGTGATTGATGCAACGCACGTACAGCTCACGTTGAACAAGGTGCATGCGAGCGGAGCAACGCTGGCTGTAGGCGGACTTTGTGGCTATGGACTGGAACAGAAGGTCGATACGGTGGGCGCGATCCGGCAGGTGTTTCCGGTGATCGGATCCACGAGCGCGACCAGTCTGTATTACGTGGATGGAACGATTCCGCTTATCGGAAAGATGGGATACACGAGCGGCTATCTGAATCTTTCCCTGCCGATCGCGTCTGTAACGCGCACGAACAATGTGGCAACCGCATCGATCTCCGGGCCGATTCTCTACGATTTGAACGGCCTGACCATGACGGTACGTGGCGTGAGCGATGCGAGCTTTGATGGCAGCGTGACCGTGACGATGCAAGGCAGCAATATCTTCCAGTTCGCCAGCAACGGACCGGATACAACCAGCAGCGGTGGAACGCTGGCGATTCGTACCGGCGAGTATGCGCTGTATCCGATGGCTGAGGTGTTGAGCGTTTTCAACACTGCGACGAACAGTGTGGATAACACCTTCACCCTGGCCGCGAATACGGTGAGCTGGGAGTCCGGTGATGCGATAGAAGAACCACACTACTTCCAGCAGGAAGAGTTTCCGAGCACGGAGTCGATTGCTCAGTTTCAACCAAGATCGCCGAATGCAATTCAGGCAGGCAAGAATTATGCGGGAACGGTTGGTCCGGGGCTGACGGGCTGGCTGGTGAATAATGCCAATTTATCGACAGCGTATTTGGGCGGCGGTGGAACCCATCTGCCCCCGACGGTAGGGCTGGCCATCCGTGGACCCTGGGCTAATTCGATTGAAGCGATGGCGGGAGAGCAGGCGCTGATTGTGGCGCATTGCAGCCTGCGTGGGTGTAATCGCTGGGACTCGGACTACTCCCTCTTTCAGCTGGATAGCGCGGTGAGTACGGACAGGTTGCTGTATGCGCCTGAGTCCAGCACGGTGACGTGGAAGCTGCAGGACAGAGAGTACAGCTTTTCTCCGAATGCGTTTACCGCAGACACGATCAACGTGAACACGCTGCATATGACGAGCGGAAGTCTTGATGGAGTGGCGCTGGGAGAAACAACGCCGGCGGACGTTCGGGCCACCAAGCTGACGGTAGGCGACTCGACCGCATACCCGTTGAATATTCACAGCGCAGGCGCCGATTTCAAGGACTCCGCAAAGCTGCTGGCCGGATTGAACAGTCCAAGTTTTGGTGGCTTCTATCTGGGCTACGACGATACCCGCAGCACGGGCGTGATTACGTGCGGCAATAACGGTACGGTGAGCTGCGGGATTGACTTCTACAACTACTTTGCGGGAGATTTTCACCGACAGCTAACGATTTCCACCGATGGCCTGCAACTTGTATCAGGCGTTTTTCACGAGGCTCTGACCACACCGGCGAGTTCAAGCGCGAGCTGTTCGGCAGGCGATTTTACCGACGATGCGAACTTTCACTACGTGTGTGTGGCGACCAATACGTGGAAGCGGGTTGCGCTCAGTTCGTTCTAACCAGGGAGGAGCAGGCGACCAAAGCCGGAAAGACTTTGGCCGCCTGCGAACCCAGAAGAAGCGGAAGTAGGTCGTAGATCAAGGTGGCAGGCTATGCAGATCTGGTAAAGCTCGGCGAGATGATGGATCGGAGGCCGGAAATATGGCCGGCGATGACGGAGAAGTTGTTCTGCGTGAAACAGCGCGAAGGAGGCATGGCTCCTTTAAAGGCAAACATGGCGCAGCGGCAGTTTGAGGCAAGGCGCGGGCAGCACAACCTTGTGCTCAAGGCACGCCAGATGGGTATGACAACGTGGGTCGCCGCACGTTTTTTGCTCCGCACGATGACGAGACCAGGGACACTAACGCTGGAGGTAGCGCATACGCGCGAAGCCGCGGAGAGCCTTCTGGAAATGATGCGCACGATGTGGAGGTCACTGCCACGTGATCTGCGCGAAGGAGAGTTACGCCTGTCCCGTTCGAGCTCAGGCCGTATGGTCTTCGGCGCGCTCGGCAGCGAGGTACGTGTGGCCAGTGCAGCCGAAGCGAACGCAGGCCGAGGGCTCAGCGTGCAGTGCCTGCACTGTAGCGAGGTGGCTCGCTGGCCTGGAGATGCGGCGGAGACATTGGCAGGATTGCGAGCGGCGCTGGCTCCTGGCGGGGAGAGCGTGCTGGAAAGTACGCCGAACGGAGCTTACGGTGCGTTTTATGAAGAGTGGACAAAGGGACCGGAGGACGTAGTGCGGCACTTCCTTCCCTGGTGGCTGGAACCTTCCTATATCGCCACGCCTGTGATGGAGGGATGGGATGAGGAGGAACGTGCGGGCGCTGCTCGCTATGGATGGAGCGCAGAGCAGATCGGGTTTCGTCGTACGCTGCAGGCGAGGTTTCGCGCGCTGCGGACGCAGGAGTTTGCAGAAGATCCGGAGAGCTGCTTTCGCGCCACCGGTACTTGCTGGTTCGATGTAGAGGCGCTGGAGCGGAGACGGGCGGAGGTGATGGATCCGGTCTCGATACGGCGCAACGGGGCTTTGCAGGTGTGGCTGCCTCCTCAGGCAGGACGACGCTATGTGCTGGGGGTGGATGTTGCGGGCGGTGGTGATGCGGGCGACTTTGCCGCTGTACAGGTTGTGGATCTGCAAACGGGGATGCAGTGTGCGGAGCTGCAGGAAAGGCTAAGACCTGTCGAACTAGCCAAGATCTCGGCCGCGCTGGCGCGAGAGTATGGCATGGCTCTGATTGCGGTTGAACGGAATAATCATGGCAGCGCGGTACTGACCTACCTGGAAACGGTGGAGCGTTATCAGAACGTGTATCGACAGGCGGAGGAGGCTGGATGGTTGACCTCTGTGGCATCGAAACCTGAAATGCTGGCGAGATTGCATGCTGTACTGCAAGAACGCGCGGGATGCGTGATGAGTAGACGGCTGCTTGAAGAGTGTCGTACGTTTGTGAGCACTCGCAATGGAAGGCTGGGTGCCAGTGCGGGAACGCATGACGATTTGGTGATGGCGATGGCGATCGCTCTGAGTGTGCGAGAAGAGCAGCTGCGTTAGGCTGAAGACTGAGGTGACGTTGAGTTGGGAGTCACGGCGGTACAAGCGATTCAAAGAATGCGTGGTGGGGCCCAGAGCCAGTTGATGCTGGGTTCTGATGGAAAGCTGTGGGTGGTGAAGTTTCAAAATAACCCGCAGCATCTTCGTGTGCTCGCTAATGAGCTGGTAGCTACACGACTAGCGGAGGCTTTGGGACTCACCGTTCCGAAAACCGATGTGATTGAGGTCAGCGAGTGGCTGATCAGAAATACCCCGGGGATGGTGTTGGAACGGGGGCGTGAAGGTAACATGCCGTGTGCTGCAGGACTGCAGTTTGGCTCTCAGTTTGTCGGCGGGTTGATGCCTGGGCAGGTGGTGGATTACCTGCCCGATCAACAGATGCTGGAGCTACGCAATCTGCACGAGTTTGCAGGAATGCTGCTGATCGACAAATGGACAGGAAACTGCAATGGGCGTCAGGCGGTCTATGAGCGGAAGACTCGGGAAAAGCGATATCGTGCGGTTTTTGTCGACCAGGGATACTGCTTCAATGCAGGTGCATGGACGTTTCCGGATGCTCCGCTTCGCGGCATCTTTGCCCGCAATCTGGTCTACCGGCAGGTGACAGGGTGGGAGAGCTTTGAGCCGTGGCTGACACGACTGGAGGCCTTTCCTGAAGAAAAACTTTGGGCGATTGCAGAAACTGTTCCTCCAGAATGGTATGGAGGCAACCTGAGCGAGATGGAAGCGCTGATTCAACAGCTCATATTGCGCCGTACAAAGGTGCGCGACCAGATACGCGCGTTTCGCGAGTCTTCCCGTGAGCCCTTTCCGCAGTGGGAAAGGAAACAACGGGAGGTGGGAGCGCGTATCTTCGAGATAGAATCCGAGGCTTCAAAGTTTGTAATGTAAGGGCAAACGCACTTATGGGAACGGCGATGGAGTTAGGCATCGAGCATCTTGCGGGTTTTCTGCAGCGCAATCTGTGCGCGAGCGGAGACACCACGGCGCGCAACCGGGTTCATGATCGAACGCTTCTGGCAGGGCTGGGATTGTTGAAGTCGTGGCTGGGCGGGCTCCCGCAGGGATGCGATCCGCGACAGTTTGCCGCAAAATCAGTCGCGCTGTCAGCCGTTCCCGGCGAACGGGACGACCTGGTTCTCTGGAAGAATCTATCGCTGCTACATGCGAGCAGCGCCAACCGGGCGGCGAGGCCTCACGCGGTCCAATATCTGTCGATGTATCCCACAGAGTACGCGCACAACGCGGAGTGGCTCTTATGAGCAGGCTACAGTGTGAGTTTTCTTTAATACGGTATGTGCCCGATGTAGTGAAAGGAGAATTCACCAACATTGGTGTGCTGTTGCGCGGTCCGCAAGGGAGCACGGAGGTACGGTTCACTCGCGACTGGAGCAGGGTTCGATGCATGGATCCGGAAGCCGATGTCGTGCTGCTGGAGGCGCTGGAAGCTGAAATTGTAGAGCGTCTGGCTCGAGGCGTAGTAGAGCACGAGAATGCAAAACCGATTGTGGAAACCCTGCAGGACTCCCTCTCCAACAGTATCCAGATGACGACGATGCAGGCAACGCTGGCGGAGAGTCTCCCAGCCGGCATGGAGCAGTTGCTGCGCCTGTATGTCGAACCGCTGAAGGTGCAGCGAGCCTCAAAGGTAAGGAACGGCAAAGCGGCGATCGCCTATGAGATGCGCACGGCGTTTGAGCGAGCCAATGTTTGGCGGCTGCTGCGCAAACGGGTTGCAGCCGCGCAGTACACACAACCGGGCGACCCTCTGAAGCTGGATTGCGGCTATCGCAATGGCAAGGTAAGGCTGTTTCAGGCTGTCAGTCTGGAAAGCGATGTGGAAAGCGCGAAGAGTTTGGCTTATTCTGCGGCGGCTTTGCGAGACGGTGTGCGTCGCGTGGAAGGAACGGAGCTAGAGCTTACGGCTGTAGTTGAACCGATTCGCCTGGTTGAGGAACAAGAGCAGTATGAGTTTGCCGTGAGAACAATGGAGCACGAAGAAATTCGCGTGCTCACGACGAGCGATCTTGCTCGCGTTGCTGAGACAGCAAAGCGAGAGCTGCGCGTGTAAACAAAAATGAGAGGAACAGACAAGGGCATGGCCTCACATGAGGCTATGCCCTTGTCTGTTTGGAGGGAAAGATGGGGGCAGGACAAGGAGTGAGCGATGCCGAAGAGAAGGTATCTGGCGTAGAAGCGGCGGCAGAACGGAAAACAACCGCAGCGTGGAGCAACGGGTTTTCTCTTGCTATGAGAAAGCCACTTGCTTCGCCCAAGCCAACGGTGGTGAATCTGCGAAGGTTTGCAGAAATTCCAGTGGCACGTCGCGCACTGAACTACATCAAGAACCGTATTTCATCGATGGAATGGCGTGTAGAGCCGCGGCCAGGTGCGGTTGGTTCAGGTGGAGCGCAACAACAGACAAGGATTGCATCCATCTCACGGGCGCTACAGGCGCCCAACACAAGCGACAGCTTCCAAACACTGATGGAGCAGCTTCTGGAAGATGTGCTGGTGGGTGGATTTGGAGCTGTTGAGCTTGAGCTAACAGGCGACGAGCGAAGACCGGTTGCCCTTTACCCGGTGGATGGAGCGACGATTCAGGTCAATCTGGCCTGGGATGAAAATCCGGACACGATGCGCTATGTCCAGAAGCAAGCCGGGATGATCGGTAGTGAAGGCGTTTCCTTGCTCGATGAAGAGCTGATGTATGTGCGGCTGAATCCGAGGACCCATACCGTACTGGGTCTGGGAAAACTGGAGGTTGCGTTTGAAACGATTACCCAGTTTCTTTCAACGCAACGGTTCGCCGGCAAGCTGGCGGCAAACGGCGTTGCTCAGTACGCGTTATGGATGAAGGATCGAACGCCGGAACAGCAAGAGCGTCTGCTCCGCTGGTGGCAGGATGAGGTCGAAGGCTCCGGCCACGTACCAGTGTTGAGCTGCGAAGAAAAGCCGGAAGTGTTGCGGTTTTCCGGGGGAACGGATGCAGACCTTCACCTGGGCTGGCAGCAATTTCTGCTGGCGATGATTGCCAATGCTTTTGATCTTCCGCCGATGATGCTGGGCGTGCTGGGGGATGTGAATCGCTCAACGGCGCAGGAGATGGCAGACGAAGCTTTTCAGAACGCCGTGGTTCCGCTGGCGAAGCTGGTTGCTGAACACCTGAGCCGCGATGTGATTCAGAAGCGATTGGGATGGGATGATCTGCGCTTTGTCTGGAGCGAGTTGGAAAGTCGCGACGAAATGAACGAAGTGAATGTGCAGATCAAGCTGCTGGAGGCTGGTGTGCTGACACGTAACGAAGTGCGTGTGATGCGCGGACTGCCGACACTGGAGATTCAATAGCCTTCAGCACCATTCATAACCATAGAGGAGGGTGCGTGGAAAGAGAGCATTGTGGAGTAACGATGCAGGTAGCGTTTCCGGAAGACGAAGAGCATCCGAATCGTCTGCCGTTTGAAGGATGCCTGACGCTAGTCGATGTGGCCAGCGATAAAGCACCGAGCGGAGCACGAGGACATCGTGTAATGCTGACGCGCAGCGCTGCTGAACGCGCGTTACCCACATTGATGGGGATGGCGGTGGATTACAAGTCTGGGTGGGATGGACATGATGCGCGGCAAAAATGCGGCATCATTACCGGTGCGCATCTGGAAGGGCAACGGCTGATGGTGAGGGGGTATGTCTTCGCCAGGGATTTTCCAGAGATGGAGCAAAAGCTCAAGGTTACGAACCGCCGTGAGATGGGTATGAGCTTTGAGTTGGCCGATGCCCATGTGGCCGACATGAAAGCGGAAGTGTGGACACTGACTCGAGCGACCTTTACAGGAGCCGCCGTGTTGTTGCGCGAGAAAGCAGCGTATCGCAGTACGTCGTTTCAATTACGGCGGCGGTGCCGGACAGCGACAGCCCACTGACAACGAAAGCAGGAGAGAAACGATGAATGAGATGAGTGTAGAGATGGTGAGCTCCATGGAGCGTCTGGCAGAAGCCGTAGAACGTCTGGAAGAAGCAATGAACGAGCGCGTTGAAAAAATTACGGCCACGACCGAGAACTGCGAACGAGAGGCAGAGCTGCTGCGACGGCTCGAAGAAGCAGAAGCACGCATTGCAGAGCTGAGCGTAGCGACCGCAGCGAGCGGTTCCCGGAAGACCGTAGGCAACATGGTCGCAAAAAGTGGCGAAGATGCGACCTCGATGATGGACCAGGCGCTGCGCAGCCTGAGCGTGGAACAGCGTATCGCGATCAAGGCAGAGTTACTACGCAACGGACTTGCCGGCTAAGACTCCATTTTTAGCAGCGCAGGAAGGCATCCTTCGCTGTAGGACCGTGTGGCACAGCAAGCGCTGTGCCCTTTTTGTTTTTTGAAGGAAGAGGAGAAAGAATGAACGCGAAGTTTACCGAGATCAGCGCAGCCGCAGACTACATTGGACCGGGAGCGATTGAAGTTCCGCTCTTTCAGACCGAGATTACCGATCTGGTACGACGTCGTGGAGTCTTTGGTCAGCGCATTAAGCAGGTACCGGCGACGGGGCATCCGTCACGCTACTTTGAAGAGACCTCGATTCCCTCGCCTGCTGCCTCTGCAGGCTTTGTCGATCCTCGCAACATTGTTGCGCCGCTGGTTTCTCCGACGCGTGTGGAACGTTCCGTTCCGCTGAAGGCGTTGGTAGCACAGATCAACTACAACTTGTTTGATCTGGAGCTGGGCAAGCAGCAGTCTCAGTTTGCTTATCTGCAGGCCAAGGATCTAACCGATACGGTGGATGGCGTACTGCGTACGCACGACGTTGCGCTGTGGAACGGCAACGATACGAGCCTGAGCTCGCCGACGACAGCACAGTACTACGGCGCAGCCGGCCAAATTGCGGCGGGTGGTAACTCGTTGACGATCGGTGCGACGGAGTCGATTGTGGATGGGTTGAAGTCAACCGTGGCGCAGATGCTGGCCAACACCAGCTATGGAGTACGTCCGACAGCGATCTATGCCAATCCCGTTCTTCTGGATCTTATCGATCGTGAGATGAAGTCAGAGTTCAATGTGGTGTTGAGCTCGAAGGAGATTGAAGGCGGCTTTACAGTGAAGACGCTCTCCACGCAGGCAGGTGAACTGCCTCTGATTCCTGAGTGGACATTGCCGTACACGGGCACTCCTGGCTCGGGATCGGCAACGCTGCCTGCTTACATTGTGACGGAAGACATGATCGAGTATCACTGGCTGGGTGATGCCAATCCTCGTGTGTTCCAGCTTGGTGCACCGGGATCGCTGGCCTCACAGTACGTTGTGGTGAAGTTTGGCGGCGTAGTGGTGAAGGGCGCTAACTACGCCCACTATCAGGTACTCGTAGAACGCTAGAACAAGACGTAGGACGCAGGGGTGAAGCCATGGCTTCACCCCTGCGCTCTATGCAAAGGACTCTAAGCATGGCGTATTTGTTTCCCGCAGAGTATGCGGCGTTTGGATTAAGCACGGAGACAGTAGATGCGTGGGTAACGGCAGCCAGCGCAATGATCGATGCCCACTGCCGAAGAGCTTCGTTGCTCAGCGCAACGTACACGGAACGCTTACCCGTAAGGCATGATCACACTGTGGTACTGAGCTATGGACCCATCACATCCGTGACCAGCATCCGTGCGCGTTATGCGCAGAGTACCGGGCACGGTGACGGCTTTGTACCGTTTGAAGAATTTATTGCGAATGCGTTTTCGTTGCCGGGAAGCTGGGTCGATCTCGATCCTGCGACGATCGCGATCGATCGCAACGAAATTCTACTCTCTGGCTCACTGTTGCAGATGCGTTTTCGTGAAGCGGAGATCACCTACGTTGCCGGCGAAGAAAGCGTGCCGGACCCGGTCAAAGTTGCTTGTGCACAGATCGTACGAAATGCACAAACCACTCCGGGGCTGAATGTGCGTTCGACTCGCATGGATACGCTGCAAACGGAGTACTTCTCTGATGCGCTGCTTGATACGCAGGTGCGCGCCTTACTGCGCCCATACGTTGCAGAAAGGCTGGCCTAATCATGGATGGCCTAACTCTGAGGAGCGATGCAACGGTGCGCGCAGCAGAAGCCTTGTGCCGCGTTAATGGTGGCCGGTCTGTGGTCCTTCGTTATCAGAAACCACCGGTAGCCGGAGACATGGGAGCGGCTCTTGGAATTCGCTCCCCAGAGTTCACGGAGATTGAGCTGGAGCCAGCTGTCTTTCGCAAGCAAGCAGAGGCACAACAGCTGATCGTTGCTGCAAGCGCTGTTGCACAAGCGCTGCAGGCAACCTCTATCGACTCTGCAGAAACACTGTTTCGCAGTGCCAACGGCCTTCTGATTGACGACGTGCTGTACGAGATTACGGAAGTGAACACAGGCCAAGCGGCAGGACAAGCTTACTGCTACGTGCTGAAGATACAGCAGGCAGAGTGATGCAACCTGGCCAGGAAGGAAAGGGACATGCAGAACGCAAAGGATACATTCTTTGCCACGATGCAGGCGCGTTTGGCGGCGATTAACCCGGAGCGTGTGATCGTTCTCGCGGGAGCGATTCGTCCGGCGTTGCTCGTAGAGGAAAACGAGTTGCCTACAGAAGCAACGCCTGCGGATTGCTTCCGTATGCGGTGGACTGAGGCAAAGGTAGATGCAGAAGGCACATGCCCGCTTGTAACGATGCATTGCGATCTGGTGTATGCGACCGCAGGGAGCACAGAAAAAAGCGGCTTAGATAGGGGACGCGTGCTCGCCGCTATGGATGCGGAGATTATCGCAATGATGAATCTGGCACCGCAGAATACGACCAAGATTAACTACGCTCCGCTGACGACAGGAGGAGAGGCAGCTGCGATGCGTACCAATCTGTGGTGGAGCGATGTTCGGCTTGGTGAAGTCAGAGCGGTCAATCAGTTGCTGGAACGGACGGCTCAGGTAGCGGTCATGTGTCTGGAAGAGGAGAGTGAACGATGAGCACTCCTTATGCACGCAGGGTTCGAGCATACTTTGCGCCTGTAGATCGCAATGCCAAAGAGCCTACAATCTTCGATGCTGCACAAGATGGCCGGTTCGATGTGAGCTCCCCTCCGGAACCCTGGGTCGATCTGGGATGGATTGAAGGCTTTGAGCGTAGCAGCGATACGAAGATCGAGGCAGTTGATACAGGTACTCCGCTGACCGCGACTCGTCAGGTACGCAGCAAGATCGGTGCGATGGTTACGTTTACGTTCGCTACGTGGAACAAGCTGCAGCTTGCACTTTCTGCCGGCGTACAACAGATGAACCTTTTGCCCACCAGCAGCGGTGCCAGCACCGCAGGATCTGGCGGTACAGCAGCCACAGCGTTGACCTTGCTGGAAGGCTCGACCTCGACAACACTCATCATGTCTGCTGCGGATGCATCCACGTTGGTCGCTGGCGACCTGGTGGTTGTGGATGTGGATTACACCGGCGAAATAGGCTTCGTGGGTGCTGGGGTGAGCGGAGCCTATGTGAAGAGTGCATTGAGCGACCTCGCGTATGTGCGCCGTGTGAGCTTGAACGTAGGCCGCGTAGCAACGGTGCAAGAAGGCGTCGTTACGCTGGAAGCGCCTTTGTTAGCAGGGGCTCCACTAACGGCGATGAAAGCGCAAAAGGTACTGGGGTACTGCGACCGAGAAGGGTCCACCTTCTTTCAAGAGTGGTCGGCGTTGTTTGTCGCTGAAGGACAGCAGGGCGAACGCGTGCTATGGCACTACCCACGGCTGCAAGCAGCGATAGGACCAATAGAACGACAAACAAAGATTGCAGACGGGTTTACAACACTGGGTTTGCAGGCAAGGTTCCGTGCGCTGCCGGTACTGGATGCCGTGGATGCAGAAACGATTGTTTGCTTCAGAAGCTTTCTGAGCGGAAAGGTGGACTGAGATGCGATTGGTGATTGGTGGACTGGAGTACACCGCAGCCATCACCGCGGAAGGCCCGCTTACAGTACAGAGAACATTGAATGCTCCGTCACGCTGTACCGCTGAGATTGCTGTATCGAGCCGCTTGCCGATGCCTGTGCGCAAAGCGAGAGTGATCGTTTCTCGGGATGATGGGACACTCTTATTTACCGGTTACCTTGCGACCAGCCCGATTCGCAGCTACGAGGGAGAGGGGCTGAGCGGGGCGCAGTATCGTGCGAGGCTGAGTGCTATTAGCGACGAGTGGACCCTGGATCGAGCAAGCTGGGGAAGCAACGGAACCAACGAGCCGTTGCTAATGCTGAGTGGACGTTCGCTTGTTGAAAAGCTCTGGAGTCAGCTGCCAGCAAACGGGCTCACACTCGACGAAAGCGGCGCGGGAACTGCCCAGACCGGAGCAATTGCGATACGACAAGGAACGACGTTCAGCGCAGCAGCAGGTGAAGCTGCGGGAGCTGCATACGCCAATTACCGTGCAATCAACGGCGTACTCTCCGTACAGTCCAATGGGGCTGCCGTACATGAGCTAAGCGATGGCGATGGCAGTTTGAGCGTAGACGAACTCTCTGTTTCTGAGATACGCGATCTGGCCAATGATGTAACCCTGAGCGGAGAGCTGGAACCTCGCGCGTATGTAACGGAGTGCTTCCTTGGCGATGGCACAACCGATACCTTCACGCTGAGCAATGACGCGTTTCGGAATACCAACCGCAACTTGCTCGAGGACAGATTCGATAAAGCATCCCTCGATCAAACGTTATGGCAGGTGAGCGATCCAGGCAGCGCGCTTTCGCTGACGGGCAGCGGACTCACACTGAACGGTGGAACCGGTGCGAATGGCGCAACCCTGCTTGCAGCACAACAGAATCTGGAGATGAGCGGGACTCTGCTTACAGAGCTGCGGAGCGTCGTCTTTGGAAGCGCCTCAGAAGGGATGCTGGCAGGATTCTACGAAGGACTCTTCCAGAGTTCCGATTGCTTTGCGGGATTCCATGTAAAGCAACAAGACGCAGTGACGGTCGTAACTCCTTTTCTGCAAGGCAGCGAAGTAGGAACAACCTTTACTCCATTGGCAGGGCACAAATATACGCTCCGCCTGCGCCTGCATTGCGCGGAGATGCAGCGCGTTATGCAGCGTTATCACGTGATGGTCGACGGCTCGATTGAGGGCTTTGGAGCGTTGAGCGGAACGGATGCCGCGATGGATGCGGTCTGGGAGATTGTGGATGAGGGGGTAAGTTCCTCGACTCCTGCAACGATTTTGTACGACAGCCTACATGCTGGCATTTCTATTGCAGACACGCCTGCGGTGTGTGCCTTCTGTGCCGTCAATGCGATCTCAATGTACGGCTCTGTTGCAGCGATCTCCCTACAAAGGCCAGGATCTATCTGGGTGAGCAGCCTTACTCCGGATGGAGTGCTGCAGACAAGGCTCGTAGGCGATGCTGGAGAAGGTGTGGACTGCAAAGCAGTTTATGGAACAACGGCCGGGAGCAACGGCACGATCAGTTTCTTTGCAGGTCGAATTCCAGTTGCCAATGAACGTGTGATGGTGAGCTATCGACGCTCCGGACGTTCAATAGCTCGGCTTGCAGACTCCGCAAGCATTGCAGAGGAAGCCGCAAGCGGAGGGAGTGGAACAAGCCGCTGGTTGGGCAAGATTCTACGGCCTGCGGCAAGAAGCAGCGAGGATTGCGAAGCGGCCGCAGCGGCTTTGCTGGCGTTTGCAAGCAGTCGTTCTGCCGCGATCGCAGGCACGTATACCATGCGAAATCCCTCGCAGGATGTATGGCCGGGTGATGTGCTCTCCATTACGAGCGAGGAAGAGACCGTAAAGGTTCTGGTACGAAATACGGAAATCCTTGATGGGGCGTGCGCACCGGAGTTGCTGCGGTATCGGATTCGTTTTGCAAACGATTGGGCGACAGAGTTAGCCGATGGCGCAGGCATGGTCGTGAGCGAAGCCGTTGCAACAGATGTCGAAATCCCGGAGGCTGCTGAAGAGACCGATTCTGCCGTGTTGACCAACCTGCAGCGGTTGAGCGTGAGCTCGATCAGTGCCAGCGCTGTGGGTGTGGATGCAGGGAACGATGCTCCGAGCGGCGGGGGTTTTGAGGTACGTAGGCGAGATTATGCTTTCGGTTTTGGAGCCGATACAGCGGATCTTGTGTTGCGCTCACCGGTGCGAGGATTCAGCGTTCCTCGTGCTGCGCAGAATGAGAGCTTCTTTATTCGCATGTATGACGGAAGCACACCACCAAAGTATTCGCGCTGGTCAAGCGTGGTCACCGTGCATGCTCCGGTGGGGTAAGAAGAAAGGGCCAGGCAGGTGAAAAACGATGGATTTTGAAAACAGAGTGCTGAGCGAACTGAGTGTGTTGAAGGCGCAGATGGAACAGCTGCTGGGCATAGGGCAGCCGGGAAGACTTCACGCTCTGGAAGAACGCGTGGAAGGCCATGAACGGAACCTTCAACGATTTCGTGGCGTGATAGGAGCGATGGGAGCAGCGTTGACACTAGCGCATGTGGCCCTCGTCTGGTTTGTGGAGAGGAGATAGCAACAATGAGCTTTGAAAGTGTGATGGCAACGATCGGCAAAGATGTAAAAGGTTTTTTCAGCAAACTGGCGGTTGATGTGAAGCTGGCAAAACAGGTATGGCTCTTGATCTCAAGTGCGGAGACGCGTAGCGTGCTGCTGACTCTGGGAGCGGACGCGATCAAGCTGGTGAAGGATGCAACGGTTGCGCTTGAGAGCAAAGGACTGTCTTTGGCTCTCGATGAAGCGGTGGTCAGCGATATCCAAAAACTGATTGCCGATGCGAGGGCAGGGGATGCGGTGCTGGTAGCGGATCTGAAAGCGTTGGGAATCTCGCTATAGATGCTGGCGGTGCAAAAGAAAACGGCGGAGCTTTGGGCTCCGCCGTTTTTCCTGTCTGCTGAAATGCTAGCCGATGTCTTCCGACCAGTTCTCGAGGTAGTTCTTGAAGTCGGTCATGAACTTGCCTGCATCTGCACCATCGATGATGCGGTGATCGAAGCCAAGCGTGAAGCGCTGTACGTGACGGATGGCGATGGAGTCGTTGCCTTCCTTGTCGGTGAGGACCAGCGGCTCCTTGTTCAGACCACCGATGCCGAGGATAGCCGACTGGGGCTGCGCAATGATCGGCGTTCCGAACTGCTCGCCGAAGATGCCGGAGTTGGTCAGGGTAAAGGTTCCGCCTGCAACTTCATCCGGAGCGAGCTTGCGGTTCCGGGCACGGTCTGCCACATCCACGATGGCGCGCGTGATACCGAGGAAGCTACGCTCCTCAGTCTGCTTGATGACAGGAACGATGAGACCCCAATCAAGCGCAACCGCAATGCCGATGTTGATGTTCTTGTTGTAAACGATGTTCTCGCCCTGGATAACACCGTTCACAATGGGATGCTTGCGCAGTGCCTGGATAGCAGCGCGCGTGATGAAGGGCATATAGGTGAGCTTTACGCCGTTGCGCTGCTCATACTTATTCTTTTCCTTCTCACGCAGCTTGACGATACGCGTCATGTCCACCTTGAAAACGGTGTGGACGTGGGGGCTGGTGGCCTTGGACTCAACCATGCGCTTGGCGATAATGCTGCGCATCTTGGTCATAGGTACGACGTCGCCCGGTAGCGGCAGAGAAGCAGGGGCAGCAGGAGCCGAAGCGGGGGTCGATGCTGCCGGCGTAGCAGGAGCAGCAGCCGGTACGGTCACGCCGCCTTCCATGTGTGCCGTGATGTCTGCCTTCGTGATGCGGCCCGATGCACCGGTTCCCGGAACCTGCGCGAGATCAACGTTGTTCTCTGTTGCGATCTTGCGAACCAACGGCGAGGAGCGCGGAACCTCTCCAGCCGTAGCTGAGGCGGCAGGAGCTGCCGGGGCGGCGGGAACAGGGGTAGAAGGCGCCGGGGCTGCTGCTACAGGAGCAGGAGCCGATGCACCCGCTGCGCCACCGATGACCGCAACCACCGTGTTGATGGTGACGGTGGTGCCTTCCTGAACCTTGATCTCCGTCAGAGTACCCGCGACAGGCGAGGGAATCTCCGCATCTACCTTATCGGTCGAGATCTCGAAGATAGGCTCATCCCGCTGAACGGTGTCGCCAACCTTCTTGAGCCACTTGGTGATGGTGCCTTCCGTGATGGACTCACCCATCTGCGGCATCACAACGTCGATGCCGGCAGTGGAAGCAGGCGTCGCAGCCGGCGTTGCTGTGGGAGCAGGAGCCGGGGTGCTTTCCTTGGCAGAAGAAGCTGCGGGAGCGGCCGAACCAGACTCCTCAACCGTGCAGACGACGGTGTTGATGCCGACGGTGGTACCTTCCTGCACCTTGATCTCGCCGAGAACGCCAGCGATGGGCGAGGGGATTTCGGCGTCAACCTTGTCGGTCGAGATCTCGAAAAGCGGCTCGTCGCGCTGGACGGTATCACCGGGCTTCTTGAGCCACTTGGTGATGGTGCCTTCGGTGATGGATTCGCCCATTTGGGGCATAACTACGTCGGTCGGCATCAAGCTTCTCCGTTGTTTCCGTGTGTTGATTGCAAATGCGTGCGGATTTTCCGCGCAACTGTGGATTATACGGCGCAGATGTAGCAGGAAACAGGGCGCCGGGGCGGTTAGCGAACGACTGTGCGATTGGTGAGGCGCTCAGCCTGGAACGGTTGCTGAGAGCGCCAGAAGATCCTCCACCGAGTCAGAAGCCAGCACCTGCCGGTTAAAGATTCGGCCGAAGTTCCGGGCAGCAGAGTCTGAGACCAGAGGCAGGCTCACCGGCGCATCATCCGGGGCTTCAAGATCGAGCGAGGTCACGGCACGGTCCGCGATACCGCAGGGGACGATCCAATCAAAGTCGCGCAGATCGGTAGTGACGTTCAGCGCAAAACCATGCGAGGTGACCGCCTGCGAGACATGCACTCCAATCGCCGCCACCTTCTTTTCCTGGACGGATCCACCGGCGAGGGTCCAGACGCCGGTGCGCTTGCAGACGCGCTGAGCAGGAACTCCGAAGTCTTTGCAGGTAAGAATGAGCGCCTCTTCCATCAGGCGGACGAAGTCCACCGGACCGAGATGCGGCCCCTTTTTGCCGGGAAGGTCGCCCCGGAGATCGAAGATAGGGTAGCCGACCAGCTGGCCGGGGCCATGATAAGTCACGTCGCCACCACGGTTGATCTCGTGGACTTCAACACCGCGCTGAGCGAGTGCGGCGTCAGTAGCTAAGATATTGGAGCGAGAAGAGTTACGACCGAGCGTAAGCACAGGTGGGTGCTCCATGAGGAGCAACGTATCGCCTATGCGGCCAGCCTTGCGTGCCTCAACCACCTCGCGCATGGCACGAAGGCCTTCGCTGTAAGGAATACGGCCAAACTGAAGCAGATGCAGAACCATAACTCTTTCAGGATAGAACCGAGCGGGCTACAGGCCCAGTTCAGAGAGACCGGCATGGTCGTCGGGACGGCGGCCCTGCGGCCAAAGGAACTTGCGATCCGCCTCGGCGATTGCGACGTCGTTGATGCTGGCATGCCGCTGCTCCATGAGACCCTGGGCGTCGAACTGCCACATTTCGTTGCCGTGGGAGCGAAACCACTGCCCCGCATCATCGCGCCACTCATAACAGAAGCGGACTGCTATGCGGTTTTCATGAAAGCTCCAGAGCTCCTTGATAAGGCGATACTCCTGCTCGCGTGCCCATTTCGCCTGCAGAAAGGCGACAATCTGTGGACGGCCGGTGAGAAAGTGATCGCGGTTCCGCCAGCGGCTCTCTGGGGTATACGCCAGAGAAACCTTCTCCGGGTCTCGAGAGTTCCAGGCATCCTCCGCCTTGCGTACCTTCTCGCGGGCGGTTTCCAGGGTAAACGGAGGAAAAGGCGGGCGGGATTCCATGCTGTGTCTCCTGTTCGATCTTTTAGATGCGGACAGCACAGGAAAGACCCCACAGACACACAACGACCTATGGCTCAGAAGGGTGGTCGTATGCCTCCGTGGGGTCTTGCGAATGAGCATACCGGGGGCTACAGCCTGTGACCAGAAGAAGTTACTGGCGTCCGCCCCACAAATCGAAGGGTTGCTTCCCGATTTGGGAAGCAACCCCTGATCTGCTGTCGCCTGCGTGAATCGGCTACGCGTTGATTGCCATACCTTCCACGGCGGAGAAACCGTCCAGCAACGACTCGTAGAGCGTGGGATGGGCGTGGATGGTGAACATCATCTCTTCCACCGTAGCCTCAAGCTCGATTGCCGTGACGCACTCACCGATCAGCTCGGTAGCATTCGGGCCGATGATGTGGACGCCGAGGATTTCGCCGTACTTAGCATCGGAGATGACCTTCACAAAACCGTCATGCGCATCGAGGATCGTGGCTTTGGAGTTGCCGGCGAACGGGAACTTGCCCACCTTGACCTGGTAGCCGGCTTCCTTGGCCTTGGCTTCCGTAAGACCGACCGAGCCAATCTGCGGATCGCAGTAAGTGCACCCCGGGACGCGGTCCTTGCGGACGGCGCGGGCGTACTGCCCGGCCAGCTTGGACGCAACCACAACACCGGCCATCGCCCCGACGTGAGCAAGCTGAGGTAGACCGGCGACGATATCGCCGATAGCATAGACGCCCGGCTCGGAGGTCTCCATCCACTCGTTCACCGGGATGAAGCCACGATCGGTCTGGATATTGGTCTTATCGAGACCGACATCTGTCGTGCGCGGACCACGGCCAACGGCGACCAGAACCTTCTCCGCTTCCTTGACCACGGACTTGCCGCTGGCATCGGTAAAGGTCACCTTTGCGCCGGTCTTGGTCTTCTCAATCTTGTCCACCTTGCACCCGGTGTTTACATCGATACCGCGCTTCTTGTACTTGCGCGTGAGCTCTTTGGAGATCTCCTCATCTTCAACCGGGACGATGCGCGGCAGCGCCTCAATGATGGAAACCTCTGCGCCGAAGGAACTGAACACCGAAGCAAACTCGACCCCCACGGCACCTGAGCCGATAACAATGAGCGACTTAGGCATGACGGGCAACGAGAGGATCTCGATGTTCGTGAGGATCGTATCGTCCGCCTGGTAGCCGGGCAGCATGCGCGCATCGGAACCGGTAGCGAGCACAACCTTCTTGGCCTGCAACGGGGTGGCCTTGCCATCGGCAGCGGTCACGCTGAGGGTGAAAACGCCGTCCTTGGCCGGACCCGCGAGCCGCCCGTAACCGCTCACCACGGTGACCTTGTTCTTCTTCATGAGGAACTCGAGGCCCTTGGTGTGCTTCACGATGATGTCGTTCTTACGCTTGAGCACGTTCTGCCAGTTGAGCTTGGGCGCACTGACATTGTCCACGCCATAGCTTTCCGCATGCTTGATGTGATCCCAGATTTCAGCCGAAAACAGCATGGCCTTGGTAGGGATGCAGCCGACGTGGAGGCAGGTGCCACCAAGCTTGTCGGTCTTCTCAATAAGAGCGACCTTGAGGCCGAGCTGCGCGGCGCGAATGGCGCAGGTATATCCGGCGGGGCCGCCACCGATGATCGCGAGGTCGTAGGTCGTTGTTTCTGCCAAGGTTGTGCGCTCCGTTCTGATGAAAAAGTTGCCAGCGTATGGACGGGGTAAGTTTACGCCTTCGAACATACGCCTTCGAACGATATTCGATGCACCTGCGCGATCTCCGGATTCAACCCGAAAGAGAAACACGAGGCAAGGATGGAACAATACCGCTACAGCACCGCAGGATTGACGCTAACCAAAGACTTTGAAGGACTTAGACTCGAAGCCTATAAGGATGCAGCCGGTGTCTGGACGATCGGTTACGGGCATACCGGCGACGAGGTTCGACAGGGGCAACGCATCACCCCTCAGCAAGCCGAAGCGCTGTTGCAGACCGACCTGCAGGCGGCGGTTTTCTGCGTACAACGCGTGGTAACCGCGCCCCTGACTCAAGGACAATTCGATGCTCTGGTGGACTTCTGCTTCAACGCAGGGCAAGGTGCGCTGGAGCGCTCAACCCTGCTGGCAAAGGTAAACCGTCTGGAGTTTGAGGAAGCGGCGACGGAGTTTGCCCGCTGGGACAAAAGTGGCGGCAAACGCTGTCCGGGTTTGAGCCGGAGACGCGCAGCGGAAGCGACTCTGTTCCGAAACACCCAATCAGCTACAGTGTCAGCATGACCCCAGCTCCTCGCAAGCTCCTGATCGACACCGATACGGCGTCAGATGATGCTGTTGCTCTGATAATGGCTTTGCGCTCCCCGGCGGTGAGCGTAGAGGCGATCACCATCGTCGCGGGCAATGTGCCCCTGCGACAGGGGGTAAGCAACGCCCTCTACACTGTGGAACTCTGCCATGCGAAGGTTCCGGTCTATGCCGGTGCGGAGGTTCCGCTACACAGACCCCTAGAGGTAGCAGACTGGTTTCACGGAAAAGACGGTCTGGGGGATCACGGCTATCGCCCGGCTCATCCGGTGGAACAGAAGATCGATGCCATCGAGGCGATTGTGGCCACAGCCCGCGCGAACCCGGGGCTGGAGATCGTTACGCTTGGACCGCTGACCAACCTGGCACTGGCACTGGAACGGGAGCCGTCCCTGCCGGAGCTGGTAAGCCGTTGTGTCGTCATGGGTGGGGCGCCGTGTTGCGAAGGCAATGTAACGCCAGCGGCAGAGTTCAACCTGTGGGTCGACCCGGAAGCCGCGCGGCGAGTTTTTCTCTCCAAGCTGAAGCTGGAGCTGGTTGGCTGGCAACTTTCACGCTTCGATGCCGTTCTGAGCGAAAACGACATTGCCGAAATCGCCGCACTCAATACGGCCCTGGGGAACTTCTCGCTGGAGTGCAACAGTACGGCGAAGGCCGCCTACTTTACGCAAACCGGAGAACACGGCATCTCGTTACCGGACCCCATCGCCATGGCACTGCTGTTGCAGCCGGAGCTAAGCCTGGAAGCCACGGACCACTACACGCAGATTGAAGCGCGCAGCGAGCTGACGCGCGGCATGAGCCTCGTCGATCGCCTGAACGTCAGCGGCGACGAACGAAACGCAGCGATGTGGGCCGAGACCCGCGAAAACGCCGTTCCTACAAAGATTCACTGGGCAATGGATGTTCCAGGCTGGAAACAACTGCTGATCGAGAGCCTGCGCTAACAGAGAGGGCGCCGCTAAAGCAGCGGCGCCGCCTCTTTGGCGAAGTACGTCACGATGAAGTCTGAGCCGGCACGACGCATGCCGAGCAGAGACTCCAGCATGGCACGATCCTTCTCCAGCCAGCCCTTGGCAAAGGCCGCCTGCAGCATGGAGTACTCACCCGAAACCTGGTAAGCCCCCATCGGAAGGTCAAAGCGATCACGCGCCTCGCGCACAATATCGAGGTACGGCATGGCAGGCTTCATCAGGATCATGTCCGCGCCCTCCTCGATATCCTCGGCAATCTCACGCATCGCTTCGCGGCGGTTGGCGCTGTCCATCTGGTACGAACGGCGGTCGCCAAACTGCGGCGTGGAATCCGCCGCTTCGCGGAACGGGCCGTAAAACGCAGAGGCAAACTTGCTGGCGTAAGACATGACAGGCGTGTGGTGCTTGCCGACCGCGTCAAGAGCAGATCGAATCGCCTCGATACGGCCATCCATCATATCGCTCGGCGCGATAATATCGGCCCCGGCCAGAGCCTGCGATGCTGCCGTTTTTCCAAGCAGCTCAAGGGTGGGATCGTTGGCGACCTCGTACTGCCCCTCATGCTGCTCGATGATGCCGCAGTGGCCGTGTGAGGTGTACTCGCACAGACAAACGTCGCCGATGAGCAGCAACTCGCGCGTGGCACTGTTGGCCTTGATCGCACGCAACGCGCGCTGAACAATACCGTCGTCAATGTAAGCACCCGTGCCCTGCTCGTCCTTTTCATCGGGCAGGCCGAAGAGCAATAGACCGCCGAGCCCCAGGCCGGCGCATTGCTCCGCCTCCTTAACCGCTTCGTCAATCGAAAGATTGAAGACGCCGGGCATGGAACCGATCTCGCGCCGGATGCCTTCTCCCTCACAGATAAACAGGGGATAAATCAGAGCGCTGGGCTCAAGATGCGTTTCCCGTACGAGGGAACGCATGGCGGCAGAAGTACGCAGACGACGCAGGCGGGTTGCAGGAAAACTCATAACCCTTTCAGTGTAAAGTTTGCAGCACCTCCTCGCGATATACTTGCCGCAACACCCGCCCTTCCCCTTCATAATTCACGTCAAACATACGTATTCGGAGCCGCATGCCAGTCAATCCGCCGTCCGATCTGGGAATTTCCGGGGTCCCTCAGTGGCTTGTTCGAACTGCTCTTTGCCTGCTGACCCTGCTACTTGTGGTGCATTGCCTGCACGGCAACCATCTGTTTTTTTATGACGATGCCTACATCACACTGCGCTACTCCAAGCACGTTCTAGAAGGCTTTGGTCCAATCTGGAACACGCAGGGGCCTCGCGTAGAGGGCTACACCAGCCCTCTGCATATGCTGCTGATCGCCGGCGTCGGGATGCTGCACGTTCCGCTCGTCGTGGCGGCGAGAACCGTGAATTTTGCCAGTCATTTTGTACTGGTGTTCTTTCTCTTCTACTGGCTGCGCCGCTATACAGGAGTGCTGGGAGCCTTGCTCGGCTCTATGCTCGTAGCCGCCTCCTGGATCTTCTTGATCTGGGATCTGGGTGGGTTGGATGAGATCCTCTACGCCTGCCTGAGCTGCACCGGCATTCTGACCGGCCTGCGCTATCTGGACCGCAACGAACCACGTCGCCTTCATCAGCTCTACACCGGCACCGTTCTGCTCTGCCTCGCAACGCTGGCACGACCGGACGGAGGCTTGTTGCTCGTGGGTCTCTGGCTACTTGTGGCGTTGACACCGCAGCCCATGGAGAGCACACGCCTCAAGCCCCTGGCCATCATCGCGACGATCGCCGCGGTGCTGGTTCTCCCTCTCATCCTCTTCCGGTGGTTCTTCTTCCATGCCTTGTTGCCAAACACGGCCTATGCCAAGATCGGCGGCATCAGCCATATGGAAATGCTGGGGCTGGGGGCACATTATCTCGTTCACTTCCTTACGACACCGCCCTATCTGGGGCTGCTCTCCGCCGTGGTTGCCCTCTGGGCTCTGGTGCGCGGACGATTCACCGCGATCGATGCGGCACTCTGGTTCTTCGTCGCGTTGGAGCTGTTCTTCATCCTGGCCTCAGGAGGCGATCACATGGTTGCCTTCCGCTTCTGCATTCCCGTGTACTCCTTGTTGGCTGTTCTCTTTGTGCGCCATCTCCATGCTCTGGATCTGCTGACACAAGCCAGGCTGCTGCCCGCCGTTCTTGGCGTTACCGTGGTTGCGCTCGCACTGCAGACGCGCGCGGTCTCGCTGAATCCTCACTTTGCCGATCCCGCCTCCACCGTAGGGTTAGCCGTCGGACGGTACATTCGCGATCACTGGAAGCCCGACTCCGTGGTGGCACTGAATACTGCGGGCGCTACACCGTTCACCGCAGACTCCATGACCTTCATCGACATGCTGGGACTCAACGACCGCGAGATTGCGCAGCGTAAAGACATCCCCGTAAATGGGCCTTGGACGCATCGCATCGGTCACCTGAAAGCCGATGCCAAAAGCGTGCTGAGAAGAAAACCGGATTACATCATTCTGGGAACGGCCGAAGGAACAACTCCGGATAAGCCCGAAAAAGGCTTTTTCTTCGGAGACTGGGAGATGACCCAGCAAAAGCAGTTCCAGGAAGATTACCGCCCCTGCCGCGTGCAGCTACCGGAAGGGAATATCTTCACCTACTACAAGGACATCACGCGATTGGGTACGGAGTGCCCCTAAGCCTTCGAAAACGATTAGGCAGGCTTCCATGCAAGACTTAAATCAGGAACACGCTGCACCCGGCTGGAGAAAACCTCTGATCGCTGCGCTGCTGCTCGGCGGCGCCGTTTCCGCGGCAGCAGGCATCGCCAACGCATTTCACAACTCTTCCGATTTCCAGTGGAGCGGAGCCCATCTGCTGCTGCACCATGTGGACCCCTGGCGTGAAGAGCTGGCAGGCAATCCGCGTGGGTTGATCTACAAAATTCAGCAACCGAACTACCTGCCGTTGCTCTATGTGCTGATCTCGCCCGTGGGTCTGCTCAGCGCAGTCGCTGCGCAAAAGGTCTGGGCGTTCTGCAATCTGGCATTTTTGCTTCTCAGCCTTTGGGGGACAAATCGTTTTTATGGGCTGCGATCCTTTTCAGGCGCCGGACTGGTTACCGCACTCGCGCTCATGGCCACCCCCATGCGCGTTGCCATCGGCAACGGACAGCAGAGCCTGCTCGTGCTGCTGGTGTGGTGCCTCGCACTGCAGCATGTACGCCTTCAGCGCAGGGATATAACGATCGCCGGCATCTCCTACCTGAAGTTCAGCTTCGCTCCTCCGCTCGTGATGTATCTGTGGCTAAAAAACGGGTTCCGCGCTCTGCTTTGGAGTGCCATCCCGGCGCTCGCGGGACTGATTGTGGTCTGGCTCTGGATGACCCACGGGCATAGTCTGCATCAGCTCGTTGTCTTCGCATTTGAACCCCTAAAAGTAGCGCAGCACGGCTACTTTCCTATCGGGGAAGACCCGAATCTCATGGATCAGATCGAGCCGTTCCTCTGGGGACACACGCTCACCATGGTGCAGTACACCGCCATCATCCTGACGCCGTCTCTGCTGCTGACCTTCCTGATGCTGTTCAACGCTATTAAGCGCCATCCGGGAAGCTCTGCTCAATGGCACCTCGCGCTGCTGGGTGGAGCAAGTTACATCCTGTTTCGGCATCACCCTTACGACGCCGTCACCCTACTCTTCCCCTTGGCCTACAGTGTTTCGCAGTGGCGTTCTCCTCTTGCAAAAACAGCCTTCTTCCTGCTGACCTCCGTGATGGTGCTTGAGCGCATCACCTATGCGCTTGCCGCACGTTCCCCGTGGTACCGGGCCACTCCTCACGTCATGTTTGCCCTGGAAGTCATTGCCTTATGGCTGATCTGGCGTTTGCCAAGCGAGCAGAGCACGTTCTCGCAGGAGTAAACGCTCTAGACTGGTGCAAGCGGCGCGGTGCGTGCATCCAATCTGCCGCGGCGTATTGATTTCCATGAGCTCTTCTTCTCCATCTCTGCTTGAAATTCCAGCCCCTCTGACGGAGCTGGGCGGCGCGGCGCTGCAGTGGCAGACGCTGCGTGACCGTCTCTCAGCCGGAGCCCAGACCGGCCCGGGCCGTCTGCTCCTCGAAACGCTTGTTCCCTCGACCGATCGCGAGTGGATCGCCGCGCAACAAACGCGTACCGCCGAGCTTCGGCTGCTTGTCGCCTCCGGGGCAGCGTTTCCTTTTCGTGGCCTGATCGACGCCGAAGAGCTGTGCGCCAAGGCACGCATTCAGGGTGCCGCGCTTGAAGCCGAGGAACTATTGGCTCTTGTCGGCCATGCCGAGCGCATCGCCGAGTGGCGGGAGCTGCTCCTGTCTCCTCCGGAAGCGGTTCAGGGAAAGTGGGCTGCAATTGAAGCCTTGTCCTCTCCGCTGCTGGAGCACGATGTCGAAGCGTTGCTGCGTGTTCTGCGCGGCAAGATCGAACCCGACGGCTCACTCGCCGACGATGCTTCCCCCGATCTCGCACGGATTCGCCGCGAGATGGCACGCCAGCATCGCGCCATTGAAGACACGCTGCGCCGCGCACTGCAGCGGTTGAGCGAAGATGGCAGCGTACAGGACGCGCTGATCAGCGTACGTGGCGAGCGCTTCGTGATCCCCGTCAAGGTGGAATCCCGCCGCAAGGTCCAGGGCGTCATCCATGGCTCCAGCTCCACCGGGCAAACCGTTTTCGTGGAGCCGCTTGAAACCATTGAGGCCAACAACGAGCTGGTGCGTCTGCTGGACGAAGAACAGGCCGAGATTCACCGCATCCTCGTAATGATGACGCGTGCCGTGTCTCTGCATGCCGAGCTCTTACTGCTCGGAGGCCAGATCCTCGCCGAGCTCGACGCACTGCAGGGCATTGCTCGCTTTGCTCAGGAGTTTGACTGCACCCGGCCGAGCTTCGATGGCAGCTTTGCTCTGGAGCGCGCACGTCATCCGCTGCTGGAAATGCGTTTGCGCGCCAGCGGTTCAGGGAGCCTCGTGCCGCTCGACGTAGCGCTGCCCGAGGGTAAGCGCGAGATGATTATCTCCGGTCCGAACACCGGCGGTAAGACGGTAGCCCTGAAGACCGCAGGCCTGCTCGTGCTCATGGCACAGGCCGGTGTGCCTATCCCCGCAGCCAGGGCTTCGCTGCCGCTCTTCGCGGCGGTCTTCTCTGACATCGGCGACGCACAATCCATCGAGCAGAACCTCTCCACGTTCTCAGCGCATGTAGTTAACGTTGATCGCATCAGTCGCATGGCCGACGACCGCTCGTTGGTGCTGCTCGACGAGCTCGGATCGGCAACCGACCCGGAAGAGGGTGCGGCGCTGGCCGTAGCGGTCGCGCGACACTTTCTGCGCCGCCGCAGCTGGACCTTCATCACAACGCACCTCACGGCGCTGAAGGTTTACGCCGCGGGCGAAGAAGGCGTCTTCAATGCCGCGGTCGGCTTCAACGAAGAAACACTTTCACCCACGTATGAGCTGCGGCTCGGGGTTCCGGGAGCCTCTGCAGGCCTGAACATTGCGGCTCGCCTGGGTATGGACCCGGCCATCGTGACCGAAGCCCGCGCACAGCGCACAACGCAGCAGGCCGACATCGCCCGCTTTCTCGACGAGCTTCACACCCAGCTGGACACCGCCAAGACCGAGCGCGAGACCCTGGCCGCCACACAGCTTAAACTCGACAACGAGCGTGAGCACCTGGCGCGCGAGGGCCGCGCCGAGCAGCAGGCCCGCACCCGCGAGCTGCGCAAAGAGCTGGAGAAGCTGATCGAGCAGTTCGAAGCCCAGCTTCGCGACACAGTCAAGGCTATCGACGATAAGGCCGTGGCCAAGCGTTTGCAGCGCGACGCTGCGGTACGGGTCGCCGGGCTGCGGCGCGAGTTCTCCGAGCGCTTCCAGTCCACCGTGGAAGCACACGACCCCTCGCCCCAGAAGCAGAAAAAGCCCGGGGCGCAGCAGAATCGCACCCCCAAAGCCGGCGATCTGGTGCGATTGAAGTCGCTCAACAGCGAAGGGCGCATTGCGCGCGTGATCGATGCCAAAACACTGGAGGTCAACATCGGCGCGATGAAGATGCGCGTGCCCATGAGCGACGTGGCGGAACTCACTCCGGTGTTCGAGCGCCCCGTGGATGCCGTGCGCCGCCGCGGCACCGGTGTAAGCGTGCAGACCAGCGGAGGCGATAGCGATTATCTCAGCTCTGAGATCAACGTCATCGGCCGCACCGCGGACGAAGCCGAAAGCGAGGTGGACCGCTTCGTCGAACAGGCCTTCCTCGCCGGTCTACCGAGGATTCGTATCGTGCACGGCGTCGGCATGGGCATTCTGCGGCGCACCCTGCGCGAGTTTCTGCGCAATCACCCGCATGTTGCCTCGCTGCACGAGCCCCCGTACAACGAAGGCGGGCAGGGAGCAACCGTCGTCGAGCTACGGCGCTAGGCGTTTCGGGGCCCGGCCGCAGTTTTCCCCGCGCGTTTGCGTGATACGGATTTCTTTGCGGCCGGCGCAATCCCCGTCAGCTCGGCCTGCAAACGCCGGGGCAATTTGTGAAAGACGATCTGATGCGCGGCCTGCAGCTCCTGCTGCCACTCCGGGTTGCGCAGCGCGTCCCAACGCTCTGCAGCCACCCATTTCGCACGCGCCAGATACCGCGCCGGGAAGAGCCCGTCCTGCTCCACCAGCTCTGCGAACCGCTCCGGTCCGGCCGACCAGCACGCCACACCATGGGCAAGCGCGCCATCCAGATCCAGTAGCGCAAACATCTTGCCTCCGCGCTGTTTCTCCCCCACCCAAAAGACAAGATTGTCGCCCCACTGCACGGTTTCCACCACATACGGCAGGGTCAGCAGAAAGGCACGAGCTCGTTCGGCATCCATAGCCGACAGTCTAGCGGCAGAACCGGTACTCGGGCTTTGCCGATCCGCTCTTTATACTGGAAGGCGTCTATGTCCCACACCCTTCCTACGTTTCCGCCGGTCGAAGAGCAGATCGACCTGATCACCAAAGGTGTCGCCGAGCTGATTCCGGCTCCGGAGTCCGATGCCAAAGACGCTCTGCGTCCCCGCCTGGAAGCCGCGCTGAAAACCGGCAAACCGCTCCGAGTCAAAGCAGGCTTTGACCCCACAGCACCTGACCTGCACCTGGGCCATACCGTGCTGATGCGCAAGCTGCGCCACTTCCAGCAGCTTGGTCACACCGTGATCTTCCTCATCGGCGACTCTACGGCATTGATCGGCGACCCCACAGGCAAAAATGTGACCCGGAAGCCGCTCACGCGTGAGGAGATCAATCGCAACGCCGAGACCTACAAAGAACAGGTCTTCAAGATTCTCGACCCGGAAAAGACCGAGGTCCGTTTCAACTCCGAGTGGCTGGACAAGCTGGGATTTGAAGGCATGATCCGGCTCGCCGCCAAGTTCACCGTCTCCCAGATGCTGGAGCGCGAGGACTTCCACAAACGCTTTCAGGACGAACAGCCCATCAGCGTGCACGAGCTGCTCTACCCCATGGCGCAGGGTTATGACTCCGTTGCCCTGGAGTCGGATGTGGAGCTGGGCGGCACAGACCAGAAGTTCAACCTGATGCGAGGCCGCGACCTGCAGCGTGATGCCGGACAGGCTCCCCAGATCGTGCTGATGACGCCCATCCTCGAAGGCCTGGACGGCGTGCAGAAGATGTCGAAGTCCCTGGGCAACTTCATCGGCGTCACCGAAGCCCCGGCTTCGATGTACGGCAAGCTGATGTCGATCTCCGACGAGCTGATGTGGCGCTACTGGACCTTCCTGACCGACCTGCCCCAGTCGCAGATCGACGCTCTGCGCTCTGACGTGGCCAGCGGACGCCTGCATCCGATGCAGGCCAAGAAGGATCTGGCTCGCATCATCACAACCGACTTCCACTCCGAAGCAGCCGCAGAAGAAGCCGCGCAGGGCTGGGCAACCATGTTCCAGTCCAAGGGCGTAAGCAGCGACGTTCCCACCATGGAGATTGATCCGTTCGCAGAAGGCTTGCGCACGCCGGTCATCGATGGCTCGGCAGCTCCGCCGCAGTTCCGTGCCGCCAAGCTGCTGCAGCTGGCAGGGCTTGCTCCCTCCACTGGAGAGGCGATGCGTAAGCTGAACGAAAACGCTGTCTCCATCAACGGGGAAAAGTTCGCAGGCCGCACGCTCCTTCCGGAAGAGCTCGGCGAGCACCCCACTCTGCGCCTGGGCAAGAAGGCGGTCAAGGTTTTCTGGAAGCAGTAACCCGAAGGAGGTCCGGCACGATTGCGTACCCTGGCTGCGCGTGAACGTACGGAGACTGCGAACTGGAGGCTGGCCGCGCTGCTGGCCTTCATCGCCGGCATGGCAGATGTCAGCGGCTATCTCTCGCTGGGGCAGTTCACCGCGCATATGTCCGGCGTGGTCGCCACACTGGCCCTGCGCGCACCGCTCAGCAGCCTGACCCTGCTGGCTCCTGTCCTCTCCGCATTGCTGAGCTTTACCTTCGGCTCGGCGATGACTGCCTTGCTGGTGAACTGGGTTCGCCAGCACCACGGGGAAAGTGAGTACGCCCTCCCGCTGCTGCTGGAGTCTGCCGCACTCTTCAGTGCAGCCCTGCTGGCGCATCGCCTTCCGCCCTGGGCCGTCATCGGGCTTCTCGCCTTTTCCATGGGCCTGCAGAACGCCACCATCTCCAAGCTCTCCAACAAAGAGATTCGAACCACGCATGTGACCGGCATGGTCACCGATATCGGCATTGAGCTGGGCCGCGCCCTCTACCGCAACGGAAGCGCTGCCACCAGCACGCCGATCAACATGCGCCCACGGCATCTCGCGCTTCTGCTCCTGCTGGTCGGCCTCTTCTTTGCGGGCGGATGCCTTGCCGCCTCCCTCTTCCACCTGACCGGACTCTGGCTGCTGGCCTCACTCAGCCTTCTGCTGATTTTGATCGCGATCTTTCCGATTACACGCGATTTGCGCCATACTTACGTTCCACCACAAGCGTAAGCAAACCCCATCTCGAAAGGGCACGGTGCATGCCCCTACGCACAGCCAACATTATCGGCTCCGGACCGAACGGCCTCGCAGCCGCCATCACGCTGGCCCAGCGGGGCGTCTCCGTCAACGTGTACGAGCGCAACCAAACGCTGGGCGGAGCCTGTTCCACCGCGGAAATCACCCTTCCGGGGTTTCAGCATGATCTGGGAGCTTCCGCCTTTCCTCTCGGCGTCTGCTCCCCCTTTCTGGCCTCGCTGCCACTCGAACAGCACGGCCTGCGCTGGATCGAACCGTTGGCACCGCTGGCTCACCCCTTCGTCGACGGCTCCGCTCTGCTGCTGGAGTACTCCGTGGATGCCACCGTCGCCCGCATGCCTGCGCGCGAGATGGCCTCATGGCGTCACTTCGTCGATCCGTTTATCCGGCACTGGCCGGAGATCATCGAAGACATCCTGCACCCTCTGCTTGGCTTACCGCAGCACCCTCTGGCGATGATCCGCTTCAGCCTTCCCGCTGCGCTGCCTGCCGCACGGCTCAGCCGTGCCCGATTCCGCCACCCACACATGCGTGCCCTGTTCGCTGGCTGCGCCGCACACTCCGTCGTGCCGTTGTCCATGCTGGGAAGCTCGGCTACGGGCATTCTGCTCAGCTCGGCGGCGCACACGACCGGATGGCCGATCGTGGCCGGGGGCGCCGGCAATCTCACCCAGGCCATGGCGTCCTATCTTCGCTCGCTGGGCGGGCGCATTGAGACAGGCTGCGAGATCAAAGCCCTGCAGGACCTACCCTCCAGCGACGCCACCTTTTTTGATACCTCCACCGAAGCGCTCGCACGAATCAGCGGCCCCGCCCTCAGCCAACGCTACCTCTCGTCGCTCGAACGCTTCAGGCGCGGTCCCGGTATCTTCAAACTCGACTGGGCGCTCTCCGGCCCGATTCCCTGGAAGAACCCCGAGTGCCTGCGCGCCGCAACCGTCCACCTCGGCGAGTCCCTCGAGGAGATCGCACGCTCAGAGCATGCCGCCTTCTACGGCGGAGAAACCGACAAGCCTTTCGTCCTGCTGGTGCAGCCCAGCCTCTTCGACCCCTCCCGCGCGCCGGAAGGGAAGCACACCGCCTGGGCCTACTGCCATGTCCCTGCGGGCTCAAAGATCGATCGCACCGAGTTGATCGAGCGGCAGGTGGAGCGTTTTGCTCCCGGCTTCCGCGACCTGATTCTCGCGCGCAAGGCCAGCTCCGCCGCAGAGCTCTCGAGCTGGAACCCGAACCTCGCCTGCGGAGACATCTCCGGTGGCGCCATGACGGTCAGGCAGATGGTGCTGCGGCCCACGCGCCGCCTCTACCGCACCAGCAATCGCAGCCTCTACCTCTGCAGCGCCTCTACGCCACCAGGAGGTGGCGTGCACGGCATGTGCGGACACAACGCAGCGCTCGAAGCACTCGAAGACCACGGCTTTTAGCATCTGCAAGCGTTGCCGCGGCACAACCGCTCCGGCTCCACAGGAGAAAACAAAAATGCCAGACTCGCCTAGGCGAAGTCTGGCGTTTTTACGCTGTTGAGAGCGCTTAGCTTTGTACTGGAGCAACCGGCGCGGCAGGCGCCGGAGCTGCTGCAGCCACTTCCGCCTTCGGAGCCTTCGGAGCCGCCGGGGCGGCCTTCTTGCTCGGTGCCAGAATGGCGTGTAGCGTGGTGCCTTCCATACGCGGCATGAACTCAACCACGCCTGCTTCACCTACATCCTGAATCAGGCGGTTGATGATCTTGTAACCGAGATCGCGGTGCGCCATCTGGCGACCCTTGAAGCGAAGGCTGGCCTTCACCTTATCGCCATCCGTCAGAAAGCGAACGGCCTGGTTCTTCTTGGTCTGGTAGTCGTGCTCATCCACGGTCACGGAGAACTTCACTTCCTTGATCGTGATGATCTTCTGCGTCTTGCGGGCAGCACGCTCCGACTTGTCCTTCTCATACAGGAACTTGCCGTAGTCCTGGATCTTGCACACAGGCGGCACGGCGTTCGGAGAGATTTCTACCAGATCCAGCGACCGCTCGCGGGCGATCTTCAAAGCTTCAAACGGGGGCATCACGCCCAACTGTTCGCCCTTTTCGTCAATGACGCGGACTTCACGCGCACGAATGCGTTCGTTGGTACGGATAAAGGATTTCTGCGAGCGTTTATCGAGAGGTGGAATAGCGCTGTTCTCCGGTGGTACTGCGTTTCTGGTGTGTTGGATGCCGGGCCACACAGATACGACCCAAAGCACTGGAAAGTATAGCAGGATGAGCCTTACAAGGGCATGTACGCCAGCCCATGGCTCACAAACAGTTTATCCCGCATCGTTTCCGGCATAAAAGCTCCTCCACCCATAAAATCCTGTTCTTTTCCTCTCTCCGGTGCACTTTCCGCCATGTTTTACGGCTTTCGACGCCCGGCACAAGCAAAAAGAACCGGATCAGCCCCCCCCCTGTACCGGCACTCGTTTCGCCCTCGCTCGCCCCGCAAACGTTCTTTGCCCCAGCCCCCAGGCTCTCGCCGTTCCCCACCCGGGCCGGGTGGGAACCACACTCACAGCTTGCTTTTCGCCTCCCCGGGCTAAGACAATGGTGCTCTAGGAGAAATCCCCAGTGCCTAAGCGCAAAGTTCTGCTTGTGGACGATGAAGTTCCCGTCCTGCTGACCATGAAAGCCGTGCTTGAAATCTCAGGCTTTGACGTTGATACGGCGGCCTCGGCGCGCGAAGCCAAGGCCAAGATCCGCTCGCACGAGTACCAGATGATCATGACCGACATGCGCATGGAGTCGGACGCCTCTGGCCGCGAGGTGATCCACGCGGCACGCACGGCGTCCTATCATCCCGCCGTGGCCCTGCTCACCGCCTTCCCCATGGCCGAGGAAGACTGGCAGGAGCTGGGCGCGGACAAAATGCTGGTCAAACCCATGCAGACAGCACTCCTGCTGCGCCAGATCGAGCTTCTGTTGGACACTCACGCAGGTAAGTTGCTCAAGATCGCGGCCGCCTCGGCTGCGCCCACGCGCCCCCCGGTCAAGAAATCAGCCGCCAAGCGCCTGGCCAGCAAAAAACTCTCTCCGCGCAAGGCGACCGCAAGCAAGCCCACGCGCAAGACCGTGAAAAAAGCGACGAAAAAGCCCGGCAAAAAAGCCTGACTTTTTCTTTGTCCCGCAAGGCAGCAACGCCCGGCCGCTAAGCCGGGCGTTTTTGTATCTTCAGCACAACGCAGACTAAGCCAACGGAGGGTACACCACACCGGTCAGCTTCTCGGAAGCGTCCCAGAGCTTTGTGGCGGCCAGGTCGTCCAGGGCGTTCGGCTTGACGCCAACCACCTTCGGGTATCCCTTGAACTCCAGCAAGCCGTCAGGGCCGATGTAATCGCCTCCACGGGCCTCTGGAACGGTGGCGGCATACAGCGTGGGCAGAGCGCCCTGTGCATCGTCCTGCATCAACGGACCGCCGAACAGAGAAAGCAGAACGCTCTTCAAATCCTTCCCCGCCAGGCCGTTCTGAAGAATGTTCGTCTTGGACACCCCAGGGTGCACCGGAATGCTGACCAGCCTTGAGTTCACCGCACGGGCGCGCTTGTCCAGCTCACGCGCAAACAGGATGTTCGCCAGCTTGGAGTTGTTGTAGGCGTCCCAGGCGGTATATCCCTGCTCCAGCTGCAGATTGTCCCAGGCAAGCTTACCGCCACGGTGAGCCAACGAGGCAACCGTGACCACGCGTGGCGCCTCGGCCGCGCGCGAGGCCAGCAACTGCGGCAGCAGCAGGCCGGTCAGCGCAAAGTGTCCAAGGTGGTTGGTCCCAAACTGCTTTTCAAACCCATCCACCGTCAACTCGCGAGAAGCCAGCGCCATCACGCCAGCGTTGTTGACCAAAATATCCAGCGCCACGCCACGCGATGCATAGTTTTCTACGAACGAACGGATCGAAGAAAGCGATGCAACATCGAGGGACACAACCTCCACGCTGGCCGCTGGAACCGCCGCGCGAATCCGTGCCACGGCCTCGTCTCCCTTCGCCACCGAGCGCACGCCCAGCAGCACGTGAGCCCCCGCGCGAGCCAGTTCCAGCGCGGCCTGATACCCAATTCCCGAGTTCGCTCCCGTGATCAGCGCCGTTTTTCCGGACTGAGACTTCATATTTGCGGCGGTCCATTTCATGCTGTGAACTTCTCCTGATTTCCGGACAATCGTATGTCTACCAGCAACAGCGTAACCCGGTAATCGATTACCGCGAAGCAAGAATCAGCCGCGGTAACTTCGAGGTAGCGCTTGGCCAAGCACTAGTGCAGCCAGTACAATCTGACGGCAAGGCCGCCAGTGTCCTAAGGTATGACCTAGCCCCCGGGCGAGGCAGTGGGGTAATTGTCTGAACAGGAAGGGTTCCAGATGAAATTGACAGCTCGATTTGCGGCGAGCGCCGCGTTGCTTATGCTTCTCGCAGGCACAACCGGATGCGCAAAGCTCAAAGCACGCGATCGCCTTGTGAAGGGCGTGCAGGCGTTTAAAGCTGGTCGTTATGAAGAAGCCACGAACTTCTTTCAGGAGTCGATCCAACTCGACCCGAACTACCAAGCCGCTCATCTCTACCTGGCCACTGCCTACAGCTACCAGGTTGTGCCCGCTCTCGATACTCCTGAGAACAAGGCGCTGGCACAGAAGGCTCTCGACGGTTTTAACGATGTACTCGCTCAGAACCCGAACGACCTTGGCGCACTCAAGCAGGAAGCCTCTATCTATCGCAATATCAAGGATTACGACAAGGCTAAGGAGCTCGAGATGAAGATCATCGCGCTCGATCCGAAGGACTCCGAGGCCAATTACACCATCGGCGTCATTGATTGGACCCAGGCCTACAAGAACTCCGTTACCATCCTGGGCAAGGCCGGCATCACCGATGACGGACAGGGCAACGCCAAGAAGGGCAAGGACGTCTGCCAGCAGCTGGTTACGGCAAACGGACAGCTTATCGACGAAGCGATCAAGTACCTGCAGCAGGCTGTCGAGATCAACCCGAACTACGACGATGCCATGCAGTATCTGAACCTCTCCTACCGCCGCAAGGCTGACCTGGAGTGCGGCAACGACGATGCCCGCAAGGCTGACCTCGCAAGCGCCGATGAGTGGGTCCAGAAGGCAACCGGTGCACGTCGCGCCAACGAAGCTGAGAAGGAAAAGAAGGCAGGCGGCGGCATCACGATGTAGTTTGTCCCAAGAATTTTTGGTAACAAAAGGTAACCAGAAAGGCCCCTCCAACGAGGGGCCTTTCTTTTTTTGAGAAATCTTTTTCCTGTCTTCCACGCCTTGAAAAAAGCTTCGCCCCGGCAAGGTGCCGGGGCGAAGCTGTACAGCACTTTTCTTCCGTTACAGCTTGCCGAGCTCCACAACGCGAACGCTGTCAATCCCATCCGCCTTACGCAGAGCCTCCAGGGCCGTCTCAAGAGCCTGCTGCGAGGCTGCGGTGGTATCGACCTGTACCAGAGCGATCGCGTGGCCCTCGGGTACGCGGCTGGAGCGCGCGGCCTGGGCTGCACCGGCGCGGCCCAGGGCAAAGCTCGCAATATTCAGGCCAGCTTCCCCCACTACCGTACCGATCCGGCCGATCACGCCCGGAACGTCGCGGTTGCGCAGCACCACGAGCGTTCCCGCGAGCTCCGCCTCCACATCGATTCCGTCATAGCTAAGCAAGCGGGACGAGGTGCCGTGCAACACCGTGGCCAGACCAGTCCAATCGCCTTCCGATGCCTGTCCGGCGCCTTCCTTACGGCTCCAGTGCAGGCTCAGGCGCAGCGTGGCGCCGGTTCCACCGGCCACATGCTCACGCTTGTCCTCGTTCACGCGGATGCCACGTTCAGCGGCCACGGAAGCCGCATTAATGCGATTCACGCCCTCCGAGCCGTTCAGCACGCCAGCCACAGCGGCGTTCTTGATCATCTCGGTCTTCAGCCCCGCGAGGCGGCCGTTGTAGGTCAGCGTGATCGACTCCACCGACCCAAGCCCTTCCGCGTTGGCCGAAGCCGCTGCGTCGTGGCTAAGCAGCTTGCCAAGACGATAGGCCATCTCGATGTACGGGGAAAGCTCCGAGTACTCATCCGCGCTGAGAGACGGCACGTTGACCGCATTCTGCACCACGCCGAGCTTCAGATAATCGCGTACCTGATTGGCAAGCTGAATGCCGATCGCCTCCTGTGCTTCGTCGGTCGAACCAGCAACGTGCGGGCTCAGCATCACGTTCTCCAACCCGTAGTACACCGACTCCTTCAGCGGTTCCTTGCGGAAGACATCCAGCGCCGCTCCTGCAACCTTGCCCGTCTTCAACGCTTCGGCCAGCGCCTCGTCCACAATCAGCTCGCCACGCGCGCAGTTGATGATGCGCACACCCGGCTTCATGATTGCAATCGAAGTCTTGTTGATCAGACCCTCGGTCTGCGGCGTAAGGCCAACGTGCAGCGACAGGAAATCCGACTCTGAAAAAATCTCGTCGATCGGCACCAGCGTAATGTTGTTCTCCCGCGCAATCGCCGGAGCGATGAACGGGTCATAGCCGATCAGCTTCATGCCAAAGGCATGGGCACGGCGCGCCACTTCAAGGCCGATGCGGCCACAGCCAACGATGCCGAGCGTCTTGCCGCGCAGCTCCGTGCCTTGCAGCGTCTTCTTGTCCCACTTGCCGGCGTGCATGGTCGCATTGGCGCGCGGGATGGAACGCACCATCGAGATCATGAGGCCCAGCGTGAGCTCGGCAACGGCGACTGCATTCGCACCCGGCGTATTCATCACCACGATGCCGCGACGAGTCGCCTCTGCAGCGTCGATGTTATCCACGCCCACTCCGGCGCGGCCAATAATGCGCAGCTTGGGCGCATGCGAAAGAAGCTCAGCGTCGGCTTGTACGGCAGAACGAACGATGAGCGCGTCTGCGTCAGAAAGCTCAGCCGGAAGGCCACCAGGCGCGATTTGATCGGCGGTGACAACATTCCAGCCAGCTTCTTCTTTGAAGATGGCGAGAGTTGCGGGCGAAACTTTTTCTGCGAGAACGATCTTCACAAAACACTCCAGGTTGCGCATTGGCGCAACCCTTCCAGTGTAGACCTCTGCAGCAGGCCCTTCTGTTGACCGTTTGGCTGCGCAACGGAACCCATCTTTGTGTACAAGAAAGAAAAGGCGCGCTCCAACAAAGCAAACGGCCCGCCGAAGCGGGCCATAGCTCTAAGGAAAGAAACAGGAAAGAAGATTAGCTCTTCTTCGCGTTTTCTGCTGCCGGCGGAACATACGGTGCCGGCGGCTGTACTCCCTGCGCCAGCATCGCCTTGTCGATTACCGAGAAGATGAACTCGATCGGCACCGCGCCATCCACCTTATCGCCGTTGATGAACAATGACGGGGTCGACATCAGGTTGAGCGACTGCGCGAGGTGTACGTTCTCCTCTACGCCTGTCGTGTCCTGCTTGGCGATACAGGCATCGAGCTTGGTGGTATCCACCTTCTGCTTTGCCCCGTTCTCGCGCACGATCTGGTCAAGTTGCTTGTCCGCCACGTCCAGCGTCGGCGAGCTCTTGGCCTCTCCCGGAGTCGTACCGATTTTCGATGCCTGCGCATGGATCGTATCTACCGACGACCAGTAGGCCTCCGGCGATTGCTCGGCCAGGCAGTTGACATCCACCGCCGCGCGCATCGCCCATGGGTGCATGTCTAACGGGTAGTCGCGGTACACAATGTGCACCTTGTCTCCGTAACGCTGTTGAATCGCCGGGAAAATGCTCGCATGCAGACGAGCGCAGTAAGGGCACTCGAGATCGTCGAAGCCGACGATGATCACAGGAGCATCGGCCGCACCGCCGCGCGACGGGCGCCCGAGGTAGGGAATCGAGGTGCGGGGATCGGCAGAGATGTCATACGTGCTGACCTGCTCCAGCGTTTTGCCGTCATCTGAGAGCAGAAACTGGATCGGGCGCGAGGTATGACCGTCGTTGGAGACGGTAATTTCCACCTTGCTGAAGCCAGGCATCGTGGAAGGCTGCAACGTACCGATGTTGATCGTCGATGCAGGCGGCATATCCGGTGCCTTGCGACGGATCAGGCTTTCAATCCGAAACGCGGTTGCCGGAGAAACGGATTTGCCCGCAGCGGTAGCCGGCGTCTGCGCATGACAGCCGAACCGGACCAGCGAAAAAACGAGCAACAGAGCAGAGAGACGCGATACGGTCAACACAATACGTTTGATTATCGCAGGTGAAATGCGGACAAAGGAACCCAGCGCCTCAATCGCGCAACATGCGCACCGTTGCCGCCAGCGGTAATCCCACAACGTTGAAGTAATCACCCTCGATACGAGGAATCCAGCGCGCGGCAAACCCCTGGATGCCGTAAGCTCCGGCCTTGTCCAGCGGATCGCCGCTGGCGACATAAGCCTCAAGATCCTCCGGCGTGATCGCATCAAAGATCACGCGCGTCGTCTCAAGGTGCACGCGCTCCGGCTGCACTGCTGTACGCCGCACAACAGCCAGCCCGGTATGTACCTCGTGTGCGCGGCCGGCAAGCGAGCGCAGCATCGCGCGCGCCTCCTCCGCATCCTGCGGCTTGCCCAGCGTCTCTCCGTCCAGCACCACGGTTGTATCCGCACCCAGCACGGTCGCCTCCGGATACAGCGCCAGTACAGCCTGCGCCTTCTCCAGCGCAAGCCGTTGCACGTAGGCCTCCGGTGCTTCGCCCGCATGGCGCGACTCGTCAAGATCCGCCGCATGGACGGTAAAGACAAAGCCCGCCTGCGCCAGCAGCTCTTTGCGTCGGGGAGACTGCGAAGCAAGCACCAGAGACCCCGCCACTAGAGGCTCTCCACCAGGATGTGCGTTTCCAGAATGTGCGCCGAACGGCCAGCCAGCGAGACACGATTCTCCGAAGCGTTCGCCGACTCGACACAGACAAAGTGCTTCCAGCCATCGGCCGGCATGTCCTTGAGCCCAGCCGTCAGCTCCGCCCACGGGTTCCACACCACGGTCGTCTGCGAACCCGCCTTGCGCACAACGATACGGCGCAGAAGCTCCGGGTCTTCTACCGTCACCGTCGCCGCAGTGTTCAGGTACGGGCGGTCGGTTTCACCATGAAGCGTCAGCACGTCTTCTGCCTGCGTCTTGCGCTGGAAGCCGTCTACCTTGTCGATGAACTCAGTCTTGCCCAGGCCGTGGATATGGACCTTCTCAGGATCGCCCACGCGCAGATAGGTGTGCAGCGCTTCTTCGAAGACCAGTGGCTGCTCACCCTCGTTTGCCACCGTCATACGAATCGTCAGCTCACGGCCCAGACGGAACTCCAGCGAGACACGGAATTGATCAAACCCCAGAGCCCGCGTCTGCTCGCTGGCGCCCAACGTCAGCACCAGATGCACGTCCTCACCGGCCACGGCGGCAAAGGAAAGCTCCCAGGGGGTGTTGCGCGCAAAGCCATGCTGCCCGCCTTCAGTCGTCGCTCCGGTCACCTCAGGGGTGCGCGGGCCAAACCAGGGGAAGATCACCGGCACACCGCCGCGAATCGCCTTGCCCTGCTGAAAGATCGTCTTGGGAGAAAGATAGAGTGCCGGGTCAGCCGCGTGCGCCGGCTTCCACTCCGCCAGGTGGGCGCCGTGCAGGTACAGCTCCGCCGTGCAGGCAGGCGAGGTAACTACAGCGCGAGGAAAGCCCTCTACGGGCTCGTCAAAGGCCAGAATGCCAGGAATAGCGTAGGTCGCGTTCAGTTCGTGTACAGAAGCCATAACACTGGTAGTGTAGACCTCCCCGCGATCCAGAACACTCCACACTCTCATTCGCAGCGGGCGTCCGCGCACGCCGGAACGGAAAATGGCGCTGCCCCGGCAAGGGGCAGCGCCATTTCCAAACAACACACCGCGTGTGAACTACTCGCGCTGGAAGTCGACTTCACCTTCGTAGGTGGACTTGAACGCGGTCTCGTCCTCAGGCTGCTCGGCGGTCGGATCGACTTCCGGAGCATCGGACTTGATGTTCACCTGCAGATGAGCGGTCACCTCGCGGTGCAGCTTGATCGGCACGTGGAACTCGCCTACGGTCTTCAGCGGCTCGTCGAGGTGAATCTTGCGGCGATCCACGTTGATGCCCTGCTCTTCCAGAGCCTTCGCGATATCGACCGAGGTGACCGAACCGAAGAGCTGGCCAGCGGTACCGGCCTTACGCTCAAAGGTAACAACCGCTTCGTTCAGCTTGTTGCCAAGCTCTTCCGCACCGGACTTTTCCGACGCCGACTTGCGCAGCGCAGAGGCCTTCATCTGCTCGATGACAGCCTTGTTGTTCGCGGTCGCTTCGATCGCGAGCTTGGTGGGCAACAGGTAGTTGCGCGCGTAGCCGGACTTAACCGTCACTACGTCGCCGCGGTGACCCAGCTTCTGTACGTCTTCCTTCAGAATGACTTCCATGATGATTCTCCAGATCCTTTTTGGCCGCGTACGCGCGGCACGTGCTTAGTACTTCGCGGCGTAGGGCAGCAGAGCGATGGCGCGGGCCTGCTTGATGGCCTTCGTCAGCTTGCGTTGGAACGGAGCGGAGGTACCCGTCAGACGGCGCGGGATGATCTTGCCGCGGTCCGAAACGAACTGCTGCAGCAGGCGCACATCGCGGTACGAGATCGAGTCGATCTTCTCCACCGTGAACTTGCAAACCTTCTTGCGGCGGAAGAACTTACGGCCGCCAGGGCCGCCGGCGCCAGCCGAGCGGGGAGGACGAGCGCCCGCAGGACGCGGGGAACCCGTTGCAGGAGTAGCGGCTGCAGGAGCAGCGGCAGGAGCGGAAGCTTGCGGAGTGGTGATTTCGTCAGCCATGTTCAATTCCTTCTGGGCCTTCAAAGGCCCTCAATGTTGGATCGTTCCGTGTAAACGAATGCCGTAAGGGCTTAGGCGTTTGCGGTTTCCGGCTCAGCGGCAACTGCGGCCGGCGCTTCAGCGTTCTCAGGCAGAGCCGAGCGCTTCACGCGCGATGCACGCTGCTTCTGGATCTTGGCCACACGCTTGTTCTCCTCGTCCATGCGGACGGTGATGAACTTGAGGACCTGTTCAGAAACGCGCAGGCGACGCTCGATCTCGGAGATCAGCGAAGCAGGAGCTTCAACGATCAGCAAAATGTAGATGCCATCGTTGAACTTCTTCACGGTGTACGCGAGACGGCGGCGGCCCATCTTCTCCACCTGCTTGACCTCACCACCACCGGTGGTGACGTGGCCGGAGAACGTCTCGACGATCTTGTCGAGTTCAGCCTCGTCAACATCGGGCCGAACGATGAACATGATTTCGTAGCTGCGATTCATGGTGTTTCTTTCTGCGGGTTCTACCCGCACTGCACGGCGTTACAGCTGCCGTGTCAGTCTGGCTGTTTGGGGAAGCAGCGAAACCTACTCGCTCTTCCGGTTGAACTCATTCATGGCAGCCGCCGATCCTTTGGCGAGCCACGCTTCGACGGCCTTCACCGCACCGTCGAGTACCTGATCTATCACGTCGAGCTCTGCATTTCTCATCGGGGCCAGCAGGTAATTGCTGCCTCCAGCCTTGACCGGCTGACCGTCGGGAGTCGTCTTCCCAACACCGATGCGAACACGCATCCACTCTTCCGTGCCGAGCACACTGGTGATCGATTTGACCCCGTTGTGCCCGTTTGCCGAGCCACGCTGCGCCAAACGCAACGTACCCAGCGGAAACGCCAACTCGTCGTAGAGGACAATCATGTCGCTCACTTCAAGCTGTAACTCCTTTAGAAGCGCCGCAGCCGAAAGGCCGCTGAGATTCATAAAGGTTTCCGGCTTGGCCAGCAGGACCTCTTCGCCCCCCAGCCTCGCTCGGCCCGTCGTCGCCTTGCCACGACGGTTTTGAACCGTTACACCACACTGCTCCGCGATCCGGTCGATCGCCATAAAACCTGCATTGTGCGGCGTCAGCAGGTACTCCATTCCGGGATTGCCGAGGCCTACGATCAGCTTCATACAGTGCGGCGGAGGAGCTTCGGAGAGCTGCCGCACCGATCGGGCGGCAAGCTCTCCCTCGCTCAGAGTCCTGCTTACTTCGCTTCTTCCTTCTTGCCCTTCTTGGCAACTTCCGGCTCACTCGAAGCAGCAGCATCAGCTTCTGCGTCGGCCTTCGGAGCCGTCACGTGTGCCACCAGCTGGTTCTCGTCCGCGGTCAGGAACTTGTACTTGTCCGTGTGCGGCAGGTCGGAGATGTGGATTGCACCGTTGATCTCAAGCTCGGTGATGTCGACATCGATGTGCGACGGGATATCGGTCGGCAAGCACTCGATCTCAACTTCGTGCAGGATCTGGCTCAGCACGCCACCCTGGTTCTTCACACCGGTCGAGGTACCGACGAGGTGAACCGGAACCGAAACCTTCATCTTCGCGCCCAGTGCGATGCGCTTGAGGTCGATGTGCAGCAGCGTGCCCTTGACCGGCTCGTTCTGCCAATCAACGATCATCGCCTTGCCCGACTCGCCGCCTTCGATCTCCAGATCGAAGATCGAGTTATGGCCGGCTTCCGAGTGCAGAATACGCACGATGATCTTGGGATCAACCGTAACCGCAACCGAAGGCTGACCTGCACCGTAAACAACAGCGGGGATCAGGCCGGACTTGCGCACGCGACGTGCGTGATTCTTGTTGAACGTGCCCGTGCGCGGGGTGGCGACTACGGACGTCGGGGTATTGGACTTCGACATGATGCTTTCCTTTCGGGCGCGAGCAGGGCAACTTCACCCTGCCGACTCCGTTTGCGGCTTTCACCGCTTCATGATTTGGTACAACTCTTCCGGCCGAAGCCGGAAATCCTTACTAGCTGAAGAGCGTCGAAACCGACGTCTCCATGTGGATGCTTTCAATCGCGCGGCCCAGCAGGCCAGCAACGGAAAGCACCTTAATCTTGGATACTGCCTGCGCGGCTTCCGTCAGGGGAATCGTGTTGGAAACCACGAGCTCCTTCAGGCGGCTGTTCTTGATGCGCTCCACCGCCGGGCCAGAAAGTACCGCGTGCGAAGCGCAGGCGTACACCTCGCTTGCACCCTGGTCGAGCAACGCTTCGGCCGTCTTCACCAGCGTGCCCGCCGTATCGACGATATCGTCGAGGATCAGGCAGGTCCGGCCCTTCACGTCACCGATCACGTTCATCACTTCCGTCACGTTGATGTCGGTACGCCGCTTATCGACGATGGCCAGCGGCACCTCAAGCTTCTTGGCAAAGAAGCGTGCACGCTCGACACCACCGGCGTCCGGGCTCACCACCGTCAGGTTCGGCAGATTCAGATCACGGAAGTAGCCGACCAGCACAGGAGAAGCAAACAGATGGTCGACGGGAATATTAAAGAAGCCCTGAATCTGGGCAGCGTGAAGATCCACGAAGAGGGCGCGATTGGCGCCTGCGGTCACCAGCAGATCGGCAACGAGCTTCGAGGTAATCGCCACGCGGGGGCGATCCTTGCGGTCCTGACGGGCGTAGCCGTAGTACGGCACAACCACCGTAATGCGTCCGGCCGAGGCGCGCCGCAGCGCGTCGATCATAATCAGCAACTCAACGAGATGCTTGTCGACCGGAAAGCTGGTGGGCTGGACGAGAAACACATCCACACCGCGCACGTTTTCAAGGAGCTGGAAGTGCGTCTCGCCATCAGAGAACTGCTGCAGGCGCACTTGCCCGAGCGGTACGCCGAGAAACTCACAGACCTCTTCGGCCAGCGCAACGTTTGCGGAACCGGAGAAGATCTTGAAACGGCGATCTTCGCTCAACCGCGACGGCTTTTTTGCCGGTGCGGCTTTGGTGCTCGAAGAAGCGGCGGCTGAAAGATCAGCCGCCGTCGACTTCGCGGCGTCGCCTTCGGCCTGAGCCGGGCTGGCGCCATTACTGGAACTTGGGGAAGAAACCACAGTCGAGTCTTGCTTACTCATCGTTGAACATCCTCCAGGCTGGTTGACCTGCGTGATTGGTTCGGTACTGCTCGTCTTACTCATCGCTTCACGGGGTGCTGTTTTTCACCCTCTTCAAACTATGGAAAACCCGGTTTCTTCGCGGCAAAAAGAGCTGGCGCATTTCACTGCTCTCATGACCGAAACTTCTTTACTACGCGGGCCGGTAACGGTTGGTCACCTGCACCCAAACTGCAAAAGCTCCAAGTACCACTTGCTCACAGCGCCCGGGGAGGTGGGCATGGCGAACGACTCTGTGGTTGGGCGACCAGGATTCGAACCTGGACTGAGTGCGTCAAAGGCACTTGACCTACCGTTAGTCGATCGCCCAGTACTTTCCGCCAGACCGTTGCGCGGCGGAAACACTACTCTGCGAACATCGTATGCCAGTATGCGGTGCGAGCAAGCGTCTTCGTGACGAGAGCCCGTGTACCGTTTGCCTGCACACGTTGTTGAGCCTGGAGAGCTGCGGCTTGATTGGCATACAGGCCAAACAACGCCGAGCCCGATCCAGAAAGACCGGCGAAGATCGCCGCTTCCGAACCGCTTCCCAAAAGATCACGCTTGATGGAACGCAGGGAGGGATGCTGAGAGAACGCTACTTCTTCAAAATCGTTCTCGATCCCGGTGCGGACTAGCGTGAGAAGAGGGTTCTCAGCCAGATCAGCCGCATTGCGACCGATACCGGAGAGGCCAGACTCCACTAGGGCCGGGCACGCAAGAGCGCCGGCCAGAGCATGGCTCAACTCCTTTAGTTTATCCACAGGTGGATTTTTCGTCAAGGGTTTTGCGGCCTCTGCGGCCATACGCTCGTCCAGATCGCGAAACGCCTGCGCCGTCGATACGCCTACCGACGGGATCGCCAGCACACAGGCCGTCTCCGGCAGATCGGGCAACGGGTACACCTCTTCGCCGCGGTTCAGGCCCAGCGAGGTGCCTCCCACGAGAAACAGCGGAACGTCGGAGCCGATCTCCGCGCCCAGTGCTAGCCGCTGATTCCAGCTAAGTCGCTCACCCAGCTCATGTTCCAGAGCAATCAGCGCAGCGGCGGCATTTGCCGACCCAGCGCCAAGTCCTCCCTGAACCGGCATCCGCTTCTCCAGCGCAATCTCGACTTCGGCCCCGACTCCCAGGAGCTGGAGCGCGCCCTCCACCATCCGGTAAGCGGTGTTCTTCTCCGCGTCGCCGGTCTCGGTGCGCGGCACGCCGGGGTGGTCAGCCGTCAGGGTGATATGGTTTTTCTCCGCGCGGCGAGCCGTAACGGTCAGAAAATCATGCGCTTCCAGAGTCTGGTAGCAGGTGGTCAGAGCATGGAACCCGGTACCGGGCTGCGGTGGCCCTACACGCAGGCCAAGATTGATCTTTGAAAAGGAACGTACACGCGTGGGCATAGCAACCCGTCCAGTGTATCGAACCCCTGAGAGCCTTTTGCGCCGTCGGGGGTGTTAGCCTTAGCCCCGATGTCTGACGTCACCACGCCCGCCGCTACGACACCCGCTCTTGCTCCGACCGAAGCCCTGCGTCTGCACCACACCGGAGTAGCGGTAAAAGACATTGCTCAGGCAGCGGCCAACTACGTGACGCGCTTCGGCTACAGCCTCGCCTCTCCTGTCTTTCACGACCCGGCACAAACCGCGCGGGTACAGTTTCTCAAGCTCCCCGGACAGGCCGCGTTCCTGGAGCTCGTGACTCCCGATGGCGAACAAGGCAAGCTGGTTGCGGCCACTAAGGCGGGCGGAGCGTTGCACCATCTCTGTTTCATCGCCAACGGACCGCTTGAGGCGGAGGTCGAGCGGCTGCGCTCTACAGGAATGCTGCTGATCTCCGAACCTACGCCGGCCGTAGCCTTTGCCGGACGGCGCATCTGCTGGCTCATGGGCAACGACCGCGTGCCGGTTGAGCTGATCGAACCCCGCTTTGCAGCGGACCCCTGCCTGCCCGGGCTCCGCTAACAACGGCCTACGCGGCTACGCCCTGGCGTGCCGCCCGTTCCACCAGCGCAGCAGACGCTTGCGGCTCGGCCGCTCCACGCAGAGATAAAGCAGCACAGAGATTGCCAGCGCCAGTGGCAGATTCACCGCCAACGCACGAAAGTTCTGTTGCCAGCCGAAGTACTCGGTCATCGCATCCCCCAGCATGAAGTGCGTAAGGTACAGCGAGTAGCTGGCTTCGCCCAGCAAGACCAGCGGCCCCCATGCCAGCGCGCGCGACAGCCAGTGCCGCTGCGATAACCCCACCAGCACCAGAGCGTAGAGAGGAATGAGCAACCCGTTGTGCAGCATCAGCATGGGTAGATGATCCGCATAGCTCAGCAGCGCGAGCAGGGTAAGGATCGCGGTAATTGCCATCCAGAGAGCGCGGCGCGGCGCAGGAGGATGCTCCAGATACAGCCAGCCCAGCACCACACCGGCCAGAAACTCCGGCAGAGCGAAGGGAGGGAAGCGGCGAATCCAGAAGGAGAAGCTGCCGAAGCCCTCATGCCAGGTGCCGCCTGCGCCTGTGGCCATCGCCACCGCAGGCATGGCCATCGCCAAAAGCCAGAAACCCAGTAAAAGCGCTACGCCGGCGGTCAGCGAACGCGGACGAACCCTGCGAAAGAGGAATGGGAAGACCAGGTAAAAAAAGACCTCCATCGACACCGACCATGCAGGCACGTTGAAGAACGAAACCATCCGGATCGACCACGTTTGCAGCATCAGGAAGTCTGCCAGATAGGCCACAAGATGAATCGGCTTGTCGAAGTAGGAGCGCATCAGTACCCCGGCGGCAAGGGTCAGCAGAAAGTACACCGGGTAGATGCGGGCAAAGCGCGCGAAGTAAAACCGCTTGCGGAAGACGGATCCAAGGCTCGGCTCAGCCGCGTGGGAGTACGTAAGAATGAAGCCGGAAAGCAGGAAGAAGAAGCTGACGCCGACATACCCTGCCCCAGCGAACTCCGCACCACGGCCCCAGCGCTCAAAGGGCCGCACCATGTGAAACAACGCCACGTACAACGCGGCGAAGAAGCGCACAGAGGTCAACGCAGGGAGCTGCGGCGGACGCGGTTGCCGGGGCGCAGGCTCTGGATTGCGGATATCGGTGACAGCAAGCTCCGTCAAAGCGGCGGGCTCCCTTGGGCGGTTAAAAGGCTGGTGACGAGAAGGCGATCGTTGTCGGTGCGGTTGCTATGCACGAGTGTAACCGCTGGTCTGGAAAGCACCCAGAAGCACTACGCCAGAGCCGCCACCTCATTGCGCTTTACGAGAAAGGGCAGAGGCTCAGGCTCCGCAAAGCTGTCGAGCGCGAGCACCCAACGCTCCTCCACCCCGTCCGCAGCTTCTGCCCTGAAACCGAGGCGCGCGTACAGATCGCGCACCATCCCATTCTTCGCCGTAGGCCGGTAGCTTCCGCGCAACCGCTGTACACCGCGAGCACGCGCTTCTTCCACCAGCAGGCCCAGAGCGGCGCGCTCCACCTCGCGGCCCAGAACACGGCAGCTCATCAGCCAGCTGGCGATCTCTGCATCCTGCCCTTCGCATCGCGCCATCAAAACCGAGATCAACCCGTTGTCGCCGAAGCGGTCTTCCAGCCGCAGCTGCAGCGTGATCCACTCCGCGCTTTTTGCACGCGCATGAATCTCCGCTTCGCTCAACCGTTCGGTCGTCAGGTTGAACTGGTTGGTTTTGTTGATCAGCTGCGTCACGCGTGGCAGCGTCAACGCATCCACCGGACCTGCAGCCAACACCATCTGCAGTGAGCGCAGGTACGTGCCCATGTCCGTGGCCTCTTCCAAAAGCCGCTCCCGTTCTGCACCAGCCCGATACTGCTGTGCACGGCAGCGGTCTTCTGCCGTAAAACGGACCGCCTCAAAGTACCCCGCCGAGGCCAATGTCTGCACGAACTCCGCCGGATCCTCCGGCATCTCCGGCACACGCACCATCGGCAGCTCACGCCGCACCAGACTGCGCTCCACCGGGTTATCGTCTACGAAAACGAAAGCATCGAGCCCCAGGTTGAGGGCGCGTGCCATCTCCCGCAGGTTAGTCGCCTTGTCTGCCCAGTTGGCCCGGAAGCAGGCAATCTGTTCACGCCCCAGCAGCATCTCCGGGTGCCGATCGAAGGCCTCCAGTGCATTGGCCTCCTCGTTCTTCGAACAAACCCCCAGCACCACACCGCGCCGCGAGAGCGAGAGGACATAGCGTTGAAACTCCGCAAACGCCTCACCGGTCGCCGAACCCTGCCCCAGCACGATCCCTTCCAGACCATCGTCGCCGATCACGCCTCCCCACAACGTATTGTCCAGATCCAGGACCAGGCACTTGGCCGACCTTCCGCGAGCAGCCGCAATCAGCCGCAGCGCCAGCTCCCCGTACAGAGCAGCCGCGCGAGGGTGCACCTCCTGTTTGCTCTTGTGCCACAGCGCTGCGTCGTAACAGCCGCGCAAGCCCTCCTGCGCGGTCAGGTTTTCCATCGACAGCAAATCTACTGAGGTCATCTCCGATGCCCGCCGCATCGCTTCGTTGAGCGAGCGCAATACGGTCGAAGGAGCCTCCGCCAGCCGGTGCTCATTGCTGCCCGCCAGAGGAGCAAACAGCTCCAGGCCGGTCTGCTGGATGACCTGGCAACGGAAACGGCTCTGTGCTCGCTGCCAGCAGCCACGCAGGGCATCGACAGCCTCCTCAACGCCTCCCTGCGCCAGCGCCAGAAGATGACGTGCATCGAGCGCAAACAGAATTACCTGGGGCTGAAACGCCGTGAGCGCGGAACGTTCGCTGAGCAGCTCCTGCCGGTAGGTCCCGTAAGGCGCTTCATACAGCTCCAGCGACAGGCCCTGCCGTAAGGCAGCCAGCCGCAATCCCGGTAAAAGATGTCCGGTCGTAGACGAACCAAGCACCGCCAGACGCACCGGCTCTAGCCCCGGCAGCGGCACCCCAAGCACTGCCTGCGCACGAAGCAAGGCGCGATCAAGCTGGGAGGTCTGAAGAAAGTCCAAACGCTGGAGGCTGAGCGCACGCAGCGCAGACACCTGCCGGTCCGCAGGCAGGCTCTTGGCCTGACGCAGACGCGCGTCAAACTCCTCCGCCGCTGGTAGCCAGATCATTTCCACCCCTGCGCGCTCTCCCTTCTTCCCACGATTGTAGGACGCCGTACACCACCCGCGGTGTGGTCTCCCGCAGACCGCCCGCCAGCCACCCGGCCTGCCTGAATAGACGAGACTCTCCTGAGAAACGGTTCCATCCAGCCGCTGTGTTCGCTCGGTCGCGTCAGCGGCGATTCGTTTATGGGCGGAATCCACACCCTGCGCGGTTACCGGGCACGCCGGCAAGCATCCAACTCAAAGCTGGGCGCTGTATCCTCAGCATGAGTCCGGAAGGAGTGGAACGAAGCATGCGGGTTGGGTTGATGACGCGGGAGTATCCGCCTTACGTTTACGGCGGCGCAGGGGTTCATGTGGAGTATCTTTCCCGCGAGCTGGCAAAGAAGATCGACGTAGAAGTCCACGCCTGGGGTGAGAGCCCGGCAGAACCTGCGCCGGAGGCACCGGCCGGGCTCGAGGTCCACTTCGAGCAGCCCTGGACCGCCATCACCCACGGAACCGATGCCAAGTTCAAGGGCGCTCTCGAAGCCCTCTCCCTGAACCTGCTGCAGCAGCTTCAGCTGGAGAAGCTCGACATCATCCACACCCATACCTGGTACGTCTCCATGGCCGGGTTCCTGGCCAAGAAGCTTTACGGCATTCCGTTCGTGCTCACCACGCACTCGCTGGAGCCGCTGCGTGCCTGGAAGGCCGAGCAACTTGGCTCGGGCTACCAGCTCAGCTCGTGGATGGAACGCACCGCCGTACTGGACGCCGATGCGATCGTCGCCGTTTCCAACGGCACCAAGGCGGATATTCTTCGCGCCTACCCGGACGTCGACCCGGCAAAGATTCACGTCATCTACAACGGAATCGATCTCGACCAATATCGTTACGACCCCAGCACGCACGTCCTCGAAGGTTACGGCATCGACATCAGTAAACCCTATGTGCTCTTCGTCGGACGCATCACACGTCAGAAAGGGGTCACGCACCTGGTCGATGCGATCAAGTATCTGCCCGCGGGTACACAGGTCGTGCTCTGCGCCGGCGCACCGGATACCCCGGAGATCGCCGAAGAGATGCGCCTGAAGATTGAGGCCGCTCGTGCGGAGGGAGCGAACATCCTCTGGATTGAGAAGATGGTCACGAAGGCAGACGCCATCCAGATCTACTCGCACTGCGCCGTCTTCTGCTGCCCTTCGGTCTATGAACCCTTCGGCATCATCAATCTGGAAGCCATGGCCTGCGGCGCGCCGGTTGTGGCCTCTGCCACCGGCGGCATTCTGGAAGTCGTTGTCGAGGGCGAGACAGGATACCTTGTCGCCTTTGAGGCAGACCCGACCACAAGCTTCCCAATCGACCCCGAAGGCTTCTCGCGCGATCTCGCCACGAAGCTCACAACCGTGCTGCACGATCCGGCTCTGGCTAAACGCATGGGGCAGGCAGGCAGGCGCCGTGTAGAGGCCATGTTCTCCTGGACCGCCATCGCGGATCAGACGATCAAGCTGTATGAACAACTCATCGCCGCGCATAAGGGCTAATTACCTTCCGGAAACGGCAAGAGCCGCGAAGAGAGTTCTCTTCGCGGCTCTTGCCGTTTTGCCATCCCGCAGCCTACTGCTTTAGTAGCGCCAGAACCTCTTCGGCATGGCCTTCCGGCTTTACGTTCTCAAAGACGTGTACCAGCTTACCGTCCGGCCCGATAACATACGTCGTGCGCGCAACACCGGTCACCTGCTTGCCGTACATCATCTTCGGCTTAACCAGACCGAAGCGATTGACGATGGCCTGATCGGCATCCGCCAGCAGCGGGTACGGCAGATCATACTTCTCCTGAAACTTCTTCTGTGCCCGCACGGTGTCGCGCGAGATGCCGAGCACCACGACGCCTTCCTTCTGCAGCTTTGCAAAATGATCGCGAAAGCCACAGGCTTCAATGGTGCACCCCGGCGTATTTGCGCGCGGATAGAAGAACAGAACCACCGGCTTGCCGCGGAACTGGCTCAGCGAAACCTCGTTGCCATCCTGATCCTGCAACGTGAAATCTTCAACAACCTCTCCAACCTTCAGCATTTCCATTCTCCTTACTTTCCGTCTTCCTACTTGGCATCGCGCCAGTTCGCGCCACGTCCGACCTCTGCCACCATCGGAACACTGAACGACGCAGCCGACTCCATCAGATCCTTCACCAACGCACTCACCTCGTCGGCCTCATGCTCGGGCACATCGAACAACAGTTCGTCATGCACCTGCAGCGTCATCCGTGCCGCCAGCTTACGCTGCGTCAACGCAGAATCGATGCCAATCATGGCGATCTTGATCAGATCGGCGGCGGTACCCTGCAAAGGGGTATTGATCGCGGTGCGTTCTGCAAAGCCACGTTGATTCGGATTGCGCGACTGGATATCGGGAATAGGACGGATGCGACCAAATGCGGTCTTCACCGACTGCGTGCGCCGTACCTCCTCCAGCGTGCGCTCGATAAACAACTGCACGCCCTTATAGCGCTCGAAGTAACGTTCGATGTACTCGCGCGCCGTACGTTGATCAATGCCGAGCTGCGCTGCAAGCCCGAACGGAGAGATGCCGTACACAATACCGAAGTTCACAGCCTTGGCTCGTGCGCGCGTTTCCTTATCCATCGTCTCCGCATCCACGCCAAAGACTTCCGCCGCAGTTAGCGTATGAATATCCTTGCCCGTCCGATACGCATCCAGCAATAACGGGTCCTGCGAGAAGTGCGCCATCAGCCGCAGCTCAATCTGCGAGTAATCCACCGCCAGCAACACATTACCCGGCGAAGGCACAAACGCAGCACGAATCTCGCGACCCACCGCCGTGCGAATCGGAATATTCTGCAGATTCGGATTCGTCGAGCTCAGACGGCCGGTTGCCGTTCCCACCTGATTGAAGGTCGTGTGCACACGCGAATCCGCATCGGCCAACAAAGGCAGTTGATCAAGATAGGTTGACTTCAACTTCTGCAGCTGCCGGTGCTCCAACACCAGCGCCGGAACTTCATGGTGTTGCGCCAGGTCTTCCAGAATGTCCTGCGCGGTCGAGATCACCTTCCCCTTGCCCTGCTTGGTCGGCTTGGGAAGATCCATCCTGTTGAAGAGAACGTCTCCCAACTGCTTGGGTGAGTTGACGTTGAAGCGATGCCCGGAGCTTGCATAGATGCGCTCGGCAAGATCATCGATCATCACTCCTAGCCGTGTGCCCATCTCCCCCAGCACATCGCGATCAATGCGTACGCCCGCCTGCTCCATGCGCAACAGCACCGGTACCAGCGGCAAATCAATCGCGCGGTATACCTCAGGCAACGTGGAATCTTCTCGCAGCGTTTTCTCTTGCCCACCTGCGCTGCCCTGCAGCATCTCTTCGGTCATTGCGCCGCCAAGCTCAGGCTGATCCGCGGGAATCGTGTGCTCCACCACGTTCTCCTGCATCTGCCCGCTCAACACACGCGCTAACCCGGCCACAGCGCTGGCCGCCTCGGACAACCGCAACGGATCGTTCGGATTTTGTTTTGTCGGCTGATGCGTCAACGCACGACTCAACGAACGCGCAGCAACATCCACCAGAGTGTGCGAGCCGTGCGTCGGATTCAGCAGATAGCTCTGCAACATCACATCCGTCACATCGCCCGCCAGCGATACTCCCTGCTCGTCAAGCACACGCAGAACCGCCTTCAGGTCGTGTACACACTTTGCCAAAGACGCATCTTCAAGCACCGCGCGCACGTCGGCAAGATCCACCTCAATTGCGTGCGTATCATCGAAAGCCAGCCCTACACGGCACGTCTTGGCCTCAGCAACAACAACGGTGCTCACCGCAGGTTCCGCAGCAGCCACTCCGAAAAGACTCATCGTCTGCGGTGCTTCGGGCTCGGCCTCGGCAGCGTCGTCTGAGGCCTCTGCCTGCACCTCTGCACGTAGCGCTTCCGCACCTTCAGCCAAGGCGAGCGACAGGCTGGCTCCATGCCGCGCTTTGTCCAGCAATGCACTCAGAGCAGAAGCATCCGCCTTAGGATCATAGGTAGCAGCAACAGCACGTACATCCGGAGCAAGGTCCTTGAGCATCGTGGTGAACTCAAGCTCTGTAAACAGCTCGCGACACGCAGCAGCATCGGGTGCCTGCGTCTTCATCTCATCCAGCGCAATTTCGATAGGCACTGCGGTGTGAATCGTCACCAACTCTTTCGAGAGCAGAATATTTTCACGATTGTTGGCCAGCGACTCGCGGTAAGTCTTGCGCTTGATGCTCTCCGGCGATGCCACCGCAGCATCCATCGCGGCTTCCACACTGCCAAACTGCTGGATCAGCTCCACTGATCCTTTGTCGCCGATCCCCGGCGCTCCCGGAACGTTATCAATCGCATCGCCGCGCAGCGCCATCACATCCACCACGCGCTCGGGCAGCACGCCCAATATCTTCTCCACACCGGCAGGATCGAGCACGAGGTTATCCTTCGTCGGATTCAGAATCGATACATGCTCGTTGACCAGCTGCATCATGTCCTTATCCGACGAGACAACATACACCTTGTGCCCCAGCGCCGAAAGCTGGCACGAGAGCGTGCCAATGACATCGTCCGCCTCAAAGCCCTCGTAGTACACAATCGGAATGCGAAACGCCTCCAGCGCACGACGAATGTAGGGTTGCTGTTGAATCAGGTCCGGCGGTGTCTCGGCGCGGTTGGCCTTGTAGCCGCCATACTCTAGCGTTTCAAACTGCTGCGTCTTGATGTTGAATTTTTTGACGTCCTTCAGCTTCTCGGCCAGCTCGTTACGGTGCACCGGCGCGCCTACGTCATAGACCGCGGCCATGTACTCCGGCTTAAAGTCGGAACGCAGCTTGTTAATCATGTTCACGAAAACATAGGTCGCTGCGGTAGGAATGCCGGTACGCGTCGACATAGGCCGCGAACGTTGCATCGCATGATAGGCGCGGAAGATAAACGCCATGGTATCCAGCAGGTAAATCGGCGGCTTGTCGTTGTGTGTGGCCATTGCAGTGTTGAGTTTAGATGCTTTGCGCAACAATTGCGCTCACCGCTACAACAGCAGCATGCAATCGCCGTAGGAGAAAAAGCGATAGCGCTCCGCCACGGCATGTTCGTAAGCGGCTAAGACGCGCTCGCGCCCCGCAAAAGCGCTCACCAGCATCATCAGCGTCGACTCCGGCAGGTGAAAGTTGGTGATCAGCCCCTGCACCATCCTGAACTCAACCCCCGGTGACAGAAAAAGCGCCGTCTCGCCGGAGTGAGGCACAATCGTGCGGTTTGAACTGAGCCTCGCGATATGTTCCAGCGTCCGTGTCGTTGTGGTTCCCACCGCAAGAATGCGGCGGCCTTCTTCGCGCGCGCGGTTGAGCGCGTCAGCCGTTGCCGCCGAAATCGTATAAGGCTCGGCGTGCAGCTGAATCTCATTCACGCGCTCGACGCGAACAGGTTGAAAGGTTCCCAGGCCAACGTGCAGCGTCACGGTTGCAAGCTCGACGCCACGCTCTTTCAATCGCGACAAAATATCGTCGGTAAAATGCAGTCCGGCAGTAGGCGCAGCCGCCGAGCCCCGCGTTTCTGAACGCGAAACCACCGTCTGGTAGCGCTCGCGATCCTCTTCCGTATTCGGCGCGCTCTTCTCCCGGCGAATGTAAGGGGGCAAAGGGAGATGACCGATGCGCTCCAGCGCCAGATAAAAATCCGCGACTGGGGTAAAGCGCAGCGTGCGCTCGCCGAACTCTCCTTCGGCGGTCACCTCTGCGGTCAGCACAAGTTCGCCTGCCGCGTCACGAAAGAGCAAGCGCTCTCCTACCGGAACCTTCTTTGCCGGCTTCACCAAGGCAGACCACTCTTCGTTGCCCGCCAGTCGAGCGGTCAGCAATACCTCAACAACACCGGTCGGCGTCTGCGAGCTCTTTTGCGTACGCAGCCCTTCACGCGTGGCAAACAAACGCGCTGGAATCACGCGCGAGTCATTCATCACTAGCAGGTCGCCGGGGCGCAAAAATTCGGGCAGATCCACGAAGTGCCTGTCCTGCCAGGGCCCTTCAAGACGCGGCAGAAACAGCATTCTGCTGGAGCCCCGCACCTGCGGCGGCCGCTGCGCAATCAACTCTTCCGGAAGCGCGTAGGCAAAGTCAGAAACACGCAAGCTCATCGCGCCGCCTCCGTCATCCTCACCGCTTCGATCATCTGCTGCTGCAGCTCCGCCAACACTGTCGTACTCTCTTCCTTCTCATCAAGCGCGATAGGCGCTGGCCAGGAAAATACAATCTTCGCGAACGGTTTCGGAATCAGAAAACGATCCCACGAGTTCATCGTCCAGGCCTGCTCCGGCTGCGCATGAAAGCAGCCAATCCATGGCGCCTGAACGAGCTTGGCCAACTGTACAGGCCCGGCCTTTGCCACACGCGCTGGCCCTTTCGGACCATCGGCAGTAAAGGCGCAGATTCGGCCTTCGCGATACGCCTCAGACATCGCCTTCAAACCACCCACACCACCGCGCGAGCTTGAACCACGGACCGCAACAAACCCCAGACGCTCCACCACACGCGCAATCAGCTCCCCATCAAACGACTGCGAAATAAGAATGGCGATCCCGAGTCCGCGGAAGCGATAGGCGCAGGCCAGCAACGAGCAGTGCCAAAAAGCGAAGACACTCGGTCCGGGAATCGTATGGCCGCTTGCCACGCCTGCGGCATTCACATCGCGCACGCGCCACGTAAAGCCAATCACGCGAATTAATCCCGCAACCAGCGGTGGAACGATCGCGAGCATCACTCGCTGCTTGGACGTATACGACGGCACGGCTACCAGCCTACAAGCTTCACGCGTATTTGCTTAGCTGTACTTCAACCAACGCAGAATCTCCGGCAGGCTCGGCTTCTTGCCGTACATCAAAATACCGACCCGGTAGATGCGCGCCGAAATCCAGAGAATGACCGCGATCGTCAGCGTCATCAGCACAAAGGATAAGCCCACCTGCCAGGCAGGAACCTGGGTCAACGAGAGCCGGAAGTTCATCAGCAGCGGGCTGCAGAAGGGAATCAGGGAAACGATCTCGGCCAACCGTGAGTTCGGTTCGCGGATGATCGCAAAAACCATCACCATGCAGAAGGCCAGCGGCATTACCAGGAACATGTTCAACTGCTGCAACTCCTGCTCGGAGTTGGTCATCGCTCCCAGCGCCGCGGCAATGCTCGAATACAGGAAGAACGCAAACAGGAAGTACGCGATAAAGTACAGCACCTGCGTGAGTCCAATGAGTACATGCCCGCCCGAGGCCATAATTCCGAACGTTGAGTACGCGTAGGCCGCGCCCATCCAGATACCTACCTGCGTCAGGCCGACGCCGCCCACGCCGAGAATCTTGCCCGCCAGCATCTGCTCCGGCTTGATCGTCGCCAGCATCACCTCGAAGACACGGCTCGTCTTCTCTTCAATGATGGAGCGCGCCGTATTCATCGCGTAGAGCATGATCACCATGTACATCAGGAAGAACATGGTGTAGGCAGCAATGAACGCAGCCTTGGTATTGCCGCTTGCGCTGGTATCGACCGTAACCTTTTCCGTTAGCTGATCGATCTCTGCGTGGCTCAGCCCACGCTCGCTCAGCCGCTCACGCAGCAATACGGCGCTAATGGCGTCTTCCAGTGCGGTTTTGGTGCTGATATCTCCTGCGGAGCGCGCTTTGTAGGTAAAGTGCGGCAACGCGCCTGCGGTCGCCGGAGAAGTCACCCATAGATACCCAGCCAATGTCGAGTGCTTATCCTGCAGCTGCTCATCGAGCCTTGCGCGCGAGGCAGTCGTCGGCTCGACCAGATCCACCTGCATCGCGTCCTGCGCGCTTGAGCCAAGCTGCTGCTTCAGATCATGGGCAAAGACCGTATCGCTGGCCACCACGGCTACATGCGAGGTCGTTTTAGCCCGCGAGGCCAGCGTAGCCGAACCCCAGGTCAACGCACCCATCACCGCCGGGATCAACAATGTCGCAATCAGAAAGCCCTTGGTGCGGACACGCTCCAGATACTCACGCCGTGCAATGAGAAGGACGGTGGAAAGAGAGCTAGACATCGATACGTCCTCCTGCAGCCGCATACTCCGGCGTCTTCTTCACCGACTCAATGAAGATCTCCTCCAGTGTCGGCTCAATAACCTCAAAGCGTGTGAACTGCGTGCCGCGCGCAATCGCCTCCACCAGCAGAGGCTGCGCAAACTCAGGCGATCGCAGTGCGATCTCTGCAATGCCCGCATAGTTGTTTGCCGACGCTACGCCTTCATGGCGCAGAAAACTATCGTCTCCCTGAAAGACCGCCTGCACACGGTTGCGCGGATAGCGGCTCTTCACCTCGCGTGTCTGGCCTTCAAGCACCAGCTTGCCGCGATAAACGATCGCAATCGCATCGCAGAGTTTCTCCACCTGATCCATGCGATGCGTGCTGAAGACAACGGCCTTTCCTTCGCCGCGAAGCTGCAGCAGCGTATCCATCAACAGCTGAGCGTTCACGGGATCAAGCCCTGAGAACGGCTCGTCCATAATCACCAGCTCCGGCTCATGCAACAGAGCAGCAATGAACTGAATCTTCTGCTGCATACCTTTGGAGAGCTCTTCCACCTTCTTGGGAATTGCCTCGGTAATCTCCATACGCTCGCACCAGGCGAGCGCACGTTTTTCCGCAAGCGATGCCTCAAGTCCATGAAGCTGCCCCATAAACACAAGCTGCTCCAGCACCTTCATCTTCTTGTACAGACCCCGCTCTTCCGGCAGGTACCCGACGCGTTTGAGCTGGTCACGAGTAAACGGCTGACCAAAGAGCTTGACGGTTCCGGAATCGGGCACCGTCATCCCAATCATCATCCGGATCGTGCTGGTCTTACCCGAGCCATTCGGGCCCAGCAGGCCAAACATGGTTCCAGGTTCGATAGAAAGAGACAGGCCTTCGACAGCGACTTTCTTGTCGTAGACTTTGCGGATGTTTTGAAGTTCGACGATAGCCATTTGACTCGCCCTTAAGTCTACTCGCAGTCGCATCTCTTCACACTCTTCGTTTCCCGGCTCACGACAGCGGCCGCCGCGCGTCTCACCTTAGGGCAGCTTGGTGAAAAATTCCCGCTGTCTGTGAAGATTTTGACTATGCCAATTTCGGGCGACGTGTTTTCCTAAGAAGAACTTGCGATGAGTTTTCGCAGGCGTATGACTCTGGGGGAAGTCAGTCCATTGTGTCCACGGTAACCTCAGTCGCAAACGTACAAACCAACGAGTTCGAGCAGCAGCGTCTTGCAGCGCTTCGACGCACGGAGTTACTGGACACCGCGCGCGAACCGGAGTTCGACGAGCTGGTCGAGATTGCAGCCGCCATCTGCGGCGCTCCCATGAGCCTCGTCTCCCTGGTGGATGAAAGCCGGCAATGGTTCAAAGCCGCCACCGGCCTTGATGAGACTGAGACCGCTCGCGAAATCAGCTTCTGCACCCACACCATTCAGCAGGACGACCTCTTCACCGTAGAAGACGCCACCAAGGATCCACGCTTCAGCGCCAATCCCATGGTGACCGGCGAATTCAACCTTCGCTTCTATGCAGGCTTTCCTCTCTCCAGCCCGGACGGGTACCACGTCGGTAGTCTCTGCGTGCTGGATAGAATTCCTCATCACCTGAACAGCGCGCAGGAGTCAGGCCTAAAGGCGTTGGCCCGTCAGGTAAACGCTCTCATCGAACTGCGTATGCGACGCCGACAGCTGGAAAAGGCGCTAGAGTCGGCCCGCGAAGGGCAGGCAAGGCTCGAAGCCTCAGACAGGCGCTTCAAAGCGTTCATGGACTCCGGTCCGTTCCTCAGCTTTCTGAAAAACACGGATGGTCACCTGCTGTTTTACAACCAGCAGTTCGCTAACCGCTTTCAGATCGGGCCGCGCGACTGGCTCGGTAAGCGCTATGAAGACATCTATGAGCCAGGGTTTGCGAATCAATCGCGCACCCACGATCTTGAGGTGCTGCATACGCGCAAAGTTGGTGTCTTTCTGGAGCCAATGCTTGAAAAGCAAGGCACAACGACCATCTGGCGGTCGTACCGCTTCCCGTGCCCCAGCAGCGATGGCTCCATGATTCTCGGCGGCATTCTGCTCGACGTAACCGAAGAGCTGCAGCGCGCACAGGATCTCGAAAACTCGCGCAATAACCTCGAAGCCGCGAACCGTATGCTGAGCGATCTGGCTGCGACCGATCCGCTTACCGGCATCGCCAACCGACGGCGCTTTGAAGAACGGCTTGACCTGGAGTTTGCCCGCGCGCGCCGTAAGAAAACGCCGCTGGCCGTGCTCATGCTCGATGTTGACAACTTCAAACTCCGCAACGACACCTACGGCCACAGTCACGGCGATGACGTGCTCCGCACGCTTGCGCGGTGCCTGACCAAGGCTGTGCGTGAGGTGGATCTCGCCGCACGGTATGGCGGAGAAGAGTTCGTCATTCTGCTGCCGGAGTGCACAGAGCCTGACGCCCTGCTGATGGCGGAACGCATCAACCAGTGCATCCGGGAAACACCGTGGGAGAACGGGCCAATCACAGTCAGCATTGGCGCCGCCGCGCTCGACGACGCCACACCGAATCCGCTTCGCCTGGTCATCCTCGCAGACGAAGCGCTTTACGCCGCAAAACGTGCCGGGAAAAACCGCTTCGTAAGCTATCACGCTTACTACCAGGAGTTACTCGCCAAACTGCAGGCGGAAAACCAACCGAGCGCAACGCCCTAAACCAGGCGGGTTACGGTGCCACGTACTGCACTGTAACCGCCTGCGGTAGCTCCGGAGCAAACTCCTTCAAATGCTGCTCCAGCACGGCGGCCTGCTCAGGGCTCGTCGCGTAAAACGCGATCGTAGCCTCAGCGGCCCCGGCGCCTGTGGGGTGCGGTTCGGTCCAGGAAGCGACCTTTTGCCAGTTTGCTGGCAGCAGCGTGGGCAACGCCTGATCTTCATACGCAAAGCCAACGACAATACCGCGCTCCCGGGCCAGATGCTCAAAAACCTGCTGGTTGAATCTATCCTCACGAATCGCTCGTGCGACCTCATTGGTTCCCAGACCCGCAATGTCGAGGCAATGCACATCCGCCAGATAGGCAAGCACGCCGATATCGTTCGCAAAGACGCCAGAGCCATCGTAGTAACGCGCAAAGAAGCGGCCAGCCTCATACTGCTGCTGGTAAATGGACACCGCGGCAACCGGCACAGTGCGCAACAACCAGATGCCGCGATACAAAACAACCGGCAGCAGCACCAGCACGACCAATGCCACGGCAACCGGCATAGGACGCTGCTTCTGGTAAAGCACCGCTCCCAGCAGCAGCGCTGCCGCGATCATGTAGGAGTCATAGCGGGCTGTCGCAACGCTGGCCATCAACAGATGAATCAAAGCAGCAATCAGAAACGCCGCCACCGTCAGCCGCAACGCCCGGCCATACTGCGTCTCGGCAAACGACCACAGGAGCAGTACAAATAAGAGCCCCGCAAGCCCACCGCGAAAGAAGAAGAACTTGTGTACGGTGAGAAACGCAAAGTGAGCCAGCAGAGGATTGCCCGCAATATGCGTTTTCATGATGAGCGAATTAGGAACCGCCATTCCACCAAGATGCTGCGAGAAGTGGGCAAAGCAGACGATCGGCAATAGACCTGCAATTCCGAGCAGGATGGCCAAAGCGATCTGGCGTTGCCAGAGAAGTACGCAGGCCGCTGCCGCAATCAGAAAACCGCCTTCAAATCGGAAGCAGGTCAGCAGTGCACCGATAGCCAGCAGCCAGCCGCGGTCCTCCAGCGTCGCATCCTCCAGCACTTGCTGCAGTCGCAAAAGGAACGTAATTACCAGCCAGGCAAAGCCTATGTGCTCCAGCCCCATAAAGGTTGCTGCCGGTAGTGGGAAACCGAGCACAACGAGACAAAGCACAACCGCTCGCCAGCGGGCGGCAAGGCCGTTATGGCGAAGCAATAAATCGCTGCTCCACAGCAGAAGAAGACTAAACGCGATGTTCAGCCAAAGCGGCAGCGAAGCACTCAGCAGCCCCAGCTTGCCCCAGCCCGCCAGAAGAAACGGCCATGCAATAGACGAGGAAGCAAGCGACGGCTCCCACTGAGAAATACCGTACACGCCATGCAGTAAAAGATTCTTCGCAATCGCCAGATGAATGTAGGGGTCGTCCAGCAGATACCACTGCGCTCCATGCGTAAGCGCGGAGATCTTGAGGGCAAGAACACCGACGAGCAGAAGATAAAGTCCGGCCGATAGCAGGAAAGGGAAGAGTCGCGAAGAACCTTGTTTCATAGACAGGCTCAGGAGAACATAGAAGTCCGGGAAAGCAAAAGCGCGTTGTCCGAAGACAACGCGCTTTTGCTTTCATAAGACCGTATTAGGAAGCTGACTCTTCGCCGCCCTGCTCTTCGAGCTGCTTCTGCAGCTCTTCCTGGCGACGCTGGCGAACCTCAGCGCGCTTCTGCGCCTTCGCTGCAAGCTCGTTCTCAGCATCCAGCAGCTCAATGAAAGCCACTTCTGCGGAGTCACCCTTACGGATGCCAACCTTCACGATGCGCGAGTAGCCGCCGTTACGCGTTGCATAGCGCGGAGCCACCGTGGCGAACAAACGATCAACCGCATCTGCGGTCATCAGGTAAGCCAGAGCCTGGCGGCGAGCGTGAACGCTGCCATTCTTACCCAGCGTGATCATCTTCTCTACCAGAGGACGCGAAGCCTTGGCCTTGATCAGGGTCGTCTCCACGCGATCGTGCAGAATGATGGAGGTAACGAGGTTGCGAAGCAGTGCGCGGCGATGGCTGGTGTTACGACCCAGCTTGAATCCACCCTTACGATGGCGCATGGAAGTCTCCTTCGACTCAGCTTGACGCTGTCAGTCGGTTTGCGTAATGGGCTCCGTGGAGCCGGTTGAAGAAAGTGCAGGCCGGGGCAAGGCTAAGCCAGGCCCCGGCTGCAGAATTAGAAGTTCTCCGACTCGGGAAGAGCGAAGTCATCTTCGTCCTCTTCTTCGTCTTCGTCGAAGGCGCCGTAGCTGGCAGCCAGCGTCGCCGCCGGCAGCACCGAGGTCGGACCCGGGACCGGGTTGCCGTTCTCGTCGATCTTCATGCCCAGCGAGAGGCCCATTTGAGCAAGGATTTCCTTGATCTCGTTCAGGCTCTTGCGGCCGAAGTTCTTCGTCTTCAGCATCTCGGCTTCGGTCTTCTGGATCAGCTCACCGATGGTCGAGATATTGGCGTTCTTCAGGCAGTTATACGAACGAACCGAAAGCTCAAGCTCTTCGACCGAGCGGTTCAGGTTCTCGTTGCGAACCGCGGGACCGTCGAGACCATCCACACCGCCAGCTTCCATCTCTTCTTCGAAGTTGATGAAGATGGTCATGTGGTCCTTCAGCAGCTTGGCCGAAAGGCCCAGTGCATCGGCCGGAAGGATCGTGCCGTTGGTCCAGATTTCGAGCGTCAGCTTGTCATAGTCGGTGATCTGACCGAGACGAGCAGCCTCAACCAGGTAGTTCACCTTGCGGACCGGCGAATGCACCGAATCCACCGGGATGAAACCGATGCCGAGGTCGGAATCGAAGTTCTTGTCCGCCGAAACATAGCCACGGCCGCGCTTCAAGCGCATTTCCATGTCAATGCGGCCGCCTTCGCTCACCGTGCAGATGTAGATGTTCGGGTCGAGAATTTCGACGTCCGAATCAGCTTCAATCATGCCCGAGGTAACGATACCCGCCTGGTCAGCGTGCAGGTACAGAGCCTTGGGGCCCTCACCGTTGAGCTTGAACGGGATCTGCTTCAGGTTCAGGATGATGTCGGTGGCGTCTTCCACCACACCCGAGATGGCCTGGAACTCGTGCAGCACACCCTCAATGCGAACCGCCGTAACAGCCGCGCCTTCGATGGACGAAAGCAACGTGCGGCGCAGTGCATTGCCGACAGTGGTGCCGAAACCACGCTCAAAAGGCTGCGCGGAAAACTTGCCATAGGTGTTGCTCAGAGTCTCCTGGTCAACAGCAAGACGCTTGGGCTTTTGAAAACCTCTCCAAAGCATAGGGACTTCCTTTCTTCCTGCCGTCGCGAAGCATTCTGCGGCGGTTCAGGCGGTGAAGCAGCTGACTGGCTGCGAGGGGTAATTGGTGCTCCCGTTAGACTCGCAACCCAACCTTCGTGACACAAGGGATGCCGCGTTGCAGGCATCCCCTGAGTACACAATCTTGTTCTGCCTCCGGCAGCCCGAAGGCCACCGGAGACCAAGTCTTACTTCGAGTACAGTTCGACGATCTGCTGCTCGTTGACCGGCAGCTGGATCTCTTCGCGCTTCGGCAGGGCAACAATCTTGCCCGAAAGACCATCTGCTGCGAACTCGATCCAGGTAACCTTCACCTGACCCGAGAGGAACTCGCGTGCTCCGCCGAGAATGCCCATTTCCTTGGACTTCTCGCGGATTTCGATGGTGTCGCCGACCTTGCACTGGAAGCTCGGGATGTTTACCTTCTTGCCGTTCACCAGCACGTGGCCGTGACGAACAACCTGACGAGCCTGGCGGCGCGAGATCGCGAAACCGAGGCGGTACGCCACGTTGTCCAGACGGGTCTCCAGCTGCTGAAGCAGCAGGTCGCCGGTCACACCGTGACGGGTCGAGGCCTTTTCGTAGTACGCGCGGAACTGGGTCTCAAGCGTGAAGTAGATGCGCTTTGCCTTCTGCTTCTCACGAAGCTGCAGGCCATAGCCGACAACCTTCTTCTGCTTCTTGGACTGACCATGCTGTCCCGGGGGGAAGTTACGCTTTTCTACCGGGCACTTATCGCTAAAGCACTTCGGTCCCTTGAGGAACAGCTTCACGCCATCGCGGCGGCACATACGGCAAACAGGTCCTGCATAACGAGCCATTGACTTTTCTCTCCAATACTTAGGTGGTCGATCGTTTTACGGGGTGGCTTCCCCTTCATTCACGATCCAATCGGCAACGTGTGCCGAATATTTTGTTTTGAAAATGCTCCCGGAAAACCGGGAAAATACAGATTCTCCGCCTCCAGACTCCTGCGGAAGCAGGGGGCCGGAGGCAGAGAATCGAGAGTTATACGCGGCGACGCTTCGGCGGACGGCAGCCGTTGTGCGGCATCGGCGTGACGTCGCGGATCGAGCGAACCTCGATACCCGCAGCTGCCAGCGCACGAATGGCCGACTCACGGCCCGAACCCGGACCAGCGACGCGAACGTCAACCGAACGCAGACCGTGCTCACGAGCCGCGTTTGCAGCGTTGACTGCAGCCTGCTGCGCCGCGAACGGGGTGCCCTTACGCGAACCGCGGAAGCCGAGCGAACCCGAGCTCTTCCACGACAGCGTGTTGCCCTGCTGGTCGGTGATCGTCACGATCGTGTTGTTGAACGAAGCCTGGATGAATACCAGACCGAACGGAACATTTTTCCGCTCGCGCTTCTTAAACTTCTTACCCTTGCCAGCCTTCGCGCCGGCACTCTTCTGCTGTGTCTTCGCCATGGCTTACTTGGTCGCTTTCTTCTTACCGGCAACGGTGCCCTTACGGGGGCCCTTACGGGTACGAGCGTTGGTGTGGGTGCGCTGACCGCGAACCGGCAGGTTGCGGCGGTGGCGGATACCACGGAAGGACTGGATTTCCATCAGGCGCTTGATGTTGAGCGAGATTTCCTTGCGGAGATCACCCTCAATGCCGCCTTCCTGTTCGATAACGGCGCGGATCTTGTTGAGCTGGTCTTCATCCAGCGTGTTCATCTTGACGATCGGATCGATACCGGCCTTATCCAGAATCTGGAGAGCGCGCGGTGCACCGATGCCATAGATGTACTGAAGGGCAATGCGAGCCTGCTTATTGGGGGGCAGGTCGACGCCGGCAATACGGGCCATGGTGTGCCTTTCGGTTATGCCCAGGAACTACGTCCTGCAAGCGGGGTAATGGTGAAGCGGCTGACCGGGGCCTCAATATCGAGATACTGAAACTCTTGTCTCCTCCGGGTTCATCGCACGCCTTGAATTCGGCGAACTCGCCCGGTGGGGCCGCATTGCGTGGGCTCTTAGCCCTGGCGCTGCTTGTGCTTGGCGTTCTCGCAAATGACGCGAACGACGCCCTTGCGGTGGATCACCTTGCACTTATCGCAGATCGCCTTTACGGACGCACGGACCTTCATGTGTTTTCTCCGTTCTGACTGCTGCTGTGCCTGTTATGGCTGGCTTACGAAATCGCTTTCGCTTGGCCGAGGTTACTTGTAGCGATACACGATGCGTCCGCGACTCAGGTCGTACGGACTCAGCTCGATGGCCACACGGTCGCCGGGGAGAATACGGATGAAGTTCTTGCGCATACGGCCGGATACGTGAGCCAGCACCTGGTGCTTGTTCTCGAGCTCGACCTTGAACAGCGCGTTCGGCAGGGTCTCAACGACCGTTGCCATTACCTCAATTGCATCTTCCTTCGACAAACGCTCTCCTTGAACCGGCTTTAAAAGTCCGGTCTAACTTGCTGCCGTAAATCTGTTTCGTGGGCTTCTGTTGACTCCGTCAGCCCGGAAAAGGCTCACAGAGACGGCGGAAGGTTCACGCACCAAGTTCAAGTCTACGTCAAGGCTGTGGATTTTCCAACCTCTACCTCTATTTTTCTTGCGATTGCACAAAAAAATGTGCATGCCCTCAGACGCAGACGATCACCGCACAGCACCGGGGCCATGAATCCTGCGACGCAGGAAAACGCGGCTTATAATCGTCTACGACGCGCGAAAATCGGTTTCCGCGACCTTCCCGCCCAACCTTTCGAGGAGTTTTAGATCCATGTCGAATCTTCTGGACCAGTTGAAATCCTTCACGACCGTCGTTGCCGACACCGGCGACATCAACTCCATCAAGAAGTACAAGCCGACCGACGCGACCACGAATCCCTCGCTGATCGCCGCAGCTGCACAGATGCCGGAGTACCAGCAGATTGTTGATGACACTCTGCTTGAAGCCAAGAAGGAGCTCGGTGAAGGTGCAGACGACAAGGCCGTCGCCGCAGCAGCCTTCAAGTCTTTGGCAGTAGCCTTCGGCAAGAAGATTCTCGAGATCGTGCCGGGCCGTGTTTCGACCGAAGTGGATGCTCGCCTGAGCTTTGACGGCGCCAAGACCATCGAGCAGGCACACGACATCATTTGCGCAGTACGATAAGGCCGGCATCGGCCGCGACCGCGTCCTGATCAAGATCGCCTCCACCTGGGAAGGCATCCAGGCCGCCGGTCAGCTGGAGAAGGAAGGCATTCACTGCAACCTGACCCTGCTCTTCGGCCTGCACCAGGCTGTTGCCTGCGCAGAAGCCGGCGTCACCCTGATCTCGCCCTTCGTCGGCCGCATCCTCGACTGGTACAAGAAGAACGAGCCCGGCGTGGACTACGAAGGCGCAAACGACCCTGGCGTGAAGTCGGTCACCGAGATCTTCGACTACTACAAGAAGTTTGGCTACCCGGTTCAGGTTATGGGCGCTAGCTTCCGCAATACCGGTGAGATCAAGGAGCTGGCTGGCTCCGATCTGCTGACCATCGCTCCGAAGCTGCTCGAAGAGCTGCAGACGACTGAAGGCACGCTCGAGAAGAAGCTCGATGTCGAAAAGGCAAAGACCTCCTCGATCGAGAAGATCTCCATGGACAAGGCCACCTTCGACAAGATGCACGAAGAGAACAAGATGGCCAAGGACAAGCTGCAGGAAGGCATCGACGGCTTCTCCAAGGCCCTCGAAGAGCTGGAAGTGCTGCTCGCCAAGCGCGTGGCTGAGCTCAAGAAGTAAGCTCGCTGCCGCAAACAGAATTCAAGGCCACCGGAGAGATCCGGTGGCCTTTCTGTTTTCAGCAACTCTCCCCTTATTTGGGGTTTCAGCGAGTCCGGCTCCGATAGACCGCAACGTTCTTTTGGTGCTCGGCCAGCGTCTGGGCGAAGGTCGTATGACCGGCGGCATCAGAGACGAAGTACAGGTACTGGTTCTGCTGCGGATGCAGCGCCGCGGTCAGGGCGTTCAGGCCCGGGTTGCAGATCGGCCCCGGTGGCAGCCCGCTGTGCGTATAGGTGTTGTAGGCCGAGTCAGAATGTAGCTCGCTCTGATGAATGACCCCGGTCCAGGTACCGCGCAGCTCGCTGGCGTAGGCCACGGAGGGGTCCGTCTGCAAGGGCATGCCCAGCGCCAGCCGGTTTTCAAAGACGCCGGCCACCGCCGCACGCTCCTGCGGTACATGCACTTCGCGCTCGACCAGCGAGGCCAGCGTAACGATGCGCGCTGCGTTGCCGGGCTCCAGCTGCAGCTTCTGGGCCACCTGCCCAAAGCGTTTCACCATGGCCGCCAGCATCTCCTCCGGGGTTGCGTGGCGGCTGAAGCGATAGGTGTCCGGGAAGAGAAAGCCTTCGAGCGACGGCGCCGAAGGGCTCCAGGAGCGGACGAGCTCCGTCTGGCTCTGGGCCGCAGCAAGAAACGCCTGCGCTGAGCCCAGTCCAGCCGCTTGTACGGCCTCGGCTACCTGGAAGAGATCGTACCCCTCAGGGATCACCACGGTCCGCGTGTATACATCGCCGCGGCGCAACCGTTCGTATACCTCCGCCATCGTGGCAGGGTGATCGAAGCGATACTCTCCCGCCTTCAGGGAGCCTTTCTCCACCAGCCTGTAGGCTTCAAACGCCAGCGCACTGCGCACAATACCGGCCTGCTGCAGCTGCTCGGCAATCTTTGCGGTTGTGGTTCGTGGCGCAATCTCCACAAAGTTCTCACTCGATGGCCCATACGGAGCCATCACCAGCCACGCCGCCGCACCGGCCAGCAACAGCACTAACACCATCATCCATCCAAGCACTCGCACGGTTTCATTCTAGGGGGCGCAAGGCGTGGGACAATCGAGCTATGACCTCGTTGTGGACACCGGCCTCCTGGGCCGACCGCCTCGCTGAGCTTGAGGCGGAAAGTTTTGAAGCCAAGCAGGCGCCGCTGCGGCGCGATATCCGCTCCCTGGGAGCACTTCTGGGGCAGGTGCTCCGTGAGCAGGGCGGCGATGCGCTCTTTGACGCCGTCGAGAACCTGCGCCGCACCACCATCGCCCGCCGCGAAGCCGAAGAACGGGACGACCAGGACGCCGCAACCCGCGCTCTGGCGGAGGCCATGGAGCTGACCCATGCCATCGGCGCCGAGCCGCAGCGCGCCTACCAGCTTGCCCGCGCTTTCGCGTTTTACTTTGAGCTCACCAACCTGGCGGAGACCAACCACCGCAAGCGCCGCCGCCGTGCCGGGCTACTCAACAACACCTCCGGACTGCAGCGCGGCAGCTTTCGCGGAACGCTCCGCCGTCTGCGTGAGGCAGGCTACCAACGCGAAGCCGTACTCGAACTGCTGGCAAAGGTCGAGATTCTTCCCGTCTTCACCGCGCACCCGACGGAGGTGGCCCGCCGCAGCGTAATGTTCAAACGCCGCTCGCTCTCGGACCTGATCTCCCAGCTCGACACCATGGCGCTGCCTGCCAGCGAGATCAACACGCTTGAAGAGTCCGTGCTCGCAGAGATCACCGCGCTCTGGCAGACCGACGATGTGCGCCACGCGCGCCCCACCGTGCGCGACGAAATCCGCATGGGGCTCGACTACTACGAAGCCTCCATCTTTGCGACAGTTCCTGCGCTTTATCGCGACCTCGCAGCGGCGTTCGATGCCGAGTTCCCGCCCGAAACACCCGAGGCGGCTCCGTTCAGCCTGCTCGATCTCCCGGTAATGGTGCGCTTCGGCTCCTGGATCGGCGGCGACCGCGACGGCAATCCGTTTGTTACCGCGGACACTACCGCGGAGGCTCTCGCAATGTCGCGCGATCTGCTGTACCGCTACTACCTGGGAGAGCTCAGCAGAATCTTCGACGAGTTAGCCTCTTCGCAGCACCAGGCGCCGATCAGCGAAGCGCTGCGCACGCGCCTGACCGAGACCCTGGACGAGCTCCAGCAGGCTGGCCACAGCCTGGCCGCTCATGTCATTCCGAATGAGGCCGTACGCTTCCATCTGGCGGCTATGACCCTGCGGCTCGGTGGCACCCCTGCCTCCACCATGTTCCGCAACCTTGCACTCTCTGCCAACGCCGCGCTACCGCGCTATACCAACTGGACCGGCTTTCTCGACGACCTGATGCTGCTGTGGGACTCGATGATTGCCAACCACGGCAAACGGCTCGCGGAAAAGTACATTGCGCCACTCATTCTCGCGGTTCGCACCTTTGGCTTTCATCTGCAGACGCTCGACATCCGGCAGCACGCCCGCGTGCACGAAAGCGCCGTGCAGGAGCTTTCCGCATGGCGGGAGGATGGCTCGATTCCCCCCGCACTCAGCGCCCAGACCGCCGAGGTGCTCGACACCGTCCGCGCCATCGCTGCCTTCAAGCAAAAGAACCCCGGCAGCATTCAGCAGTATGTCGTCTCCGGCGCCTCCACCGCGGAAGATGCGCTGCGCGTTGTCTGGCTCTCGCGCCTTGGCGGTGTGCAACTGGAAAATGTGGGGGAAGACCCCGGGCTGCAGCCCGTGCTGCTCTTTGAGAGCATTGACGATCTGCAGCGCGCGCCGGAGATCTGCCGCCAACTCTGGACCAGCGAAGCCTACAAACCATTGCTCGCTGCCTGGAACAATACGCAGGAGATGATGCTCGGCTACTCCGACTCCAATAAGGATGGCGGCATGATCGCCTCCACCTGGGAGATCTGGAAGGCCCACCGCGCACTGCACGACGTGGCGCGTGAGTGCGGCGTCAACCTGCGCCTCTTCCACGGACGCGGCGGCACGGTAGGGCGCGGCGGCGGCCCCACGCATCGCTCCATCTTCGCGCAGCCGCTTGAAAGCTTCAGCGGCGCCATCCGACTGACCGAACAGGGTGAGGTACTGAACTGGAAGTACTCCGATGTAGTGCTTGCGGAACGCAATCTGGAGCTGATGATCGCAGCCTCGCTCGATGCTCTGGCACGCCCCGATCGCACCGTGGAGAACGCGCTGCATCTGACCGGAGCGCTGGACCCGGCCTGGGAAGCCGCGCTCGATGAGCTTTCCAGCAGCTCGTTTGCCTTCTACCAGAAGCACATCGTCGAGAATGCGGACGTCTTCACCTACTTCGAGCAGGCCACCCCGGTGGCCGAACTGGAGCACGCCCGCATCGGCTCACGCCCGGCCAAGCGCGCCGACGCCAGCGCGACCCGCAAGCGTTCGATGGCCGACCTTCGCGCCATCCCCTGGGTCTTCGGCTGGATGCAGTCGCGCCATGTCGTCCCAGCGTACTTCGGCGTTGGCTATGCTCTGGAGCGCTTCGCCAACTCTGCCGGCGGTGCATTGACTTTGCTGCAGGAGATGGCGCGCAGCTTCCCTCTCTTCCTCGACATGATCCGCAACGTGGAGATGGCGCTGGCCAAGGCCGACTTCCGCATCGCACGCCTCTACGCTTCGCTGGTGGAAGACGAAGCGTTGCGCGAACGCGTCTTCTCCATGCTTGAAGAAGAGTTCGAGCGTACGCGTCGCATGGTGCTTGCCGTTACCGGACAGAGCACGCTGCTCGAACGCAATGACGTACTCGCCAACTCTATTCGCCTGCGTAACCCTTACGTGGACCCACTGAGCCTGCTCCAGGTGGAGCTTCTGCGCCGCAAACGCTCAGGCGAGTACGACAGCTACGACACAGCGCATCGAGAAGAGTTTGACCGCGCCATCACGGCAACGATCAACGGCATCAGCGCCGGTCTGCGCAACACGGGCTGAGATACCGCGTGCCAGCCATCGATGCGGCGGCGTAGACTCTTGGGCATGTGGACGTCCTTTGCTCTCGCCGCCGTTCTCTCCCTCTCTCCTGCGCTCGCCGCAGCGCAGTCCTCCGCACCGGAAAAGCCGCTCTTCGTGGAGAAGTCGCACGAGGTGCACGCTGATGGTAGTGTCACCTTCCGCCTGGCCAGCCGCAACGCACACAACGTGCTCCTGCTGATGGATACGCTCAAGCAGCCGCTGCCGCTTACCAACGACGGCAACGGGCTATGGAGCGTTACCACGCCTGCGCTGCAGCCGCAGATTTATAACTACAGCTTCCTGGTGGATGGCGTGCACACCGCCGACACGCGCAACGCGCAGGTGCACCGCAGCTTTGCCGATATCGAAAGCCTTGTAACCGTTCCCGGCACCCCGGCCCAACCGTGGGAGCAGAACACGCTGCCTCATGGCGCGCTCACCCTCGAGCGCTTCACCACGCATGTTGCGCTGAACCTTCCCGACCAGCAGAGCGAGTACGTTGTCTACACGCCCGCGGGCTATGACGCGAAGAAGAAGGGCGGCTACCCTGTGCTCTATCTGCTGCACGGCTATCTGGACAGCGCCACGGCGTGGACCGAGGTGGGCCGAGCGCAGAACGTGCTCGATACGATGATCGCGAACAAGCAATGCCTGCCGATGGTCGTCGTAATGCCGCTTGGCTACGGCGACTGGAGCTTCCTCACCGGGGGCTTCAGCAACTGGAACGACCCCGCCAAGGTCGATGCCAACGTCAACCTGTTTGAGCAGTCTCTTGAGACCGAAGTGATGCCCGCCGTGGAGAAGAGCTACAACATCGCCTCCGGACGAGAGCATCACGCCATCAGCGGCCTTTCCATGGGCGGGTTGGAGACTCTGCGCATTGGGCTCACGCACGCCGACCAGTTCGCGTACGTCGCCGGTATGAGCTCGGCGATCCATAACGAGAGCTTCGACCAGCACTACGGCTCCATTGATCCAAAGAAGGCCAACCTGAAGCTGTTGTGGGTCGGCGTCGGTGTCGATGACCACCTGCTGAAGCCGAACCGCGACTTTGTTGCCTGGGCCAAGGCCCGGGGCTTCAACGTTCAGGCCGTGGAAACACCCGGTGCGCACCAGTGGCCGGTGTGGCGCGAAAACCTTGTTACGATTCTTCCGCTGCTCTTTCGCTAGACATGACACACGCGCAGTGAAACGGGGCACAGCATTGGCTGTGCCCCGTTTCTTCGTTCAGAACGCTTAGCTGTCTTTACTGATCTTGACCGCCTTGCCGCCCTCGAAGTCGATCGTGATCGGATGACCGTCGTTGTTGTAGGTCACGCTTCGTTCGCCCATCGTGTCACCATGCGGATCGATCACCTGTCCCAAGGCCATCATGCATTGGTTCTCCGTCATCCCCAGTGCGACCTCATGCTTGTCCACATGCGCCCAGACCTCCGGCCCCCAATGCTTGTAGAGCTCATGGGGATCGTCGTAGAAAAAAATCTCATCGGTCAGAAACTCATAAGAGCCATCGGCGAAGTGCCCCACAGGCACGGCGTAGAGCTGCTTGGGATCCGTCGAGGACGGCATCGTGAACGCCAGCAGTACATGCCGTTGCCCCGCCGCGATACGCGCCACAGCACGGCCGGTCTTCGGCGGCACCTGTTCAAAGACACCCTTGATCAACAACGGTACCGCGCCCTTCAGGGTATCCACCGGTCTGGCATAGTCCACATGGTTGCCGCTGTCTTTGTAGTAATCCATCTGACCGCCAGCCGAAACCCAAATCGTCGTGCCGATCAGTGCGCGCTCGTCCTTGAGCGAATCAGGATGCTTCTTCTTGAGAAACACTAGATCATCCGGAGCGAGCCTGGGACGGTTATCCGTTTTCGTCACCGCAGGCTCATTCTCTTCGACCGCGCGCTTGTGGTGCAGATACGCCACCTCAACCCCGATGGCCAGGACGAACGCTGCGACCGAAGCCAACGCTACCTGTGCTCCCTTGTTCATTGCTCCCCCTACCGTTCTTTGTTCACTCAGCGTACAGGTTCGGATGCAGAAAATTGCTCTTCCACCGCGGTCAGGCTCTCGGCGGTCAACTCATCGGCGTGGCGCAGAGCAGGGAAGAAGACCGACCAGAGCCCCACCACGCTGAGACTGGCGATACCGCCCAGGACGGTAGCGCGCACCGCACCAAACCAGTGAGCGGTGAGCCCACTTTCAAACTCGCCCAGCTCATTGGACGCTCCCAGAAAGAGCCAGTTCACCGCAGAGACACGGCCACGCATCTCGGAAGGTGTCGCCAATTGCAGAATGCTTTGACGCACGACAACGCTCACCATGTCCGTGCATCCGGTCACAAACAGCGCCAGGCAGCTCAGCCACAGGCTTCGGCTCATGCCGAAGACGATCGTTGCCGTGGCAAATCCTCCAACGCAAAAGAGCATCGTTCTGCCTGCACCTCGTCTGAGCGGACGGAGCGACAGCAACAGAGAGACCAGCAGTGCGCCCACGCTCGGCATCGCACGCAACAGTCCCAGCGCGTTCGCTCCTCGATGCAGGACATCCTCGGCAAAGATTGGCATCAACGAAACAGCACCGCCAAACAGCACCGCAAACAGGTCCAATGAAATAGAGCCCAGCAGCAGGCGCGTCTTCAATACGTAGCGCAACCCCGCCAGGGCAGCGTCCAATGTAAAGCCACGCTTTTCCGCGGCTGCACGCGGCTTGATGCCAAGAATCGCGCCGAGAAAGAGCACCTGCGTGATCGCGGTAAAGATGTAGACAATCGGCGCGCCTGCCAGATGTCCCCAGCCATGAAGCCGTGCCAGCGGCAGCGTAAACAACAGACCACCCACCATCGGTCCCAACGCATTCGCTGTCTGGAAGAGGCTGGCGCCCCAGGTCACTGCATTTACGAAATGCTCCTTCGGCACCAGCGTCGGCAGAATGGAGGCTTGCGCCGGGCCGGCAAAGGCTCTCCCTGTACCAATCAGAAAGAGCAGACCGTACACCATCCACACGCTGGCAACGTGATGCAGCGTAAGCGTAAGCAACGCCAGCGTGGCCACAAGCTGCAACACATAGCAGCCAAGAATGACCGCACGACGATCCAGCAGATCGGCCAGATGACCGGCCGGCAACACAAAGAAAAGTCCTGGCACAAAGAGCGTAAGCCCGACATAACCCAGCGCCATCGCAGAGTGCGTCACCTCATACACCTGCCATGCCACCGCGACGGCCTGCGCCTCGGAGCCAATCGTTCCCAGCAACCGCGAGGCGGCGAAGAAGCGGAAGTCGCGCGATTGCCACGCTACGGTTGAAGCACGGGGAGGTTCACTGGGCTGAGCTATCGCAGAGGGCATGCCCCTATGCTTTCATATCGAACCAGTCACTGTCGCACCTGTCGCAACGGCCTCGTTGCACGGAGCAAACGTGTGCGCGATGATGAAACCTATCGCTATGGCAGATGATCTCGACCAACTCGGCACGCTGATGACGGAAACGCGTAACCCCGCGACCGAACATTTGGATGAACTTCCCACGCTGGAGATGCTCACCGTCATTAACGACGAAGACGCGCGCGTGGCCGCAGCCGTGCGCCGTCAGCTCCCGCAGATCGCGCAGGCTGTGGATGCCATCACCGCACGCTTTGAACAGGGTGGCCGCCTCTTTTACCTCGGCGCAGGGACCAGCGGACGCCTTGGCGTGCTCGATGCCAGCGAGTGCCCCCCAACCTTCTCCGTCGATCACGAACTCTTTCAGGGCCTCATCGCCGGCGGTGACCGCGCTCTGCGCCACTCCAGCGAACACGCCGAGGATGCCCCGGACAAAGGCTCAGGGGATCTGGAACGCGCCGGGCTTCGCGCAATCGACGCCGTGGTCGGCATCGCTGCCAGCGGACGCACACCCTACGTGCTGGGCGCGCTTGAATACGCTCGCTCTGTCGGAGCGCTCACGCTCGGGCTAAGCTGCGTAGAAGACTCTGCCGTCGCACAGGCCTCCGAGATCGCCATTACACCTCTCGTCGGGCCAGAGGTGCTCACCGGCTCCACGCGGCTGAAGGCAGGCACCGCCACCAAGCTGGTACTGAACATGCTCTCTACCGGCGTGATGGTCCGCACCGGAGCTACCTACGGCAACCTGATGGTGAACGTCCGCGCAACCAACGCCAAGCTCGTGGCGCGCGCCGTCCGCATCGTTTGCCAGGCAGCCGCAGCCGACCCCGATACAGCCGCGAAAACGCTGCGCGCCGCAGGCATGGATGTAAAAACCGCGATCGTCATGCTGCGCCTTAAGCTGGAGCGGGCCGAAGCCGAGGAGCGTCTGGCCGCAGCCCACGGCGTGCTGCGCCGCGCACTCAAATCGTCCACAACCGCTTAGCCTGAGGAAATCTAGGAAAACAACGTCTGCGCGGTCGGATTCCGGCTCGGCATCGCGATTCCCAGATGCTCATAGGCCAGACGCGTCGCCATGCGTCCGCGCGGCGTGCGATCCAGAAACCCGATCTGGATGAGGAACGGCTCATAGACCTCCTCCAGCGCGTCCTGCTCTTCTGCAAGCGCCGCTGCCAGCGTATTCAGCCCCACCGGCCCGCCATCATACTTTTCAATGATGGTGCGCAGCAGACGCCGGTCCAGCTCATCGAAGCCGTGCGAATCGACCTCCAGCATATCCAGCGCAGCCACCGCCGTGGCCCGGTCAATGCGTCCGGCCGCGCGTACCTCGGCATAATCACGCACGCGCCGCAACAGGCGATTTGCGATACGCGGCGTTCCTCGAGAGCGCATCGCAATCTCCGCAGCGCCATCGGTATCGATCGGCACATTCAGCACCTCTGCCGAACGCTCGACAATAAAGCGCAGCTCGTCGTCGGTGTAGAACTCCAGCCGCAGCAGAATCCCGAAACGCGAACGCAGCGGCGAGCTCAGCAGCCCGGGCCGAGTCGTGGCCGCGACAAAGGTAAACGGCCGAATCTCCAGCGTGTGGGTGCGCGCGCTTGGGCCCTGACCGATGATGATGTCCATCTGGTAGTCCTCGAGCGCGGTGTACAGCTTTTCCTCAAGCACGGGCTGCAAACGGTGGATTTCGTCGAGGAAAAGCACCTGCTTTTCGCGCAGATTCGTCAGAATTGCCGTCAGGTCTCCCTGAATCTGCAACGCAGGACCGGAGGTTTGCTGGTATCCGACCTCAAGCTCATTCGCAATGATGGTTGCCAGCGTCGTCTTTCCCAACCCTGGAGGCCCAAAGAGCAGTACGTGATCCAGAGCCTCGCCACGTGCCTTGGCAGCGGCCAGCGCAATCGCCAGCTGCTCCTTGGCCTTGGACTGCCCAATGAACTCAGACAAACGCTTGGGACGCAGCTTCAGCTCGGCCGCATCGTCCTCGTCAAACCTGCCCGCCGAGACCAGACGCTCAGCCGCGCCGCTGGCTTCAAGCTCCAGCGACTTCTTTTTGCCCGCAAAGGGCGAGTTCGGATTAAAACCGGAAGCCATCTCAAGGCGATAGTACGGCGAAGACGCGAGCAATACAAACGCGTTTTCCCTGATCGCGGAGAAAAACTCCCCCAAAAATGCCACGCATACGCCTTATCGAGGCGACTGTTGCAGCTAAGAAAATCTGTGCAACGCTTCTGGCAGTCACTCAAACCAGGTCACGAAAACAGACAAAGATGGCCTTCCGGCAGAAGCGGTCTCCGGCTCCCCGCGCGACATAGCGCAAGGGCGGAAAGCACGAAACGCCGGGGAGCGATTTATTCTAGGAAGTGAAGGAAAACCAACATGCCGCTGTACGAGTACGAGTGCCAAAGCTGCCACCAACGGGTTGAAAAAATTCAGAAGTTCTCCGACGCTCCGCTGACCGTTTGCCCCCACTGCGGCGGTCATCTGGAACGCACCATCACCGCACCTGCTGTGAAGTTTGCCGGCGGCGGCTGGTACAAGGATCTCTACTCCTCAACGAAGCCGTCCTCCGGCTCGAGCAGCGCTTCTTCCAGCTCCACGAGCAGCAGCTCTTCTGCCCCGGCAAGCTCTCCCTCATCGACTCCTGCAAAGTCCTGAGTCTCGCCGCCGTCCACACTCCGCAGAGGCGGCGCTCTAGGGAAAGGGAAGTGGCGAAGATCGCGCAAAAAAGAAGAAATCCTGGGCCAAGGCCCGGGATTTCCTTTTTCCAAACTTCTCTTGAGAGCTTTTGAGCGCTCTATCAGAGTTTAAATTCCGACGCCAAACTCTACGTCCGCCATCTGATCGCCGGAGTGTGCGTAGAAGTCGTACGGCGTGCGGCGGTTGAATTTGTACCGTTCACGCAGCTCGCGGCCGACCAGCAGCCCCAGCGCGACCACCGTGATTCCGGCCGTGGCCAGGCCAATATTGCGCACCAGGTGGCTTTCTTGTTTCATGCCCAGCGATTCTTCAACGCTGTCACTGATCTCACGGAAAGACTTCTTGACGTTCATGCCCTGCATCATAGCGCACTCCTGCGATAACCGGCTTAGAATGACTCTGCGACTCCAGCCGCGATACTCAGTTTACTGCTGACGACAAAAGCTCAGCATCCGAAAAGCATTTAAGCCAGCGCCCGGCCGGGCAATGTTTCCGCTTCCGGAAACGTTTGCAGCAGCTGCACCAGATCCTCCACCGTTTCCAGCGGCGTATTGACCAAGCCGATGTTGCGGTAACGGCCGAGCGCCGCAGTCAACTCGCGCACGCTCTGCTCCACATCCTCCTGCGCGAGACCAAGATCTTCTTCCAGTGCGTCCGCGGGAAGAATCGGAAAGCTTACCCGCTGCACCTGCTGCAGATACCGGTAGGTGGACAGGCAGACCACCGGATCGTAGCCGAACTGTTCCATGTGCTCGGTAAAGGTTAGCTCCGTTACCCCTTCACGCTGGGCCTGCAGGGTTTGGCGCCGTTTCCGGGCAGATTGACGCAACGCAAGGTAAATAAAGAGGATAAGGCCGGCGAGGAGAAGAAAAAACCATGCCTGTTGGTCCAACCAGAGGGATAGGTCGGTAGGGGTCACCATGGGGAAGAAAAACCTCAAAATCGTGCAGAGATAAACGTGAATTTGACGTGCGAAATACGTAACTTTTCAGTGTGATGCTGAAATGAGCATCGAAGAAAGACCGAACGGAGCGCCTGAAGACATTTACTCTAATTTAAGCGGCTTTTCCAAGTATCGGCAGAGCACCTCGCACCCTGCAACACAATCTCTCATCTTATGAGATGAACGGTATCCGCATGTTGACCCCCTCGACCAGCCTCGCCGCACCACTTCAGGAAGAAGCCCCTACGGGCTCTGAAGCCTTGTTGCGCGATAGCTACGGCCGAGCGATCACGGATCTGCGCCTCTCCGTCACCGACCGCTGCAACTATCGCTGCGTGTATTGCCGTACAGGAAATACCGGTGCGGCCTATGGTGAGTTGCCGCTGGAAACCTACGCGCGCATTCTTCGTCTCTTCGTTTCGCTCGGGGTTGAGAAGATTCGCTTTACCGGCGGAGAACCACTGCTGCGGCAGGGCCTTCCCCAGCTGATCCGCGAAGCACGCCGCTTGAAGCCGGCGTTCGTCCCCGGAGGCCAGCTCGACCTGGCCCTAACCACCAACGGCCATTTGCTCGCAGAGAAAGCCCGCGAACTGCGCGCCAGCGGACTGGACCGGGTCACGGTCTCGATGGACGCCGTAGAACCCGAGGTCTTTGCACGCATCACGCGTGTTCCCAATAGCTTCGAGCGTGTCCGGGACGGCATTCGCGCAGCGCAGGACGCAGGTTTTGAACGCATCAAGGTCAACTGCGTGCTGATGCGCGGCTTCAACGACGACCAGATCGAAGCCTTTGCCGAGTTCTCGCGCACGGAAGACGTCATCGTTCGCTTCATCGAGTTCATGCCTCTGGAAGAGGCCGATGACAGCAACGGCACAGGGCGACGCTGGTCCCCGGAAACCGTCATTCCGTTTACCGAAATCGTGGAGCGCCTGAACCGTATTCGTCCGCTCAAGCCGCTGGCGCCGAATCATCTCTCCGAGACCGCCCGCCGTTTTACCTTCGACGATGGTCTGGGAGAAATCGGCATCATCGCACCCGTCTCCCAGCCCTTCTGCGGTCACTGTTCCCGCATACGACTCACCTCGGACGGCAAGCTGCGTACCTGCCTGTTCTCGCACTTTGACCATGATCTGGCGGGCCGTATGACCAAGGACGTCTCCGATAGCGAACTTACTACCTGGATTCGCTCCGTTGTCGATCGCAAGGAGAAACGGCATCATATAGGAGAACCGGGATTCCTGAAGCCCGGTCGCGCCATGGTGCACATCGGCGGTTAACCAGTATCTTTTGTGCGGCACACCGGTTACTGCTGTACTGTCTCGGAATACCATTCCTTACCGTATGCTGAACAATGGATGTCCTCAAACGGCATTCAAACCAGGCACACCATGAAGTTCCGTACGATCAGCACGCTTCGGCAGGGCATCTTCCAGCGCCCTGTGAAACCCAGCGCCATGCCAGACATGAACGATCTCAGGATCTTTCATAGTGTGGCACGGGCGTTGACTTCCGAGCTGGAACTAGAGCCCCTGCTGCGCGTCATTCTCGGTTTAATGGAAGATTACTTCGGCCCGGAGCAGTGGTCTCTGCTCATGATGGACGAGGAAAAAAACGAACTGTATTACGCTCTCTCGTCAGGACTTGATACCGATGTTCTGGCCGACCTTCGCATTAAACCGGGCGAAGGCATTGCCGGTTACGTGGCCGAGAGCGGCAATCCACTCGTCATCCCGGACGTAAACGACGACCCGGAGTGGAGGCTCTTCGCAGAGCAGCACCCGGAGATGCATCTGCAGTCGATCGCGGCTCTGCCGGTACGCCACTCCAAACGCACGCTCGGCGTACTGATGCTGCACAACTCGAAGCTGGACCTGATGCCGGATGCCTCGGTCTCCTTCCTGCGCGTGTTGTGCGACTACACCGCGATCGCGCTCGAAAATGCTCGCCAGGTGAAGCTGGTTCATCACCTCTCCATTACGGACGACTGCACCGGCCTGTTCAACGCGCGCTACCTATACACCTTGCTGGAAGAAGAGATCTCCGCACTGAACGATCCGCAGATCCTATCCATGCGGCCGGGCTTTTCTCTACTCTTTCTCGATCTGGATCACTTCAAGACCGTCAACGATACGCACGGCCATCTTGTCGGTTCCCGTCTGCTGGCCGAGGTCGGCAGCCTGATCAAACGCGTTCTCGGCCCGGATCATGCAGCCTTCCGCTACGGAGGCGACGAGTTCGTTGTGCTCATGCGGGGGCTGAACAAGAAAGAAGCTCGCGAGCTTGCAGGCAAGCTCTTCCAGGAGCTCACCTCCTCCACCTTCATCACCGGTGAGCACCTGAACCTGCGGCTGACCGCCAGCTTCGGTCTGGCAACCTTCCCGGAAGACGGACAGGACATGCACGGCATCATCCGTGCGGCCGATACCATGATGTACAAGGCCAAGGCAGATGGCCGGAACCAGATAGCGGTCGCCGATGCGAACGCTCCGCAAAGCTTCGTCTCCCCTAAGGTCTCCCGCCACAGCTAGGCCGCCGTGGCAGCAACCGGACAGCAGGTACCGCACTGCGCTTGGCTCGCCCCCGTGCCAGCCTAACGATGCCCCAGCGCTGGTGCCTTATGGATCTCCGGATGAATCGCCTCGGCGCTTTCCGGGGCCGCAGGATGGATGCCAAAATCCCACACCAGAGCATTCAGGCTACTGTCATCCAGAATCTCGACCAAAGCATACTCGCCAGGCAACAGGGAGCCTTCCGGGGTCAGCCGTAGCCAGTACCCTCCGGGCAGTGTCTCGTGCTTGAGTCGAATAACATCCCGTTGTGGCTTGCCCGTATCCAGATCCTCAATGCGCAGGGTAAGCACACGGCGCTGCCCCTGGCGAACATCCAGCCGTTCGAGAACGTATGCGCTGGTGCGGTCTCCGGGTGCGGCACCCACGCGCGCGTTCGCCCCGTGCGTATCCACCACCAGGCCCGAGCCCGTGTCCGGCTCGCCGCTCTGCTGCCCGACCTGCATGAAGAACACCGGTTGCAGCTGATGAAGCTGTACCGCAGCGCTCTCGCCGGCAATCTCCGTCAAACGATGCGGGCTCGATGCAGGGTTGATCGCCGTCTTCAGGACATCGTGCGCCGTCTCAGGATCGAGTCCGCCACCTTGCTGCCGTAACGGCACAAGTTCTTCTTCGCCCTTGAAGTCGTCCAGCGCTAACACGCTCAACTCCTTCACCAGATGAAGATTCGGAGCCACCTCAGGCGTATGCGCCGCGCGATCCGCCTCCGCCTTGGCGAGCTCAGGGCTGAGTACAACAGAAGGCTGCTGCCCCGGTGCATGCTCGCTCTTCCAACGTTCCGTCGCGGCCAGATCAACCAGCTTCAGCGGAATCTCTTCTTCTTCTCCGTTGCGCTCCGCACTATGGAAGAACACGTTCTCCCCTTCAACCTTGTAGTCCAACACGGTCTGGAAGGAACCATCGCGCAGAATCAAACGCGTACGCTGCGTCTGCTGCGACTGCGCAGCCATACCCAGCAAAAACGGTAGCAGTACAAAAGAGGCAAGTCGTCGCATCGCGTTCCATTAGACGCGCTCAAACCCACAAAAGAAACCGCAACGGAAAAGGGCTTCGAATTTCTCCGAAGCCCTTTGACCGTTGCCGATGTTCGAAACCCGCTTAGAAGCTCTGTTCCCTGAGCCACTCACGGAAACGCGGACCGAGATCCTCACGCTTCAGCGCAAACTCCACGGTCGCCTTCAAAAAACCGAGCTTGTCCCCGGCATCATGCCGCTTGCCTTCGTAGCTGAATCCGTAAACCTTCTCATACGCAAGCAGAGCACGAATCCCGTCGGTGAGCTGCAACTCGCCACCAGCACCCGGGGTAATCGTCTCAAGCATGTCGAAGATGCGAGGCGTCAGCACATAGCGGCCAATGATGGCGTTCTGAGAAGGTTGCGTACCCGGCTTCGGCTTCTCAACCATATCCTTTACCGCAAGCAGACGAGGATCGTTTGCATCCTGCTCGCATGACAGGCAGCCATAGGCCTGGATCGCATCACCTTCCACGATCTCGGAACCGAGAATCGAAGACTGAACCTGTTCAAACGCTGCCACCATCTGCTTCATGCAGCCCTGGCGGGAGTCCACAATATCGTCCGGCAGGATAACGGCAAACGGCTCCTCTCCGACCAGCTCCTTGGCCTGCAGCACAGCATGACCAAGCCCGAGCGGTTCGGACTGTCGCACATAGCTGATCCGCGCCAGCTTGCTGACCGATCGCACAATCTCCAACAGAGCCTGCTTGCCTTTAGCCTCCAGCGAGGCTTCCAGCTCGATGGCCTTGTCAAAGTGATCTTCCATGATCCCTTTACCGCGGCTGGTGATAAAGATGATTTCGGTACAACCGGCAGCAACGGCCTCTTCTACGCCGTACTGGATCAATGGCTTATCAACCAGAGGAAGCATTTCCTTCGGCATAGCCTTCGTCGCAGGCAGAAAACGGGTTCCCATCCCTGCGGCAGGAAAGACAGCTTTGCGGACCTTCATGGTCATTGGTATGAGTAAACTCCGGAAGTTTCTTAGCGCAATCCTACCTGATGGAATCGTTCCCAAAGAGAAGAACGCAGGGATAGCTAAGAAAATTCTTAAGTATCCCTGCGCATATCGTTCTCTGTTACCCGAAAGGGTAGGGTGTGTACAGCTAAAGTACCGGAGAGTCGTCGTGCATCATCGCCTTACGAGCCACCTTCAGCGGCACAGGCCCCTGCAGCATCAGCTCATCATGGAACTGCTGCAACGAGAACGACGCTCCCTGCTTGGCCTGCACATCCGCACGTAACTTCAGGATCTCAAGTTTGCCCAGCGTGTAGTACAGATACAACGCATCAGAGGTGCCGCGCTTGGTCTCGACCTCTGCGATCGGACGCGACTGGTATCCTTCCTTCACAAAGAAGTCCTCAGCCTGCTCCATGGTCATCGCGCCGCCGACACCGGTATGCATCCGGATGGCCACGACAAAACGAGCATCGCGCAACAAGGCGTCCTGCAGCTGGCCGAGGTGAATCAGCTTGGCTTCACGCGGCGTCTTCGCGGTAGCATCGCCGTATCCCTGCTCAAGCATCATCTGTTCGCAGTAGTGTGCCCAGCCTTCAATGTACGTCGAGGCGCCGATGATCTTCCGCGTACGGGAAGGGAACTTATCCTGCCATAGGAACTGGACATAGTGGCCGGGGAAGGCCTCATGCACGCTCGTCGAAACGATCGTGCCTACGTTGAATGCAGCCATGTACTCATTGGTGCGAGCCGCATCCCACTTGGGATCGGGCAGCGTGACGTTGAAGTAGGCCTTTGTTGTGCCAGTCTCAAACGCTCCCGGAGGATCCATAGAGGCCTGCGTGGTAGCGCGCATAAACGGCGGCGTTTCTTCAAGCGTAGGCTGCGTCTGCGCGGGCAGCGTAATGATGTGGTGCTCGCGAATGAAGGCCTGCAACGAGTCAAAGGTCTGGTGGAAGGTATTCAGCAGATCCTTCGGAGCCGGATGAATTGTGGCCAGATCGGCAAGCTCCTGCTCAGGCGTTTTGTTCGGATCGATCTCCTTGGCAACCTCGGCAAACGCCGCCTGGTTTTTGTGCAGATCCTCCATGCCAATGGCCAGCAGCTTATCGAGCGGCGTATCCACCATCTCCTGATTGGCCAGCATTGCCGAGTACGCGGATGCACCCCAGCGGAAGTCACCATTCGAGCGTGGCAACAGATCTGACTTCAGCCACGCGGCATAGCGCTGCAACGCATCAACGACCGCTGCGTTCGTCTTGGCAAACTCTGCCTGCTCGGCTTTATCCGTTGCTCCAGCAAAAGCAGAGGGCACATCGTTCTGAAAGAAGCTGATGTCACCATCAATCTGCTGCAGCGCAATCTCGGTATACACCTTCGGTGGATTCTTCAGGTTCTTGCGTGCATCCTCAAAGACCGCCGGAATCTTCTTCTCACGCTCGATCGCTGCGCGAAGACGCGTATTCGCTGGAGCATAGGGGCGCTCCATCACCGTAAAGACCGAGGACGTTACTCCCGTGGCATACAGATCCGGGTTCTTCTCCCAGGTGCGCAGAACTTCCATCTGCACCAGCTGCGCGCGGATGGAACCGAGCAGAATCTCGCGGTCCGCACGGGGCTCTGCGTCAAGAGCGTCGGACGGAATCGCGTCCAGCTTTTTCTCCCAGGCATGCAGAGAAGCAATCTCCGCTTTGAACGCATCCTGCGAGTACTTTTCCAACTGCGTATCGTACTGATGCAAGCCCAACGCGGTGCCAGTGCTCGGATTCGACTTCAGATAGAAGTCATCAAAGTATTGGTCAGAGAGAATCTGCCACGTCTGTGCTGCTCCATCGGCAGAGAGACGTTGAGCATGCGCGGCCGGCGCAAGAAGAGCCAGGCCAAGAGAGGCTGCAAGCAAGGTACGCATAGCAAGAGTGTATGCCTACAGCTGCGCCAAGAGGGCAAAACAAAGCCCCCCGAAAACGGAGGGCTTTGCAGGGGCGGCATTAGTTCTGTTTGCCAGAGACGTAAACCGGCATCTCCATACGCATGGAAACGTTTTTGCCGTTGCGTGTTGCGGGATGAAACAGACTGCTACGCACCATATCGATTGCGCAAGGCCCCAGATCACTGTGGTCTGCCTGCACCACCTGCACATCAGAAGGCGATCCCTGTGTATCGACCATAAAGCTCAGGGTCACATTTCCGCTTGTCTTCGCCAGCACGTTCCTGTTCATGGCCGGCTTCAGCCTTGTGCTGGCAAACACCCCAGCCATCCGCTGGCGGCCCTTCGCCAAGCGCGTGGGGATGATCGCCGCAGCCGCCATCGCGATCTCCATCGTCACCTATATCGGCATGGCCGATGAGTGGATCTACTTCGGCATCCTCCACTGCATCGCCGCCCTCAGCCTCATCGGCATCGTCTTCGTGCGCCTGCCGATGGCATTCACCCTGATCGCAACCATCCTCCTTGCCGGCGGCTGGATCACCGACATATTCTATATGCCGGGTTCGCTCGACTGGGATGTGCTGGATCCGCGCTACTTTGCCTGGCTCGGCTTCTCGGCCCTGCCGGCCCGGTCGAATGACTACGTGCCGCTATTTCCCTGGGCGCTCGCCTTCTTCACAGGCCTGAGTGCCGCACGCATCGCCGTGCGAACGAATCTCCTCCAGTACCTGGCAAGGCTCGGGAGCGGCACAAATCCCGTGGCCCGCGCCGGCCGTCATAGCCTGATCTTCTACCTGGTCCACCAGCCTGTCCTCTTCGGACTGGTCTATCTGCTCTCACTGGTCGCACCCGCACCGAAGCCGGATCCATCGGTTGGCTACCTGCGCCAATGCCAGGCGTCATGCATCCAGTCGGCAACGGAATCCATCTGCCGAAGCTTCTGCCAGTGCACACTGGATCAGATGAAAAGCAAGAACCTGTTCGAGCCGCTACAGTCCGGCAAGATCCGCGCCGACAGCAGCGAGGAAATTCAGGGCATCGCGCAGCAGTGCACCGACCAGGCGCAATAGTACAGGGGCGCTACGTCCCGACGCCGATCTCGGCCAGCCTGCCGATGCAGGCTTCCTCGATATGGTCCAGCTCGGTCAGCGTGTCCTCGATGTCCTTGCGCTTCTGGCGCAGGTCGTCGCGCTTCTCATCGATGCGCTTCATCAGCAGCTTAAGCTGGCCGATCTCGCCCGGCGGCTGGCTATAGACCTGGATGATCTCGCGGATTTCAGCGATGGTAAAGCCGATGCGCCGGCCGCGCAGGATCTCGGCAATCAAACGCCGATCCGCCTGCCGGTAAAGACGCGTGCGGCCGCGCCGCTCCGGATGAATGAGACCTTCGTCCTCGTAGAAGCGCAGCGTGCGGGTCGAGACCCCGAACTCGCGGGTCATCTCGGTGATGCTATAGTAATTATTGACGGGCAAAGGGCATATATCTCCAGTGCCTTGATTGTATTGACTTTTACGTCAAAGTCAATTTCGCGCATCCTTAGTGGATGGCAAACCACCATGTCGCTATGCCGAGGAAGGCGAAATATCCGGTGCAGTCGGTAACCGTCGTCACGAAAGCCGAAGAAGCAATAGCCGGATCGGCGCCCCATCGATCGAGCAAAAGCGGCAAGAGAATGCCGCCGAGCGCCGCCGCCACCAGATTGATGATCATCGCCGCAGCGACGACGACACCCAGCTGGAAATCGTGAAACCAGATGGTTGCGATCGCTCCCATGACGAAGGCAAAGAGAATGCCGTTCAGCAGGCCGACACTGGCCTCCCTGCGAATGATGCGACCGGCGTTGTAGATATCGAGATCACCGGTCGCCAGGGCGCGAACCGTCACCGTCATCGTCTGCGTGCCGGCATTGCCGCCCATCGAGGCGACGATCGGCATCAGCACGGCAAGGGCGATCATCTTTTCGATCGAGCCATCGAAGACGCTGATGATGCTGGATGACAATATCGCGGTGAGAAGATTGACCGCCAGCCAGAGAAACCGCGACTTGACCGTGGAAACCACGTTGTCCGACAGTTCTTCGTCGCCGACACCGCCCAGGCGCTTGATATCTTCGTCCGCTTCCTCGTGGATGACGTCGACGATATTGTCGATCGTCAGCACGCCGACCAGCCTGCCGTCGCCATCGATGACGGCGGCCGAAAGCAGGTCATACTGCTCGAACAGCTGTGCGGCCTCCTCCTGGTCCATCTCGGCCGAGATCGGATGGTAGGAATCTTCCATGATGGCTTCGATTTTCGTCTGTCGACCGGTCCGCAGGAAGCGGTCGAGCGCCAGGCTGCCCATGAGCTTGAAGGTCGGATCGATGACGAAGATCTGCGAAAAGGAGTCTGGCAGCTCCTTTTCGTCGCGCAGGTAGTCCAGCGTCTGCCCCACCGTCCAGAACGGCGGCACCGCCACGAACTCTGTCTGCATGCGGCGACCGGCAGAGCTTTCGGGATAATCGAGCGCGCGCCGCAGCCGGACGCGCTCGATAAACGGCATCTGCGACAGGATCTCGTCGCGATCCTGCTGGTCGAGCTCCTCGAGAATGTAGACGGCGTCATCCGAATCGAGTTCGCCGATACCGTGGGCAATCTGCTCGTTTGGCAGCTTGTCGACAATCTCGCGGCGGATTGCCTCGTCCACCTGCGTCAGCGCCGTCATGTCGAATGCGTCGCCGAGCAGGCGCACCAGCTCCAGCCGCTGGTCGGCGTTCAGCGCCTCCAGCAGATGGCCCAGCTCGGAATCATGCAGCCGCACGACATCGCGCTGGAGGAACTCGCTCTCCTCTGCCTCGATCGCCTCCCGGACCCTTGCCAGGAAATCGGCACGCACGTTACCGTCTTCATCATAGATATCGAAATGCGGATCGCGCTCAGTGGCGCGAATGCGTTCGTCCTCGTCGGTCGTCATCATTGGCGCCTCGTCTCGTTCCGCATTCGCACATCGCTGGGTTCACAGAAGAATGGCGCGATAAAAGCCAATGTCAACAAGCGGATAGCCGGAAACGTGACCTTCTGTCGTCCCCGAGGTAGCCATGGCCGCCGCGCGGGTCTATTTCTGGCTACAACAGCCCGTCCCCATGTCCTTTTATCCATCGAGCCCTGCCATGCCCGCCCTCACACTGCTGCGCTATCCCGACCCCCGGCTGAAGATACACTGCCTGCCAATTGCCGATTTCGATGACGAATTACGGCAATTCGCCGAGGATCTGCTGCAGGCCATGCGGGCCGCGCCGGGCGTTGGAATAACGGCAGCCCATGTCGGCGTTGCGAAGCGGCTGGTGATCATTGAACTCGACAGGGCGCAAGGTGTACTCATCTACGCCAATCCCGAGATAATCTGGACATCGGCCGAGGTCGGCCGGAACACGGAAGGCAGCGTCTGCATGCCGGGAGCGACGGAAGAGGTCGAGCGGCCCGATCGCATCCGTTTCCGCTACCAGGACCTGCACGGCGGGCTGCATGAAGAAGAAGTCGGCGGCTTTCTTTCCGTCTGCATCCAGCACGAAATCGACCAGCTCGATGGCATATTCTGGCTGCAGCGCCTGTCGCGCCTCAAGCGCGAGCGCCTGGTAAAGAAGTGGGAAAAGGCGATCAGCTGATCTGAACAAAGCCCGCGCTCAGCCGTTCTCATGGTGAGAAGGAAAAAGGAGTTGCATCATGGCAGTCAAGAAGGAAGTGACCCGCGAGGAAGACTATCGCGATTACGAAGAACGCGATCTGCAGGATGGCTGGCCTTACAGCGACGACGCAGGCGGCTCGTCGCAGGGTTCGGACAATCGCCCCTACGGTCAGACCAAGGCCAATTTCGACGAGGACGGCAACAAGAGCTTCACCGTGACCAGCACCGGCTTTGACGGCCAGCAGGAACCGCAGGACGAAACACTTGTTTCCCAGACACGCGGCCTCGAAGTTTCCGATGATATCGAAGAACGCGTCATGGATGCACTAACGGATCTTGAAGGGGTCAGCGCCGAGATGATTGATATCCGCTCGGAGGGAACGGTGGTGATCCTTGAAGGCGATATAGACGACGCAGCCACGGTGCGCAGGCTTGTCAAGGTTGCACAGCGCGTTCCCGGAGTAACAGGAGTTCGCAACAACCTGACTGTCATCGGCGTGGATGCAAATATTCCCGACGATGACTGATCGGCCCTGGTCGCTGAATCGAGAACGGGCGCCCTGGAGCGCCCGTTTCCGCATGGAATATCCGCCGTATCAGCCCTTGAGCTTGGCGTTGCAGAGGCTGTAATAGCCGCCGCCCTTCTGGATCCACTTGACGCCGGCAAGAGCGTTCTTCGCCTTGGCATCATGATAGGCATCGACGCAGGTGTGAAAGCGTGCCTTGCCTGCGTTTTCCGAAGCGTATTTGGGGGAAACGGCCGTAGGCAGGCTCAGGCCGGCAGGAGCGACGGCAGTCGGCTTTTCAGGCTCTTTTGCCGGTGGCGTTGCACTCGGCTCATCGGCGTCGCTCGTCTTGGCAGCCGTCGTCGTCGCGGGCTTCGTGGTTGCCGGCTTCATCGTGGTCGTGGCAGGGGCTGCGGTGGTTGTCGCGGTCGCAGCAGGTGCCGCAGCGGTCGTATCGGCACCGCACTGCGCCGCGCGGAAGTCGTTCCACTTCTGGCCGTTCAGCGTACCGGCAGCCTGGGCCGCCTTGTACTTGGTGCTGCAATCCTTCATCGAAATCGCGGCAGCGGGCGATACGGCGGCAAGCGAGCCCAGAAGGGCGAAGGAGGCGATGGTCGTCACTAGAATGGTACGGCTGGTCATTCCAAGTCCTCACTTTATGACAGATGTCGAATCTATTGTCCGCGCGATAAGCCCAGTCAATCCGGTGATCGAGCAGTCGCAAGGCCGAAGACTATTGCACGGAATGTGAACGCAACATGACGAAATCGATCGCCTGGGGTCTTCCTAGTGGAAAACCGAAACAACAGGAAGAACGGCCAGTACTGCCTGAAAAAGCAGGCCGCCAACCACGATCACTGCGAGACCGATAGGCATAACGAGACTTGTATTTTCCATGACTTCCTCCTGTCTTCAGGAAGATATCATAGAGCACGACCCGACCGGCGCAAGGAGGATGTTAAGAATTGGTTAAACATAAAATGCGACCGATTCGAGAGCGCCTAGGTCCGGTGGGCGCGGCGTGGCTAGAGACTGTGTATGTAAGAGCTAAAGTACTATTGCCATTCACCTCGGTCTATATGATTATGTTGCAGTGCGATCTCCAGATTTCGAGGACAGATGCAACGCCTCAGGTCAAAGCTCATCGACGGTTTTACCTATGATGAGGACACCAAGAAACTGACATTATGGATGGCGAACGGCCAGCGCCGCGTGTTCGTCGATGTTCCATACTACGTCGCTGACGACTTGCAGGCCTCTTCTTCGCCTGGCAGTTACTACAAGAAGCTGATCAAGCGGAAGTTTCCTGCCGCACAGTAGATCGATGTGGCCGCAAGCTTGCTTCATGATGGAAGATGCACTTCACGAAGGGCATCGCCAGACCGTGTCCGATCGGCATTTCAAAAAGCACAAAAATATGAAGGTTAGGGTCAGGCTGGAAACAGCTTCAGCGAATTGACCGGAGGGGAGCGGAGTGTCCCAGTCACCAGGTGACATGGGACACTATATCCGTCGCCACAAGGCACTTGGCCTTGTGATTGGTGCGGTCGAGAAGACTCGAACTTCCACGCCTTGCGACACAGCGACCTCAACGCTGCGCGTCTACCAATTCCGCCACGACCGCATCGTGGTAGATGCCGAATTGCTCCGGCGGGGCTGCATGTAGCAAAAGGATTCCGAAGGCACAAGAGCGATTTCGTTGTTTTTTTCACGCCTTGCCACAGGCGTTTGAAGTTGCGTATCAAAGCCCCCATATTGCGGGCCACACAGGGCATTTTTGCCTGTGGATAACAGGCGGGAATAAAACAGGCATGCTGCGCACCGATATCGAAATTTCCATGCGGCCGGCTCAGGGCTCTCCGCCCATCCGCTGGCGGGTGGCGCAGGGCCTTGTTCCCTATGAGGAAGCTGTCGCCACCATGGAGCGGGAAGTCGCGGCGATTGCCGAAGGCGACAGCGATGAACTCATCTGGCTGGTGGAACATCCCCCACTCTATACGGCAGGCACCAGCGCCAACTCCGCTGACCTCATCCAGCCGGACCGGTTTCCCGTATTCCAGACCGGGCGCGGCGGCGAATACACCTATCATGGGCCGGGCCAGCGGGTTGCCTATGTCATGCTGGACCTAAAGCGCCGCCGCCAGGACGTCCGCGCCTTCGTTGCCGCCCTCGAGGACGTCATCATAAGGACACTTGATTCCATGAACGTTCGTGGCGAGCGCCGCGAAGATCGCGTCGGCGTATGGGTGCGCCGCCCGGAAAGGCCACCCCTGCTCGACGGAACCATGGCCGAGGACAAGATCGCCGCGCTCGGCATCCGCCTGCGCAAATGGGTGACCTTTCACGGACTGTCCCTGAATGTCGAACCGGACCTCGATCATTTCTCCGGTATCGTGCCCTGTGGCATCTCCGCTTATGGCGTCACCAGCCTCGTCGATCTCGGCCTGCCGGTAAGCATGGAGGATGTCGACATCAGCCTTCGCGCGGCATTCGAGGACATCTTCGGGGAAATTGCAGTCAACAGCACGCGATAAGCGCCATCCTGGGCTTCCAATCTTCCCGGCAACACCATCTTGCCACGGCATTTGCCCTGTGTTTCATGGCTGCATAGAGAAGGCAGCCCGCATGTCCGATAGTGATTCCCCGCAGAAGAACCCGTTCAACGGCATGCTGATCATGGCCGGCGCGATGATCATCCTGCCGACCATGGATGCGATCGCGAAATACATGGCGACATTCGAAGCGATGTCGCCGGGCCAGGTCACCTTCTACCGGTTTTTCTTCCAGCTGGTCTGTACCCTGCCCCTGCTCCTGATGGGCGGCACGGTGCTGAAGACCAGGCGGCCTTGGATGAACCTCCTGCGCGGCGTATTGCACGGCGCGGCGAGCCTCCTCTTCTTTGTTGCGGTCAAATACATGCCGCTTGCCGATGTATTCGCCATCTATTTCGTAGAACCCTTCATGCTGGCCTGCCTTTCGGCGCTGTTCCTCGGCGACAAGGTCGGCTGGCGGCGCTGGCTGGCCATCGTCGTCGGCTTCGGCGGAGCAATGATCGTCATTCAGCCGAGCTTCGAAATCTTCGGACTCAAGGCGCTGCTGCCGGTTTTCTGCGCGTTCCTCTATGCCGTCTATCTCTTCATGAACCGGGCCATCGGCGAGGCAGACTCACCGCTGGCCATGCAGACCATGGCCGGCATCGGCGGCACCGTCTTCATGGCTGGAGCACTCTTTGTCGGATCCAGCGCCGGTATCGGGGATTTTGCGCCTTCCCTGCCGGCATCCTGGCTCGGCCTCGTGCTGCTGCTCGTTCTCGGCTCGATCTCGGGTTACGCCCACATGCTGGTCGTGCGGGCCTTCCGGCTGGCGCCGCTGTCGCTGCTGGCCCCGTTCCAGTATTTCGAGATCATTTCCGCCACCGTGCTGGGCTATGCGATCTTCGGCGATTTTCCGAATGCCTCGAAATGGATCGGCATCGCCATCATCGTCGGCTCGGGCCTTTTCATCATCTGGCGCGAGCATGTTCAGTCGCAATCGCTAAAAGCTGCTGCAACGGCACAATAGGCCGTTAACCGCACTCCTTGAGGGTTTTTCAATCGGGTCCGGGTAAAGATCGACCCAGTTTCATGAAGAAACTGGAGATAAAAGATGAGCGAATTCCGTCTCTCTTTCCCGGCGAATCTCATTGCCGGAAAGAGTCGGCTGTCGGCCGAAGATGTATCGATACTACGCAAGGTCAGTTTCCCGCACGGCATCCGTTCATCGGACGATGCGGTCCTCCTCCTGGCAATCCACAATTCCTGCCCGGAGAAATGCGATGAATGGGCTGCCTTCTTCATCGAATCCCTGACCGATTTCATTGTGCACCACACCTATCCCCAGGGATCGCTGGATGACGTCAACGCCGCCTGGCTGATCCGCATGCTCTCGCGCGGTGGCGTCATCCACTCGGAAATTGAGTTCGAGGTCCTGCTGAGCGTCATCAGCGCCTCGGACAGCCTCTCGCCAATGCTCGCCGCCTTCGCGCTCGACCAGCTGCGCCACGCGCTGGCCGACGATATCGGCGCATACCGCCACTACCGCGCGCTCCACAGGCAGGGTGTCACCTTGCACGATCTCGACTTCGTGCACCATGTGCTGCGCAGCGCGATGACCGGCGGCGAGATCACGCTTTCGGCAGTCGAGATGGCGGCACTGGATCGCATAGACCGGGCCGCACAGCCGGGCGCCAATCATCCAGGCTGGGCAGAGTTCCGCGCGGCCGCGAAGCTTCGCCACGACGAAACCAGCCGCCGCGCCCGCTGGCTGCGCGTTTCGGACGACATGTTCGCGGATGCGGCCGCCGCCGCCTGAACCCGCCTTCCAGGCTGGCCGTCGTGCTTGATCGACGGCCAGTGCTTCCCATTGAACAGTCACGGGATTTGACGCTAGAACACTGTCACAGGTGTTTCGGGTGGAGTGGCAATGTTCAAGAAGATCCTGATTGCGAACCGCGGCGAGATCGCCTGCCGCGTCATCAAGACCGCACGTCGGATGGGAATTGCCACGGTCGCCGTCTATTCCGATGCCGACCGCGATGCGCTGCACGTCGAGATGGCCGACGAAGCCGTCCATATCGGCCCGTCCGCGGCCAACGAAAGCTATCTCGTCATTGAGAAAATCATCCAGGCCTGCCGCCAGACGGGCGCCGAAGCCGTCCACCCCGGCTACGGCTTTCTCTCGGAACGCGCGGCTTTCTGCGAAGCACTCGAAGCAGAGGGCATCGTCTTCATCGGCCCGAAGCCCAAGGCCATCCGGGCCATGGGCGACAAGATCGAATCGAAGAAATTTGCAAGCGCCGCCAGGGTTTTCACCGTGCCCGGCTATCTCGGTGTCATCGAGGATACCGATCACGCCCAGCAGATTGCCGACGAGATTGGCTACCCCGTCATGATCAAGGCTTCCGCCGGCGGCGGCGGCAAGGGCATGCGGATTGCCTGGAGCAGGGCCGAGGTGCGCGACGGTTTCGAGCGCGCCAGCTCCGAGGCCCGGAATTCCTTCGGCGACGACCGCGTCTTCATCGAGAAATTCATCGTAGAGCCGCGCCACATCGAAATCCAGGTGCTGGGCGATTCGCACGGCAACGTCCTTTACCTGGGTGAGCGCGAATGCTCGATCCAGCGACGCAACCAGAAGGTTGTCGAGGAAGCGCCCTCGCCGTTCCTGGATCCGGCAACCCGCAAGGCCATGGGAGAGCAGTCGGTCGCCCTAGCCAAGGCGGTTGACTACGAGAGCGCCGGAACAGTGGAATTTATCGTCGATGCCGACCGAAATTTCTACTTTCTGGAAATGAACACGCGCCTGCAGGTCGAGCATCCGGTCACTGAACTGGTGACCGGTATCGACCTTGTCGAGCAGATGATCCGCGTGGCGGCCGGCGAGACATTGTCCTTTGCCCAGGAGGATATCACCATGAAGGGCTGGGCCATTGAAAGCCGCCTCTATGCGGAGGATCCTTACCGCAACTTCCTGCCCTCCATCGGCCGCCTCACCCGCTATCAACCGCCGGCCGAGGGCTGGACGGGCAGCAGCGCGCTTCGAAACGATACCGGGGTCTTCGAGGGCGCCGAGATTTCCATGTTCTACGATCCCATGATCGCGAAACTCTGCAGCTGGGCGCCCACCCGGCTCGATGCCATCGACGCGATGGGAGAGGCGCTGGATGCCTTCATCGTCGATGGCATTGCCCATAACGTGCCCTTCCTTTCCGCGTTGATGAAACATCCCCGCTGGCGCGAAGGGCGGCTTTCCACTGGCTTCATTGCCGAAGAATATCCGGACGGATTCGCGCCGATGCTCCCCGAAACAGGCGAAGCGCGGATACTGCTGGCAATTGCCCTCTCCTGCTCCCTCATCGACCTCGAGCGCCGCTCCCGCTCGGCGGATCGCATCCGTCCACCAGAGGCGCTCGCCGATCACTGGGTGGTAAAGCTGGGCAAGGATTATCACGACGCTCGCATCGCGACGGGTCTGGCGATCCAGCCCTTTCAGGGCATCGTGCAGATCGACGGCCAGGACCTGGAGGTTGTCGCCGACTGGAGACCTGGTGACGCCCTGTGGCGTGGCTTCATCGATGGCCGGCAGATCGTCGCGCAGGTTCGCCCCACGGCCAACGGCTTGCGTCTCGACTGGCAGGGGCTTTCGGTCGATACGCGCCTGTTTACGCCGCGCCAGGCCGAACTCGACCGTCTGATGCCGATCAAGCTGCCACCGGATACGTCGAACTTTCTTCTTTGCCCCATGCCTGGCCTCGTGGTGTCCATTGCTGTGGCTACCGGTCAGCAGGTCAAGGCCGGCGAAACGCTGGCTGTGGTGGAAGCGATGAAAATGGAAAATGTCCTGCGCGCCGAACGCGACCTGACAATCGCCGGCATCCTGGCGAAGCCCGGCGAAAGCCTGGCCGTCGATGCCGTCATCATGGAGTTCGCGAAGTCTTCCTGAACTTGCTAAAACACGCCATTTCCTGAAGAACATTTATTAAGCGAATGATGAAATGCTCTCTCCGGCAGCCACGGAATATCGCTGCCGGAGATGCCCATTGTCCTCGATGCATTCAGCCATTCTGCTGCTTGTTATTAATCTTGGCCTCGTGTGGCTGTTGATGGCCGCTCCGCTCGGCATCCGCACCATCCGCATCCGCCGTAGCTTTCAGCGGGAATCGGACAGGCTTTGGCAGGCGATCGACCCTGCAGGCGCAAGCGCCGACTGGCACCATGGCATGATATCGAGCCGTGCCCTTGCCGACCGTCCCGGCGTCATCGAACAGGTCCATGGCCATCTCGATCGCAAGGGGCAGCCGATCCGCCGCCTGCTTGCCGTCTCGCCGCTGGATTTCATTGACGGCGAAGCGGGCATCCATGGATATACCGCGCACGTCATTGATGACAGCGTCCTCGACAATCGCTTCTGGCAGCACTTCCACGAGCGCCGGGAAATCGTCTCGACACCTTCAGGCGCGACGTTGATCGTCGAGCAGACCGATCGCTATCGCGGTCTGGCCTTTTATCTTTTCCGTTATTTTGCCTTGCGCCGCGAACTGCATGCGCTGGAGGGCTGGATGGAAACCGGCGAATCCAAGCCCAATGGCATTTTCGAGCGGCCCGCCATGCAATCGGGAATGGCCGTGCTATCGACGTTGATCCTGTGGCCCTTCTTCGGCCTGACCCTGTCCGGCCTGATGATCTCGACCTTCCTGACCATGGTCATCGTGCTGCACGAACTCGGCCACATGGCCGCCTATCGCACCTTCGGTCATCGCAAGGTGCGAATGATCTTCATCCCGTTTCTCGGTGGCATCGCCATCGGCGGCCGCCCCTACAACAGCCTTTTCGAAGTCGCCACCTGCGCGCTGATGGGGCCGGGCATGTCGGCACTATCGGTGCCTGTACTGATTGCCTGCACGCAGGCAACGATCAGCGGAACGCTGCCCCTCTCGCTACATGGCCCGTTGCTGGTGTTCACCCTGATCCTGGGAGGCTTCAATCTGCTGAACCTGCTGCCCATGTACCGCTTCGACGGCGGTCAGGTCCTGCGGCAGATCTTCAGGAACAGGGGATCGCTGCTCGCCGGCAGCTTTGGCGTAACCTCGGCCATTCTCTATGTCGGCTGGCAGATCGGATTGACAACCAACGCCTTGCTGGCCAGCCTTGCCGTTTTTACGCTCCTCAGCCTG
>JAPWKG010000023.1 GCA_028283625.1 Acidobacteriaceae bacterium | reverse complement strand
AGAGCGTGAACTCGATCGAGCCGGTCAGGTCCACGAGGTCTGGATATCGGCAAAAGAGCCGGGTTTCCCTACCACACGCGACTCGAGCGTATTCTTCGTAGCCCAGCTGTCATCGGTCCAGATCACGCGGAAGCGCCGCTGGTCGATGATGCGCTGGGTGCCGCCCTGCACCATGTCGCAGATGGGTCGTCCGAGCTGGAAGATCTCCATACGCGACTGGAAGGTGCGCTTCTCGCGCGGCACGGCGTACCGTTTCTCCACCACCGAGATACGATCGAAGACCTTACCATCAGCTACCGAGCGCAGCAGCTTGATGTACTCCGCATGCGCCCAGACCAGCGGTTGCGCCGAGCCAGCGGAACGCCCGAAGTACAACCCCTCTGCGGGCATATCGGCGTAATCCCACACCTGCTCGGGCAACATGCCGCCAAAGGAGCTGAAGCGCTCCAGCGCGGTGATGTACTCGGCATGGTCGCCACCTGCGGCCAGTTCGTAATGCGCGCGTTCGCCGGTGAGGATGGGCCATGCGCGGCCCTGGCCGAAGTGGACGAAGGGTTCGCCGTCCTTTTGCTGGCCGTAGCCGTCATGGTTATACCGGCGCCAGCAGGCACCGTAGGGGGTGTCGATCTTCAGCACGCCATCGATCACCTTCAGCGTGTTCAAGATCAGCGGATCGTCCGGACGGCGCACGCCATAACGCACCAGCTCAAGGAAGCCGCCATCCACCACCTCACGCGCTTCAAAGGCATACTTCTCTCCGGGAGCGCGGTTGGAGATGTTGATCATGCCTGGCGGAATCTTTGCGTTGTGAAACGGCTCACCCTCCGCCGGAGGACGAATGCGCATGTAGTGATACGGGATCTCCGTATTCAGAACGCCGCGATTGGTCGTCGTCCACTCGTCGAGGTGCGCTTCGATCCAGTCCCCATAAGACTCCAGAAAGCTGCCTAGTTCCGTTGCGCCATGCGCACGCACGATATCGGCGGCACAGATTAGCGCAGAGATGACCGCAGCAAGCGTCGAAGGCGAGTAGCCGGCGTTCTCTTCCCAGCGTTCCTGCTGCGTTACCGGAGCGTAGCGCGTAAGAAACGAAGCGGCGCTGGAAACAAACGGGACCACATCAAAGTTCCCCAGTCCGTCGAGCTTCCAGATACGCCAGGCGAGAATGATGGGAAAGGCCACCTCATCGAGCTGAATACCGGACCAGTACGGCGTTCCGTCGATCCAGAAGTTCTGCGCGAAGCCACCATCCGGATGCTGCGTACAGGCGAGATAAACAAGCGCGCGGCGAGCCGTATCGACACGTCCACACGCCAGCATGGCACCGGCGGAGTGGCACATGTCGCGCGTCCAGACCAGGTGATACCCACCCAGATCGTCGTCGCTCTTGGCGTTGCCCCACGGAATAGAGGCCGATGCAATGAATGCGCCGGAGTACGTCTTGTCTTCGTGCGCGAGGATCACGTTATGCGAGATGCGCGCCAGATGGCCGCCGTCGGTCGAGGCCGCTGCCAGACGCGCCGGAGCCGCCGCACGGTGCCACTGCTCGATGAAACGCTTCAGGTGCTCGTCATACGGCGTCGACAAGGTCTGCATCAACCCGGCAACCGCCGAGTGTGGGCCTTCCCCCAGAGCAATAGCGATCGTGAACTCCCGGTACTTGGCCACATCGATCTCGCCCATGACGGCGATGTTGCCGTCGAGGGCCTGGCCGAAGTTCCAGGTCATCTGCAGGTGCGTCCGCGAGATCCTGATAGCCATCGCTCGACCCTGCAAAACCACAGGAGGTTCGGCTGAACCCGCAGGAAGCGCCGAAGCACAAGTGGTAATCGTTCTTCCAGGCCAGCACGCAACGCTGCCCCGCCACCTCAATGGCACGGGCGGAGTTACCCGCTCCACCGCCATCCAGATGCGGCGCGAGCAGGGCATAGCACTTCAGACGGGAGAGTATCTCCTCGTCCCCTTCGATCTTCACGTTCATCAGCACGACCGGATGATGCGGGTCGGTGATGAACTCCTTGGTCACCGTGTAGCGCCCGCCGAGATCGTTGGCAGTGACACGCACGGCCAGCGACTCGTCGTCGATGTAGCGGAAGTCGTACTCGAAGTCGCGCTTCTCTTCGTGGCAGAAGGTTTCACCATCGGTGAAAAGCAGCTCCATGTCACGAATCTGCGGACGATCAATTGTCGGGAAGTAAATCTCGTTCAGCGTGCCGTGCGAGAGGGTAGCCCAGATGCGCGATGACGCAGCATAGGCGGTGAGGACAGCATCCTTCTTGGAGGACGTCCAACGAGGCTCAAGACCTGGTGCACCAAAGGCGGCGCCATCGTCATCAAGCCAACGATAGGTTTCGTGCAATCCTGCCATACCCTATTCGACCACACTCCAGCGCTCCGGCCTACGGGACACTCTCGTAAGTGTCGCAAAAGTCTGCTATACAGACTGCAATCCTCATGCGATCCCCCACCTTGAGCACTCTGCTCGCATGCACTCTCGGGCTCACGATTTTCCCGACCAGCGCACGCGCCTTTCAGACCGGACAAACTCCCTCTGCCCCGCCCGTCTCAGCCGCAGCGGCGGCCGCAGCCGCAGCCAGCTCGGTCGGCGGCACCGATGCCTACGCCAATGAATCCTTCGTGATTACGCACTCTTCATGGACCTATGCGATGAAAGCCGACGGCACCGGCTATCGCGAGCAGACCGTTGCGGTTCATCTGCAATCTGAGGCAGCAGTGCGCAACTTCGGCGTGCTACAGATTCCGTTCGCCTCGTCCTCCGAGCGGGTGGAGTTGCACTATGCGCGGGCGCGCCACACCGACGGCACACTGTCGGAAACACCAGCCTCTGAGCTGATCGAGCAACCGGATCCGGTAACCGTTCAGGCACCTTTTTATAGTGACCTGAAAAGCGCACAACTGCCGATCAAAAATCTGCGCATCGGAGACACCATCGAGTGGCAGGTGCGCGTCCTTCGTACCCGCGCAGAGGCTCCAAACCACTTCTGGGGAGAGCAGTGGATGCTGACGCAGGGCTACGTCGTGCTGGGGCAGGATATCGAGCTGCGCTACCCGGCAGGGCAGAACGCCACGGTCTGGACCAACCCCAGGCTCAAAGTCACCCCGGTCATCACCACGGAAGGGGACGAAAAGGTGTATCGCTGGCACAGCCAGCAGCTGAAGCCCACCGTCGGCGAAGCCGCACAGGCCGAGCAAAAGGAAAAGCAGGGCAAGCCGCTCAGCGAGGAAGAAGAGACCGACTACGAGCAGGGAGCGCTTCCCTCCGTTGCCTGGACCAACTTCCAGAGCTGGGCGGATCTCGGGACCTGGTATCAGTCTCTCAGCCAGGGACGCGCCACACCCGATGACGAGATCGCAGCCAAAGTAGCCGAGCTGACCAAAGGCAAGACCACCGAGGAAGAAAAGGCACGTGCACTCTACAGCTTTGTCGCCACGCAGCTCCGTTACATCGGCGTCGCCTTCGGTGTGGGGCGCTTCCAGCCGCATCAGGCCGTAGACGTGCTGCACAACCAGTACGGCGACTGCAAGGACAAGGCAACGCTGCTCATCGCCATGATGCAGGCCGCCGGATTGAAGGCCGACTCCGTGCTGGTCGGCGCAGGGCTGCGCTTCAACGATGCCGTGCCCTCGCCCAGCGCGTTCAATCACATGATCAGCCGTGTGCTCGTGGACAACAAAGAGATCTGGCTGGACCCGACCACCGAGGTTGCACCGTACCGCGTGCTGGTGCCGACCGTTCGCGACAAGCAGGTGCTCGTGGTGCCTGCTCACGGCCTCGCCGTTCTGGACCGCACCCCCAAGGATCTTCCCTTCCCGGCGCTCGATACCTGGCGCTCTGTCGGGAGCCTGAACGAGAAGGGTGCTCTCTCGGCACACATCGTCATGACCGAGCACAGCGATACCGAAACGCAGCTTCGTATGGCCGCGCACAGCATTCCGCCGGCACGCTACGACGACTTTGTACAGCAGTTCGTTAAAGGCATGGGTTTCCCCGGCACCACCAGCCATGCAGTGCTCTCTCGTCCAGAAGACACGGACAAACCCTTCTCGCTGGAGTTCGATTACAAGGAAGACGATCCCACAGACAACGCCGATCGCTTTATCGCCAACTTCGCTCCCGACGGCCTGCCGATTGTGGACAAGAAAAATCCTCCGACAACGGCCATTCAACTCGGCTCACCCGCGGTCTCTGACAGCACTTCGGAGATCAAGCTTCCGGCGGGATGGGGCGCTCAACTTCCGGAGAGCGTTCACGAAAAAGCCGACTGGGCCAGCGCAGACGTCACTTACAAGCTCGACAACGGCGTTGTCCACGCAAGTCGCCGCATCGAGATTCTGCAATCAAAAATTCCGGCCAGCCAGTGGCAGGAGTACAGCAAGTGGGCCACGCATGCGGACATCGGCATGAACCTGTACCTTTACCTGTTGCGCCCGGGGAAAGACGGCAAACCCGTAAGCTCAGGCGGCGCTGCAGGACACGTGACCACCGATGAGGTGCAGGCACAGATTGCCAAGGCCGATGAGGCGATTGGTCAGATGAATGCAACAGAAGCAACCCGCATTCTGGATCAGGTCAAAGCAACCGACGACAAAGCATATGGCCTGTGGCTCGACTACGGCCGCGTCGCTTCTCTGCAGGGTAAGAACAGCGAAAGCATCGAAGACTACCGCAAAGAGCTACAGCTTTACCCGCGTCATTACTGGGCGTATTGGGCCATTGCCCAAGCGTACTGGCAGAGGAAGCAGTACTCCGAGGCAGAGGCCATTACCGCGCAGTGGATTGCTGCAGATCCGGATAACCCGGGAGCCTATAGCTTCCAATCAGCCCTGTTCAGCGAGGAAAAGAAGTTTGCCGAAGCAGGCAAAGCGTCGCAGAAAGCAATTGCATTGACCCCGGCGGAGGACACAGAGCACTTAGAGATGCGCCGCACGCAGCTGGGCACCGCGCAGATGAAAGCAGGCGATCTCGACGGAGGCGAGGCCAGCCTGGTCGAGGTGCTCAAAACCACCGATGAGGCCGGCTATCTGAACGATGCAGCCTACGGTCTGGCCGATGCCAAGCGCCAGCTTCCGCTTGCCGAAGAGAAGGTGCGACTCGCTCTGCATAAGCTCGACACCGAAACCCAATCCTGGACACTGCAGGAATCACCCGAGAGGCTCAAGGCACGCACACGCCTGCTCTTTGCCACCTGGGACACCTTCGGCTGGATTCTCTATCGCAACGGCAAACCGGCCGATGCCCTTCCCTACGTCTATGCGTCCTACATCAACGAGCATCATGATGAGGTGCTCGGCCACCTGAATGAGATTGACGACGCACTGAAGCGCCCTCGAGTCTCCTCGGACAAGAAGAGCCGGCAGGAAGATCTGACCTTCGAGCTCGGCCCCTACTCCGGCCCCAAGATCGCAGCCCCCTATCGCCTGCTTCTCGGGCATGGAAAGGTCGAAGTCGATCAGCCCGTCGGCTCGGACTCCATCGGAGGAGCCGACGGAATGCTCAAGGCTGCATCCTTCGATCGCCTCTTCCCGCCGGACTCCGAGGCGAAGATTGTGGTGGAAGGAACCGTGAAATGTGGCTCCGGAAGCTGCCAGATCCTCCTTCATCCGTAAAAAGAAATCGGGCTCTTCCGGCTAAGAGCCCGATTTTCAACGTTTGCGGCAAGCGAGAAACCGCCCACTTGGGCTAGTCTGGGTTTCGTCGAGTCGCGTTTGCTGAAACCTGCATCCAAAAGCGCGTGGATGTCTGGCGTGAGCGACCGAAGCGTTCGGATCCTGCGCTGATTCTTTCCTGTAACCCTCAACAAGGAGCTACTGCTATGGCGTTTGAACTGCCTCCTCTGCCCTACGACTACGCTGCCCTCGAGCCGACCATCGATGAAGCGACAATGAAGCTTCACCATGACAAGCACCACCAGACCTACGTCACGAACCTGAACGGTGCCGTAGAGAAGCACCCTGATCTCGGCAAGAAGACCGTCGAAGAGCTGGTAAGCGATCTGAACGCGATCCCCGAAGACGTTCGCACCGTGGTGCGCAACAACGGCGGCGGTCACGTAAACCACACCATGTTCTGGGAGATCATGAAGCCGAACGGCGGCGGTGAGCCCCTCGGTGCGATCGCCGATCAGATCAAGGCCGACTTCGGCTCCTTCGAAGACTTCAAGAAGAAGTTCAACGAAGCTACGGCCAAGCAGTTCGGATCCGGCTGGGGCTTCCTGGTCTTCAAGGGCGGCAAGCTGGAAATCGTAACCAAGCCGAATCAGGACTCTCCTCTCTCCGACGGCCTGTACCCGATCCTGGGCAACGACGTCTGGGAGCACGCCTACTACCTGAAGTACCAGAACAAGCGCCCGGATTATCTGGCAGCCTGGTGGAACGTCATCAACTGGGAAGAAGTGAACAAGCGCTTCGAGAAGGCCAAGAAGTAAGCCTCGCGCACAAATGCAGAACGACGGGCCGCCCCGGTGTGGGCGGCCTTCGTCTGTCAGAAGCTATCTTCCACCTCGACCGATCCCGTATCTTCATCTCTGTGGCCACGACGTTCTCCTTCGCGCACCAGACCCTCTTTGAGCCGGCACAAGCCGAAGAGATTCTGCGTGCCGTTCCCGCATCCCCCGGAGTCGTAGCGTTATGGGGTGAGAGCGGCGAGCCGTACCTGACGCGCGCGGCCGACCTGCGCCGTCGCCTGCGGCGCCTGCTGGCTCCGCCGGAGGCGCGCGATGAATACGGCCGGGCTGTACTCTCCAAACGACTGAACCTGCGCGATCGTGTGCGCACGCTGGGCTGGACGTCCACCGGCTCGGAGTTCGAGTCGATCCTGTTGCTCTATCACGCTACCAGCGAGCTCTTCGGGCAGGAGCCTGCGCGGAAGCGGTTGCGCCTGCATCCACCGGCGTTTGTGCGCCTCACGCTGGAGCACGCTTATCCTCGCGTATACGTCACCCATAAGCTCAGCCCGCGCGCGCTGGAGCACACCTTCGGCCCCTTCCCTTCGCGCGTAGCCGCGGAGCGCTACTGCGATGCCGTGCTCGATCTCTTCAAGCTTCGCCGCTGCAGTGAAGAGCTGGAGGTCAGCCCGCAGCATCCTGGTTGCGCCTATGGCGAAATGAAAAAGTGCATGGAGCCCTGCAAGATTGCCTGCACCGACGAGGAATACGCTGCGGAAGCCCGGAGCGTACAAGCGTTTTTCGCAACACGCGGTGAGTCGCTGCTCCACGAGGTTGCCGTCGCGCGTGACGCTGCAAGCGAAGCGATGGACTTTGAACGCGCCGCCGAGCTGCACACCCGGTGGGAGAAGGTAAAAGCCGCCACCACGCTCGCCGATGAACTCGTACGCGCTATCCCGGAGCTGCGTGCTCTCGTACTGCAACAGGCTGCACACCTCTCCACACCCGATGAAGGAGCGCAGGAAGAGGCAGCGGTCTTCCTGCTGGAACGCGGACAGATCACGGCTCCTGCGCGGCTCTCCACGCTGGGCGTTCGCGCCGTACGCGAGCAGACCGCCGTGGGCTCCTCCTTGTTTGCTCAGCCGCTGATGCTGGCTCCGGTCCCGCTCCACGAACCGGAGAGCCCTGCTGCCGCCCTCATCACCCAATCTCCCGAAGACCGCCTGCGCTCCACGCTAGCGCAGCTTGAAAGCGCTGCCGCAGAGGAGCCTTCGCTCGCCGTGCGTTGTGACTATCTTGCGCTCTTCCGCCGCTGGTACTACCGGCCCGAGAAGCAGCGCACAGGAGAGGTCTTTCTCCCCGGGGCAGACGGTAGCTGGCCGCTGCGCCGCATCCTGAACGGAGCAGCGCGTGTTGTGCTGGGGCCCCCAAAAGAAATCTCGCCTGTCGACCGTGAAGCGGCAGCAGCTCTTCGCAAAACAAAGGTGCTGCACGAAGGCCGCGAAGGCGTGGAACGGGTTGTACCGGTGCTGCCGAAACGTCGCAGCCGCAAGTCGGCTACGACGCAGGAGTTGCCCTGAGCCAGCGCGCCTAGGACAGCAGCTTCGACGGAGCTCTCTCCAGAAACTGGCCCACGAGCGCCGCGCACGCTTCCAGAAAGAGCCGGTCCTGCTGCGAGAACGCCGCCGCATCGTGGCTATCGATGTCGATCTCGCCCACCGGAACACCATCGACGTGGATGGGCACAACGATCTCAGAGCGGGTTTCCAGAGAACAGGCAAGGTAGCGGGAGTCAACGCTCACATCGTCCACGATTACGGTCTCGTTCTGCGCCACGGCCGCACCGCAGATGCCCTGACTGACCGGGATACGGATATGATCGGTCGGCGCACCGTGAAACGGCCCGAGCACAAGCGTCTCCGCGTCTTCCGGGTCGAGCATATAGAACCCGGTCCAGTGGTAATACGGCAACTGAGACGAAATCTGCTCCACGATAAACTGCTGCAACGAAGCCAGTTCCGCAGCTGTTGCCGCAAAAGCACGGACGCTCGAAAGAATCTGCTCGAAGGTGTTTTCTGCCATAGCGTCCATTGTGCGCTCCTCGCCAAGCGCACCCGGTGTACCGGCGCCGCCGGCCCGCCTTGCTACACTGAGCCTCTATGGTGGAACTCGCGTTTTCGATACTTGCAGCGGACTTTGCGCACCTTGCCGATGAGATCAAGCTAGCCGAAGAGGGCGGCGGAACCATCGTTCACGTGGATGTGATGGACGGTCATTTTGTGCCGAACATCACCTTCGGCCCCCCGGTCGTGCAGGCCATTCGTCCCGTGACAAAGCTGCCGCTCGACTGCCACTTGATGATTGAGGACCCGGATCAGTACATTCCGGAGTTCGCCAAAGCCGGCGCCGACATGATCAGCGTGCACGTAGAGGTTTGCCGGCACCTGAACCGCACACTCCAGCACATTGCCGACCACGGCATGAAGCCCGCCGTCGTGCTGAACCCCGCAACGCCGGTCGGTCTGATCGCCGAGGTGCTTCCGATGGTGCACCACGTGCTTGTGATGAGCGTGAACCCCGGCTTCGGCGGCCAGAAGTTCCTCACCCGCTCGCTGGACCGGATCCGCATGCTCGCACACATTCGCGAAGAGCAGGGCCTGAACTTCCGCATCGAGGTGGACGGAGGCGTCAGCCAGAAGACCGTCGCTTCGGTCGTAGAGGCAGGCGCTGACATGCTGGTGGCCGGTTCGGCAATCTTCCAGCCGGGCAAAACCGTTGAAAACGCGAAGGAATTCCTTCGCCTCGCACGCGCAGCCGCCGGCGAAACCGCATAAATCCAGCCGCACAATCCGCCTTCCCCGGGGTGTCCGGGGAGGCGGGCGGCAATTTCCGTCCATTGGGTAACAAACGCTCCCCGAGATTCTTCGTCCAAAAAGACAAGCTCGCCAAGCGCAATTTTTAGCCGGGATTTAGAATGAAATCGGCCGCACGACATGCTTTTCGTGCCCCGCGGCGGCCAACGAGCTTCTTCGAGGATTCTTCCGCAATGATGTTTTCCCCCGCTTTCCGCCGCAGCTCGGTCCTGGCGCTTGCTCTGACCTCCGGCTTTGCGTTGGCACCATTCACGACGCACGCGCAGGCCGCTGCCGATCAGACTCCGCAGACGACCGACTCTCAGACCACGCCGCAGGCGGACGCCGCGCTGAGCGTCGACACGCACAAGAAGAAGAAGACCCCGAAGTCGGAACGCGTCCAGCAGACCAAGGACACCAAGCAAGAGATCAAGAAGCAGGACAAGCTCAATCCTCTGGCCACCAAGGATGCCACGCTGCCCGATAAGCAGCTCTACGACAAGGCTCTGGGACAGGTAAAGAGCGGTCACTTTGAAGTGGCGCGCATGGATCTGCAGACGCTGCTGAATACCTACCCCGACTCCCAGTACCAGATGCGTGCCAAGCTGGCCATCGCCGATAGCTGGTACCGCGAAGGCGGCTCCGCGGCCCTGGCTCAGGCCGAGCAGGAGTACAAGGACTTCATCACCTTCTTCCCGAATGCACCGGAAGCCGCTGAAGCGCAGATGCGCGTTGGTGATATTTACTTCAAGCAGATGGACGTGCCGGATCGCGATTACGCGAAGGCCATCTCGGCGGAAACCGAGTACCGTACCATGCTGAAGCAGTACCCGGATGCTCCGCCCGAGATCCTAAAGCAGGCCAAGCAAAAACTGCGCGATGTGCAGGAAGTACTCGCCACGCGTGAAGCCAACATCGCCGCGTTTTACGCGGGCCGCGAAAACTGGCCTGCCGCTATCGCACGCTACGATACCGTTGTCGATACTTATCCGCAGTACTCCCACATGGATGACGTGCTGATCGGTATCGGCGATGCCTGGGGCGCTGAAGCCAGAAAGATGCGTGCCACTCCGGTCTGCGCTCCTGGCGTGAAGGTGTACTGCATGACCGAAGCGGCCAAGTCCCGGCTCGAACAGGAGTTCGATACCAAGTCGGCCACAGCCTACCGCCAGGTTGTGCTGGAGCACTCGGCGTCTCTCCACGTTGAGGATGCCAAAGAGCGCCTGAACGCCATGAACCAGCCCATTCCGACGCCGACAGCCGATGAAGTTGCAGCCTCTGAAGCGCTGGAAGGCAGCCGCGCGCAGTACACCATGTACAACCGCCTGAAGCTGCTGATGGTGCACTCGCCGGATACGGTCACCGCGGCTCAAATCGGCGAGCCGTTGCTCGACGACCCGGCTGCGACCACTGCACCGACGATCGTCAACGACCTGACGACCTCGTTTGAAGAAGCGCTGAACCCGAACTTCCATAAGGCTCTACCGGCCGCACCGGCGACGAATGCCGATGCCAGTGCCCCGGCTGCAGACACCACCGCAGCTCCGGCAAGCGCAGCCGCCCCCACCCTGAGCGACGTTCCCTCCGCAGGGAATGAGAACACCTCAGGATCGGTCTCTGAGATGTCCCCGGCAAGCGCAGGCGATACCGGCGGTGGCGGCAGCCACATGGGCGTAGAGGTTGTTCAGCCCAACGCAGGTGAGTTGAACCGCGGCAGCGGCTCGGCCAGCGATCTGCCTTCCGCAACCGGCAAGGCTGACTCCAACTACGGCCTGAAGTCTGTAGCCCCGGCAAACAGCACGCCGTTGCCCGAAGCGGAAAAGCCCGCAGAAGCTCCCGACCAGGTCAACGAAGTCGCAGGCAAGAAGCAGGCCCCGGTTCCTCAGGCGGACGCTACCAAGAAGCCCTCCAAGCCTGCGTATGACAAGGATGAAGAGAGCTCATCCAAGCACAAGAAGAAGAAGGGCGTGGATAAGCTGAACCCTTTCTAAGCCGGGTTCACAGGACAGAGACAAAAAGCGGGGCTTCGGCTCCGCTTTTTCCTTGCCCAAAAACTCACTGGCACGAGAGCCAACTTGTTACCCTAGAGAGTGATGACTCACGAACTTTCCAAGGCATACGATCCGTCCGCGATCGAAGCGAAATGGGCGGAGTACTGGATTGCCCAGGAACTCTTCGCCGTACCCACCCCTGCAGAAGGCGCACCGCCACAGAAGGCGTTCGTCCAGCTGCTGCCGCCGCCAAACGTCACCGGCCGGCTGCACATGGGCCACATGCTCAACCAGACCGAGATGGACATTCTCGCGCGCTGGCACCGCATGAAGGGCGAGCAGAGTGTCTGGGTTCCCGGCACCGACCACGCCGGCATTGCCACGCAGATGATGGTGGAGCGCGCGCTGAAGGCTGAAGGCAAGCAGCGCACCGACTTCACACGCGAAGAGTTCACGGATCGCGTATGGGCCTGGAAACAGGAATACGGCGGTTACATCACCTCGCAGATGCGCCGCCTTGGCGCCAGCGTGGATTGGTCGCGCGAGTACTTCACCATGGATGAGCGGCTCTCGGTGGCCGTGCGCGAGGCGTTCGTCAAGCTGTGGCAGCAAGGACTTATCTACCGCGGCGCCTACATCGTGAACTGGGACCCCGTGCTTGGCACCGCCGTCTCCGACCTCGAGGTAGAGAACGAAGAGAAGCTTGGCTCCATCTATCACGTCCGTTACGACCTTGCAGACGGCTCCGGCTCGATTACCATTGCGACCACGCGCCCGGAAACGATGCTGGGCGACGTAGCCGTTGCCGTCAATCCAGAGGACGAGCGCTACAAGGCGTTCCTCGGCAAGAAGCTGGTGCTTCCGCTGGTGAACCGGGAAATCCCTGTCATCGCCGACGAGTGGGCGAACCCCGAGTTCGGCACCGGCGCCGTAAAGGTGACCCCGGCGCACGACCCGAATGACTTCGCAATCGGACAGCGCCACAACCTGCCTCAGCCCTCCATCATGGACACGCAGGCACGCATCGCGCACTCGGGCACAAAGTACGATGGGCTCGACCGTTTTGAAGCACGCAAGCAGATTCTTGCAGACCTCGAAGCTCTGGGCCACCTTGTCGCGGTGAAGGAACATACGCTCACTCTGCCCGTCTCCCAGCGAACCGGCTCGGTCATCGAGCCGCGGCTCTCCATGCAGTGGTTCCTTGCCGTAAACAAGAAACCCGAGACCGGTGGCGACTCCATTGCAGAAAACGCGATCGCAGCCGTACGCGACAACCATATCCGCTTCACGCCGGAGATGTACTCGAAGACCTACTTCGAGTGGATGAACAACCTGCATGACTGGTGCATCTCGCGCCAGCTCTGGTGGGGCCATCGCATCCCGGCCTGGCACTGCACGGCCTGCCATGAGATCAATGTAGCGCGTGAAACACCGCAGGCCTGCAGCAAGTGCGGCTCCACGGAACTGACCCAGGAAACCGACGTGCTCGATACCTGGTTCTCCTCCGGCCTCTTGCCCTTCACCGTCTTCGGATGGGATGGCTCCGGTGAGCTGACGCAGGATCTACGGCGCTTTTACCCCACGGAGCTGCTGGTAACCGGCTTTGACATTCTGTTCTTCTGGGTCGCGCGTATGGTCATGCTGGGCTGCCACTTCATGCTCGACGTACCGACGGAAGACGGAGCCAAGCGCTCGCTTGCAGAAGCCGTTCCGTTCAAAGAGGTCTACATCCACGCGCTGGTGCGTGACGCCAACCGCGAGAAGATGTCCAAGACCAAGGGCAACGTCATCGATCCGATCGAGATTGTGGAGAAGTATGGAACCGATGCCGTACGCTTCACGCTCGCGTCACAGGCTTCGCCGGGTACCGATATCGCCTTCAACGAAGCGCGTACGGAAGGCTACCGTGCCTTTGCCAACAAGATCTGGAACGCAGCACGCTTCCTGCAGATGAACGTGGAGCGTGGCGCAGAGGCTGGTTACAAAGCCACGCTGCTGACTCCTTCCGAGATCACCGATGCTCCGCTTGAAACCCGTTGGCTCTTTGCTCGCCTGGCCGCGGTGAGCGCAGAGGTAGAGCGTGCGCTCAGCACGTATCGCTTCGACGAAGCAGCGCAGGCCGTCTATCAGTTCTTCTGGGGTGAGTTCTGCGATTGGTATCTTGAGCTGATCAAGCTGCGCCTGGACTTCGCTGCTGAAACCAACGAGATTACCGCGCTGACGCTGAACGCTCTCGTCACAGCGTTTGAAGCTGCCCTGCGCCTGCTCTCACCGTTCATGCCCTTCCTTACCGAAGAGCTGTGGCAGGCGCTGTATGCCTTCATCCGCACGCCGCAGCCAGCACAGTCTATCGCGCTGACACGCTATCCGCAGGCAGCATCGTTTCTTACGGACGCCGCAGCAGAGGAAGCGATGAATACTCTGCAGGAACTCATCGTCACGGTACGCGCTCTGCGCAAGGAGCTGGGCGTGCCGGAGAAGGAAGCTGCGCCGATCCGGGTGTACTCGACCGCCAAGGCCGCCGATCTGGCGGCTGCAAACGCGGAGATGCTCGCCCGCATGGCACGCGTCAGCGCTGTAGAGGTCGTTGCCTCGGCCCTGAGCGGAAACAACACGCGCTCAACGGCAAGCTTCGATGTAACGGTGCTGTACGAACGTCAAATTGATGTAGCGGCGGAACGCGAACGACTTACCAAGGAGATCGCAAAGTTGAGCAAGGGTCTGGAAGCAGCCTCCAGGCAGTTGGGCAGCGAAAGCTTCCTTGCCAAGGCACCCGCGCACATCGTCGATGGGCTGAAGAAACAGGCTGCCGAAAATCAGGCGCTGAAGGATAAGGCCGAAGCCGCACTCGCACAGCTGGGCTAACCTTTCGCACGATCCACCCGAAGCCGCTCGTGCGCTCAAGCGCCCGGGCGGCTTTTTTGTAACCGCATTGCGCGACTAAGGACAGACCAACGCTCCCTGCATCCAACCGTCCTTCTCAGACCGTACAGAGCGCCTCCGTCAGAAAAGCGTTACGGATGTTTTGGCACTTCCTGCGTCTCAGGAGCGCGATGTTGCTCGACGGCGATCGTCACGTTCTCATGCTTGATGTCCAGCCGTAAACGGTTGAAAAAACTCATCAAAACATTGGCCACCCAGACCAACGCCAACCACGCTACGCCGTAGCCGCGCCAGCCCGTAAACAACAGGCGAAAGTGAACGATCCAAAGAACGGCCGCAGCAACGTAATGGGAAAAGCAATACTCGCAGGTGAAGAGGTAGAAGAACTTCCGCCCAGCAAGCGAGCGCCGTTTCTGGGCATTCTCTTTACAAAACTCACGCGGCTCTCGAAAGACCTCTTCATGCGTAACAGTCCAGGCGGCACAGGCCACGGGCAGCGCCAGCAGAAGCAGCATAGCGGCCTGATGCGAGATCGGCGTTGCCAGCTCCGTTACCATGCACCAATTGGATGCACGATAGCATCTACAGGGTGACTATGCTCGACACACTTGATGCCGCGGCCCTGGGCCATTCACTGCTGGGCACACGCTTTGCTGAAGGCGTACGCCACTTTCCGTCTATCGGCTCCACCAATACCTCTCTGCTCGAAGCGGCGGCGCAGGGTGCGCCGGAGGGTTTGGTGTATATCGCCGACGAACAAACCGCAGGACGCGGACGCGGAGGCCACAGCTGGCACTCTGCCCCCGGAAACGGTCTGTACGTCTCTGCGCTCGTCAAACCGACTCTGCCCTTGCGAGATGCTTTGCTCCTCTCTCTCGGCACCGGGCTGGCGGTTCAGCAAGCCGTGCAGCAGGCAACCGGTGTCGCACTTGATATTCGCTGGCCAAACGATCTGCTGATCGTTCAACCGGATGCGACCACACGCAAGTGCGGAGGCATTCTGGTAGAGACCGCCGTGGAACCGGGTGCTGATCCGATGCTGCGCTATGCCGTCATCGGTATCGGTATCAACGTGCACCACGCAGAGTTTCCACCGGAGCTCGCAACGCTGGCGACCTCTCTGCGGCTGGCCACCTCTGCATCGCTTTCGCGCGAGAGCATTCTGTTAGCGCTGTTACGCGCGCTCGATCTGGAGCTGACACGGCAGGAAACCACAGCAGACGACCACACCGCGTTACTTGAACGCTTTGCACAAGCCTCAAGCTGGGTCCGCGGCAAGCGCGTTCAGGTGCCGGAGCAGGGCGGCTATACTGGGACCACTTCCGGACTCGACAGCCGCGGATTCCTGCTCGTCACCACAGACGAGGGGCAACAGCGGACTGTGCTCTCCGGCGGCGTGCGTGAGCTCTAAGCCGCACATTCTGAGAAACCGCACCTGTGAGGCAGGAAAGCCCCCATGCTACTGGCACTCGACGTAGGTAATTCCAATACCGTCATCGGCTTGTTTCGTCCGGCGAGCGAAGGCTCCACGGCGACGCTGGTCGCTGACTGGCGCATCACCACCCCCTATGACCAAACGCCTGATGAGCTGGGCGTGTTGCTGGGCACTCTTTTCAGCATGCGTGGTCTGGCGACTGATCTGGTTACCGGTGTGGCTGTTTCCTCCGTCGTGCCGCCGCTCGATGCCGGTCTGCGCAAGCTTTGCGAGACCTACTTTAAAGTGCGCCCGCTCTTCATTGAACCCGGCGTAAAAACCGGGCTGCCGGTATTGACCGATAATCCGAGCGAGGTCGGCGCCGACCGTGTTGTCAACTGCGTTGCGGCTTATGATCTGGTAGGTGGCCCAGCCGTCGTTGTGGATATGGGCACAGCCACAACCTTTGACGTGGTAAGCCGCAAAGGCGAGTTCCTGGGTGGAGCCATCGCGCCGGGGCTCGGCATCTCAGCCGACGCACTTTTTGCGCGCGCCGCAAAGCTGACGCGTGTCGAAATCAAAAAGCCGGTCAAGATCATCGGCACCTCCACGACGGATAACATTCAGATTGGCTTGTACTACGGCTATATCGGTTTGATCGATGGCATTCTGGAACGCATGATTGCCGAGCTTGGGCCGGACACGAAGGTCATTGGCACGGGCGGCCTGGCCAAGCTGATCGCAAAAGACTGTAAGTACCTTCATCAGGTAGATGACATGCTCACGCTGAACGGGTTGCGCCTCATCTGGGAACGCAACCAGGAGCGTCATCGCAGAAAATAAACGGAGGCACAAGATACGAGGTGCAGACGCAGCGTATCTTGCACCTCGCACTCCCTTGGTTCTCCGCATGAATTACTTTGCATATTTTTCCGAGATTGAAGAACGCTTCAGCCAGAGGCGCGGCTCGCTGCTGCTGCTCTCCACACTCGATTGGGCTTTGATTGAAAGCTGGCGCGAAGCAGGCATTCCGCTGGAAGCGGTGTTGCGCGGTATCGATAACTCGTTTGATAAGTACGATGCCAAAGCGCTACGCGCCAAAGGCCGCACACGCAAGGTCAACGGTCTGGCCTGGTGCGCACAGGCGGTGCTCGAAGCGGCGGAAGAAGCGGTAGAGGCCAGCACAGGCGCTCCGCTGACCTCCGCGCAGCCTCAGCAGCCACAGGAAAGCGGTTTTGAAGAAGAGCGCGTGGCCGCGTTTCTTGCCAGCAACGCCGAAGCATTGCGCGCTAGCCGCGCACAGGCTCTGCCCGCAGCACAGGCAGCGTTCCATAGCGCTGCGGAACGACTACAGACGCTGGCAGAGACCATGCGCAGCGCTACGCCCCTGCCGCTCGACGAGCTGGATCGTACACTCACCATCATGGAAGAGCGTCTGGTCGCCACGCTGAAGCAAGCCGTACCGGAAGACGAACTCGTCTCGCTGCGCGGCCTTGCCGAACAGGAGCTCGCGCCGTACCGCGCGAAGATGCAGGCGGCGCAGCTCAAACAGATCACCACGCAGTTTGAACAGAAGAAGCTGATGGAGGCCTATACCCTGCCACGCCTCAGCCTCTTCTACATGGGGCTGGCATGAGCGATTTCCTCCGGATGACAACGCCGCTCTACGGTGGCAAGGTGCAAAGCGAAGACGGCTCTCTGCAACTACCCTTCGTGCTCACGGGCGAGAGCGTTGATCGGATTCATCACCAGATTCAAGCATTCTCTCCTGCGCGCACCGCCCCAGCCTGTCAACACTTCACGCAGTGCGGCGGCTGCCAGTATCAAATGATTGCCGCACCACAACAGGCTGAGACCAAGCGTACGATTCTCAACGATCTGCTGCATGCAAACGGGATCACGACCGTCCCCGTACTTGGCATAAATAGCGCGGAACCTTACAGCTATCGCAATCGCATTCGCCTTCAGATCAAGCGCATTGACGGCGATCTGCGTTGCGGCTATCACGTACGCACCACGACTACCTTTCTGCCAATCGCCGAGTGTCCCATCGCAGCGCCGGTGCTCTGGCAGTACGTACAGATGCTGCTCGCAGAGTCGACAAAGAATGAAGCCCTCGAATCCTGGCTGAACGCTGCCAGCGAGGTTGAGCTCTTCACCAACGACACGCTCGACAAAGTACAGCTCACGCTGCTCTGTCCTCCGCGCACTTGCCTCACGGAAGCCAGCTTCGAAAAGGCCTTTGACGCTGCGGCAATACAGATGCCGCTGCTCGCAGGCGCCGGTGCGATCGCCGTCGATCCGCGCATCGGCCCTACAGGCAAGTCTTTCGCAGCATGGGGCGCCGCAGGGCTCTCTTATCGTGTGGGCGATGAGGTCTACTGGATTTCGCGCGGCGGCTTCTTCCAGGTAAATCGCTTTCTGCTGCCACGACTCGTAGAGCTGGTCTGCGCTGGACAAAGCGGCTCACTCGCGTGGGATCTCTTTGCGGGCGTCGGCCTCTTTTCCCGCGTGCTGGCCAGAAGCTTCAGCAGAATGACCGCAGTAGAAGCTCATCCCTCTGCAGCCAAAGATCTCGCAGCAGCGTTAAAAAAGCTTGGCACGCAGCATCGTGCGGTGCAGGACACAACACTCGCCTTTCTGCGACGCGCCGTGCTGGAGAGAGACCGTCCGGAGCTGATCGTACTGGACCCGCCGCGCGCTGGCGCAGGGGAAGAGGCCTGCCAGCTGATCGGCAAGCTGGCTCCGCAGCGCATCGTCTACGTCTCCTGCGACCCTACGACGCTTGCCCGGGATTGGCGCGTGCTCGAAGCCCAGGGCTACACCGCCTCTTCCGCCGACCTTGTCGATCTGTTCCCCCAGACCTTCCATCTCGAAACCGTAGTGGCGTTCGAGCGTCGCGCATGACAAACTAACTCAGACTTCCACTTCCTCTGTTGTCGACGTTGGCGCTTCCTTATGCTGAGCCCAGGTGCCCGCCGTTTTTGGATGAATGCTCCACCTGCGGTTGCCCCTCTGGCGCTGCAAAGCATTCCCCTGCTTACAGCCGCTGCCTGCTTTGCCTTTGGTGTTGCGTGCGCGCACGCTCACTGGATCGCTCCGGCGCGTCTCTATGCCGGCACTCTGTTGCTCACACTGCTCGCGGCACTCAGCTTCCGCTTCGCCACACGCGTCGCACCGTACTGCGCCCTCACGCTTTGGATCGCTTGCGGCATGATCGGCCTGCAACTGGAGCAACAACCGTTATCGCAGACCGCGCTATTGCCTTATGCTGATGGGCTGAGCCGACAGGTGGCCGGTGAAATCGTCAATATCACCGCACTGGATCGTACGCGCGCCGAAGAGGAAGACGAGCGGCCGTGGCAAATTGAAGCAGGAGGCTGGGAGCAGGATACGCACCCCGCAACATGGCGTATCGACCTGCGTCTACATGCGATCGAAGAGGTCACCCCTGACCTTTCCCGCATGCAGCCGGTCACGGGCGGCATACGCATTCTCCTTACAGGACCTGCCGCAGCATTGCATTGCGGAGATCTCGTCGAGCTTCCGCTACGGCTCCGCGTGCCAGAGGAGTATCGCAACCCAGGCGCGTGGTCCCGACGCGCGATGCTGCTTCAGCAAGGGATCGCGCTGGAAGCACACGCAGCGGCCAGCTCCCTGCACATCGCAGGGCATGTACAGCCTTCATGGCACTGCCGTCTACAACAGCTACAACAGGCAGGCAGCAACAGGCTTCTGCAATTTGTACAAAGCAGTACCGCACAGCATCTTCCGCACGCGGCGCGGCTCACCGCAAGCGATGCGGCGATCCTGAACGCCATGCTCTTCGGAGAGCGCACGGAGCTAGGCACAACGCTGAAACAAAGTCTGGAGCGCACGGGCACCTTTCATCTTGTCGTTGTCTCCGGGCTGCACATCACGTTGCTGACCACGATCCTTCTATGGCTGTTTACGCGATGCAGTCTGCCCCGCAGCATCGCCGTACCGGTTACGCTGCTGCTCATTACCGGCTTTGCCCTGCTCACCGGTTTTGGCATCCCGGTACAACGCGCTTTGCTCATGAGCGCCTTCTATGCGCTGGCCAGCCTGTGGCCGCGTGAGACCTCTCCGCTCAATGTGCTGGGCGGTACAGCGCTTGCGGTATTGCTCCTCCACCCTGCGGCGCTCTTTGAAGCCAGCTTCCTGATGACATTTCTCGTGCTCGTTGCTGCCAGCGGCATTGCGTTACCGATTCGACAGCGAAGCTATGCGCCCTACCGTACGGCACTCCAAAATCTGCAGGAGCACTCACTGGATACAGCGCTGCCACCGCGGCTTGCTGCCTTTCGCGTAGCGCTGCGTCTTCTCGGCGACTTGCTCGCAGACCTGACAGTGCCCCAACTGCGATACGCTCCCGCGCTCCTGCTCCGCGCCCTCTTCGCTCTGGCAGACGCCTTGCTCTTCGGCGCCGCCGTTGAGCTGTGCATGGCGATTCCTGTGGCCGTCTTCTTCCACCGGCTCACGCTCTGGAGCCTTCCGGTAAACCTGCTCTGCGTGCCGCTGATCGCCCTGGTGCTGACGAGCGCCCTGATCTTCTTCACAGCGTTGCTGCTGAGCAACCTGTGCGCTGTGCCGTTCGCGTGCATGACCGCTCTACTGCTGCATACCTTGCGATGGGTCCTTGCACACCTCTCACACCGCACGCTTGCCGATTGGCGTCTGCCGGCGCCCGCAACAAGCGGGACGATCGTTGCCACGCTACTGCTGCTCGCAGCCTGTGCCATGCTGCGGGCACAACGCCGTCCCCTGGCGCTCAGCGGCGTCCTGGCTGCGGTGCTGGCACCCCTACCGGTGCTATGGCCTTCCCCGCCGTCGCTGCATCCCGGCATGCTGGAACTTACCGCGCTTGATGTTGGGCAGGGAGACGCGCTGCTGGCCGTGACACCGGACGGCCACACGCTGCTTGTCGATGCAGGGGGCCCGGTCGGAGGCATGAGGAACAGCGCAGGCTTCGATCTTGGCGAAGAGGTCGTCGCACCCTACCTCTGGTCGCGGCACCTTGCGCGGCTCGATGCTCTGGTGCTCACCCACGCCCACTCTGACCACATGGGTGGCATGCCAGCGGTCTTAGCCGATCTTCATCCACGCGAGCTCTGGCTTAGCGTGGTGCCGTCGGCCTCAAAGAGCCTCCCCCGACTGCTTGCACAGGCGAGCGCGCTTGGCGTGCGCATACGCTTCTTCCGCGCCGGAGACACACTTGCGTTGGGCGATGCCGATATTCGCGTGCTCTCTCCCTCACGTCGTTATCGCAACGAGCAGGAAGCAGTGAACGACGACTCCCTGGTGCTGGAGCTTAGCGCCGGCAAGGCAAGCCTGTTACTGGAAGGCGATGCCGAAGCCGATAGCGAGGCGGCGATGCTGCAAAGCGGCTTGCTCCGGCCCGTTTCCGTACTGAAGGTCGCGCATCACGGCAGCCGCAGCTCCAGCACAGAGGCGTTCCTGACAGCGGTGCAGCCGCACGCGGCCGTCATCAGCGATGGAAGACAAAACACCTTCGGGCATCCGCAACCTTCTGTGCTCGAGCGCCTGTCGTCACAGGGCGCAATGGTCTACCGTGTCGACAGGCTCGGCGCGACAACCATCCTGCTCGACCCTGTCGACGGTCACCGCAGCACGCAGTGGGGAGAACTCCCCTAGCGCGGCCCAAGCAAAACGACAGGAGAAACACAGCGGGCCTCCGATGCAGACGTTGCATCGGAAGCCCGTTGATTGTTCCCGGATTTCCTGTTCTGACAGCGCGAGGGCTAGGGAAGCTGTACCGGCCCCAACAAAGGTGTCTTCACCGGTACCGCCAGTCCAACAAACTCCGTTAGCGTGTTGCTGCCGAAGTTCGAAACCCAGATATTCCCCGCAGCGTCGATTCCAAGGCTGAAGGCTTCCAACAGGGCGGCACCGCTGCCCAGACCAGCCGCAGGCGACAGCAACGCGCCCGGTGTGGAGCTATTCGCACTGGAGAGGGCGGAGATTCCGGAGTTGCGATAATTCGTAACCCAGGCCGTGCCCGCACCATCCACCGCGATGCCCTGTGGATGCTTGATGCCTCCACCGGTATACCCTGCTCCTGAGAGCACATGACCGCTGCTCGACACCAGGCCTACGGAGTCGCCAAAGAAGTTCGCGGTCCAGATATTGTCCCACTCATCCACGGCGACGCCGGAAGGGCCCGAGCCGACCACGTAGCTCGTAAACGAGCTACCATCTGCGCTTACACTCGTCACGGTATTGGAACTCTGATTCACGACCCAGCCCACGTTCTTGGAGTCCACCGCGACCGCGACCGGGAAGACAAATTGCGTGCTGGTATACCCCGCACTCCCCGACAGAGCGTTCCCAGAGTTATCCAGCAAGGAGAGGTGCGAGTTGCCGAAATCTACAACCCACGCTGTACCCGTCCGGCTATGAGATATCGAGGTGGGGAAGTCCAGTCCGCCGCTCGTATACGGCGAGTTCGCCAACGTCTGGCCCTCCGAGTTGAAGACCGTGATTGTGCCCAACCCTGATGGACCGCCTTCTTCATTGGCTACCCAGAAGTTATCACTGGCATCCACAGCTCCACCGTAGGAATTCTCAAGGCTCGCGCCCGTAAGACCGCTCGAGAAGACGGGGACACCTGTGTTCTCAAACAAGCTCGTTACGGCAAAGTAATTTGCAACCCAGACACGTCCCTTGGAGTCGATCGAGAGCTGCGTGGGGTCATTCATGCCGCCCCCTTTGTAGGTCACATACAGCGTCCAGTCCGCAGGCGCAGTTGCAGGCAGCGGCGTGTAGGCCTGGTTGCCTCCTGCAGCCAGCGTGTAGAGCGCTGCTGTTGCAAGCGAAGGATTCTGAGCCAGATTCATCACGGCATCGAGCGTATTCGTTGGCGCAAGGCCACCGACGGCCGTATCGGAGAAAAACTCTGAGCAGGCCGCGCCCGTCGGGCTCTCTGCCGTAATGCAATCATTCATCAGATCGGCCAGCAGATTCAGCAGCGCTAAAGGCGCCGTTGCTGTAGAAGGAAATGCAGAGCCAGGAGTAGCGCCCGTGGCCTCGTCCACCAGGTTCAGCGCACTGCCGGCAGCCAGCGTCAGACCGCTCAGGTTAGTTGCCGTGGCCCCTACCAAACCGCCTGTCTTCAGGAACTGCGCAAACGCGTAGACCGAGGCGATCGTCGACATCTCATTCACGACGAGGTGGCTGGTGGTTGCGAGGTTTGAACAGGCTCCCACGGTCGTCATCAGTGCCGTCCCGTCGTTGATGCCCGTGCTGCTCCCTGTAACTCCACCGCTGGCGACCAGATACACAATCGCATCCGCAGACGGGCAGGTATAGGACGGCATCGCAAAACCACCATCCGAGCCAGTCGTCGTGGTCCCCAGTAAAGTAGGGGCCGATCCGTTTCCGTCCGTCCCAGCAGAGTAGAGGTTCAACGTGGCTCCGCTGACCGGCATATTCCCCGCTTCCACACGCAGAGAGGGCGTTTGATCAATCGTGACCGAATACTGCGCCGTGGCGGTTTGAGCGGGCGAAGAAGAGTCCGTGACCTGCACGGTGAACTGCTCGGCGGAGGTCGCAGCCGTAGGCACACCGCTCAGCGCACAACCTGCGCCGACAGCAAGACCAGCAGGAACAGAACCAGAAGCAAGCGTGCAGGTGTAGGGCGAAATACCACCGACCGGCAACAGGCGCGCGTAGTACTGAATGGCCACGGCACCGGGATCAAGCGTTGCGCCAGACAACGAGAGCGGCGGAGGGTTCACCACAAGGCTCAGCTTCGCCGAACCGGTGATCGCCGTAGTACTCGAATCGGTTGCCGTCACCGTAAAGCTTTGTGTTCCGGCCACAACAGGCGAGCCGCTGATCGTGCAGTTCGATCCAAAGGTAAGCCCCGAAGGCATCGACCCTGAGCTGACCTTGCAGGTGTAAGGAGACGTCCCGCCACTGACCGTCAGAGCCTCTTCATAGCTGCTATCCGCGGTTGCTGCAGGCAACGTCGTCGGCGTAATCGTTAGAGACTTCGGTGTCGTAGAAGACGAGCTGGAACCACCGCTACAACCTGCCAGCAACGCGAGAGAAGACACCGCGGCTGCAGACACCAAACAAGACATAAACCGTCGTTGCATATACACCCAGGAAAGAAAGATCAGTGCCCCTGAGGCTATCACGCATGCAACGCACCTCAGCGATACGGAGCCGTAAACTTCGAGAGATTGGCTTCCGAAAGGAACCGCGTCATGCTCTCGGTAAGTTGCTTACGCGCCAGGTCCGGAGCCATTGCCGCATCGTCGGTCTCGGTACGTAATAGAACCGGAATCGGGCGCGTAGGGCTTTGGGTCAGCAATACCTGAGTGTCCGGCTTGGAGTAAATCAGGCCAAAGTGCTTTCGCGCGGAACTGTACTGTCCGCAGCTCGCGCCGGAGCAGACCGTGGTCGCCTCAAGGTACTGCGTTGCTCCATCGTTGAAGAACGAACCGGAGAAGGAGTCGGCACCGTCAGCCGTCGGCATCCGAAGATCTCCGTGCCAGAGCCAGTCCTCTCCGCGCGCCGCATGGCAGATCAGCGTATCGTGCGCACCTAGCACGGGAGAGATTCCCACCGAGATGACCGGGCCTCCGTTGGCAGGCGCATAATCCGCCCAATAGAAGATCAGCGCGCCGGTAACCAGATGCTCGTTCCACTTGCGTTGCAGCGTATAGCTGCCAACGTGCTCCGGGAACACCCCCGTGGCGTTCGGATCGTCCAACGCGTGCACGCCCGTGCCCATGTGGGCCACGGCGCGTGCATAGCCAACGCTGCCGTACAGAAGCACCACAAACAGAGCGGCCCAACGCCACACAAAGCTCTTCGGAGTCTGCATGGGATCAGCAGAGTGCCGCTGTGGCAGCTGCGGCAACCGCAGGTCGTGCGTCGCGTTGAAGCGCCGGATTACATGAAACAGCAATAGGGTCGCGCCGAAGAACAGGCAAGCGCCGATGATGTAATCCCCCATCTCAGCACGGCTTTGCAACCAGGGGATGTGCAACGCAACGATGTAGTAGAGCACCAGCACGCACAGCCGCACCAGATTGAACAGGTACCCCAGCATTACCGCACACAACGTAATCGCAACGATCACACGAGGGCGGAAGTGATAAACATACCCCGCGATGAGCGCAAGAAAGCCCATCGTGATCGCCCCACGAATTCCGTTGCAACCCGGCGCGATAAACATACCGAACTCTGGCGTGAACATCAAGCGAAGCTGGTCGGGAGAAAGCTGTTGCCCCATGGCGTGCGCAAAACCACGCGCAATCAACGCAGAGGCATGCTGCAGCGGAAGATCCACCCATAGGTTGAAGGTGTGGGGAACAGGGTTTACAAACCAGATCAAACAAATAGGAAAGAGCGCCGCCCGGTAAAGACGCGTGCCGCCAAAAAGCAACACAGCACCAGAGACATAAAGAAACGCCACAAGCGAATGAGGAGGAACAAAAACCGCCCAGGAAGGCGTGACGACCAACTCAATAATGGCGTGATCGCGCAGATGCACTAAGGCAATCGTTGCTGCCAGCAACGGCAGACCCCACCAGGTGCCGTTCATCTCCCAGCCCAGCGAACGCCACACGCGCAGAACCAGCACGAGGCTCACAACCGGGATAAACCCACCGATCGACTTCAGAGGATCGGTGGTCCAAAGCGCCCACAGATAAAGAACGGTGGAGTACACCGAAAAAACGCCTGCCAACGTGAGCAGCGTGGCAAACGTTGCAGCCCAGAGCGGCGAAAGCAGCCCTGGCGTATCGGACTCAGAGGAACGCAACGCGCGCTCACTGCTCTCCATCGAAAGTGTGGACATATGCGTTGATTGTAGTTCCCTTCTGGGAACTACAATCGCGCTTGTAAAACGTTAGCGGCGAAAACGCTGACGCAGAGCCGTCACGCCCACACCGGCAGCACCCACAAGGGCAAGAATCGCGGTCGGATTCTCAGGGGAATCGATACAACCGTTCTGACCGAACATTGCCGGGACAGCCGCAAACAGAGCCACAAAACCGAAAGCAAAATAAGTTTTCTTCATCAAAACCCTTTTTACGCATGCAGCATGCGCCAAAGAAAAACATGCAGACTGCCGTGAAAAATCCATCCGAAACACACAAGGGTCCGATCCGGAACAGAAGCGCACGCGACCGTGTAAAGGCCGCTTCCACGGCGATACCGCAAGAAGTTACAGGCCAAAAGTTCAGCAGAAGAAAGCTCTTCCACTCCGAGAAAGCCGTCTGCGAAGAAAACGGCTCCCTCCCCCGCTCCTAGCAGAGGCTCAAAATGGGAATCTTCTCCTACTGTACCCCGGGAGTCCTACTCTCAAGAGTCAAATTGGGAATTCCTGTTTACTTTAAGCGTGCACGCTGGCAGCGCGTTCCGAGTGACCGCTGATCTCCGCAGCACGAGCCTCGGCATAGCCTGCCGCACCGAGCAACGCACAGGTGTCGTCCAGAATGACACGGACCGGCATCTGTTCCAGCAACGCAGACATGCGCCCCTTGTCGAGGAACGACTTCAGGAACACGCCGTTCTGCATCGTCTTCAGAATCTTCGGCGCAATCCCACCGCCGAGATACACTCCACCGCTGGCAAGCACCTTGAGCGCCACGTTGCCGGCCTCTGCGCCGTAGCTGGAGGCAAACATCTCAAGCGCCGTCGCACAGATCTCGCTCGAACCGTTCTCACCGCATTCGCCGATAACCGCGTTCGGGTCTTCCTTCTCCATTCGCTCCCGCAGCCACGCCGGCTCTTCCATCTTCAGGTCATCGCGCAGGAAGCCGTAGATATTCTTGATTCCCAGCCCCGAAACCACACGCTCAAAGCTCACGCGGCCTTTCAGCGTGCGGAGCAGGTAGTGCAGCAAAGCAATCTCGCGGTCATCTCGCGGCGCAAAGTCGGCGTGCCCGCCTTCGGAAGGAATCGGGCGGTGCTGCTGGCGTTGCGAATCCCAAATGAGCAACGCCTCTCCAAGGCCTGTTCCTGCAGAAACAAGCCCACGGTGCCCGACCGCGCTCGGATCTCCAGCGTGCAGCGTAAGCACCTTGTCTGCGGCCAGTTCCGGAATGCCATAACCGTTTGCTTCCAGATCGTTGATCAGGAAGATGTGCTCGATCCCCAGCGACTTCTGCAGATCGCGCGCATCCAGGGTCCAGGGCAGGTTGGTCAGCTTCAGGCGCCCATCACGCACCGGGCCAGGGCAACCGAAGCAGCTTGCAATGATGTCCTTCTTCTGGCTCTCGTAGCCTTCGAGGAACTTATTGACCACCGCGTCCAGCGTAGGAAACTCCTGTGCCGGGAACTTCTCGTCCCGCACCGGTTGCAGCTTGCCACCGGTGAAGTTGTAAAGGGCCAGATGAACTTTGGTACCGCCGACGTCGCCTGCAAGGATCATGATCTATGGGTCCGGATGGGAAAGGGTGAAGTAGGTGCGACAGGGAATGGCCTGCGCGCCTCTCAACAAGTTACGATGCAATGCCCCGGGAAGCAGAGGCTTCCCGGGGCATCGCCGTTTAGATTTGCAGCGTGCCTACCTTAGCCGAGCCATCCGGAGTCGTAAAGACTTCGGTCGCTTCCGGCAGCTTGGCCGCCGCGGCCGCGTCCAGCAGCATCAACAGCTTGCCGTTCGACGGACGAATCAACTGCGAAGGATACTCTTCGATGTTACGCGGGCCGGTCAGCACCGCTGCAAGCACCTCAGCCTTATCCGCGCCTCCAAGACCGAAGACAACCTCGGCGCTCTCGTTGATCACCGGCCAGGTGAGCGTGATGCGCCAGGTGTTCTTCTGCGGAACGTGGTTGGCAATGACCAGGCGGCCCATCTCATTCAAGCCCTCGGTGTGCGGGAAGAGAGAAGCCGTATGCCCGTCCGGGCCCATGCCCAGCCAGACAAGATCAAAGTGCGGCGACTGCGCTCCTTCAAGCTTCAGCGCGTTGCGCAGCTGCGACTCGTAGCGAGAAGCAGCTTCCTGCGGGTCCAACTCGCCTTCCATGCGAAAGACGTTCTCGGCCGGCAGCGGCACTTTGTCCAGCAACAGCTCCTTGCACACGCCGTAGTTGGACTCCGGGTCGGTGGGCGCGACACAGCGCTCGTCTACCCAGAAAAGCTGCAGCTTGTCCCACGGCACCGTGTTCAAAAACGGACCTGCGGGGTCAGCCAGCAGCTTGAACGCAGCCTGCGGCGTGGAGCCGCCGGAGATGGCAATACGCGCAACACCGCGCGATTGGACAGCCTGCTCAACACGTGAAGCAAACAAACGAGCCGAGGCAAGCGCCATATCGGCTGAGGTAGGAAATACCTGATAGGTAACGGTGACGTTGCGAGGCATGAATCACTCCCATGCAGAGAGTGAGCAGCGGTGCGAAAGGCGTACACTCTGCCTTCGCTCCACTGCTCACCTCCTGCGGTTTGTTTGTCTTACAGCTTGTGCCAGGTGCGTCCGTCGCGAGCCAGCAGATCGTCGGCAGACTTCGGACCCCAGGTACCGGCCTCGTAGTTCGGGAAGTCCTTCGGCGGATTCTTCTCCCATGCCTCAAGAATCGGGGTCATGAGCGCCCATGTGGTCTCCACGCCCTCACGCTCAGCAAAGAGCGTGCCGTCGCCGAGCATCGCATCCAGCAGCAGACGCTCGTAGCCATTCGCCGAGCTCTTGCCGAAAGCGTCTGCGTAGGAGAAGTGCATCTCTACAGGCTTAACGTTGGTGGTCGGTCCAGGAATCTTCGCACCAAAGCTGAGCGTGATGCCTTCATCCGGCTGAATGCGGAGCTGCAGCACGTTCGGCTGAATCTTGCCGTCGGTTGCGTTGTTCTTGAACAGGTGCAGAGGCGGCTGCTTGAACACAACGGTCACTTCCGTAACACGCTTGGTCAGGCGCTTGCCTGCGCGAATGTAGAACGGTACACCAGCCCAGCGCCAGTTCTCGATCTCGAGCTTCATGGCGGCGTAGGTTTCGGTGGACGACTCGGGGTTCACGCGCTCTTCCTCGCGGTAGCCGATCACCTTCTGGCCATCGACATCGCCTGGGGCATACTGGCCGCGCGCGGTGTTTTCGACCGGAATCGGTTCGATCGCCTTCCACACCTTCAGCTTCTCGGTGCGAACGGCATCGGAAGCGAAGCTGTCGGGTGGCTCCATCGCTACGAAGGAGAGTACTTCCATCACGTGGTTCTGCAGAACGTCACGCAGAGCACCGGCCTTCTCATAGAAGGGTCCGCGACCTTCGATACCGATGGACTCAGCCGCTGTGATTTCGATGTGGTCGATGAAGTTGCGGTTCCAGATGGGCTCAAACAGCGCATTGCCGAAACGGAAGACGAGGATGTTCTGCACCGTCTCCTTGCCCAGGTAATGATCGATGCGGAAGATCTGATCTTCACGCAGCACAGCGTTGATCTCCGTGTTCAGCTTCTTGGCGCTCTCAAGATCAACACCAAACGGCTTCTCGATGATCACGTTGACCCATTTGCCGTTCTCGGTCTGCGTCATGCCGTGCTTGGTCAGACGCTGTGCGATGTCGGCAAAGTACTCCGGCGCCACAGCGAGGTAGAACAGGCGGTTGCCCTTGGTGCCGAACTGCTGATCGAGATCGGCCAGGAACGCCTTGAGCTTTTCAAAGCCTTCGTCGTTATCGAACTCGGTCGCAAAGTACTTGACGCGATCCATGAACGGCTTGAGCGAAGAGTCGCCGGCGTCCACGCCGCCACCCTTCAGAATGCCGTCCTGCATGTCGGCGGCAAAGGTTGCTGACAGGTCGCGGCGAGCAACACCGACAACCGTAAAATCTTCCGGCAGCAGGTTCTGCTGCTTAAGGTGGAACAACGCAGGCAGCAGCTTACGCTTGGTCAAATCACCCGAAGCGCCAAAGATGACCACGATGCATGGGTCAGGAACGCGCTCTTCCTTCTTGGGGTCGACCGTGAGGGACTTTTCTACTTCAGCCATTGCAACTTCTCCTGGGGGCTATGCTTTCCAGTTTGCTTCACCCGCGCACGCTGCGCGGACTGTTCAGAAACGGCGAAAAGGCCGCCGGTCGGCCTGTACTTAGGCCATCCGGCGGCCTCAGGACCGCAACTACTCTTTCTTGATAGCGTGGCCGCCGAAGGCGCCGCGCATCACGCTCAGCATACGGTCGGTGAGGTTGTTGTCCTCACGCGAACGAATACGGCGGATCAGCGATTCGGTGATCACCGGTGCCGAAACGTTCAGATCGATCGCTTCGAAAACCGTCCAGCGACCTTCGCCCGAATCCGGAACGAACGGTGCAATACCGTCCAGCTCAGGGTTGCGCTTGAGCGCTTCAGCCGTGAGGTCAAGCAGCCACGAACGAACCACCGAACCGTACTGCCAGATTTCAGCAATCTGTGCGTTGTCCAGTTCCAGTTCCTTCTTGGCTTCGAAGATTGCGAAGCCTTCGGCGTATGCCTGCATCATGCCGTACTCGATGCCGTTGTGGACCATCTTGACGAAGTGGCCTGCGCCTGCAGGACCCGTACGACCCCAACCCTTATCGGCTGACGGTGCGAGCGACTCGAGGATCGGCTTCAGGTAGTCGACCACTTCCACGTCGCCACCAACCATCATCGAGTAGCCTTCGGTGATGCCCCAGATGCCGCCGGACGTTCCTACGTCGACGAACTCGTAACCATCTTTCTTCAGCTCATCATGACGGCGCTGCGAATCCTTGTAATTCGAGTTGCCGCCATCGATGAAGATATCGCCCTTGTTCATAAAGGGCTTCAGACCAGCAATGGTCTGATCAACCGGGTCCCCAGCAGGGACCATGATCCAAACGGCCTTGCGGCCGGTAAATGCCTTACAAAGTTCTTCGAGCGACGAAACGCCCTTGGAGCCAGCATCCGTCAGCTTCTTCACCGCATCGGCATTGAAGTCGAAGCCGATAACCGTATGCCCCGCGCGGCGAAGACGCTCGGCCATATTGCCGCCCATCTTGCCCAGGCCAATGATTCCAAGTTCCATGGGTTCCTATCCTTAGCGTGTGTGACGCCTCTTAGAGACTACTCTTCTCTGGTGTCAAAGCAAATTGCAGTGCGGTTACCGAGACAATTCTTTTGCGGTCCCTAAAGCGGAAACATGCATAAATGCCCGGAAATTCCGGAAAGATTACGCAGGAAAATCGGCTCCGAGCGTGGTCTCTTTCCAAAGCTCCACCTCGTCCTGGAAACGCTTGGTCCGCGCTTCATAGCGATCGTAGGCGAGCTTGCCCAGCAGAAGATGCAGAGGCGGTTGCTCGGCTTCTACCGCGGCCACAATCGCCTCGACAGCCTTCTGCGGATCACCAGGCTGACGTCCGTTCTGCTTCTCCATGTACTCGCGCATCTTGTGGGCGGTTTCGCTGTAATCGGCGATGCTGTGCTGCGCAAGACGCCCACTGGTTCCCAGAAACTCCGTGCGGAACGGGCCCGGCTCAATGACTGTTACCGATACGCCAAGCGGCTTCATCTCCCCGGCAAGCGCTTCGCTCAAACCTTCCACCGCAAACTTCGACGCGTTGTAAAACCCCCAGCCCGCAGAAGGCACTAGGCCTGCAATGGAGGAGAGCATGACGATATTGCCGTGACGCTGCTTGCGGAATTGCGGCAGGAAGGCCTGCGTGGTGTGAATGAGACCGAAAACATTGGTCTCAAACAATGTCCTGTACTCTTCTGGCGTTGCTTCTTCCACCGCGGCTGTGAGCCCGTAGCCGGCATTGTTGACCAGCACATCGATGCGTCCCCAGCGAGCGATCGCCTCCTTCACCGCAGCGTCAACCTCTTCCGGTCGCGTTACGTCGAGCTTGAGCGCCTGTACCTGCTCCGGTGCGCTGTCTACAAGCTCTTTCAGTGTCTCTGGCTTACGCGCCGTCGCGACGACGTTGGCGCCCAGCGTCACCAGATACTCCGCCAGCAGCTTGCCAAAGCCGCTTGAGACTCCTGTGATGAACCAAACTTTTCCACTCTGCGAGGAAGCACTTGAAGTTGTCATGCCTATAAGACGCACGCTCGAACAAAGGCGACGCAATTTCCACCCGGTACACTCACAAGCGTGGACGCTCTCTTTCGTCTTATCGACAACGCTCTGCACGACGCAGCCCAACGCTCAGGCAAAGAACTGGCCTGCCATCCCGGCTGCCATCAGTGCTGCATCGGCGTCTTCCCCATCTCCGCGCTGGACGCCGTGACCCTGCGCGAAGGACTGCAGAATGCGCCACAGAAAACGCGCACCCGCATTCAGGAACGCGCCGCTGCGAGCCGCGAGCGTTTGCTTGCAGAAGGTTTTCCCGGAGATGCCGAAAGCGGTGTGCTCTTTACCGAAGAAGAGCATGAAGAACAGTTCGAAGAGTTTGCGAACGAGGAGGTCTGCCCGGCGCTCGATCCCATCAGCGGAACCTGCGAACTCTACGCATACCGTCCTGTACAGTGCCGCACCTTTGGTCCTCCGGTGCGCGATGAAGAAGGCGCTCTAACCGTCTGCGAACTCTGCTTCACCGAAGCCCCCGCAGAAGAGATCGCGCGTTGCGAAATGGACCAAAGCTGGCGCCAACGGGAGCAGGAGGCGATCCTCTCTTTGGATCCTGAAGATCGCCCCACACTGGTCGCCTTTGCACTTCGCTAGAAGCGAAGGCGGGCTTTGCTAGCCATGCAGTTCGCGCACGCCATCTTCTCCGGCGATCATGGCGAACTCAGCGCGACCGAGAAACAGACCGTGCTCCACGACACCGACGATAGCCCGAATCTCCGCAGCCACAGCGCCCGGATCGATAATCTCCCCGGCATGGCAATCGAGAATGAAGTTATTTTCGTCCGTCAGGTACGGCCCGGAACCATCCTTCTTCTGACGCAGCACAGGGTTCAGCCCCAGCTCCGTCAAACGGCGCTCCACCAGCGGACGCGCCATCTTGACGATCTCCACCGGCAGAGGAAACTTGCCCAGATGCGGCACGATCTTCGACTCATCGACAACCACGATGAAACGCTTGGCGGCGCTCGAAACAATCTTTTCGCGCAGCAACGCACCGCCACCGCCCTTGATCAGGGCGAGACCCGGTGCTACCTCATCCGCGCCGTCAATGTAGAGATCCAGCTCCGGCAGCTCTTCGAGCGAAACCACATCCATGCCCAGTGAACGTCCCAGCTCCTCGCTTGAATCCGACGAAGCCACACACCGGATTTTGAGCCCGGCCTGCACACGCGCACCCAGCGCCTTGATGAACTGAACCGAGGTCGTACCAGTACCAAGACCCACACGCATACCGTCCTCGACCATGTCGGCGGCGCGCTTGCCTACGAGAGCTTTTGCTTCATCCTGCGTCATGGTTTCTAGCTTACGCCCACGCGCAGCACGGAACAGCGGTGACGCTCAGGCATCCGCTCCGCGGCGCGCGCACCAGCAACAGCTTTTGCAGGATTCCGGAGTAATCCGCGCAAAGGAAGACAAGCTCGCCCCGCTAAGACCGATTGCGCGCCCCTCAGAAGCCACAGGAGCGTCGCATTTTGCTACAGGCAGCCCCGCACAGGCTTTCAAACGTCCGGACGCGCCTACGGGCCAATACGGCGCATCCACATTCGCCCCACAACGGAAATCGGCCCCGGAGAGATCTCCGGGGCCGATCACGTACATGCCTGGCATACCAGGTATGCCGTTATTACTTCTTGACGACCTTCTTGGCCGACTCAACCACGTTGGCCACGGTGATGCCGAGCTTCTCGAGCACCAGCGGTCCCGGTGCCGACGCGCCGAAGCGGTCGATACCGATCGCGATACCGTCGCGGCCGACATACTTGTACCAGCTCATGGTCGCAGCGGCTTCGATCGAAACAACCGGCACACCCTTCGGGAAGATCGACTCCTTGTACTCGGGGCTCTGCTCTTCGAAGATCTTGAAGCTCGGCATGGAGACGACGGTCGCATTGATGCCTGCGGCCTTCAGCTCTTCACCGGCCTTCATGACCAGCTGCAGTTCCGATCCGGTCGAAACGAGGACGACGTCCTTACCGTACTCGTCGAGGATGTAAGCACCCTTCTTCACGCCTTCGAAGACCTTGTACTTGTTCAGGTCCAGCGTAGGCAGATCCTGACGGCTGAGCGCCATCCAGGCTGGGCCACCGCGCTCGATCGCCGCACCCCATGCAGCTGAGGTCTCGTTCGCGTCCGCAGGACGGAAGTCGGTCAGCTCAGGGATCACGCGCAGCGAGCTAAGGTGCTCCACCGGCTGGTGCGTCGGGCCGTCTTCACCCAGACCCACCGAGTCATGCGTGAAGATGTACAGCGAACGCGAGTGCTGCAGAGCGCCCATACGGAGCGCCGAGCGGCAGTAGTCCGAGAAGGTGAAGAAGGTGGAACCGAACGGGATCACGCCGCCGTGAGCCGACATACCGTTCACTGCCGCCATCATGCCGAACTCGCGAACACCGAAGAAGATGTTGCGGCCCTTGGCATCGAGGTGGAAGTTGCCCGAATCCTTGAAAATGGTCTTGGTCGAGCTGGTCAGATCGGCAGCGCCGCCAGCGAGCTCCGGCAGAACTTCGCCGAGCTTGTTGAGCACAATCTGACCCGCGTTACGGGTAGCCACAGCCTTCTCAACCGGGAAGGTCGGCAGAGCCTTTTCCCAGCCCTCGGGCAGCTTTTCAGACGAAACGCGCTCGTACTGAGCAGCCAGTTCCGGGAACTCCTTCTTGTATGCGTCGAAACGCTCGTGCCAATCGGCGATCGCCTTCTCGCCCTTGGTCACGGCCTCACGCCAGTTCTTCAGCGCGGGCTCAGGAATCTCGAAGCTCTTTTCGGGATCGAAACCGAAGAACTCCTTGGCAGCCTTTGTGCCATCCTTGCCCAGCGGCTCACCGTGCACGCTCTTGGTGCCGGCCTTGGGAGCGCCGTAACCGATGACCGTGCGAACGCGGATCAGCGAGGGCTTGGTGTGCTCAGCCTTTGCAGCTTCGATTGCCTTGGTCAGCTCGGTGAGGTCGTTACCGTCGCCGACGTACTGGACCTGCCAGTCATAGGCCTCAAAGCGCTTGGTCACGTCTTCGGTGTAGCTGAGGTCCGTGGGGCCGTCGAGCGAGATCAGGTTGTCGTCATAGAGCACGATCAGCTTGCCCAGCTGCAGGGTGCCTGCCAGCGAAGCCGCTTCGTGCGAAATGCCTTCCATCAAGCAGCCATCGCCGCACAGGACGTAGGTGTAGTGGTCGACAATCTTGAACTTGTCGTTGTTGAACTGTGCACCGAGGTGCTTTTCTGCAATCGCCAGACCTACCGCTTCTGCAAAACCCTGACCCAGCGGACCGGTCGTTACTTCAACACCGTCGGTCTCGTGCGACTCGGGGTGGCCCGGGGTGATCGAACCCCACTGGCGGAACTGCTTCAGCTCTTCGAGCGGCAGGTTGAAGCCTGCCAGGTGCAGCGTGCCATACAGCAGCGCCGAGGCATGGCCGTTCGACAGAACGAAACGGTCACGGTCCGACCAAAGGGAGTTGGTCGGGCTGTACTTCATAAACTTGTGGAAGAGCGTGTAGGTGATGGGTGCGCAGCCCAAAGGAGCGCCCGGGTGACCACTGTTGGCCTTTTCCACCTGGTCGACGGCCAGCAGGCGCAGCGTGTTGATAGAAAGCTGATCAAGTTCCTGTTGCGAAAGTTCGCTCACGTAAGTACGTCCTTCTCTCGGAAATATCCGCGTTGAGGGTTCGGAAGGTGGCGGGAAGACCATGGCTTCGACTACAGTTCCGCCCAGCGGCAGAAGCCGCTACCCCCACAGTGTACAGGCAGCTGAACGCTCCTGCTTTGCAGCGATGCGAACACTGCGCTGGAAACTCCCGTGAAGGGAGTCTCCAGCGCCTCCATCTGTCCGAAAATCGCTCGACGTCACCGATGAGGCTGCGCCGAAGAGCGCGGCGCAGGCGACGGATGCGGTTGTTGCGCCTGAGGATGAGGCGCGGCTTCCCGCTGTACCTCCCGCTGTACCGGCTGATTACGGCGCAGGCTATCCATCTGCTGCGGACTCAGCGGACGCCCCGGATCGGTGGCCTGAATCGCCTGCCGCTGGCTGTCAAAGCTGGGCCTGTTCTCCGGCGGCGTCGAACGATTCACCAGATCGCGCGGTTGCGGAGAGGGCATCGGCTGCTCCAGATGGCGCGCGGCTCCGGTAGACAACTGCTCCGGCTGGCCTCCGGGATGAATCGGATGCAGCTGTAGGTTGCTCCCCGGATGCGGCTCCACCACATGCTGCGATTGTTGATTCTGCTGCGGTTGCACTGGCTGCGGTGCTACGGCAGATGCCGGCGCACCCTCCTGACCGGACACAGGAGCCCGAACCGGGCTGGGTGCGGCGACCGGGTGCGTGCCGCTGCCGTTCTGCATTTGGCCCAGACGCGGCTGCACAGGCAGAGTGCCACCGCCCGGGGTGGGACGCGCTCCCGGGTTGGACGGATACATCTGGCCGTTCCCGGCGGTGGGATTTGCCAAAGTGCCCGGCTTCGGCCCGTTCCCCGTCCTTGCTGGCATGTCCAGCACCGGCCGCGCAGGGCGTGCAGGCACGGCCACGGCACGACCACGATTCATCATCCCCGGCTGCGGCGTCACCATAGGATGCGGCAGCAACTGGGCATCCGCAGGGCGGAATGCGACCTGGTTGCCACGCACCGAGCGACCCGAGGCAAAGGCTTGCTGCGCCATAGCCGTCGCGCGGTCGCGATAGGCAAACTGCCGCCCCTCCAGCCCTCCGGAGAATCCGGCGTACACCGTTCTCTGGTTATAGATGGTGTGCAGATTCCGGGTATCTCGCACCCACAGGTTGGTCACGTTGACCCGGTTCATATAGAGCGGGCTGGTGTGGTACCAGGGCGAGTAAACCTCCCGCGGCCCCAGCGGAAACCACGCCGTCACATTCGATCCGCCGACGAAGACCACCAGAGCCGGAGCCCAGACCGGACGCACCATGCGCGGCCCGGGAATCCATCCCCAACGAGGACCAAACCGTGCCCAACGGCCATAGTGAAACGGAGCAAACCCCCAGGGCTCCGCTCCGACCCAGGTCCATCCCCAGGGCGCAACCCAGGTCCAGTGGCCCACCTGGTACGGCTGCCAATCGGCCGCCACACCGCTTGGATACCAGACCGCGCCGTACTGATCGTCCTGAGACCAGTCGCCATACTGGGCAAGATCTTCACCGCCGACCGTGCCGTCGTTCAGGTAGCCGTTCTCCGCCTGGGCAGCCTGTTCGTATTGCTGATCCCGCTGAAAGGAGAAGGTATCGAGGCCATCGGCCTGGACCTCACCCAGCGCCTCCTGCTGTACGGGGCTACCGCTAAAACCGACCACCGAACCGCTTTCCAGCACCTGCGAGTACCCCACGCCGTTCACCTGCACGCGGCCGGAAAAAACACGCACGTAGCTCACATTCTGATTCGGATCGACATCCACACGCAGATCGCCCGGCTCCAGTACGGTAAAGGCGACGTTTGGCGTATCGAGCTCCACGGTCTCCCCCGGCTCCAGACCGAAGGAACGCAGGTGGAGACTTCCTGCTGCTAATCCGAACTGCGCCAGCGTATCGGTCATGGCGACGACCGTAAAGTCGGTCTGCTCTCCCAGCCGCGCGGCAAGCTGGCCGGTCTGAACCTCCGCGGTCACGTCCGAACCGGTGTAAAGCCGGTCGCCGGTCGTCATGGGGTAGTTGATCTCGGCCGGAGAAAACTCGTTCACGCTGGCAGGCTCAAAGGACGCCTGCCCGTTCAGGACGGCGATACGTGCAACTCGCGCGGGAGGGTCCGGCTGGTCGTCCGCCTGCTCCTGCGCGCGCGCCGAGGGAAGCATCGCCATGCCGACAAGTAGTACCGCCAGCAAGAGGTTCCGGCCCTTCGGGCACCGCAGGCGCCCCTCATCCAAGACGCCTCGAACGCTGCCTACCTTGTTACGACCGCTCGTCTGCATGGCCATCCTTCCTCTCTCCGCAACCCCGGGCAAAGCCTCCGGGGCGCACCAGTGTAACCCGGGCTCACAGCAGATAGATGCCGAGACAGGGCGAGGCTGATAGGCCCCGTGCCAAATAGGCTTGCGCGCACCGATAAATGCACCGATACATGCTTTGATCCATGCTTTGAGCCTCAACGAGTCGGAGTCTCAGCCCTCGGGCTGCTCGCGAAAGCCGTCATCCTCCAGATACTCCCGCGAGTACGCCACATACCCGGCCGCATACTTCAGAATGCCGGCAACATCCTCCTCCGCCAGCTCGCGGCGCACTCTGGCCGGAACACCGGCCACCAGCGTACGCGGGGGCACGACCATGCCCTCCAGCACCAGCGCCCCGGCGGCCACAATCGCCCCCGTACCGATGTGCGCACCGTTCAGGATCGTTGCGCCCATACCGATCAGCACCTCATCCTCCAGCGTGCATCCATGCACGGTTGCGTTATGGCCGATCGTCACACGGTTGCCGACGATGGTCGGATGCATCCCCTTCATACCGTGCAGCACCGCGCCGTCCTGCACGTTCGACTCCTCGCCGATCCGGATAAAGTGCACATCGCCACGCAGCGTCGCGTTCATCCAAACAGAAGAGCGTGCCCCGACCGAAACCTCCCCGATGACCTGCGCCGAGCGATCGATATAGGCGTCTGGAGCAATTTGTGGCCAACGTCCCCGGTGACAGCGAAGCATGGAAAAACTCCTGAATTACCGAAAATATGGCCTGCGACCGAAAGCGGGAAAGGCCATTTCCCCACATTTTCGTCTTCTAGGCGCTTCCTGGCGAAAAATACGCCCAAAAATGTTTGAAAAACGATATCCTAAACACTGCGCCAAGCAGGCAGGTCTGGAGGTGTAGTTCACTTGGCAGAAGTACGTGTACAGGAAGGCGAACCCCTTGAGAATGCGCTGCGCCGCTTCAAGCGCAAGGTGCAGACCGAAGACATCATCAAGGAAGTCAAGCGTCATTCCTTCTATCTGAAGCCGGGCGAGAAGAAGCGCGTGAAAGAAGCGCTGGCTCGCAAGCGCAACCGTAAGAAGGTGCGCAAGGAACAGGACTAACCGCACAAGCGGTGTCCATCATTCAAGTAGTCCCCAAGCGGGGAGCAGCATCCTTTCGGGGAGGTTGCTCCCCGCTTGGAGCAATCAGCAACAGAAATCGGGCCCCCAGAAGAACGAAACTGCAACCAGGTTGAACGCGTGCCGTACGGTGTCTTTCCCAGAGCCCCTGCGGAGTTCGCTTCATCCCTATCCCGCACGATGGGAGATGGCGCAATGGAATTCGTCGACAGAGTCCTCAAATGCTCTGACTGCAGTAATGACTTCGTCTTTACGGCAGGAGAGCAGATTTTCTTTTTCGATAAGCAGTTCAAGAACGACCCGAAACGTTGCAAGCTCTGCAAAGCGAAGCGCTCCGGTATGGGACGCCTCTCATCGGAGGGCAATGCGACCCTTCCCCTCTCCAAAACCGAGACCCGTACCGAGTGCTCCGGCTGCGGTGTGGAGACGACGGTCCCCTTCAAGCCGACCCAGGGCCGTCCTGTGCTCTGCCGCTCCTGCTTCCAGATGAAGCGCGTGCCTGCGGCCGTGGCAGCCGTCGCCACAATGAACTCCCCGGAAGCCCAGATCGCCGCAGCGCTTGAACAGCAGAGCCTCCCGCCCTCGGCGGCGATGGAAACCATTCGCGAAACGCCGCTGGCGATCGTGGCCGGTGAGCAGGAAAGCGATCTGTCTCCGCACATGCTGCACGATCAGGCCTAACCGGCAGACCGGAACCGGCCAGCGCTCAAAAAAGAGGCTCCGCCCGATGGCGCAGCCTCTTTCGTTGTTTCCTGAGCGAAAAACTAGGCAGCCGCCGATGCCTCAGGCTCCATCCACAACTTTCCGGCCAGCCCCAGCAGCGCCAGCATCACACCGCATACCCCAAAGACTCCGCGGATGCTCATGTGCTCGGTCAGCAGGCCGGAGAGCAGCAACCCGGCGATCTGCGCGGAAAAGATCAGCGACATGACAGTGGAGCCGACTCGTCCCATCATCTCGTGCGGGGTCTCCTGCGCGATGAGCGTCTGCGAAGGCACAATCACAGCCGCGGACGCGAAGCCGATGAGGAACAGAGCAGGAATCGTCGTCGAAAGGTACGTCAGCAACGCCAGCATCAGTACGCCCAGCGTGATTCCGGTCAGTCCGCTGTAGACCAGCGTGGTTGCCTTCACGTTCTTCGCCCGTGCATTCAGCAGGTTCACTCCGAGCAACATACCGATGCCGATCATCGCGCTGCTCAAGCCGAAGACGTTGCGCGAAGCGTGCAGAATATCGCGCACGTAAATGGCAATGAGCGGCCCGAAGCAGCCCAGCGTAAACATGGCCGCCCCCAGCGCCGTGATGACGAAGAAGATGCCCGAATGATGCACGATGAAGCTCGTTCCCTGCTTCATGTCCAACCAGATCTTCCGCACACCGGTCGGCTCGTTGAGCACCACGGCAGATCCCTGACGAGGCTCCTCTTCCTGCGCCTGCACCACCACCGCGGAACGTGCAGGCATGGTGAGCGCCAGCGAGGCGATCAGCGTGCCCGAAACAAGGAAGCTCACCGCGTCAATGCTGTAGCAAAGCCTCGGTCCTGCCCAGGAGACCAAAGCCGCAGCAATCGGGCCGCCGATGATGCGCATGACGAACATAACCTGCTGCAGCAGCGCCTGCGCTGAAGGCAGCCCATGGCGAGGCACCGCCGTGCGCACAGCCACGCCCTGCGCGGGGCCAAAGAAGCTGGAGACGATGCTGATGAGCGCCAGCACAACATAAAAACCCCAGGCGTTGTGCACAAACAGCAAGCCGAGGACCAGCACGGCCCGCAGTAAATCGCTGGTCACGAGCGTCAGCTTTACCGGCCAGCGGTCGACGAAAACGCCGCTCAACACGCCCAGAACTGCGATCGGCCCCAGGTAAGCGATCTGGATGCCGGTCACCTGTTGCGCGCTGGCATGCAGGTTGAAGGTCATCACGGTAATGACGGCAAAGAGCGCGAGAAAATCACCGAAGGTCGAGACGATCTGCGCGTACCAGAGCCTGCGCATGACAACAATGCGCAGCACCTCGCCCATACCCATGCGGGCCGGGGTTGCGGGAGATTCAGCAGCCGCCGATGCGGTTGGTGTTGTTTCGGAGGTACTCATGAGAAATCCTCTAACGATAAACGGCGAACGCCCCAAAATATTGCACGGATTCGCTTTTAGAAACAGGAAAAGGGGCCGAAGCCCCTTTCGCTCACTGCACTTGCAGAAGGGTCTGGACTACTCGGCCAGTTCCACGAGCAGCACCTGTTCATCGTCATCGATCTCGCGCAGCTTGACTTCGATGATTTCGCGGCGGCTAGTCGGGATGGTGCGGCCGATGTACTTGGCCTCGATCGGAAGCTCGCGGTGTCCGCGATCGATCAGCACCAGAAGCTGCACGCTCTTGGGACGGCCGTGGTCAAAGAGCGCATCCATGGCAGCGCGGATCGTGCGACCGGTGTACAGCACGTCATCCATGAGGATGATGTCGCGCCCGGTGACGTCAAAGCCCAGCTCACTGCGCTCCACAACCGGACGCACGTCGCGGGTGGAAAGATCGTCGCGATAGAAGCTGATATCGAGCACGCCGGTATCGACCGACTGCTTTTCGATGGTGGAGATCAGCTTGCCGAGACGCTCGGCCAGGGGCACGCCGCGGCGCTTGATGCCGACCAGACCGACGTTGGCGGCACCGTTGTTCCGCTCCACAATCTCGTGTGCCAGGCGCACCAGCGTGCGCTCAATCTCCGAGGCCGACATCAGCCGACCCTTTACGCGCAGCTTGGAGTTCTTCAGGGTCGTCGTCGTTTCAGGGGTCGCGTTGGTTGTCTCGCTCATGGTCTGGACAGGATAGCTCAGAGCGCGGTGCGGCGTGTGCGCAGAGCTCCTGCAATTGCCCCCTGAATGGCGGTAAAGCCCAGATAGATCAGGCCGGTAACCCCAAGCGACGCGAGCAGGATCCCTGCTCGGAACTCAGGAATATCGAGCGTATGGACAAACGGCATCATCTCGGCGGCGTTTCCGCTGGCCAGCATGGAGGCACGAGCCTGCGCAAAGAGCTGGTCGAACTGTGCATCGGCCAGCGCGGTGTTGTGAAAGACATAGCGCGTTATGACCATGCTGGTCGAGTTCACCACGGTCATGGCCAGCATGATGGCCATGCCGGTCAGCACACCGAGCCGTGCGCCAAAGCCTGCATGGATCTGCGTGTCGCGCGCGCGGGAAGAGTAGATCGCCATGGCGACGGCTGGAGCGCCAAGCGCCCAGAAAATGCCCAAAGCCGAAGCAACAGGAACCGCCAGGCTCAGCAACGCGAAGAGCAACGCCACCAACCCGGTAATGGCCGCAGCACGCACCGCAGACGGCCAGCTTACCGCGCCGGGAACCGGCGGAGGCGCGGGGCGAGAAGACGACGACGCTTCCCGGTCTTCGTCCTGCGAGATCGAAGCACGGTCGGCGTCCATCTGCTCCAGAAGAGCGTCAGAGAGCCGTACCTGCGGCGCACCACAGTGCGTGCAGTAGATCAGGCTCCCTTCGTCTTCGAAGGTGACGGCATAACGGCAGCGGGGACAAAGTCGTTGCATCCAGCCTCTAGCCTATCGCGAACGCGGCTTTGTCTACTCGCTGTCCTTATCCGTGTGGAAGTTCATGTGCGCGGGAAGATCGAGCGCGACCAGCCCGATACGAATACCGCCATCCCGGGGCTCCAGGGTGACAATGTGCTGATGAAGCGGAGAACCGGCACGCAACTCAGGGTTAGCGGAACCAGGAGTGTTAATGTGCACCCCTTTGTCATCGCGGGTCTGGACCTGACTGTCATCGTCCTTGCAGCTAAGCCCCTGCGCCGTGCGGGTCGGCTCACCGACAGGGGTCGAACCATCACACTTGATGACCGCGCCGTAGCGTGAAAGGTCCTTGCGGTAGAACGCCTCCACCTTGCTGGCGGAGTCATTCGTAACGTATGCCGCGGCACGAACACCCAGATGAAAATCTCCGAAGTTCATGTTGATGTCCGCAGAGTTCTCATTGTCGTGGCCGGAGTCCTTTACAGCAGTCGCCCCGGGATAGACCGAGAGTCCAAGGTTCTGCATCACCGTTGAGGGGTCGGTCTTGACGTGCATCGAACCAAAGGGCGTGCCGATATCCACGTTCTCCTTATTGCCCGTGCCGTGCTTTGATACATAGCAACCGGTCAGCGCCAACACGCCCAGCAAGGCCAATGCGCGAGTCATCATGAAGAGAAGTCTCCTATCGAAAGGGAGATACGTCCGTTTGACGGAAGAAGTTCCCTCGGCGGGAAGTTTTTTGCCCGGCTAAATATGCCGCCAGAAACGAGCCACCATCGCAGAGAGAACCGCCAGAGCAGCGGTTGCAGCACATTCCACGAAAAATGCCGGGCTTTGCAGGCCCGCAACCGAACGCGGCGCACACCAGAGCATCACGGCCAGCAGAACCACGCCGGAGAGAATCGAGAAAGTGCGCGCAGCACGCCAACGGGAGCGCCGGGGAAGCGATGCCGGCAAAGCAGCCACGACACGCGCCGAAAAATCTTCCGGCAACGCAGGCGCCTCCACCTGATGCTCAAGGGCGGCGACGATACGGGCCTCAAACTCGTCCTGGCGCAACGGCTCTAGGCGCAGCGGCTTCATCTCTCGAGAATAAAACATCATGCTCTCCCTCCTGCGGACGCAATGGGTACGGTGGCTGATGCAGGAACAGGGCTACCGGGCGAGCTCTCGGCGGGGTGAACACTGCTGGCGGCCGATGCTGCGGGAGTTGAGGCTCGACTCGATCCCAGCCCCGATCCAAGCCGTGCTCGAACCCGGTCTCCCAGCCGCTTTCGTCCACGATGCAGATGTGTCCTCACCGTATTCACCGGCAGAGACAACGCTGAAGCAATGCCCTCGTAGCTCACCTCCTCCTGGTGATAGAGCACCAGCACGGCACGCTCCATCTCCGGCAGGCGCGCCAGCTCCTCGTTCACAGCAAGAGCTACATGGGCATCGTTGAGCCTCTGCTCCGGGTTACGCGCATGCTCCAGCAGCGCATCGCCCGGCAGGTTTTCCATCCAGCTCACCGACGCCTCCTCTTCTTCCGCGCTCTCCGGTGCTGCGGCAAAGACACCGCGCTCCCGGCGGCGGCGCTTCCACTCGTCCTGAGCAAGGTTGACGACGATGCGATAGAGATAGGTACTGATCGCCGCATCGCCACGAAACTCCGGCAACGCGCGGTAGAGCCGGAGAAACGCTTCCTGCGCAAGATCCTCAACATGCGCCCCCGGCCCGGTAAGGCGGCTGAGTGTACGAAAGACCGCCGCCTGATGCTCACGCACCAGCATCGTAAAGTTCTCCGGCGATGTAAGGTCTTTTGCCATACCGTGGGGATGTTGCGACCACTCTACGCGCCTAGGACTGAGCGAGGTTCGAAAAGTTTCACGCAAGCGACTGAAACTTTCGAAAACTGCCGCAGTCCAAGCGCAGCGTAAACGAAAACGACCGGCAGAGGGCCGGCCCTAAGGAGAACCATCATGTTGGAACACATCGGCGAAGTAGCAAACAGCCCGTTCATCGTCCCCGTTGCCGGTTGCGCGATGATCCTCGGGATGTCGGTGGCAAGCGGATGGGCGGAAGTGCAGAAGCGACGCGTCCAAAGCCAGGAGCGCCTGGCGGCAATCGCCAGCGGTGTGCCAATTCCTCCGACGCCGGAAGAGCTTGCGATCACGCACGGCAAGCCGACACAGTCGATGGTGCGCCGCCGCGCGAACCTGCGCCTGGCCGCGAGCATTCTGCTGGCCTCCTCAGCAGGCCTGATCGCATTCTTCTTCTTTCTCTCGTGGATTCTGCATGAGCGCGACGTATTGTGCGGTGCAGCCGCAGCGATCATTCCGCTGGCGATCGGCCTCGGCATCTGGTGGGATGTGGCGCAACAGGACAAAGACATCGCCAAGGCTACGGAAAATATCGTGCCCAACTTCGGGGATTGAGCTCGCAGGCACAGAAGCATTGCCCCGGCCTGCATTGGTGACGGCCGCCTCCAAGCGCTCACCGACGCAGGCCGCTTCTTTTCGCAGAGGCATTGCTAAACTTGAAGGTGATGGCAAGCAACGCAACCCTAAAAGCAGTCCGCGGTACGCGCGACCTTCTTCCCGACCAAACTCCGCTCTGGAACCGTGTTGAAACGACCGCCCGCGCCGTCTTTACACGCTACGGCTTCGGTGAGATCCGCACCCCTGTGCTCGAAACCACGGAGCTCTTCGCACGCGGCGTCGGCGAAGAAACCGACATCGTCAGCAAAGAGATGTTCACCTGGGAAGACCGCGCCCGCGCGGCCAGCGAAAAAGCGCAGTCGCTGACTCTTCGGCCAGAAAACACCGCCGGCGTCGTGCGCGCTTACATTGAGCACAAGCTGGGCGAAACCGGTGCGCTGCAGAAGCTCTACTACATTGGGCCGCAGTTCCGCCGCGAGCGTCCACAGCGTGGTCGCTATCGCCAGTTCTGGCAGATCGGCGCCGAGGTTATTGGCCCACAGTCTTCCGGTGCTGAGTCGCCGCTGCGCGATGCAGAGATTCTGGAAATGCTGGCCTCGATGCTCGACGAACTGGGTATCCGCGGCTGGAAGCTGGAGCTGAACTCCGTTGGCAACGCAGACGACCGCGCGCGCTACAACGCCGCACTGCGCGAGGCTCTGCAGCCGGTCAAGCACCTGCTCTGTGAGGACAACCAGCGCCGTGCCGACCTGAATCCGCTGCGCGTGCTCGACAGCAAGGACGAAAACGATCAGGAGATCATCAACGGCCTGCCCAAGATCGCCGACTACCTCGGTGAGGAGTCACGCGAGCACTTCGAGCAGGTCAAGGCTGCTCTGGATGCCTGCGGCGTGGCGTACACGATTAATCCGCGACTGGTGCGCGGGCTCGACTACTACACCCGCACGACCTTTGAGTTCACCGTGACGACCGGTCTGGGAACGCAGAACGCGCTGCTCGGCGGCGGACGTTACGACGGCCTAAGCGAGATGCTCGGCGGCCCGCGTGCGCCCGGCATTGGCTTTGCCATCGGCGAAGATCGCCTGATTCTGACGCTGCAGGCGCAGGCTGAGGCAGATGCAGCCGCCGCGGGCACAACCGTAGCCGAACCGAAGCTCGACGCCTATGTGGCTCCGCTCGGCAAGGAGCAAAATCCTGCCGCACTGAAGCTCGCGCATGACCTGCGTAAAGCAGGGCTGACGGTAGACGTGGGCGATGGCAGCTTCAAGCTGCGCAAGAGCTTCGATACCGCCGATAAACTGGCGCGCTCGATTGTCCTTGTCGGGGAAGATGAAGTGGCCAATGGCATCTATACCGTGAAGAACTTCAGCAACGGTGAGCAAACCAAGATTGCAGCGGCAGAGCTGGCAACTGCGTTGCAGGCTGGCGCCTAGCGACAGAATTTTGCGCCGCGGGGCGTGACGCTTCCCGGTTTCTGTCGTCGATAACAGGAGCTCCGGGAAGACGGGTTTTCGGAGCAGGTCTCTTACTGCATGGCTTATTTGAACGAAATCTCCGCCGACACGCTCGTCACTCCCTGGGCGCAACGCACGACGCACGAAGGTCTTGTGGCGATGCTTGCCATTGGACTCTGCCTGCTGCTGGGCGTGCTTACAGGCCACAACGCGGCTGGCGCCATCGCGGCGGGTGGTGCATTTACGGCTGGGTTTGCGGTCTTTCATCCTGCCCTGGGCTCACGCATCCTGAGCATGATGGTTGCAACCCTGACGATCTGCTCTGCGGCCTTTCTCGGCAGCCTAAGCGCGGAGTGGACCCCGGCGGTGCTGGTCGTGGTCGCTCTGGCCGGGCTGAACTACGGGCTGCTCTCAGCCTTCGGCGCCTCGGCAGGATGGATCGGCCAACAGGCCGCGGTCTACCTGGTCGTCGCCACCTACTTCCCCAACGGTCCACGCCTGGCGGCCGGACGCGCCACCATGGTGCTGACCGGCGGCATACTGCAAATCGGCATCCATCTGCTCTTCCGGCTGCGAGATACGACGCAGTACAGCACCCCTCTGTGGAAGGCTACGCTGGCGCGGACACAAGCCTACGTGCGCTCTCTGCCGGAGCATATGGCCTGGGGGTCGAGCACCCTCTCCTACAGCTCGCGACAGCTTGTGACGATCGTAGTCGCCACCGCGCTTTACCGGGAGCTGCACCTGCGCAACGGCTACTGGATTCCGATGACCGCGCTGCTCTGCCTGAAGCAGCAGTGGACGGGAACGATCTCCCGCTCGCTGGCGCGCGTGGTCGGCACCATCTCCGGCGTGACGATTTCCTTTGTGCTGGCCCACACGTGGCATCACTGGCCGCTTCCCCTGCTGGGCGTCATGGTCATGCTCGCGGCCATGACCAGCTATTCACTGCAGGCGGTCAACTACGCGATCTTTTCCATGGCGATCACGCTGTACATCGTCTTCCTCTTCCGCTTCGGCGGCTTCAGCGAATACACTGCAGCCCATCTGCGCCTGATGAACACGGTGATCGGCGGCGCGCTGGCTCTGACCATCGACGGACTTTGGCTGGCTACGGCACGAATCTACGACCGGCTAACGGCCAAGCCCCCTGCAACCGGTGGCCCGGCCTAAACGCCTGCGAGGCTCGGCCAACGCACCGAATAACGCACAGTCTTACTCATACCGTTCGATCATCACATCGGTGGACTTCACCAGCGCAGCAACCGTGTCCCCTTTTCTGAGCCCGAGCTCACGCGCGGCGTCAGCCGTGATGATGCTCGAAACCTCCTGATCGCCGACCGAAACCACAATCTGCGCCATGAGCCCTTCAATCCGCACGCTTACCACCTTGCCCAAAAGCTGATTTCTTCCGGAAACACGGCGAAAACGCTCGCGGTTCTGCGTGTCAGGACGCGCAGCGTCGCGAGCCAAAAACGACTTCATCGCCACAGCCGAGACCCGGTGGTGGCCTCCAGGCGTCTGAGTCGTATCCAGCTTTCCGCTAAGAATCCATTGCTTGATGGTGGGATAACTGATGCCAAGCATTCGGGCAGCTTCTCGCGGGGTGAACAAAGACGTATTCGAGCTCATGGACATCATTGTGCAACGCCGGGCACGCCGCGCGATACGCCCGTTTTCCGTACAATGGAAGCACTGTGACACTGGACTTTTTAGGCAATCTGCAGCGCTCGCACAAACTGGGCGAACTGCGCGCATCCGACGCTGGCTCTACCGTCATCCTCATGGGATGGGTGAATCGTCGCCGCGACCACGGCGACCTGATCTTCCTCGACCTCCGCGACCGCACCGGCATCACCCAGGTCGTCTTCGACAAGAGCGACTCCACCGAAGCTCACCTGAAGGCTGAGACCTCGCGCCCCGAGTTCGTCGTGGCCGTGCGCGGCAAGGTCCGCGAGCGCGGCGAAGGCCTCAAGAATCCGAACATGCCCACCGGCGACATTGAAGTCGTCTGCTCCAGAGCTGCTGCTGCTCTCAGACGCAAAGACGCCGCCGTTCTCGCCCGCGGAAGACAGCCATCGGCAACGAAGAACTGCGCCTGCAGTACCGCTATCTCGACCTGCGCCGCCCGGAGATGCAGCACAACTTCCTCGTCCGTCACAAAGTCGCGCAGGCCATCCGCGCGCAACTCTCCGGCGAAGGCTTCCTCGAAGTGGAAACGCCGCTGCTGACGCGCTCCACGCCCGAAGGCGCACGCGACTACCTCGTTCCTTCGCGCGTTCACACTGGCGAGTTCTACGCGCTGCCGCAGTCGCCGCAGATCTTCAAGCAGATTTTGATGATCGGCGGCTTCGACCGCTACTTCCAGATCGCACGCTGCTTCCGCGACGAAGACCTCCGCGCCGACCGCCAGCCGGAGTTCACGCAGATCGATCTGGAAATCAGCTTCCCCACGCAGGAAACAGTCTTCGGCGTCGCCGAGCGCTTCCTCCGCGCGGCGTTCGAAGCCGCAGGCATCAGATGATCAACACGCCCTTCCTGCAGATGACCTACGACGAGGCGATCCGCAAGTACGGCATCGACAAGCCGGACATGCGCCTGCCAGCCATGGTGAACCTCAGCGACGTACTCGACGCTGATCTTCGCGTAACGCTCAAGGTCGACCCCACGCTGCCCGTCTACGGCTTCACCATTCCCAAGTGTTGGCGAACTCTCCGGCTCGCACGCAAGGCGCTGCTGGCTGAGATTCGCACCAGCTTCGGCGAGAGCGGCCTCGATATGCTCGACCTCACGCGTCTGCGCACCAACGAAGCAGTTCGTGCCGCTGGCAGAAGAGATCGGTGCGAAGCTGAACGCCGACCACCGTGGTCTTCAACGGCGAAAGCCTCACCACCGAAGACCTCATCGTCGTCATCACGCCCAAGCCCGGCACGCCAGCGATGTGGAATTTCGACCGCCAGTGGATTCCCAAGCGCGTCGGCCAGCTTCGTCTCGATCTCGCCAAGAAGTACGCGGACAAGCACAAGCTCTTCGAGCAGACCGGCACCGCCGCCGACTACAAGTTCCTCTGGGTAACCGACTTCCCGATGTACGAGTGGAACGAGGAGCACAAGCGTTGGGACGCGGCGCACCATCCGTTCACCTCGCCGCATGAGGAAGACATCAAGAGCGGAGCGCTCTATAACGACAAGGGTTCGGTGCGCGCGCTGGCGTATGACGTCGTACTGAACGGCCTCGAGCTCGGCTCCGGCTCCATCCGTATCCACCGCCAGGACGTGCAGGCGGAGATCTTCCGCTCGCTGGGCATGAGCGATGAGGAAGCCAAGGAGCGCTTCGGCTTCTTCCTCGACGCCCTGGAATACGGCACGCCTCCGCACGGCGGCATTGCGCTCGGCCTCGACCGCATCGTGATGATCCTCGCAGGCGCAAGCTCGCTGCGTGAGGTCATCGCGTTCCCGAAGACGGCAAAGGCGATCGATCTGATGGTGGATGCACCGAGCCCGGCAAATGAACAGCAGCTGCGTGATTTGAATCTGCGGATCGTACACAAGGCCTAAACCGCCTCCAGAACCGTAAATCCCCGATGGGCAGTGTGCGATAGCCGCTGCCCATCGTTTTTTCCGTTGAGTCTGGACAGCTGCAGCGTCCATCGAATTCGTTAGGCTCAAACCAGATGTCCAACACCGCACAACCTCGACCTACCCCGCCAATCGCGCAGCCGGTTGGTGTCTCCAAACTACTGGCTGTCTTTTTCTGCGGAACCACAGCGTTTCTTAATCTGTACTGCACGCAGCCGATGCTGCCCATGCTCTCCCACCTCTTCAAGGTAAGCGAGACGCAGGTAGGGATCACGGTCAGCGCCTCAACCATCGGTGTTGCCGTTTCCGCCATGGTACTGGCACTCTTTGGCGAGCGCCTTCCCCGCAAGCGCGCCATCGTCTTCAGCATGCTGCTGCTTGCGACCATCACCATGCTGACCGGCAAAGCATACTCCCTGCACACGCTGGCGCTGGGACGCCTGCTGCAAGGGCTTGCCACCCCCGGCATCTTCATCCTGACCATTGCGTACATCACGGACGAGTTTCCTGCGCTGGAGGTACCGCGGGTGATGAGCAGTTATGTGGCGGGTACGGTCTTCGGTGGTTTTACCGGACGTTTTCTCGGAGGCATCATTGCGCAGCATTACGGCTGGCATATGGTCTTCTTTGCGCTCTCGCTGGGAGGCTTTCTAGGAGCCGCTGTGACAGCTGCCCTGTTGCCTGCGGCACGGCATCGCCACGCCCAACAGATTCACTCGATCTGGGCCCCCGTGTTGGCAAACCTGCGCAACCCGCGGCTGCTAGCCACCTTCGGCATCGGCTTCTGCATGCTCTTCACGCTGGTCTCTACCTTCAGCTTCGTTACGTTCCATCTGGCCGCACCACCGTTCAATCTGTCGACGGCGCGGCTCAGCCAGATCTTTGCGGTCTACCTGGTGGGTCTTCTTTCGACACTGGCCATGGGGCAGGTGCTCGCACGTATCGGCCTGCGCTCGGGCATGCTGGTGGCAACAGGAGTTGGTATTACCGGCATCCTGACCACGTTGATCCCATCGCTGCCGGTCATCGCTGCCGGGCTCGCACTCACCAGCTCCTGCGTCTTCATCGCGCAGACCTGCGCCAACAGCTTCCTTCGCGATGCCGCGCCTTCCGGAGGGCGCGTCTCCGCTGCCGGAATGTACATATGCGTTTACTACCTGGGAGGCACCCTGGGGGGCATGTTGCCGGGATTGGCGATTCGCCACGGCGGCTGGACCGCCTGCTGCCTCATGATCGCCGGCGTAATTGCCCTTGCGGCGTTGATTACCTTCTTCGGCTGGACCCCCGTGGGGAAACGCAAAGATCCGATCCCGCTTTCTGCTCGCACCTAACACCGCGCGGCAAGCAGCGGGGTTTAGCGGGGTTTAGTAGGCTCCCGCGTCTGTCAACTTCTTCAGCTGAGCCTCGGTCAGCTTCAACTCCACCGAGGCAAACAAACCGTCCAGCTGCTCCGGCTTGCTCGCACTGGCGATCGGTGCGGTTACGGTTGGCTGCGCCAGCAGCCAGGCAAGAGCCACAGATGCATGCTTGGCGCCGGTTTCAGCAACGACCTCGTTCAGCGCTTGCAGGATCTTTTCGCCTCGCTCGTCAAAGTACGTGCTCACCTGGCCTGCACGCTGAGCGCCTGCGACGTCCGCCTTACTCTTGTACTTACCGGTCAAAAAGCCTGCGGCAAGCGACCAGTACGGAATGGCGCCGAGACCATACTTTTCCAGCACCGGCGCCAGCTCCTGCTCATACTCCTGGCGATGATGCAGGTTGTACTGCGGCTGCAGAGAGATATACGCCGGCAACCGCTTGCTCGCCGCGACCTCCAGAATCTCCGTCAGGCGCTTACCCGAGTAGTTCGACGCGCCGATGGCGCGCACCTTGCCCTGCTTGACGAGCACTTCATAGGCTTCGAGCGTCTCTTCAAACGGCGTTGCGGCGTCATCCTGATGAGACTGGTAAAGATCGATGTAATCCGTCTGAAGGCGCTTGAGCGAATCCTCTGCCTGTTGCAGGATGTACGCCTTGCTCAGGCCCTTGGAGCCGTCTCCCATGGGCATGCCGACCTTGGTGAAGAGCTTCACCTTGTCACGCTTGCCACTCTTGGCAAGCCACTTGCCGATCAGCGCCTCTGACTCACCGCCCTGATGACCGGGCACCCAGGCCGAGTACATATTCGCCGTATCGACGGCATCAAAGCCACGGTCGACAAATGCATCGAGCAGACGGAACGAGGTCGCCTCATCCGCGGTCCAGCCGAAGACGTTTCCGCCAAATACCAGCGGCACGATCTCCAGGTTGCTCTTTCCTAACGCACGCTTTTGCATAGCATCTCCTTCTTGGCTGTTTAGACTCCGCCGAGGGAGGGAAGATGCCCGGGCGTTCGGCTATCGCACAGAAGAACTCACCCTGCGCAGCTGCGCTCCTGTGAAGCGTGCAGGCTAATTCATCCAGCTGCGATCCTTCGAATCACGCGGATCGCGTTTCTCCTGATCGAGCGGAAGGTACTGCCCCTGCTCGTCCAGGCTCACCTCTTTACCCTGCTTGCGCATGTATACCTTGAACTTTTTCGCAGCCTGCTGCCGCTTGCGGCGATAGTACGCATTGCGGAGCCCGTAAGCCCGTTCAAGGAGCAGGAAACGCAGTCCGCGGCGCGGGACCAGGGTCAGAAAAAGGTAGCCCACAAGCGCGACGCAGAGCGTCAGCATCGCGTCGAACTGGTGCCCGGAGGTCAGAATCATCGCCAGATAGACCGCAACGTAGATCACGGCCATGTACTTGGCCTTGACCCGGAAGATGAAGTTGAAGTTCAACACCACCTCCGGGTTGAGGCGCGCGTAGGCCACAATCGTTGCCAGAACAAACGCCCAGGCGCCGCTCGCCACATTGCCAGGACCAAGCGCAAAGGAGGTAGGAAAGACGATGCGGCTTATCAGGCAGGCCACAATCGCTCCGCCCGCTACCGAAAGGCAGAAGAACTCCCCCATCCACTTCGAACCGCGTTCGTCCTCCAGCGCCGAACCAAAGAACCAAAAGGAGAGGCAGGCAAACAAGGTGTTGAACGGTTGCACGGAAGCAAACACGTAGGTAAGCAACTGCCAGGGCAGCTTGCCGATTGCGCCCGTGGGATGCAGCACCACCTTGTCCATCAGCAGCATGGCCAGGCCGGGAATCACGGCCATCAGCAACGCCCCCACGATGCAGGCCCCGGCCATGACCAGGATCAGCTTTCGCGTCACCCCGCGAAACGGCGGTAACGCTGCCAACACCGCATTTTCTGCCATAGCAAGCTTCCTTCTGCGTTCATGAAAAATTTATCAGCGCCAAACTTCTGCGTTTTTTGGAGTAACCGATTCTCCCCGGCACGCGTCCCATGTTGACGAGTCCCGGCCGCCTCGCTAGAACTAAGAGACGTGCCACGCAGGCACTCGAGTCCATCCTACTAGGATGGAACAAACTTCTCGCGGAGGAACAGGGTCATGTCAGTCGTATGCCCAGAGTGCGACAACCCATTGGATATTGATGTAGACGACGTCGACGAAGGCGAAACCATCGTCTGCGACGAATGCGGAACCGAACTCGAGGTCGTTTCAAGCGATCCTCTCGAACTCGCGCCGGTTGAAGAAGGCGATGAGGACGGCGAGGATGAGGACGATTACGATGAAGACGACGACGAGGAAGAGGAGTACGACGACGATGATGACGAGGACGATGACTAAGTCCCGCAAGCTCGTTCGTAGCTCCGTTCTGCTGTTGACGTCCGTCGCCACGCCACTTCTCGTTACCGGAGTCGCTCTCTCGGTCACGCGGCCTGCCCTTGCCATGCAGGGTAAGGAAGCAAGCGTGCGGACCGTGGAGGGTAGCGTCGTCGATAAGAACGACAAACCGCTGGCCAATGCCGTGGTCTACATCAAGGACACCAGAACGCTTGCCATCAAGAGCTATCTGACCGACGATCAGGGCCACTTCCGCTTCGGTCAGCTCTCGCTCTCCACCGATTACGACGTGTGGGCCGAGCATAACCGCGTGCTCTCGAAGACCAAGAGCATCTCCAGCTTCAACAGCAAGCCGACCGTCCACTTCACCTTTAAGATCGACGCAACCGGCAACTAACCGGCTAAGCTGTCCAACACCGCCTCTCTGTCTGTACAACAGGGAGGCGGTTCGATTTTGCACCAAGTGCAGTGCATCAGCTCTTTTCGCGCGCAAGCGAAGAAGAGGCGAATAAAATAACACCAGTGCAATGCACAGCACCGAGCCACAAACCGAAGGCTTCTCGCACGCCACCGAAGACTACTTCGGCTTTCTGCACGTGGACCTGAACAGCTTCTTCGCCTCGGTCGAGCAGGAGCTGCATCCGGAGTATCGCGGCAAGCCGACGGCGGTTGTCGGCTCCATGTCCGATACCGGCGCGCTGATTGCCGCAAGCTATGAGTGCAAAGCCGTGGGTGTGAAGACGGGAACGCGCGTTGCCGAGGCAAAACGGCTGATCCCGGAGATCATTCTGGTCAACGGCTCGCACGCCGAGTATGCCCGGATCTCGCGCGAGATTGCCGCCGCCGTGGAGTTGATCTGCCCGGTGGCTCATACCCCTTCCATTGACGAGATGGTTTGCCAGCTTCTGGGGCGGGAGCGGGAACCGGCGCGAGCCCGCAGGATTGCGCTCGACATCAAGCAGTCCATCAAGGACAAGGTAGGCTCCACGCTGCGCTGCTCGATCGGTATGGCCCCCAACCGCTACCTGGCCAAGATCGCCAGCGATATGCAGAAGCCGGATGGCCTGATCGGCCTGCTGCCCTCGCAGCTGCCGCGCGCGATTGCGCATCTGGAGCTGCGCGATCTTCCCGGCGTAGGCGCGCGCACAGAGATCCGTTTGAACGCCAAGGGGATCCGCACTATGCCGCAGCTGCTCGCGCTGAACCGGCAGGCCATGCACCAGCTTTGGGACTCTGTATGGGGTGACCGACTCTATCACTGGCTGCGCGGCCACGATACAGGCGACGACGGCGCTCCTGTCGGCAATGAGGTTCAGAAATCCCTGGGCCACTCCCATGTGCTTGGCCCGGAACACCGCACGCATGAAGGTGCCTGGGCCGTGGCACATAAGCTGCTGCACAAGGCAGCGATGCGATTACGTATGGAGAAGTTCCATACCAGCTCACTGGCCATCACGATCAAGTACTCACTCACGCGCGAGCAACAGCAGCGGGTAGAGGGCAAGGTAAAGAAACACACCAGCGGCATTACCCAGACAGGCTGGGGCATGGAGGCGCGCTTTCGCCCGTGTCAGGACACGCTTTCGTTGCTGGAGGCGTTGCGCGGCATCTGGGCGCAGCGGCCGCAAGGCCCGGAGTACCGTAAACCTTTCTTCGTGGGGGTTACGCTTCGCAACCTGATCCCGGATGCCGAGATGCAGGACACACTCTTTCAGGAACCGGGCAACCGCAACGAGCTTTCAGCCACCATGGACAAGCTGAATCTGAAGTACGGCCACACCACGCTGCACTTTGCCGGCATGCTGCCTGCGCGCGAATCAGCACCGACGCGCATCGCGTTTACGCAGATCCCGGTGCAGTACGGCGTGGATTACATGTAGGCCTAGCGGTCACCGGCCTCATAGGCAAGCTCTGCCGCATCGGTCTTAATGGCCGGCTCTTTGCGTGCCTTACGCAGGTCCACGACGATAGTCTCCGCGATACGGTCATGAACACACATGCGGTTCTTATTCATCCAGTACTGGAAGAAGCCGAAACCACCCTCCAGCAGGCTGGCGCCGTAGCCCAGAGCGCGTTCGACACACTGCCACCAGCCAAGATGATCCTCCGTCAAAGAGACGATGCGAATTTTCATCAGCCACTTGCCAGGTGTCTGTCCGTTCATCAGCCTGGCTGCGACGGCGAAGTACAGCACGGATTCAGCCAGCTGACGAGCGTGCTCTCCGAGCTCCATCATGGCTTCGGTCAGCGTCTTGCAGGTCTCGCGCTCATGCGTATGAAACCGGAACCTGCTGAACAGGAGTGAAACGAGCGCGATGATGATCAGGTCGATCGTGTAAGCAAAAGCGCGTTGGCGAAAACTGGCCAGCGGCAGTCCGTTCAGCTCGTCCATGCGCGCCGTTTCATGGGCGTGAAACCAACGCTCGTTGCGCCAACGCTTTAGCATCGTGCCGGATACTCCTCTGAGGTGTGCTCTCAATCTAACTGAAGCGCGAAGCAAGGGGCAGTGCATGGGCAAAGGAATCGACTACCCTCATTACATGCACGCCGTTGTACCGTACGCTGGCCGTCTTGCTCCTAGCCCTACGGGGCTTCTGCATCTTGGACACGCACGCACCTTCTGGGTCGCCTACGAACGCGCGCAACAGGCGCAGGGAACGCTCTGGCTGCGCAATGAAGACCTGGACGGGCAGCGCGCCCGGCCGGAGTTCGTCGACGCAATGCGCGAAGACCTGACCTGGCTCGGTATCCGCTGGCAAGATGAGCTCATCCAATCAGAACGGCTCCGGGCATACCGCGAAGCGCTCGATCAACTCCTCGCAGCCGATGCCATTTTTCCATGCACCTGCTCACGAAAAGACCTACAACAAGCGCTCGCCGCACCGCATGAAGACAACGACGACGAGCCGATCTACAACGGACGCTGTCGACAGCAGGCAGGCAGTACTTTTCAGCCAGGAGTAAACTACCGCTTTCGCGTTCCCGACGGCGAGCGCATACGCTTCAACGATCTGCACTGCGGCACGCAAAGCTTTGTCGCAGGCTCCGGCCCCGGTGCCGACTTCGGCGATTTCCTCGTCTGGCGTAAGGACGGCTTGCCGAGCTATCAACTGGCCTGCGTGGTGGACGACGCCTTCCAGCAAATCACTGAGGTCGTTCGCGGACGGGACCTGCTCAAGTCCACGGCGCGCCAGATCCTGCTGCAGCGTGCGTTGCAATTGCCTACCCCGGCGTACCTTCACACGGATCTGATGCGGGATCATGCAGGCGTGCGGCTCGCAAAACGGCACGACGCCCTCAGCCTGCGTTCGCTGCGCGAAAGCGGCATGACGGCCGAGCAGCTCCGGGCCCTCTTTTAAAGCTCTTTTGCGCCCAGCGCACAAAAGAGCGTGCGCCACAAATCCCACGTGGCGCACGCTCTTGGTTCTGAAACAAGGATCGTTAGTAATTCGCGTACAGCTTGCGGATCATATCGTCGTAAGAGAGCATCTTGTACTCCTTCGGAGGAGTAGCACCGGCCAGGTTCTTCACGAAGTAATCCCACCGGCGACGCATGATGTAGGGCGTCATTGGGCCGTAGCCATGATGCACGTTCGGAATCATCAGCATGTCGAAGTCCTTGTTTGCCTTCATCAGGGCATCGACCACCAGCAACGAGGTTTGACGGCGGCACATTGTCATCCATCGTGCCGTGCACCAACATCAGCTTACCCTGCAGGTTCGCCGCATAATTCTGATTGGCGTGCACGTCGTAATTGCTCTTGCCATCGGCTCCGATGACTTCGAGCCCTGCCCAACGCTCATCCCAATCGTCTTCATAGTCGCGGTTGTCATGATTGCCGCTCTCCGACCAGCCCACCTTGAAAAACTCCGGAAAGTGGAACATAGCTGATACGGTGGCGTTCCCGCCGCCAGAGTGTCCCCAGATACCGACGCGGCTCAGATCCACCGCAGGCAACTGCTGCGCCAGGCTCTTGATGCCGGCCACCTGATCCGGGATGGTGTCATCGCCCATGTCTTCAGGACGAGAAGCGTGCGCGTCGTGGAAGCTCTTGGAACGGTGCGGGTTGCCTTGTCCGTCGATGCACACAACAAGGAAGCCAAGCTCGGCAAGCGCCTGGTGATCGATGAACGAAGTCTTAAAGCTGTGATCCCCTCCGCACGAGCCGTCCTGCGGACCGGGGTAAACGTAATCCACCAGAGGATACTTCTGCTTCGCATCAAAATCGGTTGGCTTGAAGAGAATTCCCCAAAGATCGGTCTGCCCATCACGCGCCTTCACGTCGATCAGTGTCGGCATCTTCCATCCCGCAGCCAACAAGGCGGAGATGTCTTCCTTCGCCAGTAGGACAAGCGGCTTACCCTCGTTATCGCGTAGCGTAACTACCTTTGGCGTCGTCACATCGCTCGCCACATCGACGAACGAGCTAGCATCGGGGGCCATCGTCACCGTATGGTCCAGCTTGCCGTCGGTCAGCAAGGTCTGTCCAGTGCCGTCGAAGTTCACGCGATACAACTGGCGCAGATACGGATCAACGCTCTTCTCCTTGCCCGTGGCCAGGAAGTAGAGCACGCGATGCTTCTCGTCAACGGAGGCAAAGTCAGCCACAGGACCGTCGCCGTGGGTCACCTGATTCTTCAGCTTTCCCGTCGTCAGATCGTAAAGATAAACCTGCGCCCAGTTGCTGCGTTCGCTCACCCAGAGAATCTCGTTCGACTCAGGGAGGTACTTCCAGTCGGTCTTCGACTGCCAGCCATAGTAGGTCGGCACATGCTCATGGAAGACGTCTCGGACATCGCCGTTTTCGGTATCGGCGACCTTCACCCACTCGTCCTTGTGATCACGCGAGGTAGAGACAAAAGCGAGGTGCTTGTCGTCGGGGGAGAACTCGACGTCGTTCCAGCGGCCATCGCCATCGCAACTCACGTCATCGCACTCCATGCTGCGATGCTCTAGCGGTTCGGTCTTCAGGCGCGTGATCTTGTCGGTGGCAAGGTCAATCACCACGGGTTCAATGTGCGTCACCTCTTTATCGCCCACCAGAGAGTAGTGCCACGCCTCCAGATGCGGGTGACGATTCGTGGTGGAGACCAGATACATCATGCCCGTCTTCCGCTCATCGAGCTGAAAGGTTGCCAGCTTCTTGCTATCCGCCGACCACGTTGCGACCGCGTTCTCCGAGTGCTGCCAGCCAGCGTTGTCCGTTCCGTAGCCGAAACCATCGATGCCGTCGGTAGTGAGCTGACGCTCTTCCCCGGTCGCCATCACACGCAGCCAAAGATTATTGTCGCGCAGAAATACGGCAAGCTTCTTATCCGGTGAAAGATTCAAAGCCGCCTTGGCACGACGCGTCGTTGAAGCCAACGGAGGCTTGACCTGCGCAGGCTTGGCCTTGGCCTGCGTTGCGGTCTTTTCGGCAGGGGCAGGTTCCGTGGATGCTTCCGGCGGCAGCAGCTCTGCCGTGCAGGAAAGAACCTCACCGGCGCAGTGGAAGATGCGCTCGTCCATGGAAACAGTAAAGGCGCCGGCGCTTACCGGCTTGTATTCGCTCACCGAAAGATGATCAGCGCTCATCTGGCGCTGCGAGGCCGCGCTCAAAGCAGCGGCAAGGCGGGTGGCATCAAACGCGGGCACTTCTTTTCGCCCGTCTTCGGATCGGCAATCCAATAGCGGTTTCCCTGGGCGGTGTTCTCACGAAAGAAAACACGTCCGTCAGGCAGATAGGACATATGGCTGACCGTGCCGTGCACCAGAGCCGCTACGTTGTAGCCCATCCAGCGCTCGGCCTGCGCATAATCATGATCGGTGTAAACCTTTTGCGCGAACGCTGCGGAACATGTGCTGATCAGGGTCAGCGCCCATACTGCAGAACGACAGGAGATCTTCATGCAGTCAGCATACTAGCGTTCTTCCTCAGAACGGCCGCGCCATCTCACGGTCCATCCGCAGTAACTCGCGATCTACCTGTAGACGCTCGCCGGTCAGTTGTTCGAACATCGCATCGTCGCCACGTCGCGAGGCTTCAGCGATCAAGCTCCGCAGCTCTCGCTGACGTCGTTCGAGCGCCTTCATCTGCAGGGTGCGTAGCACCTTTTCCACCAGATCATGCGCCGACTCCGCGC